>CAYRGJ010000022.1:0-57416 GCA_964423835.1 uncultured Dehalococcoidia bacterium | reverse complement strand
CGCCGTGCCGTTGTTGATGATGATCTCCTCCACCTTGCAGCAGGTGCGGGCCACCGCGCCGTGGGCAATGGCGCAGCGCAGCAACGCGTGGAAATACCCGTGGATGTTGCCGCGGGGGCCCACCGGGCGGGGTATGAAGGGCGGGGTGCAGGCCAGCACGCTGCACAGCGCCGGGACGGCCTGCCCCTCGTGGTGCCCGAAGGCCCCGGAAACGGCGGCGATGTAGCACATCACCGTCTTGAAAGGCTCACCCCCCTTGATGTGCTCATCCAGGAAGTCGAACATGCTCCACCGCAGGAGCTCCTCCGTCCAGACATCTGGAGCATGCTTCTTGTAGACCTGCATGAAGGGGATGTTCTCCGCCGTCACCTCCACCTCGGGCGGATGCGGCGGGCACCAGAAGGCTGCCCTCAGCAGCTCCTGGGTCCAGGCCAGGGGCTGCCCCAGGTAGCCCGAGATCTTGGCGAAGCCCATGGCCGATTCATCATCGACCTGGTACATTCCCTCACCGGTCATGAATCCCGTCGGCTGGGGCCGGTATTCGGGATGCCGGGCGTGCAGGTCCATGCGGAAGCCGTATTTCCACAGCTCCAGCTGCTCCCACCCGGGCGCCGCCCCGCCGTAGTTGGCAATGGCATGAGGGGAAAGACGCGCGCCGGCAACGGGCTCAGTGTTCTCCTGCGCGCCACCGAGCTCCGGCCTTTCTTCCAGAATGCAGACGCTCAGCCCGCACTTGGCCAGATAGGCCGCGATGGTGGTGCCGTTGTGCCCTCCACCCACGATGACTATGTCATATCTTTCGTCAGCACCCATATTATCCTCCTGCTAAACAATTCGCCTGAAATGAACTACGAAAGGCAAAAAAAAGAACGAATACGAGCGTATTACTCTGTTCTCGCTATACCACCCCCTAACATGGCGCGCCGCGGATGGAGGCGCGTTAAATCAGGCTAACCCCGGCCGGGACGGTTCTGTATCGGGAATCTCCTGATCGAGTTGTCAGGAGTTATCCTACGTAGATTCCACGGCCGCCGGCGGGCCCACCCGCCGGGGCATGCTGTCGATGAGGCCGTGCTGCATGGCAAACTGGCAGATCTCCACGTCATTGCGCAGATGCAGCTTGTGCAGCACGCGGGAACGATAGGTCTCCACCGTCTTCACGGAGAGCTCCAGGTCCCGGGCCACTCCCTTCAGCTCCTGCCCCTGCGCCAGAAGGCTGAGAACCTGGAGCTCGCGGTCGGAAAGGCTTTCCAGCGGCCCGGACCGGGGCTGGCTGGACAGAAGCTGCAGGTTGACCACGTCCTGCCCCTCTTCGGACAGGAAACGCTTCCCCCGGGCGACGGCCCGGACCGCGTGGTGCAGCTGCTGGGTCGAGGACCCCTTGGTCAGGTACCCCAGGCAGCCCGCCTTCATGGCCCGGATGGCGTACTGCTCTTCCTCGAAGCGGGTGAGCATCAGTATCCTGGCCTGGGCGTCGAGGGCCAGCAGGCGCCGGCTGGCCTCCATCCCGTCCATCTCGGGCATGGAGATGTCCATCACCACCACGTCCGGGGCCACCTCCTGGTAGCTGTCCAGGGCCTCCCGGCCGTCGCGGGCCTCGGCTATGATCCGTATGTCCGGGGCCTGCTCCAGGACCCGCCTCAGGCCGGCCCTGACCAGGCTGTGGTCATCTACCAGGAGCACCCTGATGTCGCCCCTGTCCCGGGGCCTGGCCGCCGTCTGCCCCGGGCCCGTGTCCGCCGCCACGCCGGTCACCGGCCGCGCCGGCCCCATGGGCAGGCTGGCCGCCACCCTGAGCCCACCTCCCGAGTTCCCGCGGATGGTTACCTTGCCGCCGACCAGGCCCGCGCGCTCCTGCATCCCCAGCAGCCCCAGGGTGGTCCCCTCGGAAAGCCGCCGCAGGTCCATGCCGACGCCGTTGTCGGAGACACGGACGGTCACCGCGCCATGGCCGCTGGTCACCTTGATCTTGGCCTGCGAGGCCCGCGAGTGCTTCCAGACGTTGAGCAGGGCCTCCTGCACGATGCGGTAGGCGCAGGTGGACACGGACTTGGGCAGCACCAGGCTGTCGTTGGTGGCCTCCACCGGGCACGAGATGCCGCTGCGCCGCTCGAAATCCTCGGCGTACCACTGGATGGCCTTGACCAGCCCCAGCTTGTCCAGTATCTCCGGCCGGATGCTGACGGCGATGCGGTGGGCAGTGGTGTCCAGGCGGTCTATCAGGTCCAGCACGCCCCGGGCCCGCTCGTACAGCCGGGGATTGCCCCCCAGCTCCTCCATGAGGACCACCGCCTCGATCTTGAGGGCCACCAGCTCCTGGCCCAGCTGGTCATGCAGCTCCCGGGCGATGCGGGCCCGCTCCTCCTCCTGCACCTCCAGGATCCGCTGCGAGAGCAGGCGCAGCTGCGACTCGGAGCGGACCAGGGTCTCTTCGGACTGCTTGCGCTCCGTGATGTCCATGAAGGTCCCCAGGGTGGCCGGCCGCCCGTTGTGCAGGATGGGGGCCACCTGCTCCATGACCCACTTGATGCGCCCGGCGCGCCCTACGAAGCGGTACTCGTAAGGGTTGGGCCGGTCCCCTCTCAGCATGGCCTCGGACATCTGCCTGGCCGTCTCCCTGTCCTCGGCCAGGATGAAGCGGCTGGCATCGGTTCCCAGCAGCTCGGCCTCCCCCACGCCGACGTGGTGCTTGAACTGGGAGTTGACGAACTGCAGCCGGCCGTCCTGCGCGATATACACGGCAATGGGGGAGTTGTCGGCCAGGGTCTGGAACAGCTCCTGCGCCCGGCGCCGCTCGCTGACGTCCCGGACCAGGGCCAGGAAGCCTATGGGCTGCCCTTCCTCGCTCCGCAGGATGCTCACCCGGCCCTCGGCCCAGAGCGCGGTGCCGTCCATGCGCCGGAACTCCAGCTCCAGGGTCCACGACTTGTAGGTCTCCCGCGGGGCGCCCTCGTCCATGCTGGCCGCGATCTCGCGGAAGACCTCGGTGGCAATCTTGGCGGACTCCGGCCTGAGGGCCGCCTCTATCCACTGGTCCCAGGGCTGGCCCAGGCTCTGCTCCACCGTGTAGCCCAGCAGGTGGGTCACGGAAGGGCTGAGATAGGTCACCCTGAGGCTCTTGTCCAGCACGCAGATGACGTCGGTGACATTGTCCGCCAGCAGCCGGTAGCGCTTCTCACTCTCCCGGAGGGCCTCCTCCGCCTTGCGCCTCTCGGAGATGTCGTGGACCGTCCCCAGTATGCCCACCGGCCGGCCCTCATCATCCCGCAGGTAGCTGGCGGTGGCCTCGATGGGGACCACGGAGCCGTCCTGGCGCAGGAACTCCAGCTCCAGGGTCCGGGAGGTCACGCTCCCGGGGTTATTGCGCTCGTCGGCCGCGGCCCCGGCCAGGGCCACGATGGCGGCCTGGTAGGAGGCCGGCGTCAGGGTCCCCTCGAGGGTGTCCCCCATCAGGTCGTCAACCTTGCGCCCGGCCAGGCGGGTCACCGAGGGGCTGAAGTAGGTGGGCCGTAGCTCCAGATCGAGCAGGAAGATGACGTCGGCGATGTTGTCGGCCAGCAGCCGGTAGCGCTTCTCGCTCTCGCTCTCCGGCGCCCTGGCGGGCCGCCGCCGGCGTGAAGCTGGAACGTTTCCAGTTCGGCTGCTCTTGCGATCAATGGGCTTTCGACTCATCGATACCCCCCCCGAGGCCTGGCCGGGTCGAGCGCCAGTGTGGAGATATTATACTACACTAAATGCAGAAGTAAAGCGAAATATTTGGTGCAGAGGTAAGATTCATGGGATTCGGCTAGCGGCGCGATGCCCGGGCCATCAGGAGGTTGAAGCCGCCCGCCCCCATTACCACGGCCCCGGCGGCCGCCGGGAAGACCCAGCTGATGCCCGCGGCGCCCTCGATGCCCGCGCCCGCCATGGACCCCGCGATCACCGCCACCGAGTTGGACATGTTGAAGAGGGCCATCACAGACCCCATGCCCAGACGGCGCCCTGTCTCCACGTTGATGGCGCTGGCGGCCGGCATGGCTACCGTCTCCAGGATGCCCATGCCGCAGAAGACCCCCAGGACACCGGCGAATCCCCCCACCCGGGGGATGAGGCAGATGCCCAGGCCCATGGCCGCCAGGCCCACGGTCACCAGGAGGCGGCGGCTGAACCGGTCCGCCAGCCGGCCGTAGGGGTAGTTGAGGGTCCCGTTCAGCAGGGAGCGCACGGAGAGCACGATCCCCACCTGCGCCAGCGACGCCCCGCGCACCTCGGTCAGGAAGAGGGGCAGGAAGGTGCTGACCGCCCCGTAGGCCAGGCCCCAGGCCGCAATGTAGACCACCACGGCCTGCATGGTGGGGTCCCGGACCAGGGCCCAGCGGCCGGGCGAGGGCCCATCGGAGGCCTCTGCCGCCGCCGGGGGAGCGATCGAGGGCAGGAAGAGCAGCACCACCAGCGCCCCGGCGCCGCTCATGATGCACATGCTGGTGAAAGTGGCCTCCATGCCAAAGGCATCATAGATGAGGCCGCCCAGGGTGGGGCCCAGCCCGTAGCCGGCCACCATGGCGATGTTGAAGACGCCCATGTAGCGGCCCTCGCTGCCGCGGGGGGTCAGGTCCCCCACATAGGCATAGGCGGTGGGCACCACCATGGCCGCCCCCGCCCCGCTGACCAGCCGGAAGAGGAACAGCTCGCGGTACCCCGGCGCCCACAGGTACCCGGCGGCGGCCCCCACGTAGAGCAGAAGGCCCAGCAGCAGAAAGAGCTTCTTGCCGAAGCGGTCGGACAGCCGGCCCACCACCGGCATGAGGGGGACCTGGGTGAAGGCGTAGCCGGAGAAGATGAGGCCCAGCCAGGCGCCGCTGGCCCCCATGTCCTCGGCGAACCGGGGCAGCAGCGGGCTCACCATCCCGATGCCGGCCAGGGTGATCAGCACCGACAGCCAGACAACGGCGAACGGCCGGTAGCGGGCAACCAGCCGGATCAGCCGCATGGCCGGGCCCGCGGGACCTAATTAAGCTTCTCTTCGACGTGCCGCACCAGGTCGCGCACGGTAATGAAGGTCTTCATCCGCTCGATGTCCACCTCCATGTCGAAGCGGCTCTCCATGCCCACGATGGCCTGGACCCAGTTGAGGGAGTCCAGGTGCAGGTTCGCCAGGGGCGTGTCCATGGTGATGTCCTGCTCCCGCTTCTTGGCCACCCGCGCCAGTATCTTCTTCAGCTCATCGAAAATCGCCAACTCGCCTCCCGTGCTCGCGCTTCTCCTTTATCGTACCGTCTCGTGACCGTTGCCCTTCAACGCCCTGTCCAGCTCCAGCCTCAGGGTGCCCACGAAGTCCCTCTCCACCGCCAGCTTGGCCTCCCCGATGGCGGCCGCGATCTGCTCCGCGCGCGCCGCGCCGTGGCACACGATGGCCACGCCGTTAATGCCCCACATGGGGCCGCCGCCGGTGGTGTCGGCGGTGCTGATGAGCTTCATCAGCTTCGAGGTGACGGCCTCCACGGAGGCCGGCGGCAGCATGGTCTCCAGCTCCCGGGTGAGGAAGCCGTTGATGCCCCGGGCCATGCCCTCGGAGAACTTGAGCAGGATGTTGCCCACGAAGCCGTCGCAGACTATGACGTTGGCCCGGCCGCCGGGTATGTCCATCCCCTCCACGTTCCCCACGAAATTGAGCCCGCTCTCCTTCAGGAGATGGTAGGCCTCCTTCAGCACCTCCGTGCCCTTGCCCTCCTCCGAGCCCACGTTGAGCAGGCCCACGGTGGGCTCCGCCACACCGTGGAACTTCTTCACGAAGACGCTCCCGGCCACGGCAAACTTCAGCAGGTCGCTGGCCTGGCAGCCGACGTTGGCCCCCATGTCCAGCAGGAAGGTATCGGGGGCCAGCTTCAGGAACGGCCCTCCGATTATGGGCCGCTCGATGCCCGGCAGGCAGCCCAGGTGCTGGTAGGCATTGACCATGAAGGCCCCGGTGGAGCCGGCGCTGACCACGGCATCGGCCTGGCCCTGCTTGACCAGCTTGGTGGCCACCGCCATGGAGCTGTTCGGCTTGCGCATGGCGGCGATGATGGCGTTCTCGCCGTCCTTGACCACCTCCATGGCTTCCACCATGCGGATGGTGGAGTCGTGCAGGCCGTGCCGCTTGAGCTCGGCCGTCAGGTCCGGCCGCAGGCCGGTGATGATGACCTCCACCCCCAGCTCCTCCACCGCCCGGGCGGCGCCGTTGACTACCTCGGCAGGGGCGTTGTCGCCGCCCATGCCGTCCACCGCTATCCTGATCTTTCGCTGGCTGGCCACTTCCTGGCTCATTCTTCGCTCCTCCTTGCCGCCCTTCGACCCCGGTGTCGCCGCCCTCGGCCGTCCCGGCCTGGCGGATCCGCTTCGTCCCAGCTATGGCCGATGCATCAGCCGTCCCAGCTGTGGCCGATGCATCAGCCGTCCCAGCTGTGGCTGATGGCCCCCGCCTGGCAGACGCTGTGGCAGTTCGCGCTCACCGTCCGGGAGCACGACCCGAAGCCCGGGCAAAGGGCTGACAGTCTCTTCCTCATCCCCCCCCTGATGATGGCCCTGGGGCCGGCGCCATTGTGCCGGCCCAGATCGAAGATGCCCGCGGGGCAGGCCCGCACGCACTCGCCGCACCCATCGCAGCGGGAGCGGTCAATGGTGATGAAATACTCCCCCGTGGCATCGCTATACCCGTAGTTTACCTTGGCCCCATCGCCCTGAGCGCCGTGGCCCCGCTCCCGGGCGAACAGGGCGGCGCCCAGCGCCCCCATCAGCTGGGGGTCCTCCGCCAGGAGCGGCTCCATCCCCACCTTCTCCGCCAGCTTGCGGACCAGGCCGCGGTTCTTGGCGATCCCGCCGCTGATACTGAAATCCTTCTCGATGCCCACCCGCTTCAGCAGGCTCAGGCTCCTGGTGGCGATGGCCTCATTGAGCCCGGACAGGATGTCGCCCTTCGGCACTCCTTTCCTGAGGCAGGAGATGGCCTCGCTCTTGGCGAAGACGGCGCAGATGGTGTTGAAGGGGATGTCGCTCCGCGACTGCAGGGCCACCTCCCCGATATCCGCCAGCGGAACGTCCAGCACCTCGGCGATGATCTCCAGGAAGCGCCCGGTGCCGCCGGCGCACTTGTCATTCATGATGAAGTTGACCACCGCCCCCTTCTCATCGCAGCGGATGGCCTTGCAGTCCTGGCCCCCCATGTCCAGGATGGTCCTGACGGAGGGGAAGCAGTAGTTGACGCCGCGGGCGTGGCAGCTGATCTCCGACACGTTCTCATCGGCAAACGGCACCAGGATGCGGCCGTAGCCCGTGGCCACGGTATACTCCACCTGGTCCACGGACACCCCGGCCCCGCGGAGCAGCGCCTGCAGGGCCGTCTCCGAGGTCTTGACGCTCTCCGGCCCGGTGTCGATGATCACCGAGGAGAGCACCGACGCCTGGTTCAGCAGCACCCCCTTGGTGGCCCGCGACCCGATATCAATCCCGGCGACGATCATGGACGCGCCTCCGCCAGTACGCTCTCCCGGGCAATGAGGGCCGCGCCTATGGCCGCGGCCAGCTCCGGCGACGGGGGAACAACTACGATGCGGCCCGCCTCGGGGTCAGCGATGCGGCCGCCTTCCTGCCCGGGGATGCGGCCCGCTTCCGCGCTAAGGATGCGGCCCGCTTCCTGCCCCAGGATGCGCCTTATCTCCTGTTCCAGGATGCTCACCAGCCCCTCGCTGGCCGCCACTCCACCGGTGACCGCCACCTCTCTCTTGATCCCCAGCCTCTGCAGCTGGGCCATGACGCGGTGCACCATGGACCGGTAGATGCCGGCCACGATGTCCTCCACCGGAGTCGGCGGATCGCGGTGGATGTGGGATATCACCTCTGACTCGGCGAAGACGGCGCAGGTCCCCGTGATCTCCACCCGGCCCCGGGCGCCGGCCGAGGCGCCGGACATCTCATCCAGGGACAGTCGCAGGACCTTCGCCATCTGCTGCAGGAAGATGCCGGTGCCGGCGGCGCACTTGTCCTGGTTCCCGTAGTCGGATACCCGGCCCCGCTCGTTGAGGCGGAGGACCGTTATGGTCTCGGCCCCCATGTCGATGGCGGTGCGGGCCTCCGGCACCAGGAAGTGCACTCCCCGGGCCAGGCAGGTGGTGATGGCCTTGCTCTGGCCGCTGAAGGAGACCGCCTTCGCTCCCGCGCCGGTGGTGACGATGCAGGCTTCCCCGCCGCCATCCTGGCCGGCCTTCGCCAGGGCCTGGTCCAGGGCGATCCGCGCGCTGGCTTCGGCCGAATCTGAGGACTGCACCGCGGCCGACGCCAGGATCCCGCCGCCGTCCATCACCACCGCCTTGGTGCTCAGGCTGCCTATGTCCAGTCCGATTGCCCTCATGGCCATCTACCTGCGTATTTCGTTCCTATAATACCACTACCGCCGGTCGTCCAGGAGCTCGAAGAAGCGCTCCAGCCTGTCCCTCATCTCCCCCTCGGAGGTCACTGTGGGGTCCACCACGTCGCAATCCACGGTCAGCACCGGCACGTCCAGCTCCCCCAGGGCGTCCTTGAACATCTTGATGACGGCGCAGGAGTGGCGGCAGCCCACGTCGGCATAATAGACGGCGCCGTCCACCCGGCACCTGCGGGCGCTGTCCACCACCTCGCGGAGGGAGTCCTGGCCCATGGGCCCGAACAGCCGGGCCTCCGGGATCATGTACGATTTCCGGGCCACGCTCTCCAGAGGCTTGGCCGGGTCCAGCCGGCCCTCGCCCCAGTGGCAGAAGAAGGGCTCGCTGACGCTCACCGCCCCGTACTCCTGGGAGAGCTTCTCCAGGAAGCCGATGAGATACATGGGCGGCATGAAGAGTGTCATCAGCCGGTACCGCTCCCGCGGCACGGCGCCGCGGCCCTCCGCCACCGCGGCCGCCAGCTCGTCCCGGAGCGTCTCCAGGTACCGGGTGGCCTCCGGGCGGCCGGAGAAGAGGTAGTCCACGGTGACCAGCTCCAGGAACCCCTGCGAGTGAAAGGGAGAGGGCACTGCCTCCCGCAGCCGGCCGATCTCCCGGAAGAGCTCGATCTGCCGGTCCATCTGCCGCACCACCTCGGACAGCCGGTCCCAGTCCATCTTCCGGCCGGACCGCTCCTCCAGGAAGGCGACCATCTCCCGCAGCTCCTGGGTGAAATAGGCCACCTCCGCCTCCGACTGCTGGAAGGGCCGGTCCAGGAAGAAGCCGGGGCTGCCGGTGATCTTCATCAGCACCTCGCCGCACTTGGCCGTGTTGTCGCAGACCATGTTCGACCAGAGCACGGCGTCGGGGCGGGGCAGGGCCCCGATGGCCAGGGCGCCGGCCAGGCCCCGGTGGGGAGAGCAGATCTCGGTGGTCAGGCCCTGCTCCGCGCCGGCCGCCAGCAGGTCCGAGTACTGCCCCAGGAAGAGGGCCGTCATCCAGGAGGTGGTCTCCGTGTGCATGGGCACGATGTCCAGGGCGTAGAGGACCTCGGCGGGGAAGAACACCGTGTGGGCCGCGATGAAGCTGCCGTTCTCCCGGGCCGTGGCCAGCTGCGTGCAGTAGTCGATAAGCATCTGGTAGTACAGGGCCTCGCTCGGCCGGGCGTCGGGACGGGCCTTGTTCATGCGCAGCATCAGGCGGCAGGCGCGCAGGATGGCGTCTATCCGGTCGGGGGTCCTGGGGGTGGTAGTCATCGCCGCCGCGCCTCCAGCATCTCCAGGAAGGCCTGCACCCGGGTCAGCACCTGGCCCGACCCGGAGGTCCCGTACTCCACGTCCAGGGACAGCAGCGGCACCCCCTCCCGCTCCAGCACATCGCTCAGCAGGGGCATGTCATTGGCATAGGGCGAGCAGTACCTTATGGTCTGGCTGATGACAGCGTCCACCCGGTACTCCCGGACCAGCTCCAGCATCCTGCGGAAGCGCTCCTCCGACGGGTACATCCGGGCGCAGGGGAAGTTGTTCAGGTAGCGGCGGGCGATGGCCTTCAGGGGCGGCTCGCCCTCGGCCACCGCCACCGGGTCCGACCAGTACCGGGTCCCGGTGCAGAGCTCATCGGTGACCACCAGGCCGCCGATGCCCTCCACGGACTGGATGAACTCGGGGTTATTCAGGGCGCTCCCGGCGATCATGATCCGGGCCTTCGCCCGGCTTCCCCTCTTCACGTCTTCCAGCTCCCGCAGCAGGTCCCTGAGGCCTTCGTTGAAGGCTTCCTTTGGCATCCGCCCGGCGGCATTGGACACCTCCAGGGCCAGGGCGCCGCTCACGGAGGGCTCGTCCTGCCGGCGCAGCTGGTTCAGCGCCCGCAGCAGCGAGCGGGTCTCGTTGTGAAGGCCGATGGACTTCAGCAGCGCCGCGTCGGTGATCTCCCTGCCCAGGTGGCTCTCCAGGCCCTTCTTGAGATCGAGCACCTGGCCCAGGTATAGATCATGGGCCCGCTCCGAGTACTTGCGGGGCACGCTCATGACGTGGCTGAAGGGCACCGGAACGTAGCTGCGCCAGAGGTCGAAGAGGCGGCGGGCCGCATCGCAGGTAGAGCCGGCCACGAAGCCGTCCAGGTAGCCATACTCCCCCCTCAGCCCCAGCTGCAGGCAGCTCCGGGCGAAGGAGCAGTTGTTGACGTAGAAGTAGGCCGTGCCGTCCGAGAGGTCCGTCTCCCGGGCGTACCCGGAGATCCGCACCGGCAGGGCCCCGGCGGCATGGAGCAGTTCTTCCGGGACGTAGGTGCAGACCCATCCCATCACCTTCTGGCCGCGGGCCTTGGCCGCCAGGATGTCGGGCGATCGAGGAAAGTCCCGGTTGGCTTCCCGAATGCGCTCCATGGCGCCGGAAGATACCCGTAAGGCGTCACCGCTCACTCTGCTCCCCCGTCAAATGCCGATACATCGTATTACGAGGTATTAGCATCATGCTAGGGCACGAGGGGAATCATGTCAAGAGGCGCTGTGGCGAGGTGGGAGGCTCGAGGCAATCCGTGCCGGCGGCCGCACGGCTAGTAGTGGTACAGCCTGACCTCGAGCAGCCGTGGGGTCTGGTTCGTGCTGGTGGTGGTCAAGGTGGCCCGCCACTGCTTGTAGCGCCCGGCAGGAAGCCCGGAACTGATGGGCGATGTCCCACCGACCGCAGTCCAGGACGGTGCCCCGTCCCCTGCACCAAAGGGAGTATCGCTGGCTCTGACCTCAAAGGTGATGTCAGTCTTGTTCGGCAGCGTCTCATCCCAAATCAGGGCATCCCACCTGTCTCCGACAATCCCGGTGTCCAGCACGGCTGAGGATACGGTCGCCGATAAAGCGTTCTGGGCCCCGGGCAAGATGGCCAGGGCGCCCCCTGAGGTCACGCCTGACGGAGCAGGAGTCAGGACCGCCCAGGAGTCTCTCAGAGTGTCGTACTTCCAGAAGGCATTCGAGCCGCTCCCGGCGAGAGCATAGATCTGGCCGGAGCTTGCGCAAACGAGGGAACCCCCGCCGCCAACCGTATCGGGCGCAGCGGCCATCGCCGTCCACGTGTTACTGGCGATGGTGTACATCCACAGCGCGGCCGAGCCGCCTCCCTGGAATGCGAAGATGTGGCCGGCGCCATCGTATGCCAGGGCGCCTCCAGCGCTCACGACGCCAGGGCAGGCCTGCATGGCGCCCCAGGTGTTCGCAGTTGTGTCGTACCGCCAGAAGGCCTGGGAGTTGTTGCCCTGGAGGGCGTAGATGTACCTCGAGCCGTCATAGGCCAGGGCGCCTCCCATACCAACGGCAGCCGGGGCATCTGCCATTGCGGACCAAGGGGTCTTCTTGTTGCTGGGGTCATACTGCCAGAAAAAGGTCGACATTCCGCCCCCCAGGGCGTACAAGAAACCTGAGCCGCCGTTCACCAGGGCGCCGCCAGCGCCGACACTGTCCGGAGCGCTGTCCTTGACGACCTTCCATTTACCCGTCGCGGGCGGGTTAGGGGCGTAACTCCAGAACCCAGCCTGGCCACCCCCCTGGAGGGCATAGATACCCTGACCTCCGTCATAAGCCAGGGCCCCTCCCTCGCCGACCGTGTCGGGGGCATTCGCCATCGAGGTCCAGGGGTTTCCATGCTTCCAGAAGCTGTTGCTCCCGCCCTGGAAGGCTAAGACGCCATCGTCCCGGGCCAGCATCACGTCGCCAGGGGTACTCCAGGTATCGACTTGAACCAGAACCCCCGCTTCGAAATCCACCTGCGTGGTCTGCGTCCACAGCCTTGAGGTCCAGGCCTGGAAGCTGTTCCCGGTGGAGGTCTCCGAGTCCGTGAAGACGCCGGCCACCCCCCCGACGCTGCTGGCGAGGAAGCACAAACAAAGAATGGACACTACGATGAGCAATCGTGTGCCGTGCATTTCTCCACTTCCCTGAACCTACTTCGCCCTAGAATCGGCCCTGGCGGCCTCCCTCCAGCGCACCTCCAGCATGGTGCTTATTTCGGCAACAATAAGCGCCAGGCCGCAGAGGCCCAGCAGAATGAACCCCAGTGGCGATTTCAGGTGTTCGACCACCCGGCCAGCGTTGTCCACCTTCAGATAGAACCGGCCGACTACGTTCTCGGGTGGAACGACATAGGGATCGATGTCCTCGTTGTTGTCGCCCTTGGTGCGAAATCCCAGCACCTCGCCACTCACCACCTCTACCACCCGGTGGCTCATCAGCTCGCCATTCGTTGGGGAGCGGAAGGTTATGATATCGCCCGGGGCGATGTCCTGCGTATTGACCGGCCGGGTCACCGCTATGGACCCCACCGGCAGATCCGGCTCCATGCTGCCCGATAGAACAGTATCCGCCCGCCAGCCAAAGTGGGGGGCCAGCATGGCCAGCACCACCGCAGCCAGGAGCGCGAATACCACTATGATGGCCACGAACTCCACCACCTTGGCCGGATATGATGCCCACCGGGGCCACCTGACTTCCCACCAGCCGTCCTTCTGACCTCTGGCGGAGTCCGTTCCATCACGCTTCATCGAATCTGCTGACCCCGGCTCCGGGCGCAAAGCCTGGCCAACCGCCGGATCGGGCTCCAGGCAAACGGATCCGTCGCCGATGAGGGGCACCTGAGGCTCATCCTCCAGCGGGCTGCGCTGCGGGCGCGTCTCATTGTAGTGCCGTCGCCATCTGCCGGAGAGGTCCCTCAACTGCGCCGGCGTGGCAAATGCCTGGCTGTTGATCACCTCGTCGCGCAGCCTGGCACCGAAGGATGAGGGGCCGTCCTCATCCGTGCGGCCCTCCGGCGAAACCCTGGTTTCCACCGGAAGGCGCTGCAGCCAGCCGTCCAGGCCGTCCGAAAGCGACCGGGAACCGCCGCTGATGGTAATGTGCTCCGGAACCTCCCTGAGCACGAAGAGATCGAACAGCCGGCCGACGATGTC
Source organism: uncultured Dehalococcoidia bacterium (assembly GCA_964423835.1). Lineage (GTDB taxonomy): Bacteria > Chloroflexota > Dehalococcoidia > UBA2247 > RBG-13-53-26 > JAFGCL01. The sequence goes on along the minus strand of CAYRGJ010000022.1, from coordinate 44,064 downwards.
CTCAAGGGATACCTGGCTGTCGACGATTATGGAGAGGCATTCCTGGGTGTACCCGTCGACGACAGAGAGGAGCTCGCTCGGCTGACCGGTAGCTGTCCGCGCGGATGCGAAGGACATGTTCCATATGTGGTCCTGGTACTTCGGGCGCAGCCTTGGAGCAGAGGCAGAGCCCCTCCCGGCCCGCTGAAACTCCTCCACGTCATCAGTGGACTTGGTCAGCACGATAGACTGCTCGGGATCCAAGTCCGCCTGCAGGATATCGGATAGAAGATCGGTTCCCATCGCGGGACCGTCCCTGGGATTCGAGCCATCTATCGCTGGCACGTGCTCCGGGTTGGAGCCCCGGCGCCTCGTCTTTATGGCTTCACCCATCGATGCCTTCCCGTTGCAGCATTCGACATGCTCCTCGTTGGATCCTGCCACACGATTTGTCGCGTATCTCCGGAGGACCTTGAGCTGTCCACGGCATCTCCGTGAAGGCCCGGGTCCTCGTGGTCTTCAGATTCATCTCTCGTCTGTTCCGGCCCTATTCTCACAATCCAAACATAAACCGAGCCGGCCCTCAGGGGTCGGCTCAACTCTCAGGTTGCTGGCCCACGACCGCCGGGCCACAATGCTTCTTCTGTTGTCTGGGGCGGCCTTGCGGAGGCCGCCCCAGACGCCCTTGTCTGATTACACTTGGGTCAACGTAAACGTCATGTCGAGACCCGCGCTGTCGCTCTGTATGATGTTGCCAACTGTATCTGCGACCTGCCAGTCAAGGGTCAGTGCGAGAGTAACGCCATGAGCCAGTGCAGGGTTGTAGGTGGTCAAGAAGGTCTGCAACCCGGCAAGCGTCCCGTAGCCAGCATCCCCATAGACGTAGCTTGCTCCGTCATACAATCTAACGCCAAGGTAGTTGTCCAAGTCGCCGTTGCCGGACCCACCCGGGAAGGGGGTGCTGTCGTTGTTCTCCGGTATGGCCGCTTCGATAGCCACCTCGCTCTCCTCGCTACCACTAATGACCCCTCCCATGGTAAGCGTGCCGTCAATGGACCCCTCGTTCGTGAGCTCCCACCTGATGGTTCCCGAGGTTCCAGGGACGACGCCGCCAAACTCCACATGGCCATTCAGGCTATTGGGATATGTATCCGGCGAGACGGTCATGTCGACAATGGAGGCATTGTCGTTCGTGCCATTGGCAAGCACTTCCAGGCTCAATGTCCCGGCAGTCCACTTGTTGCCGGTACTGGTCCCCGTGTCGCTGAAGGTTCCGTACAACCCTCCGATCATCAGTGCCAGCATGAGCACTCCGACCGAGAGCAATGCACCCAGTCTAATCTTCCTCTTCATCATTTTTTCTTTTCACCTCCTTCCCGATGTTTACTTCCAAACCCCGTCTATTCTAGAGGTCGAACCTCACATCCACGTCACAGAGCAATGCGTCCAGCCATCAGAATCCCATCACCTTGAGTTTCTGTTACGCCGAAGCTCAGGCTACTTCGGCCGATCTGGCGGCTGCGGCCGCCACTTCCGGCCCTAATCCCCCGTCTTGAACGTGGCCACCGACCCCTCGAGTTGCGCCGCCATCTCCGCCAGGGTCTGGGCGGAGGCCAGCACCTCCTCCACCCCGGCGGACATCTCCTCCACGGAGCTAGATACCTCCTCGGCGGAGGCGCTGTTCTCCTCGGCTACGCTGCCCACGTTCTCGATGGAGGTGGAGACATTGGCGGAGCTCTCGGCCATGGCCTCGGTGGCGGCCGCGTTCTCGTCTATGGTCTTGCTGATCTGCTGGATAACCTTGACCATGTTGCCGCTGAGGGCGTTGAGCTCCTCGGCCGCGCCCGTGATCTGGTTGATCTGCTTGCCCACGGCCTGGGAGCTCTCCAGGATGTCATCCAGGGCCTTGCCGGCCTCCCCGGCCAGGTCGTAGCCGGACTCCACCTCCCGACTGCCGCGCTCCATGGCCTTCACCGCCTCCGAGACGCCTCCCTGCATGCTGCCGATGAGCGAGGCTATCTCCTGGGTGGCCACCGACGACCTCTCCGCCAGCTTGCGCACCTCGTCGGCCACCACGGCGAAGCCCCGGCCCTGGTCCCCGGCCCGGGCCGCCTCTATGGCGGCGTTGAGGGCCAGCAGGTTGGTCTGGGCCGCGATATCATCGATGGTGGCCACGATGCCGCCGATCTCGTTGGACCGCTGACCCAGGTCCGCCACCCGCTGCGACACCTGGTCGATGGCATCCTTGATCCTCTTCATCCCTTCCACGGTCTCGTAGGTCGTCCGGGCCCCGGCCTCGGCCGATCTGGAGGTGCTCTTCCAGGCCTCGGTCCCCGCCTGGGCGTTCTGCCACACCTGGGTGGCGGACACCGATACCTGCTTCACCATGCGGGCGGCCTCCTCCGCGCTGGCCGACTGCTCCTGTGAGCCGCCGGCCATCTGCTCGATGGCCCTGGCCAGGCTGCCCTCGCTGGTGACCACCTCCTGCAGGCAGGCCGACTGCTCGCTGGTGCCCCGGGCCACCTGCTGGATGGTGCTGGCGATCTGCTGGGTCACCCGGGCTGTCTGCTCGGAGGCCCTGCTCAGGCTCTCGCTGGCCTCGGCCACGCTGGCTGCGGCGCTCTTCACACCGCCGATGAGCTCCCGCTGGCGGCTGACCATGCGGGAGAACGAGTGGGACAGGATATCCTTCTCCGAGCGGGGCCGGATGGGGACGGTGAGATCGCCGTCGGCTATCCTGGCGGTGACCTCGGCCATCTCCTTCATGTAGCTGATGACCTCCGAGTATGCCCCGGCCATATCGCCTACCTCGTCATTGGTGGCCACGTTTATGCGCTGGTCCACGTCGCCCTCGGCCAGGGCCTGGGAGGTCCTCTTCAGCGAGAAGAGGGGCCGGATAATGGCCACTCTGACAACCAGCCAGAACAGGGCCAGCGAGGCAATGGCCAGAGCGCCACCCATCCACCCCAGCGTCATGTTGACGCCGCTGGTGCGGGAGCCGATCCCCTCGACGGACGTGCTGACGCCGACCGTCCATCCCCAGGGTTCGAAGGACTTGACCGAGGCCACGGTGGGCACGTTGCCCGACCCGCCGCCGGGCCCCCAGGAGTAGCGGTAGGTCTCATCTCCACTGCTGCCGGAGAGCTGGACCATCTCGGCGAAGACCGCTTCCCCCTCGCTGTCCTTGATGTCGCCCACGTTGGTACCCACCCGGCCGGGCAGGGAGGGACCGGCCAGCAGGACCGGAGCGCCATCGAGGACCCACACGTCATCCAGGCCGCCAGAGCTTGATCCCAGGCTGCCCACTTCGGCCAGGGCCCGGGCCTGGGCCTCAGCCGGGGTGATCTGGCCGGCCGCCGCCAGGCCATAGTTGTACTGCAGGATGTCGCAGGCCATCCGGGCCTGCTTGTCCACCCTGACCGTCCGCTCCTGCAGGAGGTTGTCGCTGGTGACCGGGAGGGCATAGAGGAGGAAGAAGAAGTACATTATGAGGATGGCGGTGTCCGCCACTATCAGCAGTTTGAGCGTCAGGCCCAGCCTGATACGGCGGCCCGCTATCATCGCCATTCACTTGCCCCTTCCCTGGCAGCCGCCGGACGCCGGCGGCGGTGGTCGCACCTCATCCTCGTCGGTCTGCCCCGCGCTCCGCCTCAGTCCTCGGTCTTGAAGGCCGAGATGGCGCCCTTGAGGGAGACCGCCATCTCCGCCAGGCCCTGGGCGGAAGCCAGCACCTCTTCCACCGAGGCCGACATCTCTTCGACGGAGGCCGAGACCTCCTCGGCCGAGGCGCTATTCTCCTCCGCCACGCTGCCCACGTTGGAGATGGAGTTCGACACGTTGGTGGAGTTGGCCGCCACGGCCTCCGTGGCCGCCGCATTCTCTTCTATGGTGCGGTTTATCTGCTGGATGACGTTGACCATGTTCCCACTGAGGGCGTTGAGCTGCTCGGCCGCGGCCGTGATCTGGTTCACCTGTTTGCCCACCGCCTGCGAGCTCTCCAGGATGTCATCCAGGGCCTTCCCGGCCTCGCCGGCCAGGCTGTAGCCGGTCTCCACCTCCTGGCTGCCCCGCTCCATGGCCCTGACGGCCTCAGACACGCCCGACTGGATGCTGCCGACGAGCGATGCAATCTCCTTGGTGGCTATGGACGACCGCTCCGCCAGCTTCCGCACCTCGTCGGCCACCACGGCGAAGCCCCGCCCCTGGTCCCCGGCCCGGGCCGCCTCTATGGCCGCGTTAAGGGCCAGCAGGTTGGTCTGGGCGGCAATGTCATCTATGGTGGCCACGATGCTGCCGATCTCGTTGGACCGGTCCCCCAAATCCGCCACCCGCTGCGACACCTGGTCAATGGCGTCCTTGATCCGCTTCATTCCCTCCACGGTCTCATAGGTGGTGCGGGCCCCGGTCTCGGCCGACCTGGCGGTGCTCTTGGCGGCCTCGGTCCCCGCCTGGGCGTTCTGCCACACCTGGGTGGCGGATACCGACACCTGCTTCACCATGCGGGCGGCATCCTCGGCGCTGGCCGCCTGCTCCTGGGACCCGCTGGCCATCTGCTCGATGGCCTTGGCCAGGCCGCCCTCGCTGTTCACGATCTCCTGCAGGCACGAAGACTGCTCACCCGTGCCCCGGGCCACCTGCTGAATGGTGGCCGCTATCTGCTGGGTCACCCGGGCCGTCTGCTCGGAGGCCCGGCTGAGGTGCTCGCTGGCCTCGGCCACCTCCGATGCGGCTTCCTTGACGCCGCCGATCAGCTCGCGCTGCCGGCCCACCAGCCGGGAGAAGGCCTGCGCCAGGACGTCCTTCTCCGACCGCGGATGGATGGGAACGGTGAGGTCCCCGTCGGCCATCCTGGCGGTCACGCCGGCCATTTCTTTCATATAGTCGACCACCCGGGCGTAGGCGCCGGCCATGTCCCCCAGCTCGTCATCCGACCTTATGCGGATCTCCTGGTCCACGTCGCCCGCGGCCAGGGCCTCCGACGTCCTCCTTAGCGAGGCCAGCGGCCGGACCACGGTGGCCCGGGCCACCAGGTAGAAGAGGCACAGGGAAAGGCAAGCGGCCAGCCCGGCGATCCAGCCCAGGTTCCAGCGCCAGCCGCTGGTCATGGAGCCCACTCCCTGTATAGAGGTGCCCGCGCTTACGGCCCAGCCCCAGGGCTCGAAGCCCTTGACATAGGCCACCCTGGCCTCCGTTCCGGCCCCGGACCCCATGTCCCAGCTGTAGTGGTAGAGCCCTTCTCCGCCCCCAGCGACGATGCCCAGCATGTCGGCAAACAGCGCCCGGCCCTGCGCGTCCCGGACGCTGCGCACATCGCTGTTCAAACGGTCCGCCAGCGCCGGGGCGGCCAGGAGCGTGGCCTCGGAATCGCACACCCAGGCTTCATCCGCCACTTCGGAGACGGCCAACCCGCCGATCTCCTCGAGGGCCCGCGCCTGGGCCTGGCTGGTGGTGGCCAGCCCCGCCGCCTCCAGCCGGTAGTTGTAGTCCACTGTGGCCCAGGCGGCCTCCGTCTGCTGCCGGGCCCTGGTCTCCCTCTCCTGCATGATGTTGCTGTCCATGCGGGGGAAGGCGTAGATCACGAAGAAGAGGAAGATGGCCATGATGCCCAGGTCGGCCACGGCCACCAGCTTGGCTGTCAGACCTATCCGGATTCGTCTGCCTGCAATCATCGGCATCTGTGCACCGCCTCCCTTTAGATCGCGCCCATTGTAGACCGGGCCGTTCACAGACCGGTCACAGCCGCGCCCCACCGGGTCACAGGGTGCTCTCAATCGCCGGCGTGCCTGTCACATCAGAGAATCCGCCCGGAAACAGCGGGGCGGGCCCGCCGCTGATGTGAGGTTTTTGTTAGGCCCCGGGCGCGGCCCGCTCCCAGCACGCTCCGAGCGCGATCAGGACATCACAATTGACTCTCCTGCGACCCTTGACACAGTACATCCCGTATGGTATTCACTTGATGCCGTCATAAATCTGTTATGGAGGGTGACCACCGCCAGGTCGGGGGGCCATGGAGGATCTCGCTTCTGCTGACAGCGTTCTGCTGAGCACCGTCTTCGACGGTGTGGTCCTCATTGACCCGAAGACCCTCAGCATCGTGCGGGCCAACAGGGCCGCGGCCGATATCATGGGCTTCGACTCACCCGGGGACATGGCCGGGCTGCAGCCGCTGGCCAGTATCCTGGACGACGATCGTCAGCGGGCGGCGGAGCTGATGTCCGGCGTCGCCTCCGGGACGGGCCCGGAGCAGGGCGTCGAGGTCAGGGCCCGCAACAGAAGGGGCCAGGAGATCTGGGTCCTGGCCCGCGGAGTGAGCCTGCCGTCCAACGGCAGCACCGTGATCCTGGCCTCTTTCCGGGATATCACGGCGCAGAAGCAGGCGGAGATGGCCCTCCGCCAGGCCGGGGAGGAGCAGATCCAGCTCCTCAACACCTCAGGCGAGCTGATACTGATCTCCCAGGACTGGAAGGTGGTCTTCATCAACCGCACCCTGGAGGACACCATCGGCGTTTCAGCCAGCACCCTGGTCGGCCTGTCCATCCTGGACATGACCCATCCCGACGATCGCGAGGCGGTCAGGCGCACCTACCAGAGCATGCTGGACGGCAAGGGGGCGGCCTCCAGCCGGCCCTTCAAGGGGATCGGCCGGGAGGGCCGGGAAGCCTGGGGGCTGATGCGGCATGTGCCCGTCACCTGGCAGGGCCGGCCGGCCCTGATGTCCGTCATCCAGGACGTCACCCAGCAGAAGCGCGAGGAAGAGGCCCTGCGGCAGAGCGAGCAGAAGTACCGCGACCTGGCCGAGAAGACCAACGACGTCATCTGGACGGCCGACCTCGGCTTCCGCGTCACCTACATGAGCCCTTCGGTGGAGAAGATACTGGGCCGCACCCCGGCGGAGGTGGTGGGGCACCTGATGCAGGACTTCATCGCCCCGGAGTCCTGGCAGCATATCGTGGGGGTCATGGCCGAGCAGCTGCGGCTGGAGATGGAGGGCACCGGCGACCGGGATGCGGTGGTGTGCACGGAGACGGAGTTCTACCGCAAGGACGGCTCCAGCATCTGGCTGGAGAACCTGGCCAGCCGCATACGGGACGGCCAGGGAAGGCTGGTGGGCATCTACGGCATCTCCCGCGACGTGACGGAGCGCCGCCGGGTGGAGGAGGAGGCCCGGCTGGCCGCCCGGGAGTGGCAGGGGACCTTCGATTCAGTGGCCGACATGATATCGGTCCACGATCGGGAGGGGCGCATCGTCAGGGCCAACAGGGCCTTCGCCGAGAGCCTGGGCCTGAAGCCCGGTGAGATCGGCGGCCGCCACTGCTACGAGGTGGTCCACGGCACCGGCGCCCACTGGCCGGGCTGCCCCCACCTGCGGTGCATGGCACAGGGGAGGCCCTGCTCCGAGGAGCTGTGGGAGCCCCGGCTGGGCAAGTACCTTCAGGTATCCGTCTCGCCGGTGTTCGACAGCAGCGGGGAGGTGGCCGGCTCGGTCCACATAGCCCGCGATATCACGGAGAGCAAGAAGACCGAGGAGGCCCTGCAGCTGAGCCAGGGCAACTTCCGGGCCCTGCTGGAGAACTCGGCCGCCGTGGTGTTCTCCCTGGACACCGAGGCCAGGGTCGTTGACATCAGCCCGGCCATCGAGAGGCTGTCGGGCTTCCGGCCCGATGAGCTGGTGGGGCAATCAGCCCTGCACTGGGTGGTGCCGGAGGACGTCACTACCCTGATAAGCAGCATGGAGAAGACCCTGCAGGGGGTCGTCGAGCCCTTCGTGTTCCGGGCCAGGTACAAGAACGGCACCGTCCATCACATGCTGACCTCCGGGCGCCCCATCTACCTCGACGGCAAGCTGACCGGGCTGCTGGGCATCATGGTCGACGTGAGCGAGGCCAAGGCGGCGGAGGAGGCCCTCCGGGCCAGCGAGGCCAACTACCGCAACCTGTTTGACCACACCCTTATGGGCCTGCAGGTCATCGACCTGGAGACCATGAAGACGGTCCTGGCCAGCGAGGCCATGGCCCGGATGCTCGGGTTCGACTCCGGGGCGGCCATGGCAGGCACGGAGCCGCTGGATCTCGTCCTTCCGGATGACCTGGACGTGGTCATCGCCGAGCTGACCCGGATGCTGGCCAACCCGGGGACGCATACCATGTACACCTTCCGGGTCAGGTCCCGCGACGGCCGGGTGGTGTGGGTCACCACCATGGGCAGCGTCTTCGAGTACGTGTGCCGGCCATCGATCCTGCTATCGGTGCTGGACGTCACCCGGGAGAAGGAAGCGCAGCTGAAGGTGGCCGAGTCCGAGGGCCGCTACCGGCTGATCACCGAGAACTCCTCGGACGTCATATGGACCATGGACATGGACCTCCACATGACCTATGTCAGCCCTTCCATAGAGAAGCTCACCGGCTATACTGCCGAGGAATCCATGGCCATGGACATGATCAGCGGCATGACCCAGGGATCCCTTGACAAGGCCACCAGGCGCCTGGCCGAGGGGCTGGCCGGGAACCCGGACCCCTCCGGCAAGGCCCCCGTGCCGGAGATGATGGAGCTGGAGATGCTGTGCAAGGACGGCTCCACCGTCTGGACCGAGGTCCAGATGTCCTTCATGCAGGACCCCGAAGGCAGGGTGGTGGGCATCATGGGGGTGGCCCGCAACATCAGCGAGCGGCGGCGGGCCCAGCAGGCTTTGGAGGAGAGTGAGAGCCGGTACCGCCTGCTGGCCGAAAACGTGTCAGACGTCATCTGGTCCCTGAACATGAAGACCCGGAAGTCCTTCTTCAGCCCCTCCGTCTCGCGCCTGCTGGGGTACACCGTGGAGGAGGCCCAGTCCCTGAGGATGAGCGACATCATCTCGCCCAGCTCCCGCTCCCGGGCCATGACGGCGTTTTCCGGCGAGCCTTCAAAGCCGGGGGACGGCCGGGGGGCCGCATCCCTGTCCGCCCAGCTGGAGATCGAGCTGATCCGGAAGGACGGAACATTTGTGTGGGTCGACATCTCGGAGACCATGATGCTCGATGCCGAAGGCAAGCCGGAGGAGGTCTTCGGCGTCATGCGCGACGTCAACGAGCGCAGGAAGGCGGAGGAGGCCCTCCGCAGCAGCGAGGAGTACTTCCGGGCGCTGATCGAAAACGCCTGGGATGCCATCATCATCATCGACGCCCGGGGCACGCTGCTCTACGAGAGCCCCTCCAGCGTGCGCATCACCGGGTGGCAGCCGCAGGAGGTGGTGGGGCGGAACGTGACCAAGTTCGTTCATCAGGACCACCTGCCGGAGCTGGTGGCCAAGTATGAGAAGCTCACCACCGAGCCCGGCTCCAGCATGACCGTCAATGCCGCCTTCAAGCACAAGGACGGCCACTACATCGAGTGCGAGTGCACCCTGCACAACCTCCTCCGCGATCCCAAGATCAACGGGGTGGTGGCCAACTACCGCGACATAACCGACCGCAGAAGGGCCGAGGAGGCCATACGCACCAGCGAGGAGCGCTTCCGCAACCTGGTGGAGGCCACCAGCGACTGGGTCTGGGAGACGGACCCCAGGGGCATCTACACCTATGTCAGCCCCAAGGTGCGCGAGGTCATGGGCTACGATGTGGGCGAGATCATCGGCAGGAGCATCTTCGACTACATGCCCGCCAAGGAGAGCAGCCGGTTCGCCGCCACCTTCCAGGCGGCCGCCGCCGGGAACCAGCCCTTCTCCTTTGTGGAGAACTCCCGGCTGCACCGGGACGGCCGGGTAGTGGTGATGGAAACCAGCGGCGTGCCGTTCTTCGCCGATGACGGCAGCCTGCTGGGCTACCGAGGCATCGGCCGCGACATCACCAGCCGCAAGAAGGTGGAGCGTGACCTGGAGAACAGCGTGAAGAAGGTGGAGAAGACCATGGAGGCCGCCATACAGGCCATCTCCTACACCATGGAGACCAGGGACCCCTACACCACCGGCCACCAGAAGAGGGTCACCCAGCTGGCCTGCGCCATAGCCAAGGAGATGGGCATCGGGCAGTGGCAGATAGACGGCATAAGGGTGGCGGGTCTGCTCCACGACCTCGGCAAGATCGCGGTGCCCACCGAGATCCTGAGCAAGCCCGGCAAGCTCTCCGATATCGAGTTCTCCATGATCAAGGCCCATCCCAAGGTGGGCTTCGACATCCTGCAGAACGTGGAGTTCGAGTGGCCCATCGCCCGCATCGTGGTCCAGCACCATGAAAGGCTGAACGGGTCCGGGTACCCCTTTGGCACAAAGGGGAAGGACATCCTCCTGGAGGCCCGCATCCTGGCGGTGGCCGACGTGGTGGAAGCCATGGCCTCCCACCGCCCCTACCGCCCCGCCCTGGGGCTGGACAGGGCCCTGGACGAGGTGGCGCGGGGTGAGGGCACGCTCTACGACCCCGAGGTGGTCCGCGCCTGCCGCCGGGTCATCGGCGAGCGCAACTTCAAGTTCGAAGGCTGAAGAGCGGCCCGCCGCCCCCGGCAATGTCACGCCATGCCGGACGCACCCGCTGAAGATGCCGGGCAGTGCCCCGGCGCATCTGCGATATTCGCCCCGAGGTGTTTGCCAATATACCTCTCTTATGTCAAAATAGCAGGAAACCGCGCAGTTCGGGTCTGGGACCAGCAGGGTGGCATCACCTGCCCGAGGCAGGCATCATCTGCCGGGCAGGCCATCTGCCCGGGGCAGGCATCATCTGCCCGGGGCAGGCATCATCTGCCCGGGGCAGGCATCATCTGCCGGGCAGGCATCATCTGCCGCGCAGGCAGGCGTACTGGGTACAGCGACTCAAGGCGTGGAGAGGGGTATGAGGAAGCTGAGGGTCCGCGGACCTGTCGTCTGTGTTCTGGGCATAGTGGTCCTGATCGTCGTGGCCATCTGTGCCGGCCAGGCGACTGGGAGGGCCGCCGCCACGCCGTCCATCATCTCGGTGGCGCTCCCCGACCCCGCGTCTTCTCCAGAGTGGGAGCCCGACGGGACCTGCCGCTTCGCGGGCAACGGCCTGCAGCGGGCAGCTCGCCCCGGTGAGCCGGACATGCCGGCCGAGATGCTGTCCGTCCTCCTCCCGCCCGATGCCGATCCGGCCACTGTCACCGCTTCCATCCCCGGCTATGCGTGGACCAGGGTCGAGGGCCAGTGGGAGGTCCCGCCCGTCCCCTCCCTGACCGCCGGCGCAGGGTGCGGGGCTTCGGCCGCGCCAGCAGAGCCGGGCGCGGCGGTTGGGCCGGCCTCCGAGCTGAAGGACCCCGCCGTCTACGGGGCCGACGCTCTCTATCCCTGCGACCCGGTGCTGAAGGTGGACGTCCAGGTGATGCGCGGCTGGAAGGTGGCCCAGGTGCTCTACTCGCCGTTCGCCTGCAACGCCGTGCGGAAGGAGGTCTACCGGCTCTCCGGCCCCTCCCTGCAGCTCTCCTTCGACCGGGACCCGGCCCTGGCAGAATCAGCCGGGGTTGACCTGGCGGCGGGCCAGAGCATCAGGCAGCAGGTGGTCAACTACGAGGCCCTGGCCGGGGAATATGGCGGCTTTGGCGTGTCCCCGGCGGGCAGCGCCCAGTACGTGATCATCACCACCAGGACCATCGAGGAGCAATCGGACACCCTGGCGGACTTCGTAGCCAGCAAGGAGGCCCGGGGCTTCACCGTCTCAGTGGTCACCGAGGACACCTGGGGCGGGGGCACCGGCAACACCGCCGCCAACAACATCCGGTCGTGGCTCAAGAACCACTACCTGCCGCTGGGCATCGAGTACGTGCTGCTGATCGGCGACCCGGACCCATCGAGGGGCGATATCCCCATGAAGATGTGCTACCCGCAGGAGGCGGACCCGGACTACCCCGATTGCCCCACCGACTTCTTCTACGCCGAGCTGACGTCCAACTGGAACGCGGATGGTGACTCCCGGTACGGTGAGTTCACCGATGACTTCAGCGCTGCTCCTCCCCGGGCCGCCGAGGTGGCCGTGGGGCGCATCCCGTGCTACGGCGACATCGCCGGCCTGGACCGCATCCTGGCCAAGATCATCGCCTATGAGAACGCGCCGGCGGGCAGCACCGCCTGGCGCCGCAGTGTCCTCCTGCCCATGAAGGCCTCCGATGACGAGACCCCCGGCTACCAGCTGGGCGAGCAGATCAAGAACGACGTGATCTCCGGCAGCGGGTGGTCCTATCACCGGGTATACGACTCCGACTTCGGGCTGAGCCCGGACCCGGAGACCAGGCCCTGCACCCTCAGCACCGTCACCAGTGCCTGGAAAGCCGACGACTACGGCGCCGTCGTCTGGTGGACCCACGGGACCAGCACGTCAGCCTCCTACGTCATGAACACCACCAACGCGGCCACTCTCGATAATGCGCACCCCAGCCTGCTCTTTCAGTGCTCCTGCCTGAACGGGACCCCGGAGTCCAGCAACAACCTGGGCTACTCCCTGCTGCTCAATGGCGCCATCAGCACGGTGTGCGCCACCCGCGTCTCCTGGTACGAGATCGGCCAGACCTCCTTCGACGGGACGGCCACCAATGCCGGCATGGCCTTCGAGTACGCCAAACGCGTCATCGGCGACGGCATCCTGGCCGGCGACGCCCTCATGGACCTCAAGTCCGACGTGATGACCTCGTACGAGGAGCTGTGGATGAACTACCTGGACTTCAACCTCTACGGGGATCCCGCGGTCGGCCTGTCCACCAGCCGGCCGGACAGCACGGCGCCCTCGGTGTTGACCTACTACGCCGGGAACGTGGCCACCAGATCGGCCCGGCTGAGGGCCAACCTGACCTCCCTGGGCCAGTCGAAGACCGCATCGGTTTCCTTCCAGTGGGGTACCTCGCCCGGGATCTACGATCGGGAGACACAGGTCCAGCCGAGATCCGCCACCGGCTCGTTCTACTCGGACCTGAGCGGCCTCACCCCCGGCGTCACGTACTACTACCGGGCCAAAGCCGCGGGCGTGGGGACCAGCTACGGCGATGAAAAGAGCTTCACCACCCTCACCACGCCGCCGTCGGTCAGCACCAGCAGCGTCACCGCCATCACCGCCGTATCGGCCCGGCTCAACGGCAACCTGTCGTCACTGGGCACGGCGGCCGGCGTCAACGTCTCCTTCCAGTGGGGAACATCGCCCCGAAGCTATAGTGATGAGTCGGCCGGCTCGTACCTGTCCGCCACGGGCGCTTTCTACTTCGAACTTACCGGTCTGGCGCCGGACACCACCTACTACTGCCGGGCCAAGGCCGCCGGACAGGGCACCGCCTATGGGATGGAGCGCTCCTTCACTACCCCGCCGGCCCCGCCGACGGTGGAAACCAGCACGCCGGCCATCATCGACGGAACGTCGGCCAGGCTCAACGGCAATCTGTACGCCATGGGCTCGGCCTCCAGTGTCAGCGTCTCCTTCCAGTGGGGGACCTCGGCCGGGGCCTACGGCCACGAGACCGTCGCCGAGGTCAAGCCCATCGCCGGCCCCTTCTACTTCGATCTGACCGGCCTCACGCCCGGCGACACGTACTACGTCCGGGCCAAGGCCGACGGCGCCGGCAGCCCGGTCTATGGGGCCGAGACGTCCTTCGTCGCCCCGGTCACGCCGCCGACGGTGGCCACGGGCGACGCCACCGGCCTGGAGATGACCTCCGCCACTCTCAACGCCGACCTCCTCTCCAAGGGCACCGCCGCCACCGTCACCGTCTCCTTCGAGTGGGGAGTGGCGCCGGGGGTTTACGACCGGGAGACCACCACGGCGCAGCGCAGCGCCACCGGGGCCTTCCACTTCGACCTGAGCGGGCTGTCCGCCGGCACCACCTACTACTACCGGGCCGCCGCTGCGGGCCAGGGCCAGACCTCGTACGGGCTGGAGAAGAGCTTCATGACCGCCACCACCTATCCACTGGTGGCCACCAACGCCGCCACCGGCGTCACGGCCTCGTCAGCCACCCTGAACGGCGAGCTGGTGTCCAGGGGCCTGTCTGAGAGCGTCGCCGTCTTCTTCGAGTGGGGCACAGCCCCTCAGGCCTACGACCACCAGACGGTGCCGGAGACGAAGACTGCCGCCGGGCCGTTCCAATTCGACCTGACCGGCCTGGATGGCGGAGCGACGCTCTACTACCGCACCAGGGCGGAGGGCTACGGAGACCCCGTTTTCGGCTCCGATATGAGCCTGACCCTGTTCCGGGAGCCGGTGGTGGCCACCGTGAGCCCGGCCTCCGGCGGCTCCGGCCAGAGCCTGACGGTAACCATATCGGGATCGGCCTTCACCGGGGCCACGGCCGTGGACCTCGGCCCCGGCGTGACTGTCAGCAGCTTCGAGGTCACGGCCGACGATACGCTGGTGGCCCAGGTTTCGGTCCCCTGCTTTTCTGCCGCCGGGCCCGGCGATGTCTCGGTGACCACCGGGGGCGGCACGGCCCTCCTCCCCCTCGGCTTCGCGGTCACCGATTCGCCGCCGTCCCTGCCGCGGAACCTGGCGCCCCTGGACTCCTCCGGGGTCACCACCCTGGCCCCCGAGCTCAGCGCATCGCCGTTCTCGCATCCCTGCCCGGACCGCACCCATGCCGCCTCACAGTGGCAGGTCACGGGCAACGCCGGGGATTACAGCCGGCCGGCGTTCGACAGCGGCGTCGACAGCGCCCATCTCACCAGCCTGCCCCTGCCCCCCGAAGCAGTCGAGACCTGCTCGTCCTGCTGGTGGCGGGTCAGGTACCAGGACGACCGGGGCGCCTGGTCGGAGTGGTCTGCCGAGACATCCTTCGGGCCGCCTCCTTTCCTCAAGGCCGCTCTCGATGGCTCCGCGGAGGTCCTCATATCTGACTCCCAGGGGCTGTTGTCGGGTACCATGGCCGGCCAGGCGGTGGCTCAGATACCGGGCACCGAGCTGCGGAACGGCGCCGTGATCATAATGTCTCCGGCCGGAACGCACCGGTACCAGGTGTCGGGCCTGGCCGACGGCGCCTACACTCTGGCGGTGACGCGCCTCTCGGGAAACCGGCTGCTGGCCTTCCGGGCCACCGGCATCCCGGTGGCCGCCGGGGAGACCCACGAGTACAGCATAGACTGGAACAGGGTGGCCGGCGGAGGAGAGGCGGCAACCATCCACATCGACGCCGACGGCGACGGAGCGCCCGAGAGGACGGCGGTAGTGGCCGCCGAGGTCGACGCGCAGGGCTTCCTGTCCGCCGGCGACGGCCGCGGGACGCCGGCCTGGGTATGGGCCGTGGCCGCCCTCGGCGTGGCGGCGGTGGCCGCCGCTGCCCTGGCGGTGGCGCTGCGGCTCAGGCGGCGAGCCTCGCCTCCCGGTTCTCCACCTGAGGCACACTCAGCCTTTAGCTGACGCGCCTCGAGAGGCAAGCCTGATTCTCCGGCGCCGGTTCCCAGGCGGGCCCGGGTGAGGCGCCTCAGGCGGCGGACGGCGCGATCTTCAGCTCATCCAGGTCCAGCGGGGCGCCCTTGGACGGCTCTCTCCTGAGCTGGATGGCCCTGGCCGGGCAGACATCCACACAGACTCCGCAGCCCATGCACTTGCCGGCGTCGATGACCGCCTTCTGAGCCTTCTGATCGATGGTGATGGCATTGAAATTGCAGGTCTTTCCGGCGCACTCGGCGCAACCGTTGCAGTCCTCGTTCACCTGGGCCACGTAGCCGGAAGGCGCCAGTATGGGTACGGTGCCGGCCAGCATGTTCCACATCCGGACGCCCAGGCAGCAGCAGCTGCAGCAGTTGCAGATCATGCCAAAGCGGTTGGCCGTCTCCTTCTTGAAGAAGGCGCAGTGGACCAGCCCCTTCTTGTGGGAGTAGTCCAGCACGTGGACGGCCTCGTCCAGGGACACCTTGCGGTACTTGGGGTTCTGCTCCGCTATGAAGGAGGCAAAGGGGTCCCCCACGAACATGCACACCTGCTGCGTCGGCGGCACGCAGGGGTGCTCCACGTTCTCCCGGCAGGGGCACGACCCCACGGCCACGGTGTCGTTGGCCTTCAGGATGACGTCCCGGGCCACCTTGAAGGGCATTACCGTCTCCGGCGGCGATATGCTTATGTCCTCCTGGTGCTTGATGAGCTTGACCGCATCCTGGAAGTTGACCACCTTCGCGTGGTAGATGCTGGTCTCCAGGGCCATTGACGCCTCGGCGATGCGCAGCACGTGGTGCTTGACCATCTGGTCCACATCCTCCGGAGGCTTCTCTTTGGGCTCCGTGGGAGCCTGGCCGGACTGCAGCATGGCGTAGTACATCAGCCTCTGGATGTGCTTCAGGTAGTGGTAGGCCGGGAAGAAGTCGTTCTTGTCCTCGTTGGGATAGATGTCCCACAGCGCCCTGGTCACGTCGTCGTGCATGAGTCCCCCCCTTCAGTTGATTCGGTGCTGCCGAAAGATTAGCACCAGTCCGGAGCGCCGTCAAAGCCGGTTTGACGGCAGGGCCCCCGGCGCGAACGGCGCCGGGGGCCCATCATTCCAGTACCTCTGCCGGCCGCCGCCCTACGAGGCGGGCGGGCTGGCGGCGGGCTCCTCCTCAGCCGCAGAGTTGAAGAAGAGCTTCCACACCAGGGCCGCCAGGATGGCGCCCAGCGTGGGGGCCACCAGGAAGAGCCAGACCTGCGTCATGGCATCGTTCCCCCAGACCAGCAGCGCCGGCCCCAGGCTGCGGGCCGGGTTGACGGAGGTCCCGGTGATGGGAATGCCTACCAGGTGAATGAACGTCAGTGACAGGCCGATGGACAGGCCGGCAAACCCCTTCGGCGCGTTCTTGGCGGTGGATCCGAAGATCACCATGAGGAAGATGAACGTCAGCAAGAGCTCGGCCAGGAAGCACGAGCCGGCGTCGTAGCCGCCGCCGGAGTGGTCCGAAAACCCATTCTGTCCCAGGCCGGAATCCAGCCGCGAGTAGCCGTCAACGCCGCTGGCCACGGCCATGAGGAGCGCCGCTCCCACAATGGCGCCCAGGCACTGGGCGATAACGTACATGAGGCAATCCTTGCCCTTCATCTTCCCGGCGAACAGCATGCCAACCGAGATGGCGGGATTGACGTGGCATCCCGATATCGGCCCGATGGCATACACCAGGGCCAGCACCGTCAGGCCGAAGGCAAAAGCTATGCCGGTCAGCCCTATGTTCAGCACGCTGCGGCCCAGTACCGCGCTCCCGCACCCTATGAACACCAGTATCAGGGTCCCCATGAACTCGGCGCTGTACTTCTGAAAGTCCTTTGACATTGCCCTCCTTCCTTACTCTGTCACTCAGAAACGCCCGGCCTCATTCACAGGAATGGGCTTATACCACAGCCGTCGAAGGCTTGTCAATAGGTCCGAGCGTGAAAAGGGCGGAGGAGGCAGCGGCAAGGAGGAAACAAGGAAGGAAGGGTCAGAGCCCGGCAGGGGGGTGGGACGGGACGCTCAGGCGGCCAGAGCCGGCACCCCGGCTACTCTGGCGGCACCTGGGCCAGCTTGCGGGCGGCCTGGATGAAGACTTCCGTGCCCTGGGCGATGATGCCCAGCTGCTCAGGGGTCATGGCCTCCAGGATGCGACTTATCTGGTCCCGTCCGGAAAGCCGCAGCCTCTTCATGAAGTCTTCACCCTCGGGAGACAGCCGGGAGATGACCACCCGCCGGTCTCCGGGAAGCCCTTCCCGGACCACGTAGCCCTTCTCCACCAGTCGATCAACTACGCCGGTAGCGGTGGCCATGGTCACTTCCAGGCCGGTGGCCAGCTCGCTCATCCGGGTGGCCCCCGCCCTCCACAGTATCATCAACACCTTCAGCTGGGGCATGGTGAGATCGGTGGCCAGCCACTCCTCGGGCAGGATAGGCACCACCACATCCTCCAGCTGCAGGAGCATCTCCTGGATGCTCTGAATCACCTCGGATGGTTCTGCCTTCGCCGCCCCGTTGGTTGCACTGGTCTTCATAGTCACCCTCCACTATGGCCCATGCTTAGTGCGGTTGTTACTTTTTGTTCCGTACTAATAATTATATCACACGCCCTGCCTTTCTTTCAAGACGCTGTAAATGCTCACAGCCGCGCTTTCTCAAACCGCCCTCTGAAATGGTAAACTGCTTTACCATGGAGCCCATCGAGTGGACCGACGCCGGGATCAGGATTATTGACCAGTCGCGGCTGCCGCGCCAGCTGGTGTGCCTGGACCTGACCTGCCTGGAGGAGGTGGCCGAGGCCATCAGAGTGCTGCGCGTACGGGGCGCGCCCCTGATCGGCATCGCGGGCGCCTACGGCCTGGCCCTCTGCGGCCAGAGCATCCAGGCCGGCAGCCGGGCGCGGTACCTGGCGGAGCTGCGCCGGACCGCCGACGCGCTGGCCTCCACGCGGCCCACGGCAGTGAACCTGCGCTGGGCCCTGGACCGGGTGCTGGCTGCGGCCGAACGGGGGCGGGGGGTCGCGGGCATCAAGGCCGCCCTGGTCCGGGAGGCCCGGGCTATCCACAGGGAGGAACAGACGGCTACCCTGAAGCTTTCCCGCCAGGGCGCCGCGCTGATCCAGGACGGCTTCACCATCCTCACGCACTGCAACGCCGGGGCCCTGGCCACCGGGGGCTACGGCACGGCCCTGGGCGTCATCAGGGCCGCCAGAGCCGAGGGGAAGAGGGTGGAGGTGTTCGCCACCGAGACCCGCCCGCTGCTCCAGGGCGCCCGCCTCACCGCCTGGGAGCTGATGCAGGATGGCATCCCGGTCACCCTCATCACTGACTCCATGGCCGGCCACTTCCTCAGCCGGGGGAGGATCGACTGCGCCGTGGTGGGGGCGGACCGCATCGCCGCCAACGGCGATACGGCCAACAAGATAGGCACCTACGCGCTGGCCGTGCTCGCCCGGGAGAACGGCGTGCCCTTCTACGTGGCGGCCCCGCTGTCCACCATCGACCGCTCCATCAGCTCCGGCCAGGGTATCCCCATTGAAGAGAGGCCGGCGGAGGAGGTGACGCGCATCCGGGGACTTCGGGTGGCGGCGCCCGGAGTAAGGGTGGCCAACCCGGCCTTCGACGTCACGCCACACCGCTATGTTTCGGCCATCATCACTGAGCGCGGCACCGTCACCGCCCCCTACCGGTCGGGCATCGCCGCGCTCTTCGCCCGGGCGCCGGGACGGAGAAAAGGAGGATCGCATGGTTGAAGCCAGGATCGGGGTCATCGGAGGCAGCGGCCTGTACCAGATCAGCGGGCTTTCGGATCTCCGGGAGACCAGGATAGAGACGCCCTTCGGCGAGCCCAGCGACCTGATCATCACCGGCGCTCTCCAGGGGGTGCCGGTGGCCTTCCTGCCCAGGCACGGCCGGGGGCATCACATCAGCCCCAGCGAGGTGCCCTCCAGGGCCAACATCTTCGCCCTCAAGTCCATCGGCGTCGAGCGCATCATCTCCGTCAGCGCCGTGGGCAGCCTCAAAGAAGACCTCCGTCCCCTGGACCTTATCATCCCGGACCAGATCATCGACCGCACCCGGGGCCGGCCCAGCACCTTCTTCGGCCGGGGGCTGGTGGCCCACATCGGCTTCGCCGAACCCTTCTGCCCCCACCTCAGCCGCATCCTGCACGAGGCGGCGCAGCGCCTGGGCACGCCCGCCCGCCGCGGCGGGACCGGCGTGGTCATCGAAGGGCCCGCCTTCTCCACCAGGGCGGAATCTCACCTCTACCGGTCGTGGGGAGCCAGCATCGTGGGCATGACCGCCCTGCCCGAGGCCAAGCTAGCCAGGGAGGCCGAAATCTGCTATGCTACGCTGGCCTTCGTGACCGACTTCGATTGCTGGCACGAAAGCGCCGAGCCGGTGTGCGTAGAGATGGTGGTGGCCAACCTGCAGCAGAACGCGGAAACGGCCAGGTGCATCGTGCGCGAGGCCATCGAGGCCGCCGCCGGGAAGCGCACCTGCCAGTGCGGCAGCGCCCTGAAGGACGCCATAATCACCGCGCGCATGCACATCTCGCCCGCGGTCAAGAAGGAACTGGCCCCCATCGTGGGGAAGTATCTGGAGTAGATACGACTCTCGTGGGAGACTATCTGGAATAGCCGGAGGCTCTTCATGACCACCAGGACCAGTTTCGGCTGCCTGCCCACCATGATCGGCAGCATGCCGCACAAGGACCCGGACGCGGCGGTCCGGGCGGTGCTGCGGCGCCTGCCGGCCCTCCCGGCGTGGCCACAGCTCCCTGCGCGCACTCCCCGGGAGAACATGTACGCCCAGTTCAGCGAGGGCTTCCCGGGCGTGGCCATCGAAGACGGCCGGGTCTTCATCGATCGCTCGAAGGACCTGGACGGCGGGCTGGAGCGGCTCTATGCCGCCTACGCCGACAATGACCTCTCCGGCTACGGCCTGTCCCGCGACTACGCCGCCGGCTTCCACGCCCTGCTTTCGGCGCGGGCGGACAGCGCCGTCGCCGTCAAGGGGCAGGTCACCGGGCCCATCAGCTGGGGCCTGGCCGTGGCCGACGGCGCCCAGTGGGCCATCTACGACGAAACCCTGGCCGATGCCATCGCCCGGCACCTGCGCCTGAAGGCCGCCTGGCAGTACCGGGAGCTGGGCCGCATCTCGAAGGAGGTCATCATCTTCATCGATGAGCCTTACCTCACCTCGCTGGGCTCAGCCTTCGTGGCGCTGCCTCCCGAGAGGGTGAAGGAGCTGCTGGAAGAGACCCTCGGAGGCATCGGAGGGCTCAAGGGCCTGCACTGCTGCGGCAACGCCGACTGGTCGCTTCTCCTGGGGCTGCCCATAGATATCCTCAGCTTCGACGCCTACACCTGCGCCGGGTCCCTGGCCGCCTACGCCCCCGAGGTGCGCTCTTTCATCGGCCGGGGAGGGGCGGTAGCCTGGGGCATTGTCCCCAATGACGAAGAGCACCTCTCCCGGGAGACCCCGGCCAGCCTCAGGGACCGCCTGGAGGAGGCCATGGCCCCCTTCGCCGCGGAGGGGCTCGCCTTCACCCGGCTGGTGGAGCAGTCTCTCATCACCCCCTCGTGCGGCCTGGCGTGCCTGCCGCCGCAGGCGGCGGAGCAGGCCCTGGCGTACCTGGGCGAGATCTCCGGCAATTTCAGGGCCCGGTACCTGAAGGGCCACTAGAGCCGCGGCGCCGGCGGCCGCCGGCGCATGCCCCGTCAACACCCAGGAGCTCAATGCTGTACAGGAGGTGCCAGTGATGGCCGAGACCGGAAGAGCAGCGGTGTTCAAGGAGATAGGCACGCCTATGGAGATCAGGGAGTACCCGGTGCCGGATCCCGAGCCCGGCGCCGTCCTGGTGAAGGTGACGGTGGCCAACGTCTGCGGCTCGGACCTTCACATGTGGCGCGGCGATCTGAACCTGGGGCTCCTGGGCGCGGCCATGCCCACCATCCTGGGCCACGAAGCCACGGGCCGGGTGGCCAAACTGGGGGCGGGCATATCCACCGACTCCGCCGGCCAGCCGCTCAAGGAGGGAGACAGGGTGGTCTGGATGTATTTCTATCCCTGCGGGCGCTGCCCCGCCTGTCTCAAGGGACGCCACGCGGAGTGCCCCATGAACGTGATGTACTCGGGGCCATGCGAGGTGTTCCCCCACTTCACCGGTCCCTACGCCGACTACTACTACCTGCGGCCCAACCACACTATCTTCAAGGTCCCCGACGAGCTCGATGACATGCTGGTGGCGCCGGTCAACTGCGCCCTCTCCGAGATGATCTACGGGCTGGAGAGGATCAACTTCCGCTTCGGGGAGACCATCGCCATCCAGGGCGCGGGAGGGCTGGGCATCTACGCCACCGCCGTGGCCCGGGAGATGGGCGCATCACGCATCATCGTCATCGACGGCATCGCGCAGCGCCTGGATTTGGCCCGGGCCTTCGGGGCCGATGAGACGGTGGACATGAACCAGTTCAAGACGCCCCAGGAGCGGGCGGCCCGGGTGAAGGAGCTGACGGGAGGCTGGGGGGTCGACGCGGTGGCCGAGCTGGTGGGGTCTCCGCAGGCCATCCCGGAGGGGCTGGAGATGCTGGCCAGCGGCGGGCGGGTGCTGGAGATCGGCAACATCAGCCTGATGCACGGGTGCTTCGAGACGGACCCGGCGTTCATGGTGATCTTCTCCAAGTCCATCGTGGCCCTCCTCATGTACGGCCGCGATACGCTGAAGAAGTCCCTGGATTTCCTGGTGCGGACCCGGGGCAAGTACCCGTACGACCGGATACTCTCCCGCTCCTACCGCCTGGAGGACATCAACCAGGCCTTCGAAGACCAGAACCGGGGGCTGGTGTCGCGGTCGGCCATCGTAATGTAGGCGGCGGCACGCTTCCGCGGGCTGCCGGCGCCTCGCGCCGGGCGCGGGATATGCGCTTTCGCGCCGGGCTCTCGCGCCGGATGGGCACCCGGCGCGAATCCTGCTATAATTCTGGGCGTTGTCCGGCACCAGCGGGCGTTCAGCCGGCCCGGAAGGGCCGTCTTGCTGTGCGCGCTGACGGGATTGAGAGCGGCCGGCCATGGAAAGGAGTCTGGCGTGAGCGCAAAAAAGGCCACCGGCGGTGATGTCAAGGATCTGTCCCTCGCCGCGGAAGGGAGACTGAGGATCGAGTGGGCCTCCCGGGAGATGCCCGTGCTGGGATTGATACGGGAGAGGTTCGCCGCGCAGAAGCCGCTGGCGGGGGCCCGGATATCCGCCTGCCTGCATATCACCACCGAGACCGCCAACCTGGCGGCCACTCTCCGGGCGGGAGGCGCCGAGCTGGCGCTGTGCGCCTCCAACCCCCTGAGCACCCAGGATGACGTGGCCGCGGCCATGCTGGCCGACGGCATACCCACCTACGCCATCAAGGGCGAGGACAGCCAGACCTACTACCAGCATATCGCCGGGGCCCTGGCGCAGCGGCCCCACATCACCCTCGACGACGGCGCCGACCTGGTGGCCGCCCTGCACCAGGATAAGAAAGAGCTGGCCACGGCGGTCATCGGCGGCATGGAGGAGACCACCACCGGCGTCATCCGGCTGCGGAGCATGGCCCAGGGCAGGAAGCTGAAGTACCCCATTATCGCCGTCAATGACGCCCAGACCAAGCATTTCTTCGACAACCGCTACGGCACGGGGCAGAGCACGGTGGACGGGGTCACCCGGGCCACCAACATCCTGTGGGCCGGCAAGAACGTGGTGGTCTGCGGCTATGGCTGGTGCGGCCGGGGCATCGCCCTGCGCGCCCGCGGCATGGGGGCGCAGGTGATCGTGACCGAGGTCGACCCCATTCGCGCCCTGGAGGCCGTCATGGACGGGTACCGGGTGATGCCGCTGCTGCAGGCGGCCCGCATCGGGGACGTGTTTATCACCATCACCGGCGGCCTGAACACCATCGACCAGCCCCACCTCCAGCTCATGAAGGACGGCGCCATCCTGGCCAACAGCGGCCATTTCAACGTCGAGATCAACATCCCGGCGCTGCAGGCCCTGGCCAAGAAGACCCGCACCATGCGGACTTTCGTCCAGGAGTTCACCCTCAAGGACGGCCGCCGCCTGTTCCTGCTGGCCGACGGGCGCCTGATAAACCTGGCCGCCGCCGAGGGGCACCCGGCCAGCGTGATGGACATGAGTTTCGCCAACCAGGCCCTCTGCGCCGAGCACATGTTCAACCTCAAGAAGGCCTGGGCCCCCGGCGTGTACCCTGTCCCCACCGCCATCGATCAGGAAGTGGGCCGCCTCAAGCTGCGGGCGATGGGCATCCGAATTGACAAACTGACCCGGCAACAGAGAAAATACCTCAACAGTTGGGAAATGGGCACGTGACCGTGCACAGGCACGTGAGCGTGCACAGGCACGTAACCGTGCACAGGCATGTGAGCCTGCACCGGAACATGCCGCAGCAGACGCAGAAAGCCGAGCCCGGCACGTAAGCCTGAGCCGCAGGCCGCGCCCGCGCGCCTGCGGCACATGGATAGCGCTAGGAATGTGGGAGAGAGATGACACTGAACTTCATTAGATCCAACTCGTACCTGCTGACCTCGGAGTCGGTGACCGAGGGGCACCCCGACAAGATGTGCGACCTGATCTCGGACTCCGTCCTGGATGCCATACTGTCCAAGGACCCCAGGGCCAGGGTCGCCTGCGAGACCTCCGTGACCACGGGCCTGGTGGTGGTGATGGGTGAGATAACCACC
Source organism: uncultured Dehalococcoidia bacterium (assembly GCA_964423835.1). Taxonomy (GTDB): domain Bacteria; phylum Chloroflexota; class Dehalococcoidia; order UBA2247; family RBG-13-53-26; genus JAFGCL01. The sequence continues at coordinate 20,014 of CAYRGJ010000022.1, read as the reverse complement.
AACTGCTACGTGGAGATACCGCAGATAGTGCGCGAGACGGTCTGGCAGATCGGCTACACCCGGGCCAAGTATGGTTTCGACGGTGAGACCTGCGGCGTGGTAACGGCCATCAAGGAGCAGTCGTCGGACATCGCCATGGGCGTGGACCAGTGCCTGGAGACCAGGGACAAGCACAGCAACGCTGAAGAGGAGTGCCTCGGCGCCGGCGACCAGGGGATGATGATCGGCTTCGCCTGCAACGAGACGCCCGAGTTCATGCCCCTGCCCATCATGCTCTCTCACAAGCTCTGCCGCCGCCTGGCCGAGGTCAGGAAGGACGGCACGCTCCCCTACCTGCGCCCGGACGGGAAGTCCCAGGTGACGGTGGAGTACGAGTACGGCGTGCCGAAGCGCATCGAAGCGGTGGTCATCGGCGCCCAGCACAGCGAGACCGTCAGCAACGATGTCATACACCGCGACATACGCGAGGTGGTCATCAACAAGATCATTCCGGCCGGGCTGATGGACAAGAAGACCAAGGTCTACGTCAACGCCACGGGACGATTCGTCATCGGCGGCCCCATGGGCGATACCGGACTCACCGGCCGCAAGATACTGGTGGACACCTACGGAGGAGTGGCCCGCCACGGCGGCGGGGCCTTCTCCGGCAAGGACCCCACCAAGGTGGACCGCTCTGCGGCCTACTTCGCCCGCTACGCGGCCAAGAACGTGGTCGCGGCCGGGCTGGCGGACCGCCTGGAGATCCAGGTGGCCTACGCCATCGGCATAGCCCATCCGCTGTCCATATCCATCGAAACCTTCGGCACCGCCAAGGTTGACGAGGCCCTCATACTGAAACTGGTCAATCAGCACTTCGATTTTCGGCCCGGCGCCATCATCGACACGCTGAACCTGCGCCGGCCCATATACAAGCAGACGGCAGCCTACGGCCACTTCGGCCGTGATGATCTGGACCTGCCCTGGGAGAGGACGGACAAGGCCGCGGCTCTGAAGGCCGACGCCGGCCTGTCCTGAAGGCCGGGTAACTGGAAACATGGCTCTGAAGATCAAGTTCGGCACCGACGGCTGGCGCGGCATCATCGCCGACGACTTCACCTTCGCCAACGTCCGCTACTGCGCTCAGAGCCTGGCGGAGTACCTGCGGGACAGGGGGCTTGCCCCCCGCGGCATGGTGGTCGGATACGATACGCGGTTCGCGTCCGAGCGCTTCGCCGCGGCGGTGGCCGAGGTCTTTGCCGGCAACGACATCAAGACCAGCCTCTGTCCCCAGGCAACCCCCACCCCTGTGGTCAGTTTCGGGGTGACCCGCCAGAAGGCTGCCGGGGCGGTGATCATCACCGCCAGCCACAACCCTGGCCAATGGAACGGCTTCAAGATCAAGTCCCCGGACGGATCCAGCGCCCCCACCGCGGTGGAGGCCGAGGTCGAGGGCCGGCTGCCGCAGATAGTGGCCCAGGACAGGGCCAGCATCATGCCGCTGGAAGAGGGCCTGAACCGCGGGCTCATCAGCTACGTCGATCAGGTGCCCGCCTACATCCAGCACATCTCCGGGCTGGTGGACATCCCCGGGCTGCGGCAGTCCGGGCTGAAGATAACGGCGGACTCCATGTACGGGGCCGGGTCCGGCTTCTTCCACAGGATCCTCCAGGGCGGCCGCACCCAGGTCATCGAGATCAACGGGGAACGGAACCCCATATTCCCCGGCATTCAGCCGGAGCCCATCGCCAGGCACCTCACCAAGCTCTCGGCCACTATCAGGGAGAACGGCTCGGCCGTCGGCCTGGCCACCGACGGTGACGCTGATCGCATCGGGGTGGTGGACGAGCGGGGCCAGCCACTGACGCCGCTGCAGATATTTGCCCTGCTGGCCCTGTACCTTTTCGAGGTCCGCGGCGAGCGCGGGCCCATTGTGCGCACCGTGACCACCACCAGCATGCTGAACAAGCTGGGGCAGATCTACCAGGTGCCAGTCTATGAGACCAGGGTGGGCTTCAAGTACGTGGCCCCCATCATGATGGCCGAGAATGCCCTGATCGGCGGCGAGGAGAGCAGCGGGTTCGGCTTCCGGGGGCACATACCGGAGCGCGACGGCATACTGGCCGGACTCTACCTGCTGGACCTGATGAACCGGCTGCAGAAGTCGCCTTCACAGCTCATCGAGCACCTCTATCGCCAGGTTGGCCCGCACCACTACAACCGGCTGGACCTGGAGTTCCCGCCCGCCGACCGGGAGACGATCATCGGCCGCGTGGCCAAGGCGCCGCCCACCCGGATCGGGTCCCTGGACGTGGTCAAGCTGAACACCGCCGACGGTTACCACTTCACTCTGTCGGACGGCTCGTGGCTCCTCATCCGCTTCTCCGGAACGGAGCCCATCCTGCGCATCTACGCGGAGGCCGCCAGCCTGGAGCAGGCCAACTCCATGATCGCCGAGGGTAGAACGCTGCTGGGGGTGTGACCTATGAGTCTGCTGGAAAGCCCGGACACGTACCGCCAACTCGACCCCTCCGGGATGCTGCGGCACCTGCACCAGTTCCCCGAGCAATGCCAGAGGGCCTGGCATGCCGCCACCGAGTTCAACTACCCCCGGGACTACCTGAAGGTGGAGAAGGTGGTCATAGCCGGCATGGGCGGGTCAGCCATCGGCGGCGATTTCGTACGGCGCCTGGCCATGCTGGAGAACACCCGGCCGGTCTGGGTGCACCGCGACTACGGCCTCCCTCCCTTTGTCGATCGGAACACGCTGCTGATCTTCTCCAGCTACTCCGGCAATACCGAGGAGACCCTGTCCTGCTTCGATGAGGCCCTGCGCACTCAGGCCAGGAAGATCGTGCTGACCACCGGAGGCAAGCTCAAGGCGCTGGCGGAGAAGGAGCGCGTGCCCTCGCTCATCATCGACTATGAGTCGCCCCCCAGGGCGGCCTTCCCCCACAGCTTCATCTCGCTGCTGGGCATCTTCCACAGCCTTCGCCTGCTGGACGACAAGTCCGCCGACATGAAGGAGACGCTGACCGTCATGAAGAGGATCGAGGACGGCGTCTCCGAGAAGGTGCCCCTCGATGGAAACCTGGCCAAGCAGCTGGCCGCCGACCTGTTCGGCCGGCTGGCCGTCATCTACGGCGCCGGGCTGCTCTCGGAGGTGGCCCTGCGCTGGAAGGGCCAGATCAACGAGAACAGCAAGGCCTGGGCCTTCCACGAGGTCTTCCCCGAGCTGAACCACAACGCCGTGGTGGGCTATCCACTGCCGGCCGAGACGCGGCAGAAGGCGATGGTGCTGCTGCTGCACTCGGCCTCGCTGCACCCCCGGACGTCGCTGCGCTACGAGGTCACCGGCGAGCTGCTGGCCACCGCCGGGATCAAGCACAGGCAGGTTGAGTCCATCGGCCACAGCGCCCTGGCCCAGATGATCGGCATGGTGCTGCTGGGGGACTACGTCAGCTTCTACCTGGCCATGCTGAATCGCACCGACCCCACGCCAGTGCCGGTGATCGATACGCTGAAGTCGCGGCTGGTCCAGTCCGAGTAAGAAGAGCAGCGCCGGGCGGGCGCTCTTCTGGCACCCACGCGGCCGCAGTGTCCCGGCACGACTGGCAGCCACGGACGCCGAGCCCAGCCCCTGCCGCCGCAGTCTCCCTGCAGATCCTGCGCACACCGGCCCTGAGGCCCCGCGCGGCCACGCAGCCGCCATGGTAACTTCGAGAGAAGTCCGCGGTCAGATCGGAGCCCGGGTCCGGCCTAGCGCTTGGTGTACTGCGGCGCCTTGCGCGCCCGCTTGAGGCCGTACTTCTTGCGCTCTTTGATCCGGGCATCCCTGGTGAGCAAGCCGTGCTGCCTCAGCACGGGCTTCAGGCCCTCGTCGGCCTGCACCAGGGCGCGGGCAATGCCGTGCCTCAGCGCGGCGGCCTGCCCGGCGATGCCGCCGCCGGCCACCTTCGCCGCCACCCCGAACCTGTCCTGGGTGTTGGTCACCTTGAAGGCCTGGAAGATGACTTCCCGCAACGGCTCATCGGGGAATGCCTCCAGCAGCGGCCGGTCATTCACTACCACGCTGCCGCCGCCAGGCAGCAACTTCACCCTGGCAATCGCGGTCTTTCTTCGCCCGGTACCGTAGTAATGCTTCCGTTCAGCCACTTGATGCCTCCGTTGCGCCCTTCACCTGGGCCTCATGGGGATGAGTGCCCCCGGCGTAGACCTTCAGTCTTCTGCCCATGGCCCGCCCCCGGGTGTTGTGCGGGAGCATGCCCTTGACCGCTATCTCCAGGGGCCGGGTGGGATGCCGCCCCACCATGTCGCCGTAGGCGACCGTCCTCAAGCCCCCGGGGTAGTTGCTGTGACGCCGGTATACCTTGTCTTCCACCTTCTTGCCGGTGACCCGAATCTTGGCGGCATTGACCACCACCACGAAGTCGCCCACGTCGGCATGAGGCGAGTACACCGCCTTGTGCTTGCCCTGCAGCAGCACCGCCGCCTCGGTGGCCAGCCTCCCCAGCGTCCTCCCCGAAGCGTCGATGACGTGCCACTGCCGTCGAATTTCAGAAGCCTTTGTGCTATAAGTCATGATATCTCCTCAGCCGGGGGAAACCCGCGATAGCGAACGTTCATCAGGCACAGCCCGCGGGCCGGCGCGGTGGGGCCGATGGCCCCCGCCTCCCCCCGGGTGAACTTCTGGCGAAAGGAATCTACGCTCATCCGGTGCAGCCCCACCTTGATCAGACCACCCACCGTGTTGCGCACCTGGTGCGGCAGGAAGGACGTGGCTTCCATGTCGAACGTCACCAGGTCCCGCCGGCGGCTCACCTCCGCCCGCAGCACCCGCCGTCGCGTCGAACGCTTGTAGGTCACCGACGCGAAGGGCGCGAAATCGTGCTCCCCGGGCAATATGGAGCAGGCAGCGTTCATGGCCTCCACATCCAGCGGCTGCGGCACCAGGCCAGCGAAATGGCGCCACAGAGGCGAAGGCTCAGGGCGGTTGAGAACATGGTAGCGGTACTCCCGGCTGACCGCGTGCCGCCGAACGTCGAACCGGCCGTCGGCCCTGTAGGCAGCCCGCACCGAGATGTCCTCCGGCAGGAAATGGTTCAGGCCGCTCACCCAGCTCCGGGGCTCCAGCGAGGCGCCAGGCCGGAAGCTGGCCACCTGGCCTTTGGCATGCACGCCGGCATCGGTGCGGCTGGCCATGGCCACCCGGGCCTGGCGGCCCGTGAGCTGGCCCACGGCGGACTCCGTCTCGCCCTGAACCGTCGGGGCGTCAGCCTGCAGCTGCGACCCATGATACCTCGTGCCGTCGTACTCCATAATCAATACTATTCTATCGGGCCCGCCGGATTCCTGAATGCGCCACTCCCCAGAGGACCTACTTCACCAGCTCGATGATGGCCATCGGGGCCGCATCCCCCTTGCGGGGCCCCAGCTTCAGCACCCGGGTGTAGCCCCCGCTGCGGTCCGCGTACCTCTTGGCCAGGTCGTCAAAGGCCTTGTCCACTATCTTCTTGTCATGCACCAGCACCAGCGCCTGCCTCCGGGAGTGCAGGCTGCCTTCCTTGCCCAGGGTAATAACCCTGTCCGCCATGCCCCGGACCTCCTTGGCCCGGGTCAGCGTGGTCACGATGCGCTCGTGGTCCAGGAGCTCCGTGGTCAGGTTGTGGTACAACGACATCCTGTGCCCGGTGGGCCGGGACAGGCTTCGTCCCGCTACTTTATGTCTCATCGCCTTCTTCCGCCATCAAAGACAGTCCTTTTTCCGTCAGATGCTGCTTCAGCTCCTCCAGGGACTTCCTCCCCAGCTTCTTCATGGACATGAGGTCCCGCTCGCTCTTCTCCAGGAGCTCTCCCACCTTGGTGATCTTGTTCCGCCTCAGGCAGTTGAACACCCGCGGCGAAAGCCCCAGCTTCTCCAGCGGCATCTCGTACTGCTCGGTGGACACGCCCAGGGCCGCTGCCGGCGGCCCGCCGGCCTCCCTGGCCCCGGCCTGCACCACGGCCAGGAAGGTGCCAAACTGCTCCTTCAGTATCTGCGAGCTCTGGCTCAGGGCCTCCGCCGCTGACATGGTCCCGTCCGTCCAGATGTCCAGCAGCAGCTTTTCGTAGCCGATGTACTGCCCGGTGCGCACCGGCTCCACTGAGTAGCTGACCTTCTGCACCGGGGTGTAGATGGCATCCACCGGGATGGTGCCTATGGGCAGGCCGTCCGCGTGGCTGGCGGGAACGTATCCCTTGCCCACACCCACGTTGAACTCCACGTACAGCTTGGCCTTGGGCGAATCCAGGGTCGCCAGGTACAGCTCCGGATTGGCTATCTCGAAGTCGGTGGACGGCTTGATGTCACTGGCCCGGACCACCTTCTCCCCTTCCACCTCGAGGATCATCCTGCCTTCCTGGCCAGTGAGGGGCCGGAACCGCAGGCCCTTGACATTCAAGAGGAACTCGGTGGCATCCTCTTTCATGTGGGCAATGGTGGAGAACTCGTGCTGAATGCCTTCCATCCTGATCCAGGTCACCGCGGCTCCCCGCAGCGATCCCAGCAGCACCCGGCGCAGGGCGTTGCCGATGGTAATGCCAAATCCCCTATCAAGCGGTTCAGCCACGAAACGCCCGTGGCTGCCTTCGCTCTCAACACACTCAACTCTTGGTGTCACCAGGTGCGACAAAGCCACCGCCTCCTTTCAAGGCTACCGGGAGTAGTGCTCCACGACCATCTTCTTGTCGAACTTGGTCGTGATGTCCTCTGCTGCGGGAAGGCTCAGAACCCGGCCGGACAGGTCCTTCTTGTCCAGACTGAGCCAGGCAGGGATGACCCGGGCCTCAATGCGCTCCATGGCCCGGTTGTACAGGGCCTTGTCGACACTGCTCGCCTTCCAGGCCAGGGTGTCGCCGGGCTTGACGACGTAGGACGGAATGTCCACCTTGCGCCCGTTGACGGTCACGTGGCCGTGCCGCACCAGCTGCCTGCCCTGAGCCCGCGACTCCGCGTAGCCCATGCGGTACACGGTATTGTCCAGCCGCCTCTCCAGCAGCTGGGCCAGGATCTCGCCGGTCATGCCAGTCGTCCTCTCGGCCTGGGCAAAGGTCCGCCGGAACTGCCGCTCCAGCACGCCGTAGCTGTATCTGGCTTTCTGCTTCTCCCGCAGCCTCAGCCCGTAGTCCGAGAACTTGGGGGGACGCCTGCCCCGACCGCGCGGGCCGGCCGCCGCCAGCTTCTTCTCGATGGCGCACTTCGCGGACTCACACCTGTCGCCCTTCAGCATCAGCTTCTCGCCAACACGGCGGCACAGTCGGCAAACTGGTCCTGTATAGCGTCCCATACTTCTCTAGACTCTCCTTCTCTTTGGAGGCCGACACCCATTGTGCGGTATCGGTGTCACATCCCTGATGCTGGTGATGGTGAGCCCGGCGATCTGCAGCGAGCGAATGGCGGCCTCCCGCCCCCCGCCCGGTCCCCTGACAAACACGTCCACCTGCCTCAGCCCGTGCTCCTTGGCCTTCCTGGCGGCCGCCTCCGCCGCCATCTGGGCGGCGTACGGGGTGCCCTTTCGCGACCCCTTGAAGCCGGCCGTCCCCGAGCTGCCCCACGATATGACATTGCCGGACGGGTCCGTCAGCGTCACTATCACGTTGTTGAAGGTAGAGTGGATGTAAGCCCTACCCTGCGGAATCGATTTCTTCTCTTTCTTCCTGGCCATCAGTATCTCCTACTTCTTCGCCGTGCCGCGGCGTCTGCCTCTGCCGGCCACCGTCTGGCGCGGCCCGCGCCGGGTCCTGGCATTAGTCCGGGTGCGCTGCCCGTGCACCGGCAGTCGGCGCCGGTGCCGCAGGCCGCGATAGGAGCCGATCTCCGTCAGCCGGGAGATATTGGTCCCGACTTCCTTCCTCAGGTCGCCCTCCACCCGGTAGCCCTTGTCAATGACCTCACGAAGCCGGGATACCTCCTCCTCCGTCAGGTCCCTGGCCTTCTTGGCCACATCGATGCCGGTCTGGGACAGTATCTTGCGGCTGACCGCCGGCCCAATGCCATAGATATAGGAGAGGCTGACCTCTATTCGCTTGTTTCCCGGAATATCGACACCTGATATACGCGCCACTCGGACCTCCGCTCTAGCCTTGTCTCTGCTTGTGCCTGGGATTGGAGCAGATCACCCTCACCGCCCCCTTGCGCTTCACCACTTTGCACTTGTTGCACCGGCGTTTAATCGAAGCCCTAACCTTCATTTACCATCTCCAGACAGCCCTACTTGAACCGGTAGACCACCCGGCCGCGGGCCAGGTCGTAGGGCGAGAGCTCCACTCTCACTGTGTCCCCGGGCAGTATCTTGATGAAATGACGCCTCATGCGCCCCGAGATATGGGCCAAAACCATGTGGCCATTGCCCAGCTCCACCCGGAACATGGCATTGGGCAGGCACTCCTGTACCTTGCCTTCGACCTCTATCCTTTCCTTCTTGCTCATAATCGCCCGCTCAGACGGCCGTCAGAATCTCGGCCCGGCCGTTGGTCACCGCGATGGTGTGCTCAAAGTGCGCGGAAAGGCTGCCATCAGCGGTAACCACCGTCCACTGGTCGTCCCGCACCTTCGTCCTCCAGATGCCGGCATTCACCATGGGCTCGATGGCCAGGGTCATTCCCCGGCGCAGCAGGGGGCCCTCGCTCCGCTCCCCGAAATTGGGGATCTGGGGGTCCTCATGCATGTCGCGGCCGATGCCATGGCCGGTATACTCCCTCACCACCGAAAACCCGTTGGACTCCACGTGCCGCTGCACCGCCACGGATATCTCCCCCAGGTGAACATCCCGCTTCGCCGCCTCGATGCCGGCGTGCAGGGCGCCCTGGGTAACCTCTATCAGCTTCCTGGCCTCCGGGCTGATCTGGCCGACGCCCACCGTGATCGCGGCATCGCCCTGGAAGCCCTTGTACTTCACCCCGACGTCTATCGACACTATGTCCCCTTCCCGCAGCACCCGATCGCCCGGGATGCCGTGCACCACCTCGTCATTGACCGAGGTGCAGATATGAGCCGGATACCCATGGTAGTGGAGAAACGAAGACTCCGCACCATGCCGGGCCAGCTCGCGCACGCAGACTGCGTCCAGGTCCCGGGTCCTGATGCCCGGCCGGACCTCGCTGGAGAGGGCCTGCAGCACCTTGCCCACTATTCTCCCGGCCTCTCTCATGGCCGCGATCTCCTCGGGGGACTTAATGACTATGCCCATCCTTTTTCCATCCCAGCTTCTGAAGGAGCTCCTTGCTCACCTCCTCGATGGGCCTCTCTCCGTTGAGCTCCAGCAGCTTGCCCTGCTTCTTGTAGTAGTCTATCAGCGGAGCGGTCTGCTGGTTGTAGACCTCCAGCCGGTTCTGGGCCGTCTCCATGGTGTCATCGGCGCGCTGGTACAGCTCACCGTCGCAGGCATCGCACTTGCCGGCCACCTTCGGCGGCGAAGACACCATGTGATAGGGCTTCTGGCACTTGCGGCATATCCAACGCCCCGTCAGCCGCCGCAGCAGCTCGTCCCGGGTAACGTCGATCAGGATCGCCTTGTCCATGGGGTCCTTCTCGAAGGCCTTGTCCAGCGCCTTGGCCTGCTCGATGGTCCGCGGGAACCCGTCCAGCAGGAACCCCGCCTTGTTGCCCGAGATATGCTCCAGGACCATCTTGACCACTACCTCGTCCGGCACCAGCTGCCCCTTCTCCATGTAGGACTTGGCCAGCTTGCCCAGGTCGGTGCCATCCTTCTCGGCCTTGCGGAAGAGATCACCCGAGGACACGTGCATGATGCCGGTCATCTCGGCGATCCTCTCCGCCTGTGTGCCCTTTCCGGAACCCGGAGCGCCCAAAAGAATCAGTTTCATTGATCCCCCTCGAATATCACTTCAGGAAGCCCTCGTAGCGCCGCATCAGGAGCTGCGCCTCGAGCTGCTTCATAGTATCCAGGGCCACGCCCACCATGATAAGCAGGGCGGTGCTCGACAGCACCACCACCTGCACGCCCGTCAGCTTCTGCGCGATGAACGGTAAAATCGCCACCACCGCCAGGAACAGCGCCCCCGCCCACGTGATGCGGGTCATGACCTGACTGAGGTACGTGGAGGTATTCGGCCCCGGCCGCACCCCCGGTATGAAGCCACCCTGCTTCTGGAGGGTCTCGGCCAGGTTCATCTGCTCGAAGACGACTATAGTATAGAAGAAGGTGAAGCCGACCACAAGCACGAAGTACACCAGCCAGTAGCTCCAGTGATTGGCCCAGTTGGCCAGGAAATGGGCCACCGACCCATCGCTCTGGCTGCTGCCGAAGTAGCTGGCCACGATCCCGGGCAGCATCACCAGGGACATGGCGAAGATCAGCGGGATCATGCCCGCCGAGTTGACCTTCAGCGGTATGTGGGTGGAGCCGGACTGGCGGTACATCCGCCGCCCGCGGAAGACGCTCTTCGAGTAGTGCACCGGGATGCGCCGGGCGGCCTCGGTGAAGATGACGATGGCCAGTACCGTGACCAGGGCCAGGATGGCGAAGGCTATTATGCCCCACTTGTCATCCGACCACGCCAGCTCTCCCTGGGCCACCAGGCCCGGCATGCCGGCCACGATGCCGCCGAAGATGATGATGGACACGCCGTTGCCGATGCCCCGCTCCGTGATGAGCTCGCCCAGCCAGACCAGGAACATGGTCCCGGCCACCATGGAGAGTATGATGGCCGCCCAGCCCAGCGCTCCCCCCGGGTCGACGGCGTACACCGTCTGCCCGTTGATGACCACGGATTCCCGGCTCAGCATCACCACCTGGCCATAGCCCTGCAGGGCCGCCAGGGGCACCGCCAGCCAGTGAGTGTACATGTTGATCTTGTTCCGTCCGGCCTCGCCCTCCCGGGACAGGGCCATCAGCTGCGGGATTACCGGCTGCAGCAACTGCATCACGATGGTGGCCGTGATGTAGGGATAGACGCCCATGGCCAGGACGCTGAAGCTCTTCATGGCCCCGCCGCTGAACAGGTTCAGCATCCCGTAGAGGGCGTTCCGGCTCAGGACCTCCGACATGGCGCCGGCGTTGGCGCCCGGCACCGGGACCTGAGCCACGAAGCGGAAGATAATCAGGATGAACAGCGTGAAGAGCAGCTTGCCCCGGAGATCAGGCAGGCTGAACGCATCGACCATCGCCTGGATGAGGCGTGGTCTAGCTTGCCTTTGTTCCACTCCCTACCTCCACGGTGCCCCCCACCGCCAGGATCTTCTCCCGGGCCGCAGTGGAGAACCCGTCCGCCCTGACCTTCAGGGCCCGATCGAGGTCGCCGCCACCCAGGATCTTCACCGGCCTGGCGGCCGATCTCACCAGCCCGGAGCCCATGAGCTGCTCCAGCCCCACCTCGCTGCCGGCGGCAAAGGCGTTCAGCCGGCCCACGTTGACCACGGAGTACTCGATCTTGAATATATTGGTGAAGCCGCGCTTCCCCGGAAGCCGGCGGTGCAGCGGCAGCTGGCCGCCTTCGAAGTAAGGGTGTATCCCCGGCCCGCTGCGGCTCTTCTGCCCCTTGTTCCCCTTGCCGGCGGTGCGGCCGTGCCCGCTGCCCAGCCCCCGGCCCACCCGCTTCCTGCTGTGCCGGGAGCCCGGCGCCGGAGTCAGATCATTCTGTCGCAGCATCAGTCCTCGACCTCCTCGACCCTGACCAGGTGCTTCACCTTCAGGGCCATGCCGCGGATGGCCGGCGAGTCCTCGTGCTTCACGCTCTGGTTCAACCGGCGCAGCCCCAGGGCCTTGATAGTCAGTCTCTGGCTCTTCTCGTAGCCGATATCGCTCTTAACCCAGGTAATCATCAGTTTGGCCAATTCAGCTTCACCCTTTCGCGGCCGGGGCGCCCTTTCGCTCCGCGACCACCTTCTCCGGCTCCCGCATGTCCGTCAGCGCCTTCATGGTCGCCTTCACCACGTTCACCGAGTTGGTGGTGCCCAGGCACTTGGTCAGGATGTCCCTGACGCCGGCCACCTCGAGCACGGCCCGCATGGTGCCTCCGGCGATCACGCCGGTCCCCGGCACTGCCGGCTTGAGCATCACCCTGGCCGCGCCGAACTTCGTCACAGTCTCGTGGGGAATGGTGGTCCCCGCCAGGTTCACCTGGACCATCTTCTTCTTGGCCACGGCGCCCGCCTTCTGGATGGCCAGGGCCACTTCGTTGGCCTTCCCCATGCCTATTCCCACGCGCCCTTTGCCATCGCCCACGGCCACCAGGGCGCTGAACCTCAGGTGCTTGCCGCCCTTGACCACCTTGGCCACCCGGTTCACCGAGATCAGCTTTTCGGTTAGCTCTTCCCGCGCCTCGAGTTCTTCCTGCACCATCTCTCTTCCAAAACCTAGAATTTGAGCCCGGCTTTCCTGGCCCCTTCCGCCAGGGCCTTCACCCGCCCATGATACCGGTACGCCCGACGGTCAAAGACCACCTCGGAGAGCCCCTTTTCCACTGCCCGCCGGCCCACCAGCTCCCCTACGATCCCGGCCACCTTGGACTTGGCCTGGCCGTCGGCCTTGATATCCGACTCTTTGCTGGAGGCGCTGACCACCGTCTCATGCCGCCCGTCATCGACTACCTGGGCATAGATGTGGTTCAGGCTGCGGTACACACAGAGGCGCGGCCGGGGCTGCGTCAGGTGCTTTTTTCTCAGCAGGTTGCTCTTCTTCTTCGCCACTCTCTTCATGACCCTATCTACTTCTTGGCCGCCGCCCGGCCAGCCTTGCCCGGCTTCAGGCGGATCTTCTCACCGGCGTACTTTATACCCTTGCCCTTATAGTGATCGCACTTGCGGATGGCCCGGATCTTGGCCGCCACGTCCCCCACCAGCTCCTTGTCCACGCCCACTACCTTCACCCGGTTGGTGCCCTCCACCACGAAGGACACCCCCGCCGGAGGCACCACCTCCACGGGATGGGTGAAGCCGGACTGGAGGACCAGCTTGTCTCCGGCCTTCTGGACCCGGTAGCCCACGCCCACCACCTCCAGTCCCTTCTCAAATCCCTGGCTCACCCCCAGCACCATGTTGGCCAGCAGCGCCCGGGTCAGCCCGTGGACCGCGCCGTAGCGCGGCAGATCGCCGGGCGGCGACACGGTCAGCACGTCCTCCTTCAGGACGACGGACATGGCGGGGTCGAACGAGCGCGTGAGCTCGCCTTTGGGCCCCTTCACCACCACCTCATTCCCCTTGATACTGACGCTGACGCCCTTGGGCACCGCGATCGGCAGCTTTCCTACTCTTGACATCTTCGCTTCACCACACGTAGCACAGCAACTCACCGCCGAGATGCTGCTTCCAGGCCTGCGAGCCGGTCATAATGCCTTTGGGGGTGGACATGATGGCGATGCCCAGCCCGCCGTAGGGCCGGGGGATCTCCGAGGCCCCCACGTAGACCCTCAACCCGGGCTTGCTCACCCGCTTGAGGCCCATGATCACCGGCTGGTTGCGGTCCTTGTACTTGAGATAGACCTTTATGTTCCTGGTCGGCTTGCCCCTCAGGACCTCGAAATCCCTGATGAAACCCTCTTCCTTGAGCACCTTGGCCAGCGCCACCTTCACCTTGGACCACGGCACCAGGGCGTACTCCTGCCTCACCATATTGACGTTGCGTATCCGCGTCAGCATATCAGCGATGGGATCAGTCGTCATACCGCCTCACCAACTCGACTTCTTGACGCCGGCCAGCTCACCCCTGAGCGCCAGCTCCCGAAAGCAGATCCGGCACACCCCGAACTTGCGCATGTAGCCCCGCGGTCGCCCGCACCTGCGGCACCGATTGTGCTGCTGGACCCTGAACTTCGGAGGCCGCTGCCACTTGATGATCTTGGAAGTCTTTGCCATTTCTAACCTTTCACAAACGGCATCCCCATCAGCTCCAGAAGACGCCGCCCTTCATCGTCCGACCGGGCCGTGGTAACGATGGTAACCTGGAGGCCCCGGGGCTTCTCCACCTTGTCATAGTCGATCTCCGGGAACATCAGCTGGTCCTTGAACCCCAGGCTGTAGTTGCCCCGCCCGTCAAAGGCGGTGCGGGAAACGCCCCGGAAGTCCCTGATTCGCGGCAGGACCACGCTCACCAGCCGGTCCAGGAACTCGTACATCCGCCGGTCCCGCAGGGTCACCATCATCCCGATGGGCATCCCGGTGCGCAGTTTGAAGGCGGCGATGGACCTCTTGGAGCGGGTGACCACCGGGTGCTGCCCCGAGATGGTGGACAGATCCTTCTCCGCGCTCTCCAGGGCCTTGGCATTCTGAGTGGCCTCGCCCAGGCCGATGTTCACCACCACCTTCGTCACCCGGGGGACCCGCATGACGTTGCCGAAACTGAACTCCTGCATCAGGGCCGGGATGATCTCCTGTTCGTATCGCTCCCTCAAGCGGGGCTTATTCTGCTTGGCCATGATCAGTCAATCACCTCATGACACGCAGCGCAAGCGCGGACCCTGTTGCCGTCGACCATCTTCCAGCCGATCCGGACGGGGTGGTTGCACTTGTTGCAGATTAGCATCACCTTGGACACGTGTATCGAAGCCTCGCGCTCAATAATGCCCGCCTGCTTCGCCGCGCCCCGGGCCTTGGAGTGCTTCTTGATCATGTTGATGCCGTCCACCATGATCCTTGACTCCCGGGGATAGGCAAACCGCACCTTGCCCTTCTTCCCCTTGTCCTTGCCGCTTATGACCAGAACCGTATCGTTCTTTCGTATCTTCACGGGTTTACAGCACCTCCGGGGCCAGGGAGATGATCTTGGTGAATTCCTTCTCCCGCAGCTCTCGGGCCACCGGCCCGAAGATCCTGGTCCCCTTGGGATTGTTCTCGTCGGCCAGCAGGACGACGGCGTTGTCGTCGAACCTGATGTAAGAGCCATCCCGGCGGCGGTACGGCTTGACCGTCCGCACGATCACGGCCCGCACCACATCGCCGCCCTTGACCGTCCCGCGGGGCATGGCCTGCTTGACCGTGCCCATAATCACATCCCCGATGCCGGCATACTGGCGCCCGGTGCTGCCGACGACGTGAATGCACATCACCGTCTTGGCGCCGGTATTGTCCGCCACCTTCAACCTACTGTAGATTTGAATCATCAGCCACGACCTCGGCCAACTGGCCCCTGGACACTACCTCCACCACCCGGTGGTGTTTCGTCTTGGAAAGGGGCCGGCACTCCTCGATCCGCACCATGTCGCCCACCCGGCACCCGCCCTTTTCGTCATGCGCCTTCAGTTTGGAGATCCTTCTCACGGTCTTCCTGTATCTGGGGTGGGCGCCGCGGGACTCGACCGCCACCACCACGGTCTTGGCCATCTTGCGGCTCACCACCCGCCCGGAAAGACTCTTACGCTTATTCTCCATCAAATTCCCCTGCAGAGCTGCATCCTGCCCGGCTGGCCACGGCCCCCCGCGGGCCCGGCCCCAGACTATACCCCGCTCAGCTCCCTTTCTCGCATAATGGTCTTCAACCTGGCGATCCGCTTCTTGACCGCCCGCACCTCGCGGTGATTGGCCAGCTGCTTGGTAGCCAGCCGGAACCGGAGGTTAAAGAGCTCGCGGTGGGCCTCTTCGACCTGCTTGGCCAGCTCTTCATCGCTCATAATCCGAAGATCCTCCGCCACTACTCCACCCCCTTGACCACGACCCTGGTCTTGATCGACAGCTTGTGGGCCGCCAGGCGGAAGGCTGCCCGGGCGGCGTCCTCTTTGACTCCGCTGATCTCGAATACCATCTTCCCCGGCCGCACCACCGCCACCCAGTGGTCCAGTGCGCCCTTCCCGCTACCCATGCGGGTCTCGGCCGGCTTGTGGGTCAGCGGCTTGTCCGGGAACACCCGGATCCAGAGCATGACGCCGCGGCGCAGGTGATGCACTATGGCCCGGCGGGCCGCCTCTATCTCCCGGGCGGTGACCTCCGCCGGCTCCATGGCCTGGAGCCCGAAGTCGCCGAAGGCCAGGGTGTTCCCCGTGCTGGCCTTCCCGCGGACGTGCCCCCGGTGGATCATGCGGTACTTGACTCTATTGGGTTGCAGCATCGCCCTTCCCCTCAGTTGATGGTGACCCGGCAGCCAGCTCAGAGGACGCCGGGGCCGCCGGCGCTGCCGGCGCTTCGGCCGCGGCCGCCGGTGGCGCGGCAGGCGCAGGGGCCGCCGCCGGTGGCGGCGGAGGAGGAGGCGGCGCCTCTATCTCCTCGACCTGGGCAAAGACGTCGCCCTTGTACACCCAGACCTTGCAGCCGATGCGCCCCAGAAGCGTGCGGGCCTCGCAGAAGCCGTAGTCAATATCCGCCCGCAGCGTGTGCAACGGCACCCGGCCTTCCCTGAAGGTGACCCGCCGGGCGATCTCGGCCCCGCCGAGGCGCCCGCTGCAGATGACCTTCACCCCCTTGGCGCCGGCCTGCATGGTGCGCAGCATGGACCTCTTGATGGCCCGGCGATAGGATATCTGGTGCTCCATCTGGCTGGCGATATTCCGCGCCACCAGGTAGGCGTCCAGCTCCGGCTCGCGTATCTCATGGATATTCAGGCGCACCTTCTTGCCGCAGAGCGCCTCCAGCGACCGCCGCAGCTCATCCACCCGCTGTCCCCCGCGCCCGATCACGATCCCCGGCTTCCCGGTGTGCACCGTGATCACGGCGTCGTTGGCCCACCTCTCGATGTCCACCCTGGAGACCCCGGCCTCGTAGGTCCGGTCCATCACCAGCCGGCGGATGCGCATGTCTTCCTGCATGAACTCGGTGTAGTGCTTTTGCGAGTACCACCGCGATCGCCACTCTTGGGTTATGCCCAGTCTGAATCCCGTCGGGTGAACCTTGTGCCCCACTACTCCTCCGTATCCACTATGGCAGTGATATGGCTCGTGTGCCTCAGTATGGGACTTACCCGCCCCCGAGCCTGGGCGCGAATTCTCTTCAGGGTGGACCCCTGGTCGACCACCAGCCTGACGACCTTCAGGTCCGCCAGCACCATCTGGTAGTTGTTCTCAGCGTTGGACGCGGCAGACTTGATGACCTTGGCCAGCGCCCTGGCGGACGGGCTGGGAGACAGCGCCAGCATGCCCAGCGCGTCAATGACCTTCTTCCCCCGCACCGTGCCGGCCAGCAGGTCCAGCTTCTGCCGTGATATGCCGATGTACTTGGCCGTTGCCCTGACTTCCATGGCGATCCTCTACGCCTTCTCCACTTTGCCCACGTGGCCCCTGAATGTCCGCGTGGGAGCGAACTCGCCGAGCCGGTGGCCCACCATGTTCTCGGTGATGTAGATGGGCACATGCCGGCGGCCGTCGTGGACCGCTATCGTCTGCCCGATCATCTCCGGGATAACGGTGGAGGCCCGGGACCAGGTCTTTATGACCGCCTTCTGGCCGCTCTTGTTGATGGCCTCGACCCTCTTCAGCAGCTTGGGCTCAACGAACGGCCCCTTCTTTGTCGACCTGCTCATTCCCTACTTCCTTCTCCGGCTGACGATCAGCCTGTCGCTGACCTTGTTGGTGCGGGTCTTGCGTCCCAGGGCCGGTTTGCCCCAGGGAGTCTTCGGATTCATGCCCCTCGGGTTGCGGCCCTCGCCGCCGCCATGGGGATGGTCGCGGGGGGACATGGCCGCTCCACGCACCGCCGGCCTTCTCCCTAACCACCGGCTGCGGCCGGCCTTGCCCAGCTTCACATTGCGGTGGTCCGCGTTGCCCACCTGGCCCACGGTGGCCATGCACACGTTGAGTATGCGGCGCACCTCACCGGACGGCAACCTCACCAGGGTGTACCGGTCCTCCCGGCCCACCACCAGCGCGGAGGACCCCGCGCTCCGGACGATCTGCGCTCCCTTGCCGGGCTGGAGCTCGATGTTGTGAATCATGGTCCCCACCGGGATCCTTCCGATGGGCATGGCATTGCCCACCTTGAGCTCCGCCTCGGGCCCGGAGACCACGCTGTCCCCCGGCCTGAGCCCCAGCGGGGCCAGGATGTAACGCTTCTCGCCGTCGGCGTATTGCACCAGGGCGATGTAGGCCGAGCGATTGGGATCGTACTCGATGCCCAGGACTTCAGCCGGATCGCCGGCCCTGTCCCTCTTGAAATCGATGATGCGCAGCATCCGCCTGGACCCGCCACCCCGGTGCCTCACCGTGACCTTGCCCGAATGGTTGCGGCCGGCGCTCTTGCGCAGGGACACCAGAAGGGACTTCTCGGGCTTCTTCTTGGTGATCTCCTCGAAGGTGGCCCCGGTCATGCCCCGCCTGGCCGGAGAGGTCGGTCTGTACGTCTTAAGTCCCATCTCTAAACGCCCTCAAAGAACTGTATCTTCTGTCCCGACTTGACGGTGACCACCGCCTTCTTCCAGGGAGAGACCACCACCCGGCGGCGGCCGATCTTCCGGACGCTGCCCTGGACAGTGACCACGTTCACCGCCAGCACGTCCACCTTGAAGGCCGTCTCCACCGCCTCCTTGATCTGGTGCTTGCTGGCCCCGGAGGCCACCTCGAAGGTGTACTGGCCGTTCCCCTGGAGGAGAAGGCTCTTCTCGCTGACTATGGGCCGACGCAGAACTTCATATGTGTGCATGCCTATCATCCCGCCGTGGCCGGTGCCTTGACCGCGAGGCCGCTTTCCACCGCCCGCAGGCCGTCCACGCCTATCACTAGATGGTTGTAGGTCAGGAGGTCCCGCACGTTCAGCAGGTCCGCCGGCAGGGTCCTGACCCCCTGGAGGTTCTGGGCCGACCTGACGATCCCGGCCTCGGCCCTCTCGGTGACCACCAGGACCGAGGAGGTCACCCCCAGCGCCTTCAGCAGCCGGACCATCTCCACGGTCTTCGCCTGGTCCAGCTTCAGCTGGTCCACCACCAGGATCTCGCCGGAAGAGGCCTTGGCCGACAGCAGGCAACGCAGCGCCAGGTGGCGCATCTTCCGGGGCATCCTCTGCCGGTAGCTCCTCTGGCGGGGCCCGAAGGTAATGCCTCCGCCCTTGAGCAGCGGCGACTTCATGCTGCCCTTGCGCGCCCGTCCGGTGTGCTTCTGCTTGTACAGCTTCCGGGTGCTCCCGGCCACCTCCGCCCTGGTC
Organism: uncultured Dehalococcoidia bacterium; assembly: GCA_964423835.1. Taxonomy (GTDB): domain Bacteria; phylum Chloroflexota; class Dehalococcoidia; order UBA2247; family RBG-13-53-26; genus JAFGCL01. The sequence continues at coordinate 984 of CAYRGJ010000022.1, read as the reverse complement.
TTCGAGGCCGCCGTTCCCAGCCGGGCGTTGGCCAGCTGCCTGACCATCGCCTGATGCACCACAGCGGTGTTGAGAGGCACCTCGAAGACGCTGCCATCCACGTCTATGTTGTCGACGACTTCACCCGCCTGATTACGAACTGCTAACTGCATCTCTACTTCTTCTTGACCGATTTCCTGATCAGCACGATGCCGTCTGCCGCGCCCGGGACCGACCCTTTCAGGAGGACCAGGTTGCGTCCGGCGTCCGCCTGGGCCACCTCGATGTTCAGCGCGGTCACGCGATCACTCCCCATGTGGCCCGCCATGCGGGTTCCCTTGAACACCCGGCCGGGCGACGTGGTGCCGCCCACAGAGCCCGGCGCCCGAGAACGGTCCGACTGACCGTGTGTCTTCGGCCCTCCCCCAAAGTGATATCGCTTCATGCCGCCGGCGAAGCCCTTGCCCTTTGACATGCCGATGACGTCCACCCGGTCGCCCTTCTTGAAAATACTGGCGTCCAGGGTCTGGCCCACCTTCAACGAGGTAGCCGCCTCAATGCGGATCTCCATGAGGTGCCGCACCTGCTTTCCTGCGGCCTTGAGATGGCCCTTCTCCGGCGAATTGAGCTGCCTGGCCTCGCCGTACCCCAGCTGCACGGCGTGGTAGCCGTCCTTCTCCCTGGTCTTCACCTGGGTCACAAAGCACGGCCCAGCCGACACGGCGGTCACCGCCTCCAGCCGGCCTTTCTCATCAAACACCTGGGTCATCCCCAGCTTCCGACCTATGATTCCCTCGGCTTCAATCATGACTGACCCTACTATCCTTATCTTCGCCTAGAGCTTGATCTCCACGTCGACCCCCGCCGGCAGGTTCAGCCGGGTGAGCGCCTCGATGGTCTTGGTCGTCGGATCCAGGATGTCGATGAGACGCCGGTGGGTCCGGATCTCAAACTGCTCCCGCGAGTCCTTGTCGATGAACGGGGAGCGGATGACGCAGAACTTCT
>CAYRGJ010000021.1:0-58139 GCA_964423835.1 uncultured Dehalococcoidia bacterium | reverse complement strand
GTCGGCGTGGAGAACGGCAAGGGCGAGGTCACCACTCCGGGGACGGCCGTGGTGGTCCTGCCGGCACGCTAGAACAGAGCGGTCTCTGACAGAACGGGAGCATTCATACCGACATCCCTCGGCTACCCCGATGTCGAAACCGACCCCGGACATCATGGTCAGATAGAGGTGGCCAGGGTAGAGGTAGCCGGAGCGGGGTCACCGTGACCCCTCAGGCGTGCTGAAGCGACAGGGCCTGGGACACTGCCTGGCGGTGGAGGGCGGAATCAAGCTGGTGTAGCCAGCGGCTGGTGCAACTATGACCGAAGTGCTGATAGCAGATGCCGAGAACCTGGTCCGCACCGGGCTCAGGTTCGTGCTGGAGGAAGACCCCGACATCCACGTGGTGGCCGAGGCCTGCAGCGGCGACGAGGCTGTGGCCCAATACCAGCGCTGCCGGCCGGACATAGCGGTGCTGGAGATAGCCATGCCGGATGGAGAAGGCCTGCTGACCATCAGACAGCTGAAGGACCTCGACCCGAAGGCCCGCATCCTGGTGGTCACCAGGCTTCAGCCGGGGCTGTTCGCCACCCGGACCTTCAAGGCGGGGGCCATGGGATACATGACCAAGGCCGTCTCCGCACCGGAGCTGCGCCGTGCGGTGCGCAGCGTCAAAAGCCGGAGGAGGTTCTTTCGGGCCGATGGCGCCAGCGCCCCCCGGGCCCGGGCCGCTGCCGGCCCGCCGGACGTCAGCCCCATTGCCGGGCTGTCGGATCGCGAGCTGCAGGTCCTGTGGCTCATGGTGCGCGGCCACAAGCTCAGCCAGATCGCCTCCATGCTGAGCCTGAGCAACAAGACCGTGGAGACCTACCGCAAACGTTTCACCCGGAAGCTGGGCATCCGGAACGATGCGGACGTCTACCGCTTCGCCCGCCGCCACGGTTTCGACTGACCCTGGACCGGCCCTGGATGAGGCTTTGACCATCTCCACCAGACACTATCCCGACACGGAGTTGACAGCCCTGCTATCCTTGAATCAAGACACCAGGCGCATGCCTACTATGCGGTTGCGCCATGAGCATCCTGGCTTGGTTCGTCCCTGAACCTCTGGGAGACGCGAGGGTCGTCTCCGAATCCTGCGCGGCCAATCGCACCTCTGTCTGATAATGCACCTCAGTTGCTGAGGGGGGGGAGGTACCGCATTGCAGACGCGTGCCGGATCCGCGGCGCTCCAGACATTCTCCGAGGCCTGTCAGACCATCATCAATCCCGAGGTGGCCAAATGGAAAAGCCAGGGGGGCCGGGTGGCGGGCTACTTCTGCTCCTCCATGCCGGTGGAGATGATAACCGCCGCCGGGCTTCTCCCGTTCCGGGGACGGGCCTCGGGCAGCACCGGGACAGAGCTGTCCGACAGCTGCTTCGGCAGCATCAACTGCTCCTTTCCCCGCCACGCCCTCAACCTGGCGCTCAAAGGCGAGTACGACTTTCTGGACGGCCTGGTGCTGTTCAACAGCTGCGACCATATCCGCCGCCTGTATGATCACTGGATACGCCGCATAGGCACCCCCTTTGTCCGCATACTCAGCCTTCCCAGGAAGGATGAGCCGGCCCAGGTAGAGTGGTTCCGCGGCGAGCTGGCGGGCCTGCGCCAGGAAATGCAGGAGCACTTCCAGGTGGACATAACGGACGACCGGCTGCAGGAGGCCATAGCCCTCCACAACGCCTCGCGCCGCCGGCAGCGGGACCTCTACCAGCGGCGCCGGGGGGACCGCCCGCCGGTCACGGGGGCGGAGATGCTGGCCATCACCGTCTCCGGCACCGCCCTGCCGCCCCGTCGGTACAACGAGCTGCTGGACGAGCTGCTGCCGGACCTGGGCGGTGATGGCGCGCATTCCGGCTACCGGGCCAGGCTCATGATCGCCGGCGGAGAGCTGGACAACCCCGAGTACGTGGACCTCATTGAAAGCCAGGGGGGGCTGGTGGTGACCGATTCTCTGTGCTTCGGCTCCCGCCTGGTCTTTGGTGAGGTGGACCAGAACGCGGCTGACCCCCTGGCCGCCCTGGCCCATTACTACGTGGCCGACCGCCCGCCGTGCGCCCGCATGTACACGCGATACGGGGAGCGGCTGGAGTACATCCGCAGCATGGTCCGGGACTTCAACGTGGACGGCGTCGTCTTCGTGCGGCTCGCGTTCTGCGAGCTGTGGGGCTTCGAGCAGTACTCACTGGCCCGGGATCTGAAGCAGCTCGGCATACCCCTTCTATGCCTGGACCGTGAGTACTCCCAGAGCAACGCCGGCCAGGTGAAAACCAGGGTCCAGGCCTTCCTGGAGGAGCTGGGGGGAAAGCATGGATGAGAAGAAAGAGAAGAGCGTATCCAGAATGAGGGAGGAGATCGCCCTCTTCGAGCCGGTGCTGGCGGCGCTCAAGGCCGAACCGGGCGAGATGGGGCGCCTCCAGATCTACATCCTGGAGAACCTGCTGGACAATCACCGGAGGATAATCTCCTGTGTCGAAGAGGGGACCCCGTTCCTGGCCAGCCAGTTTACCAACCCGGTCGAAATACTCACGGCCATGGACGTGCCGTGGTACTTCCACGTTCAGCAGCAGTTCATGGCCGGAGGCAGCGGAGGCGGAGTGCACACCCAGGAAGACCTGGAGGAGATGGACCGGCTGGGCGTCCCGGCCGATTGCTGCACGCTCCTGCGCCTCCTGCTCTACTACCAGGAGGCCGGCCTGCTGCCCATCCCCACCGCCTACCTGGCGCTGACCGAGCCCTGCGACAGCGTGGCCGGCCTGCACGCGGCCTTCATGAACCACCCGGACTGGCGCAGTGTCCCCGCCTTCTGCCCGGACACCCCCTACCACGATGACCCGCGGGCGTACGACTACTACGCCGGGGAGCTGAAGCGGATGGTGGAGTTCATCACCAGGCACACCGGGAAGGCCATGGACGTGCGCCGCCTCAAGGAGGTGGTGACGGAGACCAACAGGGGCTACGCGCTGTGGTTTGAGTACGCCGACCTGAGAAGGGCGGTGCCCACGCCGCACAGCTACGTCATGCCCATGTCGTGCTTCTACATGCTGAACACGGGCGGCGCGGGCGACCCCGCCAACACTCAGTGGTACCGGGACATGGTAGCCGACGCCGAGTCCCGCATACGCCAGAACCGGCCCGAGGTGCCCAACCAGAAGGTCCGGCTGCTCTGGTATGACATCCAGCCCCTGTTCTTCGGGGAGCTGGTCCCCTGGCTGGAGCAGGAGTGGGGCGCGGTCATCGCCATGGACATGGTGAGCTACTGCCCCTACGACCTGATCGACACCTCCACCGAGGACTCCCTGTTCGCCGGCCTGGCCCGGAGGGCCCTCAATCACCCTCCCATGGTCCACCAGGCGCGGGGCCTGGCCAACAACGTTCTGGAGGACATCAGGCGGATCGTCAGGGACTACCGCATTGACTGCGTCATCTTCCCCGGCCACATGGGGCACAAGGACATGGCCGCCGTCGCCAGCCTGGCCCGCGAGGCCTGCCGCGACCTGGGCGTGCCCTTCCTGCACATAGGGATGGACATCTGCGACAAGCGCTACACCAGCGTGGACGAGATCAAGGATCGGATATCGCAGCTCTTCGCCGCCATGAAGCCGGGTGAGCTGGCGCGCGGCGCCTGACCTCCGGCTGGGGCAGGCCGCCCGGCGTCCTACCGCCTGCGGGCGTGACCTCGCCGGCCCCTTCGCTCCGCGTGGCGCGTGATGCGTGCGTGTCATGGTCCCGGGTGGCCCCCGATGCCGGAAAACCACGACGCGAAGGTCAGAGTACAGCTCGGCGGCGTGCCGGAGACCCTGCTGCTGGCCCTGTGGTCCCGCGCCCGGGAAAACGAGAAGGACAGGCCCTTCCTGCCTGACCCGAAGGCCGCGGAGATCGTTGGCCGCATGGACTACGATTTCGGGCGGATAGCCAGGTCACTCAGCGAGATCGTGGTGGCCACCTCCAATGTCAGCTCCCGGCACTGCGATGAGGCCATCCGGGCCTTCATGGCCGGCCATCCCGAGGCCACCATTGTGAACCTGGGCGCCGGGCTGGACACCGCCTTCTATCGGGTGGATAACGGCCGGGTGCGATGGTACGACCTGGACCTGCCGGAGGTGATCGCCCTCCGCCGCCGGCTCATACCGGAGACGGACCGCAGCCGGTGCATCGCCAAATCCCTCCTGGACACCAGCTGGTTCGACGATATCGGGCCGGCCGGGCAGGGCGTCTTCCTGTCGGCCCACGCCGTGCTGGCCTACTTCGATGCCACCGATCTGAAGAGGCTGTTCTCCGCCCTGGCCACCCGCTTTCCCGGGGCCGAGATGGTCTTCAACACCTACAATATCCTCGGGCGTTGCGGCGGCAGCCAGCTGGCGGTCAGGCGGGCCGGGATCAGGAACGCTCCCCTGAAATGGGCGCTGGGCCCGGCGAGGCGATTGGCCAGGTGGGACAACCACATAGAGATCATCGACGAGTGGCGGCTGTTCAGCCGGGTCCCCCGGGAGCCCCCCTGGAAATGGAGCACCGTGGTGCTGATGAAGTTCAGCGACTGGTTCAGGATGCAGTCCATGGTCCGCCTGCGGTTCAGCCCCGGGGGCCCGGAGAGCTGACCTGCGGCCGGCGCCGCTGGCCTGACCGGCCGGTAGCGCCTTCCGGCTCCGAACCGGTGTTCCGGGCGTAGAGCACAGCCCGGGAGCGCTTCCCCACGGCGGATACCGAGCCCATCAGCCGCCAGCAGTAGACCATCTTCTGGGCCAGCCGGCGGGAAACGCCCAGGGCGGAGGCCAGGTCGCCGGAGGTGAAGGCCGCCTCCAGGGCGGGCGGGAAGAACGCGCCGGCGTCCGCCGCCGACGCCAGGGTCCGCCGCTCCAGCACGTTCAGCAGCCGGCGCTCGATGGTGATCCATCCCCGCCGCCGCCAGCCGCGCGCGCCATCCCACCGCCGCACCTCCTCCTCCTGGATTAGAAGAAGCTCGATGGAGAAGTTGGGGTGGGTGAGGAGCGCGGGTATGCTGACCAGCCCCTCAAAGACGTCGACGAATCCGCCCCGCTTGGGCGAACGGCGCCGGCTCGGCGAGGCGGCTGCGCCCCCGGCATCCTTCACTATCCATTTCTCGCCCGCTATCGGGTACACCAGCCGCACCGGATGGCGGGCCACCAGCTTGTGCAGCTTGCGCCGTATGGCCGCCAGGTTCCGGGTTTGGATCTCTATGAGCAGATCACCCCACACAATGTCCACCACAAACCCGTCAACGGGCGCCTCGAACCGGTCGCCGGCCTGGGCGTACCACTGTTTCAGGGCCTCATGAAGAGGCTTCTCATTCAGGGTGCCGATCCCGCTCACAGACCCTATTCTACGGGCGCGGTCAATGGCCACGACCGGCGGGCATCAGGGCGGGAAGAGGTCCGGCCCGGCCGGCGCCGGAGCGGAGGCAGGCTGGCGGACGGCCCGGTGAGGAGAAGGGCTGAGAAGACCTTCACCGGTCCAGGCTGCGGTATTTGGCCTAGTCGGGCCTGATAAGAAGGATGGGCGCGGTAGTGCCCAACAGCACCCTCTCCGCCACGGAGCCGTAGGTCCAACCGCTGCCGGACGCTCCGTGGGTGGTCATGACGATGACGCTGACCCGGTTCTGGGAGGCGTAGTCCACTATCTGGTCGGCGGCCTTGCCCACCACCACCAGGGAGCGCACACTGGCCCCGGCCCCCTTCAGGCGTTCGGCGATGGCCGACAGGTACCGCTCGCCATCCACCCGGCACCTGTAGCACTCCTCCTCGGTATCCAGGCGGATATCGGCAGGATAGAAAGACGGGACCGGCGTGGCCTCGCAGACCGAAAGCAGGACCACATCTACCACCTCCGGCTTCCGTTTGATGAGGGTCTCCACGTGGGGCAGGACCGATTCGGCCAGCTCCGAGCCATCCAGCGGGACCAGGATGGTCCTCCTGGGCCACAGGTCGTGGACGATCTCCTCAGGAACTCCGGCCCGGACCAGCCACACAGGGACCTTCGAGGCCTGGAGCACCTTGTCCACGATGCTGCCCATGGCCCACCGCCTGGTCCCGGACTCGCCATGGGTGCCTATCAGGATCAGGTCGAAGCCGTTGCCGTAGGAGTACTCCAGTATCCTTCGGGCGGGGTCGCCCGACACCACGTCGCCGCGGACCGCGACGGCCGCCGCCCCCTTCCCTCCCATCTCTTCCAGCATGCCGTTGACCTTCTGCACCATCAGGTCGATGTACTCCCGATGCCACTCGATGAACTCGAGATGGTTGTCCGGGCAGACATTGAGCAGCACTATCTCCAGCCCCAGTCTTCCGGCCAGCCTTGTGGCATAGGGCAGCGCCACCTGCGCCCTCTCGGAGCCGTCCAGCGGAACCAGCATCTTCTTGTACATGGGTCCCTCCAATGGGCGTAATTATATCCCGGGCCGGCGCCCGGACACAAAGCAGCGCGGGAGGCGCAACCGGGCCGCCGGCGCGCCCGGCTTTCCAGGCCCGGCAAAGATGCCTATAATACCGGAAGAGACATGACAGTCCTCTGGTGGTTAGTTGGCCTGGCGCTGGTGGTCCTCTCCGCACTGCTCCTGGCAGCCGGGGTCCAGGGCAAGGAAGGAGTGCTGAGGATCGGCCAGCCGCACGATCCGCGGAGCCCGGACGTGCCGGTCCAGCCTGCGGGTATGACCGGCGGACAGGCGTCCGGACAGCCAACGGCCACAAACGGCCCGGCGTCCGGACAACCGGGGAGCCCGGCCCCCACAGAGGCCCAGGCGATGGCCGGACCTGCGGAGGCCCCGGAGCTGGCTGGCTCCAAAGAGGCCCGGGGAGTGCCCGACTCCGCCCCGCCGGCACAGGAGGCTCCAGGACTAGTGCCGCCAGCACGAATGAACCTGGCCAACGTGGCCATCGGCGCCGCCGGCATCGTGGTCGGCCTGGCCGCCATCATCATCTTCGCCATCTGACCCCTGGCCCGCCCTTTCTCCCCCATGAGCTCATGCGGACGGGCTGGTCGGGTCAACCACTTGCCGGGGCATCCAGAGTGGCTGTACTCTTGGAACCAGGAAGGCTGGCATTATGGGCGCGTGGGACTACGTAATGATCGTCGGCACCATCTTCGTGTTCGTCTTCGCCATCACCATGGACGTGCTGCTGCTACGGGAGTGGCTCCAAAAAAGGCGGGACCGGCAGAAGAGTGCCGGTCCCCCCAAGAGATAGCCCTGGTCTTTCTCAGGAGTTCTTCTCGGCAATGTCCCCGGCTATGGGCAGCTTGAACTTCTCGCCCTGGTAGGCCTTGACCATGAGAAGAATCCAGAGCACGAATGCCCCGATTCCCAGGATCGTGCCCAGAACCCAGCCGACCACGGGTATGAACCCAAGGACAATGGACGCCGCCGTCAGGGCGCCGAAGACGACAATGGACTGCATGGCGTGGAAGCGGATGTACTTGTTCTCCTTCTCCAGCAGGAAGAAGATCAGCCCGGTCACCCAGCCAAGAAGGTAGCACAGCAGCCCGGCGACGTTCTGGTCCATATTCATGGTGCTGCCGGCCCTCGCCGCGCCCTCCACCAGGGGCGCCCCGCACTTGGGGCAGAACTGGTTGCCCGGAGCGACCTCCGCTCCGCACTTGGGACACTGCATCTTTCCCTCCTCCGTGATCTATTTCCTCAGGGCGCCCACGGTCTCCAGGAGCCCGCCGACGGCCGTCACCAGGCCGCCCACCATGGCCACATAGACGCCGGCCCCTATGTCCTGGCGGTTGTCGTCCAGGTACATCATCTCCTGGAAGATGAGCGCCAGGCTGACCGCGCTCAACACCAGGATCACGATGCCCCAGGCGCCCGGAGTCCCGCCGCGGGCCAGCATCAGCGCCAGCGCGATGATGACGCCCAGGGCCAGCACCACCGGCCCGGCGGCCATCTGCAGCCCCAGGACGTCCGGCCCCGGACGGCTGATCCAGGACAGGAACGAGCCCACGCAGAGCATCAGGGAACCGAGGCCCACGATGGCCACCACCGGATCGCGGCCGATCATGGCCGCAGTGGTGGACCACCACCGCGAGAACTGCTCGTCGGGCCTGGCATCGCCGGGGGTAATGGGTGAGCCGCAGTATCCGCAGAAGACGGTCCCATCCGGGACCTGTTCGCCGCACTTACTGCATTTCAACTTCCCTACCTCCTTCGGTCAGGCAGGCATTCCCGGAAGACCGTGCACGGCCTGACCCCCTATTATGGTGACGGAATCCGGCGTGTCAACTGCCGCCAGCGCGGAGCCGCGCCGGAAAGCGCGCGAAAGGGGATCCCGCAACAAGCTGCTCAGTCGTCAAACTTGAAGGCCCCACCGCCAAAGACCCTCATGCAGGCTTCAACCACACTGGCGTCGTAGAGGACGCCCTTGTTGTTGACGATCTCCTTCAGGGCCTTCTCGAGGCCAATCGCCGGCCGGTAGGGCCGGTGCGACGACATGGCCTCGACCACGTCGGCCACGGCCAGGATCCTGGCCTCCATGACGATCTGGTCGTCCTTGAGGCCCGCGGGGTAGCCGGAACCATTCATCCTCTCATGGTGCTGGATCACTATGTCGGATATGGGCCAGGGGAACTCGATGTTCTTCAGTATCTCGTGTCCCGCCTGGGGGTGGCTCTTGATGATGGCGAACTCCACCTCGGTCAACTGGCCGGGCTTGCTCAGGATCTCGGTGGGAATGAATATCTTGCCCAAATCGTGGAGCAGGCCGGAGATGCGCACCCTCTGTATCTGGTCATTGGGCAGCGACATCTCCCGGGCGATGGCATAGGCCAGCTTGGTCACCCGGCGCTGATGCCCCGCGGTATAGGGGTCCCTGGTCTCCACCGTCAGCGCGATGGCCTGGATCGTGCCCTCCACGGTCCGCTGCAGCTTGCGGAAGCTCTCCTGGGCCTCTTCCTCCGCCGTCTTCCTCTCGGTGACGTCCCGGTTCATGCCCCGGAAGCCGCTCACGTTGCCATTGGCGTCGAAGAAGGGCACCCCGCTGGTCTCCAGCACCACCTTGTGGCCGTCCTTGTGCAGGCAGACATTCTCCACGAAGGCAAAGGGCTTCTTCTCCGTGAGAGCGGTATCGAAGACCCGGGCCACGCGGTTGGCCTCCTTCAGGGGCATGAGGTCTACCGGCGCCTTCCCGATGACCTCTTCCGGCTCGTAGCCCAGTATGTCGCGTATCTTGCGGCTGACGTAGGTGTAGACCAGCTTGTCGCTGACCTCCCACACCCAGTCGCTGGTGGACTCGATGAGGCTGCGGAATCGCCCCTCGCTGTCGCTGACAGCCTTCTCCGATTTCCTCCGTTCGGTGATATCGCGCAGGACCCCCATGAACTCCACCGGCTTGCCGGCGCTGTCCCGCACCACGTTAACGGTGGTGTCCATCCAGGTAGTGGTGCCATCCTTGCGCTTCAGCTCCAGCTCCATGCTCCCCGGCTTGAAGGGCTTGTCGGAGTCCTGCTTCAGGAAACCGGTGGCCCTGGCCATGCGCTCGGTGGCCTCCCGGGCCGACTCGCGGGTGACCATCTTCTCCAGCCCGGAGGACATGGCTTCCTCGGGTGTGTAGCCCAGCACCCGCTCCATGGAGGGGCTGATGTAGCGCGGTTTCAGGTTCAGATCGGTAACCCAGATAACATCCGAGACGTTTTCGGCCAGCAGGCGGTACCGCTTCTCGCTGTCGGACAGCTGATGCGCTGCTTGGCGGCGGTCGCTGACGTCCCGCGTCATGCCGATCCAGCCCACCCCGGCCCCATCCGGGCCGAGGACCGGCGACATCCTGGTCTCGGTCCAGGTGGTCGAGCCATCCTTCCGCTTCAGCTCCAGCTCCATGGTGGCAGCGCCGCGCTGCTCCCCTCCGTTCCCGGCCGCGGGCAGCTCCCGGATGCTCTTCTTCACCATGTCCGCCGACTCAGGGGTGAAGGCTTCCCTGATGGGCATGGCCATGGCCTCCTCCGCGGTGTAGCCGCCGAGGCGGGTGACTGACGGGCTGACATAGGTCAGCCGGCCGTCCTTGTCCATGGTCCAGATGACGTCGGTGACGTTCTCGGCCAGCAGCCGGTAGCGCTTCTCGCTCTCCTCCAGGGACCGCAGGGTCTTGCGGCGCTCGGTGATGTCGCGGGCCACGCCCAGCACCCCGATGGCCTTCCCCTCAGCGTCGCGGAGGAAGCTGGCCTTCACCTCCACCCAGATGGTGGCGGTGTCCCTGGTGACCATCTCCAGCTCCAGGACCCGGGACCGCTGCCGGTCCGCCGTCCCCTCGTCTTCGTTGGCCAGCTCCTCGGCCAGCGTCCTGGAAACCAGGTCCAGGGAGGCCGGGGCCATCAGGGGATTGAGGTCCTGGGCCAGCACTTCCTCCGGGGTATACCCCAGCAGCCGCAACGTCGAAGGGCTGACGTAGGTGAACCGGAGGTTGAGGTCCAGTATCCAGATGACATCCGAGGCGTTCTCCGCCAGCAGGCGGTACCGCTTCTCGCTCTCCTTGAGGTCGGTCTCCGACTGCCGGCGCTCCGTGACGTCGCGCAGGGTGGTCACGATGCCCTCAACGTCCGGATCGTGGAGCAGGTTGCTGCTGGTGGCCTCGATGGTGCGCCAGGTGCCGTCCTGGTGCCGGATCCGCGTTTCCGCCCGGTCTGTGCCGCCGCGAGTGTCAGCCAGCCGCCGGAAGCGCTCCTCCATTGCCTGGCGGTCATCGGGATGGAGGAAATCGAAGACCCTCAACCTGGCCAGGCGATCGGGCTCTATCTGCGGATACCCCAGCAGGCGCTCGCAGGTGGGGCTCTGGTACTTGACCCTGCCATGACCATCAACGACGGTAATGGCGTCCGACGTGCGCTCTATGAGAGCCTGGAAATACCGCTCCTGCCGGCGCAGAGAGTCCTCAGCCTCCTTGCGGTACGCGATGTCCCGCAGAACGGCGATGCCTCCCTGCACCTCCTGCCCCTGGGCCAGCATGGCTATGCGGGCTTCGAGGCTCAGCGGCTGCCCGGAGCCGGCGCGCCCCTCGATCTCGAAATGGCTGGCATCCTTCCCGGACAGCTGCGCCTGCACCGTCGACCTTATGGCGGCGCCGGATTCCGGCGGGAACATCCGCAGCTGATCGAACTCCTGCCCCAGTATCTGCTCCGCGGGCATCTCGGAGAGGTCCAGCACCCTCTTGTTCACCCGCACTACCAGGCCATCGCCGTCGAACAGGACGATGCCTTCCAGCACGCCGTCGAAGACCACCTGCAGGTCGGTCTGGGACTGGCTCAGCTGCTCCTCGGCCCGCCTCTGGCCGGTGTTGTCCTTGATGGAGACCAGCGCCGCCGGCCGCCGCTGAAACTCCGTCATGACGCAAACGGCGCTGATGCGTATCTTCCCCCCGCTCCCGGTGACCGCCCCCAGCTCCACCGCCGGGTGGACGCCGTCCCCCGCCGCGGAGCCGGCCAGCATCGCGCCCAGGCGCTCCCGGTCCTCTTCCGAGATGTAGTCCAGCGGGTCCGAGCCGATCATGCCTTCCGGCGAGCCAAGGCCGAATATGGCGGCGCAGGCCGGGTTGGCCAGCACCACCTTCCTGGTGTCGGTGTCGACCACCGCCAGGCCTTCGAGCGTGCTCTCAAACAGCTGCTTGTAGTTCCGCTCGCCCTGTATCAGCGCCTCCTGGGCCTGCTTGCGCTGCGTGATGTCGTTGACGAAATAGAGGTCGGCCGGCCTGCCATCCCAGGCGAACAGCACGGCGTTGAACTCCGCCCACTTGGTGTCGCCCTTCTTGTCCACCACCCTCAGGTCCTGGACGTGGGACAGCTCCTCGCCCCTCAGCCTCTTGAACTGGCCGGCGGTCACCGCCCGCCGGTCGTCCGGATGGACCAGGTCGGTCACCGGCTTCTGCAGGATCTCGTCCTCCGAGAAACCAATGAGCTCGATCATCTTCGGATTGGCGAACTTGATGGCGCCATCCTGTATCACCATGATGCCCTCGCTGGCATTCTGCACCACCAGCTGGTTCCTCTGCTGGGCCGCCCGGAGTTTCTCCTCCGCCTGCCTCCTCATGGTGATGTCCCTGATAACGGCCACCGCCCCCACCACCCTGGCCTCCCGCTTCATGGGGGAGAGGCGGACCTCCACGTCCAGCTTCTCTCCGGACTCGGCGATGGCCTCGATGTCAAAGGAAGGGACGTCATGGCCGGCCAGGGTCCTGGCCTGGGCCGAGAACATCTCCGCCGCCCGGCTGGGAGGGAACATCCGGAGAAGGGCGAACTGCTTGCCAGTGATTTCCGGCTCGGCATAGCCGAATAGCTCCGGCACCCGCTTGTTCACCCGCGTGATCTTGCCCGCCATGTCCAGGATCACGATGGCATCCCTGACGCCCTCGAAGACTACCTGCATCTGCTCTTCGGACTCGGTCGGCGCCTGGCTGGCGGCGGCCACCGGGGGGGCCTCTACCGGCCGCGGCTTCTCCACGACCACCGTCCTGGTCGAAGACCGCAGCAGCTGCCAGCGGTCTTCCCGCCGCACGATGGCGCCGCCGTGGATCTGGAACACCTCGATAACCTCCGCCGCGCCACACTTCTCCACGTTGTAGGAGCACAGAGTGAGGAGCGGGTGCGAGCTGTCCAGCTGCGCCAGGTTCCGCTCGAACTCAGCCAGCAGGCCCCACTGGCACGGGTCTATCCAGCTCATGCTGCCAGCGATCCTCATGCCTTCATACTCGTTCTGAATGGCCCGCCCCACGATGTCCAGGGTGTTCTCCACCATCTTGCCAGGCTCGAACGGCCCCTGGCGGTAGTACCAGCCATTGTGGTCCAGGAGCCTCAGCTGCCCCCGCTCGACATACTCCTGGCAGGCCGGCCAGGCCGCAGTCATGGCCTCCTGGGCACCGGCCGGGTCGATGAGGTCCGTGGCCACCCAGATGCAGAACTCGTTGTTTTCCAGCCCCGCCCGCAGGTAGGGGAGCGTGATGTCAATGAGGTCCTCACTGGTCCGGTAGAACTGGAGGAGATGAGTGCCCCACGGCATGTCGCCCAGGAAGTCGAGGCCGGACCGGCGGAGCCTGGGCTGAGCTCCGTCAACACCCGGGCCGGCGGGCTGGCCGAAAACGCCGCCCTCGACCTCGCTGAAGCACACGGGACCCTCGCTCACTGTATTTCCGGGCACAAGATCCTCCCTCTAGCCGCTACCGCGGAGCCAGGATGGCCGGCGCCGAGGGGCCAGCCATGCAGCACCCGCCAGCCGCACACCAGGACGACCGTCAAGGGGACCAATATCATCAGGCACTCAACTGTATATCATATTGATGCGTTCGTGCTTGCGGAAATGCCACCCCCAATTCTCACACCCGCCCAGTCCCCCCGACAAGATACTGAAGGCTAGAAAAAGTGACCCAATCGGCTACCTCTGGGCGGGCCACCGTGAGCGGCGCAGCCCCGGGGGGCCCGGGTCCGGCCGCGGCGGCCCGGCCCTGGCCATCCTCCCCCGGGCACCATGGGTCGAAATCATGAGGTAGCGGGAGAAAAACTGGCATGTGCACGCAGCTGGCGCCATGCTCAGCAGCCTGCGTGGCCGCCGGTGGCCCTGGGTTGGCCCTTGAAGGCATTGACAGGACCGCTTGAGCGGGTGAGAATGATATTGACCCTAGGTGGTCGAACCAGCTGCAAAAGGAATAGAAAACCGCCGGTGGATCGGATGGGCGGCAAAGAGGATCGGGAGGCGGGAAGACCAAGGAGGCTGGGGAGGTTACCTAGGGTCTTTCTTTCCCCGCGCTGATCACTGCGGCGCCTATTGGCCGGCCGTGGTGGTATCCGCGGCGGAGGTCTCGTCCTTCCTTGCTTCCTGCTTCACCAGGGCGATGAACGGCAGGTTCCGGTACTCCTCCCGGTAGTCCAGGCCATACCCTACCAGAAACTCGTCGGGCACCTCGAAGCCGATATAGGCCAGCGGGACATCCGTCAGGCGCCTCACTCTCTTGTCCAGCAGGGTGCACACCGCCAGGCTGGCGGGCTGGTAGGCCCCCAGGTGAGCCAGGACGTAGGTCAGCGTCATGCCGGTATCCACGATGTCCTCCACCAGCACCACATGCCGGCCGGTGGGCCGGACGTCGAGGTCCTTGGTGATGCGAACCTCCTCCCCGCCATCCTCCCCCCCGAAATATGAAAGGGCCATGAAGTCCACGTCCGCCGGCACCTCCAGGTAGCGCATCAGGTCCGCCATGAAGCACAGCATCCCCCGCAGCACTCCCACCAGCAGGATGCGCCGCCCCTGGTAGTCCCGCGAGATATCCTTGGCCAGCTGGCGCACCCGCATCTGTATCTGGTCCGCGCTGAAGAGTATGCGGCCCACGCCCTCGGTCTTGGAGCCCGCCAGCGGCCCGTGACCGTACTTGGCCACCAGGCGGTCGTAGTCCCGGCGGGCCAGCAGCTTGATCTTCACTTCCGGATACAGCTCGCGGAGCCGGCGGACCTTGCGGTTCTTGGCGCTGGTCAATCCCGGCTTCAGCGTGGTCATCTCGATGTAGAGGTCCAGGGCCGGGAGGTAGAAGTCAGGCGTGAACATCTCGGTAACCTTGTCTCCCTCCCACTCCAGCATGAAGGAGCGAGGCTCGTAGACCCATTCGATCTGGTAGAAATCGAGGAGCCGGGCGAACTCCTCTTCGCTGGGATGAGCGAAGGTGACCGTCTTTATGGGGGAGCGCGCTGCCCGGCGAGGGGCCCGGGGCTGGCCGGCCTCCCCTGCGGGCTCCGCCGCCGGCACGCTGCACTCGAGCACGGTGGCTATGAGGTTGGCCACCGTAATCAGGTACTCCTCCTCAGCCTCGGTAAACTCCCGGCGTATCCGGTTGTACGCCCGCAGGCTGCCCACGATATTGCCCCCGCAGACCACCGGCACACCGAGTATCGACGCTATCCTCTCCTGGCGGGCCATATCGGCGAACTGGAGGCGGGGATCGCTGGTGGCATCCACCACCACCGCGGTCTTGCCTTCCATGATCTCCGGCAGGCTCTTGTCCACGTCCACCAGCCCGGCCCGGACATAGCGGTCGCTGAGGCCATAGGTGGCGGCATGTATGAGCTTGCTCTTCTTGGCGTCCAGCAGCATCAGCGAGCACCCCCGGACGCCCAGGGCCCGGCTGGCTGATTGCACCAGGGCGTGCAGCTTCTCGCCGGGAGTCAGGGAAGAGTTGAGGACCTTGGCCATCTCGGCGAGCGACCTGTTGAAGACGACGGCCTGTCTGCCCATCGTCCCGTCAGTCTATCGCACTTGCGGGCCACATTCAACCACCCGGCTTATGGCCCGGGCTGCGCCGTTCAGGGACAGGAAGAAGCCAGTGCCCTGCGCCAGGCAGATCTCCTGCATCCGGCGCGATGCGTGCCAGGAAGCATCTGTCACCACGGAGTGGAAGACCACCGCGGCCGGCCGCCGGCACAGCCCGACGGCGGCCAGGGCGGGCTCGATGGTGGCCGCCACCCAGCTGTCCGCCGGTATCGGCGGGATGTCGAAGGCAAACTGGAAGACCACCAGGTCTATGCCCGGCCACTCGTCAAGAAGGCCCACGAAATCGCCCCAGGCCCCGTCGCCCCGGGCTGCGGGCGGGATGGCGCCTCCGGCAGCCTGGCGCCGGAGGATCAGGCCCGTCAGCGGGAAAGCGTCTATAGGATTGCCCAGCATCCCCCCGGTGGGCGGCACTATCTCCTGCAACCGCTCCCGGAGGTTCGCCGGCAGCGGCGGGAGCCGTAAACCGGCCTTCTCCAGCTCGTCGGTGGCCAGGACGCTGGCCCCACCGCCCACCCCCACCACGCAGGCATTGAGGCCGCGCGGCGCCCTCATCCGCAGCAGCGCCACCAGGGCATCGGTGACCTCCTCGACGCTGTCCGCGGCTATGGCCCCGGCCTGGCGCAGCAGGGCCTGCCAGGCCGCCCCGCTGCCCGCCATGGCCCCGGTGTGCGAGGCGGCGGCCCGGCCACCGGCTTCCGTGCGCCCGCCCTTGTAGACCACCACCGGCTTGGCGGCCACGGCCCGGCCCAGGGCCCTGGCCAGGCGCCTCCCGTCGGAGGCGCCCTCGATGTAGGCGGCGATAGCCGCGGTCTCCGGGTCGCGGGCCAGGTACTCCAGGATGTCGCACTCATCTATGTCGCAGGCATTGCCGTAGCTGATGACCTTGCTGAAGCGCAGGCCCCGGGCGGCCCCGGCGCGGACCAGGTAGGTGGCGTTGCCCCCGCTCTGGCAGAGCAGGCCCACGTTGCCCGGCTCCACCGGGAAATCCCGGGAGTAGCTCATGCCCGACCGCGGGCAGTAGACGCCCATGCAGTTGGGCCCCAGGAGCCGCATGCGGCCCCTGGCCGCGATCTCCAGCAGCCTTCGCTGCAGCTGCGCTCCCTCGCCCGGACCCAGCTCCGAGAAGCCGGCGGTGTAGAGCTGGACCACCTTGACACCGGCCGCCAGGCAGTCCTCCAGGAGGTCCGGCGTGTGCCGGGCCGGAATGCAGGAGACCACGTAGTCCGCCGGCCCGGGCAGGTCGGCCAGCCGGGCATACACCGGCGTCCGGCCGATATGCCCGCCCCTGGTGTTAACCGGGTAGATGGGACCCCGGAACCCGGCTTCGAGAGGCGCCTGGAGGTAGACCTGGTTGAGCCACGTCCCGTGCGGGTCGGGAGAGAGGCCGACGACGGCCATGGACCGGGGATGGAAGACGTACTCCAGGTCAGACCGATCGGGAGGCTCAGAGAAAGGCATGCGCCGAGTGAGACCTCTTGGCTCGAGAGCAGAGCTCCTCGATGTCGATGTCGTTGTAGTAGTGGCCGATGTCCCCCAGGGAATGGGCGTCGCTGTTGGTCAGCAGCAGCAGGTCGTGCTCCCTGGCCAGCCGCCGGATCATCGCCTCGTCCAGGTCGTCATCGTGCGCCGGGTTGCGCAGCTCCAGCCCGTGGATGCTGCCGTCAATGTGGGCGCCGAGGTCCCGGATGTGAGGGTGGCCGGGATGGGCGATGAACCGGAACACCAAGTCCCCCGGCAGGTGCAGCTCCACCAGGTGGAACATGCCCTTCTCGATCCCCAGAAAGACCCGGTCCGTCTCCTTGCCCGGTATGATCAGGATCTCGTTGTCGAAGTGCTCACGGACGATGTCCCTGACTTCATGGCCGTAGGCGTGTGTGTAGTGCTCGGTGACGGCGATGCCGTCCAGCCCCCGGGCCTTGACCGCGGCCACGATCCGGCCCACGATCTCCGGCGTTGGTGTGGGACAAGCGGTGGCCTCCCGGCAGTGCGTGTGGAGATCGAGCTTCAACCTACCACATCTCCACCCTGACGCCGGGGTACTTCTCCGTCAACTGCCGGAACAGCTCATCGCGGGCATCCTTGTCCTCGATGGTGTCCACCACGGACACGTCGGGCTGGCCGCCGCCGCGGGCCGCCCGCTTCTTGACCAGGAAGCCGGGCACCTGAATGTAGGTCCAGCTGGCATTGCCGCAGCATGACGAGTCGATGCAGGCATGGCCCATGAGCATCAGCACCTCGCGGCCGCGGTAGGGCATCACCTGCTCTTCCTGCGGTGCGTAGTACCCGGAAATGCTGCGAATCTCCTCTCCCAGCTGCGGATGGGCAAATTCCCTCTCTGCCATGTCGTGCCTCCGTTCTTGCGGATGAATCCAATTATAGCACGGGGCCCAGCACAACCCCGAACATGACGCCGGCCGGGTGCACGCGACTGTCGCTCCGGCCCCGAAGGCCGGCCTTACGCGTCCGAAAAACTGCCGTGACAAGACTGGACCGGTTGCTATAGAATATGGCTCGCAATCGGCAATCTCGGGGGGGGATTCCCAGGCCGCAACTCGGGGGGGTCTTTGCCACTAACAAAGGGAGAAGGAGGTATCGTTCTATGTCAGAGCATCAAGAGGGGGCGCTCAGCGTCTATCGCGTTCTCGACCTTACCGACCAGAAGGGCGCCTTCTGCACCAAGGTCCTGGCGGACCTGGGCGCCGACGTGATCAAGATCGAGAGGCCCGAAGGTGATGCCACGCGCAGCATGCCGCCATTCGCCGGCGACGTGCCCCACCCGGAGAGGAGCCTGTACTTCCTCTACCGCTATGCCAATCGACGGGGCATCACCCTCAACCTGGAGGTATCAGGCGGGAAGAAGCTCTTCGAGAAGCTGGTCCAGAAGGCGGACGTGCTGGTGGAGACCTTCCCCCCGGGGTACATGGCCAGCCTGGGCCTGGACTATCCGGCGCTGAAGAAGGTCAACCCGGGCCTGGTCATGGCCAGCATCACCGAGTACGGGCAGACGGGCCCTTACCGGGACTGGAAGGGGTCCGACATCGTCAACTACGCCATGAGCAACACCATGATCACCAGCGGCTTCAGCGACGGCGCGCCTGTCAACCTCCCGGGGACGCCGTCCTGCGATGCCGCCTCGCTCATAGCGGCCATATCCATCGTCACCTCGCTGTACATGCGCGGCTCCGACGGGCTGGGGCGCTACATCGACACGTCGGTGCACGAGAGCTCGCGCCTGGCGCTCTACCCCTGGATGCTGCCCATGTACTCCTACAACGTCAATCCCGGCGCCCCCCCGCCGCCGCCGGAAGGGCGGCTGGGCGTCATGATCTTCCCGGTCTACCCCTGCAAGGACGGCTTCGTCCGGGTGGTGGCCCTCACCCCCAGGCAGTGGGACGGGCTGGTGCACGTGCTGGGCGACCCCGAGGTGCTCAAGCAGCCCGAGTGGCGGGAGTTCTACTACCGCATCGGCAACGCGGCTGACGTCTATGCCGTGATGCTGGAGTACACCACCCAGTACACCATGCAGGAGCTCTTCGAGAAGGGCCATGAGGAGGGGGTCCCGATCGTGCCCATCTACACCATCGAGGGCTTCACCAACAGCCCTCAGACCGAGGCCCGCCACTTCTACTCGGAGATGAAGCACCCGGTCGTGGGCAAGTTCAGGTACCCCGGGCCGCCCTACAAGTGGTCGGAGACCCAGTGCGCCACCAAACGGCCCGCGCCCACGCTGGGCCAGCACAACGAAGAGATCTACGGCAAGGAGCTGGGCCTCTCAAAGCAGGACCTGGCGGCCCTCCGGCGGGCTGAGGTTATATAGGAAGGAGATGGAGAATGGCTGACACTCCTTTGCGGGGCATCAAGGTCGTGAGCTTCGGCACCGGCGGGGTCGTACCGGACTTCGGCATGATACTGGGTTCGCTGGGCGCCGACGTCATCAAGGTGGAGTGCAAGGAGAACCCCGATTTCATGAGGACCATCGGGGCCGATCCGGACAACATCGCCGGCTTCAACGAGTCTAACCGCAACAAGCGGGACATAGGCCTGAACGTTAAGACAGAGAAGGGCCAGGAGATTGCCCGGCGGCTCATCATGGTGGCCGACATCGTGGGCGAGAACTGGCGCGGCGGCGTCATGAAGAGCCTGAACCTGGACTACGAGACCGTCCGCAAGTACAAGCCGGAGATCATCTACATCAGCAGCAACGGCTACGGCAGCGGCGGGCCGTACTCCGAGTACCAGGCCTACGGGCCGATGCTTTCGGCGTTCTCCGGGCTGCTTTCCCTGTGGTGCCACCCCACGGACCCCTACCCCGCGGGCGCCAACGTGCCCCTCCCGGACCACTACGCCAGCAAGATGCTGGTGGTGGCGGCCCTGGCCGCCCTGGACTACCGGCGTCGCACGGGCAAAGGGCAGCTGGTGGACATGTCCCAGGTGGAGATGGCCGCCAACATGATCGGCGAGTTCTGCCTGGACTACACCATCAATGAGCGGGTGCCACAGCCGCAGGGCAACCGCAACCCCTGGGCCGCGCCGTACAACGCCTATCGCTGCAGGGGCAACGACGAGTGGTGCGCCATCAGCGTCTTCACCGACGTCGAGTGGCAGTCCTTCTGCCAGGCCATCGGCAGCCCCCACTGGACCAGGGAGGCCAAGTTCGCCGATCTGCCCTCCCGCCTGAAGCACGTGGATGAGCTGGACAAGAACGTGGAGCAGTGGACGCTGCAGCACAAGTCACGCGAGGTGATGATGATAATGCAGAACGCCGGGGTGGCCGCCGGCGTGCTCTACCGCCCGGCCGAGATCCTGGAAGACCCGCAGCTGGGATGGCAGAACGCCATCGTGGAGGTGGATCACCCGGTGGCCGGGAAGAGGCTTTACCCCGGTGTGCCCTTCCACATCACCGATGTGACCCTGCCCCCCAGCCAGCCGGCGCCCCTGCTGGGCCAGCACACCGAGGAGATCTGCCGGGACGTTCTCAAGATGTCGCCCCAGGAGATCAAGGCCCTGAAGGATGAGGGCGTGCTGGAGTACTCCGCCAGGCTGGAGGAGCCCAAGAAGTAGACCGTGCGGCAACCCCGGATGGCCCCAGGCCGCCGGGGCGCAGCTCACGACGCATCATCATCCTCCCCCTCGATCCGGCGCAGCTCGTCGTCGTCCATGCCGAAGTGGTGGGCTATCTCGTGGCGCACCACCCGGCCGATCTCTGCCTCGACCTCCGCCTCGGAGCCGCAAATGGCCAGGATGGGCCGGCGGAAGATGATGATCCTGTCCGGCAGCACCATGCCGTAGGATTCCGTCCGCCTGGTCTGGGGAACGCCCTCGTACAGGCCCAGGAGCGTCATCCCCCGGCCGATGCCGGCCAGCTGTCTCCTGGTGGGGCTCTCCTGCACCACCACGTCCACGTTCTCCATGGCGAAGCGGAACTCCTCAGGCAGGGCCTCGACGGCCCTGGCCACCAGCTCCTCAAAGCGTTCCAGGTTCATGACGGCACCATCCGGGATTATAGCATCAGCCAGCGCAGAAGGAACGGTGGGGAGCAAAGTTCTAGGCGGCCGCGGCCGGCGCCGCCGGCGCCTTTCGATGGAACGCCATGGTGATCACACCCGGCACGGGGGCACTGGTTTCGGTGCAGATCACCCGCAGGTAGTGCACGCCGTTGCCGGCGATGTTCACGGTCTTGCTCTGCGCGTGGCTGACGTAGTCGAACTCGGTTCCCGGCCCGTCCTGGTCCACCATCATCTTCACGTCAATCCCGCTGTCCGGATTGTCGAGCTTGTAGGTGTACTCCATGCCGTAGGGCAGGGGCGCCGAGTTGGTGACCGTGAAATCGACGGTCTGGCCCGGATACACTATGGTGCCTTCGACCGATCCCGGGGTGACGGTGATCGGCTCCTCGAGGTCAACCTGGATCTCCCTGGTGGCCAGCTGGTATGCCGCCCAGGCAGTGCCACCCATCACGGCCACTATGGTGACCGCCAGCGTCCACGCCGGAATGATTCTCCACAACCTTCTCCACATGGGATGCCTCCTTTCTCTATTCGTTCTCTTTCCAGCGCCATGTCTGCTTCCTCTGCTGCTTGCCTGGCCCTCCCCACCGTTCCCGGACCGCCCTGCGGATAGCACCAGATTATAGCACTACGATCTACTACGATCAAATCGTGCTACTCCTATGCCGGCCGCAGGTGTTCCACGGGCTCTCCAGCCGAAACTGACAGCCCCTGTGCGCCGGGCTATCCCATTCGAGCACGAGGTTGAGCCAACCGGCGGCCGCCGGCCGGCGTGAGCAGTGGCACTTCCGGGAAGGAGGCAGGCGCACTCCCGGGAAAGGCCTGCGGGGCACCCCTGCTGGTGGTGGCCCTTGTCGGCGGCAGCGTATGGCTCATCCGCGCGCTGGCATGAAACCGGACGCAGCACGCCGAGTGGAAGATCTCAATTTGGGCGCCGGGTGGTCACTGGCCCGACGCAGCCAAGCCTATGGCGCGCATCATGATGGACGCCTCGTCCAGGTGAGAATCCGGAGGCTCCCCCTGGAATTCCCTGTTGAGCCGCTCCAGGTTGAACAACAGACGTTCCCAGGCGGCCCACTTCCTGTAGCGTCCCAGGTCGATGTCACCGGCTGCCTGGTCGGGGTTCATTCCCCTGTCAAACCGCTTGCGGGCCTCGTCGCGAACAAGCACGAGGTAGTCGAGGGAGTCCCTTACCCCGTCCCTGGAGCATGGCGGCCCGTGGCCGGGGACATATGTTGAGGCGTCCAGTCCCAGCATCGTCTGCATGGCTTCGATCCAGCCTGCAAAGGACCCGTACGTGCCAAGGGGAGTTGAGTACAGGAAAAGCAGGTCGCCGCCAAAGACCACCCCTGCTCCTGGCAGATGTACGATGACATCACTCACGGAATGGCCTGGTCCGACGTATACCGCTCTCACCTCGATGTCGCCGCAGTGCAGAGATAGCTGCCTGTCGAAGGTGATGTGCGGCGGAGTGACTGCGATGCCCTGGAAGTCAAGGTCCGGGAACATCATCCCCAGCATCTTCGGGTCCGGCACCTCGGTCCGGAGCAGCTCATCGCGGCATCTTGTGTGGCAAATGATGGGGACTCCATCCAGAACCTGGTTTCCCCATACGTGGTCGCCATGGTGGTGGGTGTTGATCAGATAGCGGATTGGCTTGTCCGTCACCCTCTTGACCTCATCCACCAGCCGTTTGGTCAGGCCTATGGTGGACAGAGAGTCAATCAGCACCGAGAATTCATCGCCGATGACCAGTCCGGCGTTGCTCCTCATCCAGGAGCCCCCTGCCTGAATGAATGCCCAGACGTTCGGAGCCAGTTGTCTGAATTCTGTCTCCCAGACCGGAACCTCAGCACTGCCGATCATCTGACCTCCTCACACAGTGCCCCTGATTGGGGCCGCCATGGCTACTCGCCCAGGCGGCCTCCAGCCTGGAGCTCGTCCGCTACCTTCTTCAGACCCAGGTCCTCGAGCGTATTCCTGGTGGGCCACCCCGATCGGCCATCCCAACCTTCCATCTCGAAGTACAGGGTCTTCCATTCTTCGAACCTGTTCCTGTCCAGGGTCCTTCCCAGGTTGTCTTTGAATGCCCACGTCCCATTCTCGTAGACCGGATACCAGGCGGGTCTGCCCACGGGCACTGTGTACACGTACTCGGCGAATACCTCCATGTCTCTGTGCCTTCCCTGCAGGATCCAGATGGCCCGGTCCAGGTTCCATATCTTTCGGCCCGCCTCCATGCCGTCCTCGAAGCTGAGATTCCTGCCTGTGACTGCACCAAAGAACCTGGGCTCGCCCTCCGGGGTAGCGCCGCGCATGTCCGGAGCATTGATGTTGAAGAAATTGGGCCACACGAAGTCGCAGTTGCCGACGGACTCAAGCCAGAACCTGTTATAGTGCCTGGCCCAAGCCACCATCTTCGCTTTGTGGATGGAGTAGATGCCCGTGGGCCCCTCGCTGTAGTCAAACATGAATGGGTCGCCCGCGTAGGGCACCACCCTCTCGGCCAGGATCTCTACCAGCTGCTCCGCAGTTACCGGTGGATCCACCCCCGCCTCCTGGGCCACCTCCGGGATCTTGTGGAGCGCGAAGGTCAGGCCGCCATGATTGCTGGTATCCCTGTCCCCCAGGATGGAGCCATAGCTCTGTTCGACTTCAACCCTGGGGTCGTAGTGCTCGAAGTATCCCCAGTTCGGGTGGTTCAGCAGACCGCTGGCCGTGTCTTCCTGGTATCTGCCCCACCTCTCCGCGGCTCTGGCCAGGCCTTCGGCCAGATCGTTCCCGATCCCTTCCCTGAAGGCGATCATCCTGATCAGTTCATTCTTGTACTCGGCTGTGGCCCACTGGTCAAAGGGAAGCCCACACTCGATCGCTTTTCCCGGGCCCAGCACCCCTCTTCCGTGCAGTCCCACGAGATACAGGTCGGCCGGGAGCAGCTCGAAGGCATTGACGCCCAAACGCTGCACCTGATCAGCTACGCGAAAGCGGTTGCGGCTCAACGCGGCGGCTTCAGACATGGCCGCACCATCTGACTCCCATTGTCCCGCGAATGCCTTTTCGTCGGGGGAGTGGACCATGAAGTTCGGCCACATCGTGGCCATGCAATGGGACTCGTTGCCGATTCCAGACTCGTTTCTGCGTCGACAGGCCAGCATACAGCTCTGGCAGGCAAAGGGACGGCAGGGCTCGGTGATCTGTATGTGCGCCGATCCTCCCGGTGCCTGATTCACCGGGAAGTAGTTGTGGAAATTGGGTCTGGGGCTCTCGTTCATTGGAGAATCCACGTTGAAGACGAAGTTGGCCCTGTACCACGCCCAATGATCCATCAGCGCCTGAGGATCGGCTACCGGCACACCGCCAGTGCCCCTCACACTTATGGCCTTCAGGTTCTTGGCGCCGAAGACCCCGCCAAACCCCCCTTGGCCGGATACATTTCCCGCATCATGGAGCAGGACACCAATCCTGCTCAGCCTCTCACCCGCCGGGCCCACGCACAGGACGGCAGGTCTCTGGGTAGTTGAACCCCCTCCCACATCCTGCCAATCGTCTGCTCTCCCGCCGGTCACCCGCCTCCATATCTCTTCCTGGGTCAGCTTGGTATCAAGTCCCCAGAGGTCCCGCGCGTCCTCGAAGGAGACATGGTCATTGACCACGTTGACCCACACCGGCGAATCCGCCCTCCCCTCGATCACGATACCATCCCAGCCGGCGTACTTCAGTTGGGCAGCAAACCGGCCACCGAAGCTGCTGCGGGTGAACCATTCGATAGGATAGGCCTGGGGCCCGATCCCCTGTATTTCGCATCTCGACGATGACGGCGCCAGGGTCCCCGACATGGGGTTGGCCATAATGGTTACGACGTTCCCGGGATCAAAACCGCTGATCGTCTTGTCGCGGCACAGGTCCCAGAAGATGGCCGCCCCCATCCCGTGGCCACCACCCCATTGCTCGTACTCCTCGGTGTCCATGACGCTGGCCTTCCTCTGCGTCAGGTTCAGCCTCAGAATCCTGCCGCTGTATCCAAAACGCATCCCTGCCCCCTGATTCCCTGTCAATCGGTCGGGTACCCAAGCCAACCCCAGTGCTCATTCCTGAGGTTCACCTGGCATGCGGCTTTCTCGTCTCGCGGAACAGGCGCGGTCTTGATAGCCTTCATGGGACAGACCTCCACGCACGCCTGTTTGCCAACCCTTCCTCCGTTCCACAAGGCGGCGCCAGTGCACAGGTCGCACTTGGCTGCCACATTCCTCTCGTGGTTCCACACGATTCTGCTGGGCGTGTACTGGCAGGCGTCGATGCAGGCTTGACAGGCATTGCACCGCGATTCGTCAACGGTGATGACGTTCCCATGGTCGGCGTCGACGTGCAGCGCAGAGGTCGGGCAGGCTTCCACGCACTTTGCGTCAAGGCACTGGCGGCACATGACGACGTCTATGTCCCCGGGAAACCGTGCCCAGGTGTTCTGGATCACCTGAATGCGGGCCAAGGAGGGAGACACCCTCCCCTCGTGGACCATGGAACAGGCCAGCATGCAGGCGATGCAGCCAATGCATTTCTTGCCGTCAATGACCAACTGGATAGACACTTCCGGGGACACCGTCATGTCGCCACTAACGTTGCCTTCGGCGCTTCGTGTTACACCAGCATCGGTCCTGCCTCGATGGTCCCTTCCCAGTGGCTCGTCTCCCGTTCTCATCCCCCTCCTCGCGACCTGCCATTCAGACCCATCCCCAGCCGAAAGGCCGAGGCGTTTCGCTAGCCTGCCAGTCCAGGCACCACGGACCAATCAGTGACGGCGCTCCATTCATCTTGAGCCGCTTGATACTGTATCATGCGGAAATACGGCTGAAGCACATGGCTCGTGGCGCTGCTCGCCAGCGCAATGCTGGGCATCCCCTCTATTTCCAGGTCCAGTGTGAGAAATGCGTCATTGATGGCATCACCGTCCACATTGCGGGCGCCCACCTTGGCTGCTGCGTCGCGCACTGCCTTGGTCACTATCTCGGCCGTCATCCACCCCGACAACCAGGTCGTCCCTTGTTTCAGTGTAACCGCGTCTGACGGTCTGTACTTGGCCAGCATCTCGCCCAGCCTGTCACTGTAGGGGGTGCCGTCATTCCAGAGCGGATAGAAGTGCGGAACGAGAATTCCATCCAGTGCCGACTTGGGCACCATACCCGTGACCAGGAGCCAGCTGCCCAGAACGGCATTGCTGCACGACACAATCTGACCAGTGTAGCCCCTGGCAAGAGCTTCCTTCAGGAAGGTTGCCGAAGATGTTCCGACTGTACTCAGTATTATTGCATCACAATCCTTGACGGCGGAGACCTCATGGGCCCAGGCAGTCTGGGTCGGGGGACCGCCAACGGCAGTGTACACGGCTTCACCGGGATTCTGTGCCAGCACCGCGTCGAATCCTTCCCTGTATTGCACTGTGGTATCGATGGTGGTGTTGCCGACACTGCCGACCTTCAGAGGCCGGCCCATGTTCCTGGCTGGCCACCAAATGTTAATCAGGTAATCCATGATCGCCTGGCCCTCGAGTGCATTTGTGGGCATGTAGGCGTAGACCCATTCGGCCTCAAGCGTCGTTGGATATGCGGTGAGACCATACAGCGGTATCCTGTCAACAGCCTGGTTGGCTTGGGTAACGGATGAAGTGGCCGGCGAGTATCCCAGCAGCACGTCCATCCCCTGGCTGACCAGCCACTCGTATCCCACAGGGAACCTGGAGTACTCCAGCCTCGTATCATAGTTGATTATCTTGACCGTCGCACCCTCTATCGGATCCGTTGCCTCCATCTCCGCGATGTAGTCATCCATGCCCATGATTATTTCCTGGTAAGAGACGGCGCTGGGTCCGGTCTGGTCACCCATCCATCCGAGAACAACGACGTTCGTGGGCTCCGTTCCCCCGCCACAAGCAGGCATCATCGCGGCAAACACGAGCAGCACCATCAGCCCGGCCAGGCTTGCAGCTTTCAGACTCCTCTTCATGAACCCTCCTTATCGCCTACTTGCGGACGCGTACCGGCTGCGAATCGAGCGGTCATGGGCAATGAAGTCTCTCCTGGGGTCACGTTCTGCGGGCATCGTAGCCACCCATCTCACCATCACCAGCACCACACCAGCTACGGTCTTATGATACCATCTGCCGTCAATCAGGCGACCTGCGTGTCACCGCAGGTGAGAAAGCGAGGGAGGGTGGAAGACCATCGCGCTCAGACCCGATTCTGAGCCCCGGCATTTGCCGGTGAGGGCACAGGGCTCGAACCTGCAACCAGCTGATTGGGAGATAGGTCACACATGCCAGTCAGATGGATGTCGCCAATCGTCGAAAGGCAGCTGCCCCCCCGACCTAGCGGAGCAACCCAAGTACCTCAAGGCCGTCAGACACATCACCAAGGTCCAGGCGTTCCAGGACCGCCCGCGTCTGGAGACCAGTCGCCACATCCCATCCTCTGATCCCGTAGTATTCGTCCCTCATCTTCTCAAAGGAATCCCTGTCCAGGATGGCTCCCTTGCGACTGACCGGCTCCCAGCCCTTGCCCGGTACCACCAGGTCCTGGTTTATGTGATCGTACTGCAGCGGATGGGTGAAACACCGCTCAGGCGGATTGTCGAACTCCCGCCCTTTGTGGCGCTCCCTGAGCAGGATGGCCCTCTGCAGGTTGAAGACCCGCTCGCCTATCATGTCCAGGCCGCGTTCATCGATATCCCTCCCGGTCACAGCGGACAGCAGCGCGGCTGGCAGGGATGGATCGCCAACACCATCGACGGTGGAACCGCGGTCCTGGATGGGCCACATCATGTCGCAAACTATCAGACACTCCATGCCGAGGACCCGATCCTGGATCTTCTTCGCCGCCAGCGCCTTCCCATCAAAGGTTGACATGTCAGCGGCGATCTCGCTCCCCCAGAACCGCTCAGCTATGGCGCGTACCACCCCGGAAGAAGCTTTGGCGTCGGGAACCTGCCTGGCCCAATCGGCGAACTTGCGCATGGTCTTGCCATACTCATGCAACTGGAACATCGGCAGCCGCGGCTCCGTGGCATAGAGGAGCGCATGCGGTATGTACAGCCTCGGGTCATAGACCAGCTCATAATCTGGTCTCCCCAAGAAGCCCGCCTCTTCAGCCTTTTTCACCGCCTCCGCTCCGACGGACTGAGCGGCTGCCTGGTACCCCTCGGCCAGCACGTCTCCAAAACCCTCCCGTCGGGCCATCTTCCTGGTCAGCGTCTCGATGAACTCCAGGCTGCCTATCCTGGACAGGGGGATCCCCGTGCCTTCATCCGTCAGAATGCCGGCCTGGTAGCAGGCGTGGAGCCAGCCGATGGTGTGATCGATGGCCTTGGAGTCCATGCCGTAGTCATCGACCAGCTTAGTAGCCTGGAAGGCTACATCGTCTTTCCATCCGCCATAGTGGCGGAGCACCCAGGGTTGATAGAAAAGGGCGGAAGCGCAGAAGAACTTCCCCTTTTGGCCGTTCTCCGCCTCATAGACGCGCCTGATGCAACCGCGGCAACCATAGCAGGGATCAGGCTTCTTCATCTTGGCTCTGAAGCTGGGCACCAGCTCTTCAGAGTAGCGAATCCCAGACGCCTTGAGCGGAATCCGGTCCAAACTGAGGAAGTACCTGGTGAGCTCCTGGAGCCTCTCCGGATGGGCTACAGCCGGCCGCCCTCCCCCGGTCATTACGGCTATCGCCTTGAGGTTCTTGGCGCCCATGGAGGCGCCCATGCCGGCCGTACCGACAGAATCCTGGTCAGCCAGGATAGTAGCCATGACCGCCCGATTCTCACCCGCGGGCCCGATGGCCGCTACGCAGGCCGACTCTCCCAGCTCCGCCTTCAGCATCGCCCTGGTTTCAATGGCGCACCTGCCCCACAGCTCGGAGGCATCCCTTATGCTGACTCCATCGTCGGTGATTACCACGTAGGCCGGCTTCTCTGCCCGGCCCTGGACAACGAGCGCGTCATACCCGGCAAACTTCAGAGTGGCACCCCATCTGCCACCCAGGTTGGAGTAGTTGAAGCCGGCTGGCCTGGTGGCCGGTGACTTGCCAATGACTTGCCAACGGGACCCGGCTATCGCCGGGACTCCGGCCAGCGGACCAGTGGCAAACACCAGCGGGTTGTCCGGATCGGCGGGAGGGCCTTCAGCCTTCGCCAGGTCCCAGTACAGCTTACAGGCGAGGCCCCGGCCGCCACAGAACCGCTCGGCATAGTCCGAAGTGGAACACCGATCGACGTGCCCGGAGGACAGGTCGAGCATCAGGATTCGTCCGGCGTATCCAGGTGTACCCATAAGATCATCCACCCCTTCCCGCGTCTTCGGCAACGGCAGCCCGTGCCTTCAGTGTTGTTGACCCTCGACCGTAGGTCAAATGCCTGGAGCCAGCATTACCTTGGCTCTATCTGGCCAATCACCGGGCCGACGCCGAAGGTATCCGCCGGATCAAGGACATACTCCTTGTATTTCTTGAACCTGTTCTGCAGGTATTTCTCGATGTCACGAGGACTACAGTCAACCAGAGGGTAGACCCTCACATTCATCTCTTCTGCGTTTCGACGGCATGCTTCCACATCATCCACGGCGAGGACCACACTCAATAGTCCGTAGCCGCGTTTCTCGATGAGTTCCGTCCAGTAGGTCCTGCAACCAGGTATGGGGCTCAGCAACTCTATGCCTGCATCCCAGCTAATGGCGCACCTGATTCCCAGGGACTTGGACGATCTGTCTTGATCATGGAAGGTGGCGCCCAAGAGCTTCGTGTAGAACCCCACCGCCTCATCCACATCCTCCACTGCTATCGTGACTCTATTGACACCCAGCGCTTTCACCTGGTCCTCTCTCACCACATTGTGCCTCCGCCACTAACGCTCACTGTCTGGCCGGTGAGGAAACTGGCATGCTCTGAAGCGAAGAACAGGACTGTGTACGCAATGTCCTCAGGGCGGCCGAGACGGTGGATCGGCCAGTTCTTGGTGTATCCCTCCAGCTTCTCAGGCGTGAAGTAGTCATAACCCCATTTCTTCCAGAAGCTGTTCTGTCCTGTATCATCCTTGCTGTGGGGGACAATCCATCCGGGTGAAGTACAATTCACCGTTATCCCGTACTGGCCAAACTCCCAGGCAAGAGCCCTGGAAAGCGCCATCACCCCGCCCTTCAGCCCGCCATAGACTGCCGTGTTTATGGCTGCCTGGCCATTCAACCCCCCACTCGAAGTGATGTTGACGATCCGGCCGTACCGGCGCTCGATCATGTCGTCGACCACCGCCCTCACGCAGTTGATCACGCTCCAGTAGTTCAGGTTGACCTCTTTGGCCCAATCCTCTCTGGTCTTCTGAATGAAGCGCGCCATCCCGGTGGTACCGCCAGCGTTGTTCACCAGCACATCTATGTGGCCGAAACGATCCAGGGTGGTCTTCACCATGGCCTGTACCGAATCCCAGTCAGTGACATCCGTCCTCACCAGAACTGTCTTTCCGCCTCCACCCACCGCGTTGGCTTGGTCCACAGCCTTCTGCCCCTGATCCGCGTCTATTTCCGCGTTAACAACGTTGGATCCTTCAGCGGCAAAGGCCAGCAGTATGCCACGCCCGATATTGGAGCTGCCGCCGGTTACGATGACTGTCCTGCCCTTCAAACCCAAGTCCATTCAAGACCTCCTTATTGCATCCCTGAGACTGTTCCCGACCCGCCGCCCCGCTCGTGTCAGGTAGCTCAAACAGTGATTTCCCACTGGCACGCGATCTCGTCCCGGCTGGCTCGAGGTGGCAGCTTCAAGGGCGTTGCCTTGGCGGTGGGCAGCATCAGCTGGAAGTAGTTGTTCATGCAGAACCCTTCTACCTTGTGACACACGTGTATGATTCTGCCCGGGTCCGCCTTCTCAAGATACTCCAGGTTCAGGCAGCGCCGGGCGGTCCATATGACGTGGTTTTTGTCTATTATTTCGAACGTCCCGACTGGCTGGAAGGCCATGGATCCCTCCAGAATCAAGTGGGAAACCTTGCAGAGGTCGACTGCGTCCTTCACCGGGATGTTGGCCAGTGCCGCTATTCTGGGCCAACCGACCTTGGCCTGCTCCACCCAGAACTCCAGCTCCCACTTGTCCGCCTCCTCCTTCCCCAGCCTGGTCTCCAGCATCCTGTGCCACATCTCCTCCCACCTCAAGGCCATGCCTTGCCACTCCTTGGCCAGCTTCACGATGAATTCCTTGGAGAAATCCTCCAGCTTCAGGTCATCCTTGATGGGCCCGCTATAGTCATTCAGTTCCTTCATAAGCCTCCTTTCTACCCTTGGTCAATGACCGTTCTGGCTCCCCTAGTCCGAATCCCGTTCAGCAGGCGATTGGCCCAACACCTCTCACGACCCTCCTGCCTGCCTACGGATACATGCATCTTCCACCATCAACCATGAGTGTCTGGCCGGTGATGAAGTCAGCGTCCGAAGACGCCACGAACACCGCCGCACGTCCGATATCTGCCTCGCAGTCGCCGATGCGGCCCATCGGCACCAGGGCTATGTTCCTGGCCATCTCCTCTGGATGGGCGCGTATGTACAGCTGCTGACCCGGGGCATTGGCAAATGGACAGATGACATTCACGGTTATCCCATACCTGGCCCACTCACGCGCGGCAACGCGAGACAGCCCTCGAATGCCTTCTTTGGCGGCAGCGTAGGCACCGAAACCCGCCAGACCCTCTATCCCCGCGCCGGAGGCCAGGTTGATGATCTTGCCGCCGTGCTCCTTGAGGTATGGGAAACATGCCCGCATCAGGTGGAAAGTCCCCCACAGACCGGATTCCAGCGTCAACGCCATGTTCTCGTCTGTCGTCTCCTCAAGAGGTACCCCTGGGCGCGCGTCCTGAGCGCTGTTCACCAGAATGTCAATAGCTCCGAATTCCTTGACTGTGGTGGCTACCAGCGCTTCGGCCTGCTCGCGGATGCCAGCCACAAAGGCGACGGGAAGAGCCCGGCCGCCGATAGCCGCGATCTCCTCTGCGGTCCGGACGCACTTGCGGAGCGTTCTTCCGGCGATGACCGCGCTGGCTCCTTCTTTCACCAGCGCCATAGCTATGCCGCGCCCGGTCCCCTGACCACCGCCCGTGACGATAGCTACCCTACCATCCAGTCTGCCCATGGCTCATCCCTCCAGTAGCTCCGCCAGCCTCTCCGGTCTGACAGTCCCATCTTTGGCATTCCATCCACGTTCCTCGTAGTACTCCGTGACCAGGTCATCCACGTATTTCTCATCCAGGGGAGGACGCACCTCTGTCCCCAGGAGCAACGCATCAGAGAGGAATCTCCTGGGCATGCGATCGTCCTTTCTCGTGGCCCCCTCTCTCGTATTGAAAGCCTTGCGCATATCACGGCCGCGGCTGGCCGCAGCCACCAGCCCGGCGCCGTCAATCTCAATCCCGGTGGCAGCAGAGTACAACTCCGCATACAAATCGATGTCGAAGTCCTGGAACCAGTCGTGCATGCATTGGCCCAGGCATTCCAGCGCGAAAGCATAATCCTCTGACCATTTGGTCAGCCTGGGGATGTTGTAACCCAGGGGCCCGTCGAATACGCGTGGGACGTCCTCATCCGGCACGCCGATTCGAGGGGCATAGGCCAGGACCTTCTCCTTCGATATGCCGTAGAGCGTCGTATTGATGTGTGAGGTGTGGCCGGTGGTGTTGGTCACCAGACTGAAGATGACTGTCGACAGACTGCGAGGGTCGCCACCCGGCGTCAAACCCTTGAAGTTGACGGCATAGGCCTCAGCCCCACGCCCGATTCTGCGCGCTGCCTCGACCAGCCCATCGGCCAGTACGTCGCCCAGGCCGCGGCGAAAGGCGATGTCGTGAACCAGCCTGAATGCCGTCTCGGAGTCCCAACTCAGGGGCGAACCTCCAGCCTCGGACTCGCTGATAATGCCCTTTTCGTAGAGTTCCATGGCCATCGCGACCAGGCCTGAGGTTGACATTATGTCCATGCCCAGGCGATTGCAGAGTTGAGCAAACCGAAGGACCTGTGGCCACCCCATGATCCCGCAGTTCACGGCACTGAATGTCGAGACCGCGGTGCATGACAACGAGAGATCGAGACCGGCGTGTTCGCCTTCCTTCCAGTGGATGAATTGCTTGCAGCCCACCGGGCACCCAAGGCAGCTTCGCGTTCCATGGTCAATGCTGTGCACATACTTGTCCACATCGAACACCTGGAGAAACTCAGGGCCCACAGCCTCGCGGAAGTTCTTGTACAGGATTGCACCTACCTTAACCATAGGCCTCAGAGACGTCAGGTCGCCATATCTCCGGAGCTTCGGCAGGTATCGCAGGCTGCCTATCTGGCGAGACATCTGGTTGGCCAACCGCATGAATCTGGCCTTGTCGACCACACCAACGCCCCTGCTCCCACGTACGGCGATGGCCTTCAGGTTCTTGGATCCCCAAATGGCTCCCACGCCTGTTCTGGCGAAGGCAGTCGTCTTGTTGGTCATTATGCTGGCGTCCCGTACCAGGTTCTCCCCGGGGGGACCGATACTCAGAACCACGCTCTGACGTCCAACCTTGTGCCAGATGGCATCGGTGCTCTCCCAGGTATCCTTCCCCCAGATATCGCCGGCATCTCGAATCTCCACCTTGTCGTCTATGTTGATGTAGACTGGCCGATTCGCCTTTCCAGTAATGATCAGGTGATCGTATCCGGCAAACTTCAGCATTCCGAATTGTCCGCTACCTGAGCTTGCCATGTATCCGGATGTGGGTGACTTACTGGTAAGGTTGGAGCGACAGGCGCCCGGGGCCAGGGTCCCTACCAGAGGCCCGACGCCAAAGACCAGAGCATTCTCTGGAGAGAAGGGGGACACGCCTTCCGGTATGTTGTCATAAGCCAGTCGCGCATTGACTCCAGCCCCGCCAATGAATCTCCGGATTAGTTCGGGGCTGAGCGCTGCATCGCTGATGCTGCCCTTGCTGAGATCGATCAGCAGAATACGCCCGGCATAACCACCCAGCTTGCCTGTCGTTGCTCCCATGTCCCTCCTCGCTTGGCTCCAGAATCCTGCAGCATTCACACTGATGCTGCTGCTGCCGAACCAGCCGGCTTGCGGCGCATCCGTATCGCGCCACTTGAGGATCTCACCTCGTCATTCACTGCTTCCCGGTCCAGCTCGCGTCCCGGTTTCAGCGCGCGACAGGACTCCAAACTCACAGTACTCCACACAGATTCCGCAGTGATTGCATTCGCCGTCAAGGCTTACTTCGAAATCTCGCTGCTGCCACCCGGGCAGCACTCTGATCCTGGCCTTCGACAGGTTGAACTCGCGCTCTTTGGTGGTGAAGTATGAGCACGCCAAAGCACAACGCAGACAGCCGGTGCAGTGGTCTGGGGAGATCACAACTTGACGTTTCATAAGCTTTGTCACCTCATGGCTTTCTTGCTGGACCGCAGAACTCACGCGAAAGGACCAGTTCATCCTCCGGTGGCCTCGACCAGCCATTCCAGCGCTGGCCCCAGGCCAAGCTCGTAAAGGATTGGAGGGCTCAGATCGAAGGTCAATGTTCTCCAGTGACGGATGCTATCCTCAATCAAGCCCGTTGGGAGAATGCGGATCGGTGCCGTACTCCTAGCTTCATCTTGATGGCAGCCAGGGTCTGGCCATGGTTGCCAGGGTGCTGTTCCACGACCAGTTTATAACACATGGCCTGGGCATGCACAATTCACGTCGCCTGCCGTTCCACGTTTCGAGGACGCGAGGTTTTCAGCGGAGATTTCACGATATGAGGCAACACCAGCGAATCTCAGGCTTTCCGTGAGATATGTTGGAGAACCCTGCCTCACGCCAAGGCTGGCTCCAGGGTCCCCGCTCACTTGGGGATCGTGGTGAGGCGCACAGGACTCGAACCTGTAACCGGCTGATTAAGAGTCAGCTGCTCTACCTGTTGAGCTAGCGCCCCACAAAAGCTAATTCTATCGCAAACAGGCTATCCAAGACAAGAAAGGCTGCGTAAGCGAGCCGCCCGGCAGGCTATTGACAGTCATGATGATCCTCTGTATTATCCTACCCGAAACACATCAGCCACGGTCATCCAGGGAACCACTACGTGTGCGGGTCCGTAGAGATACTACCGTAGAGGGGGTTACCGATGAAGCAGCCGGGCGACCGACCCAACCACCAGCCCCAGGCCTGTGTTCACCATTGGATGTGCGGCGACCAGCGCTCTGCCACTGTGCACGCGGTGTGCAGGAAATGCGGCGCGGAGGCCGACTTCGAGCAGCAATGGTACTACCCGGGAATGATCAGGAGGAGCTCGGCCAGGGCCACCCCACGCCCCACGGTCCCGGCAGCCGCGCCCACCTGATCCCTCTCCGATAGCCCCGGCACCATGATCCGCCAGCCGCACTGACCCCGGCCCCACTGCGCGCCTGCCCCAGGCCTTTGCGTGCCATGCTCCGGGCCATCCGGTCCGGATTATCCGCTGTTTCCCTCTGATCAGATCATCGCCGCCTGCTCAGTGTACCCCCATGCCGGAAAACACGTACTACCCCGTAGAAAATCTCGGTATTATACCGTATACACAAATGGATTGAGTGTGTGCGATAATTTGAGTAGGTCAAACAGTGAGCATGAAGAGAGAAGATCGGGAAGGAGGAGCCATGGAAAACCGCACCGCAACACTCATCGAATGGGCCAGGCGAGTCACCATCGGGGCGGGCTACGTGGGTCTGGCCGGCATCGTAGTTGGGATCTTCGTCACTTTCATCAACCGCTTTCACCCTCTGGGGATATTCAATAGCGCCAGCGAGATCTCGGGCATCACCCTGGCGGCCGTAGGCGTCGTGCTTCTGATAGCATCGGCGTTCACCGTGTGGAAGTGGTTCCGCAAGGACTGAGCAACGCATGAGCCCGGGTGGATGGTCCGGTGCAGCCGGTCTCCACCCGGCACACATCCTCCTTCGGCGCCCCACGCATCGCACCCCCCTCTCAGCCCCTTAGTCGACTTGGCCAGTTCAGGCCCCGGTCCACTTCAGCCAGCCCGCAGTCCAACCCTTTGAGCGGATGGTATAATTCGGCCATGGAGTGGCTGGATGCGACCAGGAGAGGGAGGAGGGGCGGGGGGACCTTCTCACAGAAGCTGAAGCGTGATCCGGGCCGGGCGCTGGCAGAGGCTGAAGACATCATCAGGCTGGCGCCGGACAATGCCAACGGATGGTCCCTCAAGGGCATGGCCCTCCTGGAGATGGCCCGGCATGACGAAGCGTTGCACAGCTTCGACCAGGCCATCAGGCTCAGGCCGGATATGGCCGAGGCCTGGCAGGGCAAGGGCGCCTCTCTCGTCGGCCTCCGCAGATACGAGGAGGCCCTGTCGTCCCTGGCGAAGGCCCCGCACGTCTACCTCGCCTGCTACGAGAAGGGCCGGGCGCTGGAATCGCTGGGCCGGCACAACGAAGCCATGGACGCGCTGGAGGAGGCGATCAAGCTGAACCACGATGACCGGCCAGTGCTGGACAGCTCGCGCTCGCTGCTGGAGTCGCTGCGCAGGCGCCGGGAGGCGCCGGAGCCGGCGGGGTCCGGGGCGGCCGAGCCGAAGGCCGGCGAGGCCAGGGCCGGCGGACCGAGGGCGGCCGAGCCGAAGCCAGGCGGGCGCGCGGCGGCTGAGACCAAAG
Organism: uncultured Dehalococcoidia bacterium; assembly: GCA_964423835.1. Classification (GTDB taxonomy): domain Bacteria; phylum Chloroflexota; class Dehalococcoidia; order UBA2247; family RBG-13-53-26; genus JAFGCL01. Next base: position 21,705 of record CAYRGJ010000021.1, on the reverse strand, counting down.
CCGTCGAGCCGACCGTGGCCCGGGCTCCCGACAACGCATCCCCCTACACCTACAACAGCCCTCCTTAGGATGTCGGCATCCCCATGACCCGCACTCTTCCACCCGCGGAGGCCGCCGCCATGCGGCCGGTCGTTCCCATTGACGGGATGCGGAGTCTGATGTAGCATTCGTGACATTCTGGAGCATTTCGCCGAAGCCCGCAGCTGAGCTACGAGGAGGCAGAATATGGGCAAGTGCTGGAGCCGGGCAGACCCCGCCAAGAACAGGCTCTACGTCGTCCTGCAGGGCTTCATCCCCGCCGAGGAGGCCAAGGACGCAGCAGACGTTACCATTGCCGAGGCCAAGAAGCTGCGGCCGGGATTCGACATCATCAACGACATCTCCACGGCCAAGGCGACGTCGGAGCAGGGGGTTATGGAGCTTCTGCGCTGCCAGACCTTCCTCAAGGAGCGTGGCGTAGGCCGGGTGATCCGGGTGGTGCCGGAGACGACAGTAGGCTCCATGCAGATCGCGCGGACATCCAGGCAGGCCGGCTACGATGCTGACATCGCCAGCACCATGGAAGAAGCGGAGAGTATGCTCGGAGACCGCAAGAGCAAGTGACGCGGATATGTTTCACTCGTGCTACAAGCAGCTTCCGTCTTGCCATGTGACCAGGGAGCTGGCGGCCAACATCGAAAGATACCTCTTGGAGAAGGTCCCGGGTAAGCTCAACGTCGACGCCGCCGCGCTGCAGGAGCGCTACTCGGTCCGCATCGACGAAAGAGCCGCCTCCACGCAGGTATCCCCCATGTCAGAGTACGTCTTTCCCCAGTTTCCCGACCGCACCGAGGGCATCACCATGGGCTTTTCCCTGATCACCCCCAGCCGGTGCGAGGTCCAGGTGCGCTTCGCGGGGGACCGCTCCACCTCCAGGATATCCGTCGCCTGCGAGGGGCCCAACTCCCGGGCGGTAGCCTCCGAGATATGCGAGGACATCGCGGCCATAGTGGCGCCGCACGTCAACAGGAACTGGTTCTTCCACCTCGGTCTGGCGGCGGAACTGCTGCTGGGCCTGGCCTTCGGGGTAGTGGTGGGGCTCCTGATCGCGCGGATCGACTCCCGCAACTGGGCTTCAGTGATGGCCTGCCTCCTTCTCCTGGCCGCCCTGGTGGTCTATTTCTGGGCCGGCCGGGCGATCAAGCCCTACACCTCTTTTGAATCGTCCCGCTCCCGGGCGCTGCAGAGCTACGGCAGCATCGTCTACGGCGTGCTCGGAGGGCTGGCCATGAGCGTGGCCGGCTCAGCCCTCTATGACCTGATCAGCCGCTGACTTTTCCCGGGTATCCGCTTCCGCGGACTGCCAGGCTGCCTGGATAGATATACGTATCTTCCACAATGCCCGGGTAGATACGATTGCTTATGGAAGCGACATTCGGGGTCGGTTCATACTGGTGACACAGGAGGCCCCATATGTCCGCCAGCGATGCTGCCGCAGCCAACGAAGGTATACTGCTTCTCCGGGATGTGATGAGCACCAATGTGGTGAACATCCCCAGCAAGACCCCGATTGCCGACGCCAGGAAGATACTGGATGCCCACAGGATCCGGCACCTGCCGGTGGTGGACAAGGGCAAGCTGATGGGCATGGTTACCCGGGACTCCCTGGACAAGGCCGGCCCCTCGCAGCTGACGACTTTCAGCATTCACGAGATCAGCTACCTCCTGAGCACCATCAAGGTGGCCGACGTCATGAAAAAGGACCTGGTGACACTTCCCCCAACGGCCACCGTCGAGGAGGCAGTCGCCCTGGCCCGGCGGCGGAGGGTGGACTCGATACTGGTGGTGGACAAGGGCGCCCTGCTGGGAATCGCCACAGCCAATGACTTCTTCGACAAGGTGGCCAATCCCATCCTGGGGATCGACAAGCCGGGCGTCAGGCTGGCCATCCGGGACTGCTGCCACAAGGCCGTAGACCTCCAGAAGGTGATGGGCATCATCAGCGGGTTCCAGGCCGACATCATCTCCATCGGCAGCGTGCCCCGGCCCGAGACGGACAAGCTGGACGTCATCGTCCATCTTGACTCACCCAGCGTCGGGGTCATTATCGAGTCGCTGAGGGCGGCCGGATACCGGGTCCAGGAACGCGCCCGCTAGCCGGAAGCGCTGCCTGCGGCGCCACCGTATCGCCAGGTCAAAACCGCTCAGGTACCGGTTGACAGCCGGGTCCGCCAATGCTATTGTCCGGAGGTAGGTCCAACCTCGAATGCGGGCGGCAACACGATGAACTGTGGCAAGTGCGGTCAGGCCCTCCGCGAGGGCGTCAGGTTCTGCGAGAAATGCGGGGCCAGAGTAGCCGAGCCCCCACCCGCTCCGTCCGCCCCGCCCACCCCGCCGGCAGCGGCGGGCCCCGTGAAGGTCAGGCTCTGCGGCAACTGCGGATCCTCGGTGATCAGCACCGCCAGGACCTGCAAGTGGTGCGGCGCCAGCCTGAAATAGCCCGGCACTCCCGCCGGTCTCTGTGAGCTCTCGTCAGTGGATGCAGGGCCAGGTTTCGAACCCGGTCCTCGGTGCTCAGCACACCGCGTGCTGCCATTACACTACCCCGCAGTGTTGGTCGGGCCTCCGCCGTGACGAATCAGGCTCCAATTAGTTCGTCGTCCCCGGTCCCGTTTTCACTCACAGCCATATTATTATCGCAGCCTGCGGCGGCAGCATCAAGCATGCGTCGAGGACGATCGACACCGGCTGCCTGCGCGCCGGCTCAGCCGCACCTGGAGCCCAGCTCATCGCACCCGACACCACTGATCGAATAAGTAGATTGAGCCCATTCAGTCGAGTAGGCCCACCATTGCCATCGAAGTGCGATCAAGGCAGACTGGACCCGTCGCAGGTTCCTGGTCCTCTGGCAAGTTGACATAGGTGTGCCGCGAAACGCGACGAAAACCCCAAACACCGAAAGAAGGAGGCCGGAGATGAGATTCATGATGCTGATGATACCGAAAGTGTACCAGACAGAGACTGAACAACTGCCGAGCACGGACGATGTAGAAAGAATGACCAGATTTAATGAGGAGATGGGGAAAGCCGGGATCCTGATTTCGCTGGACGGGCTCTACCCCCCGACCACCGGCGCCCGGGTGGCTTTTGAGGGCGGTACGCCCAGGGTGACCTACGGGCCTTTTGCCGGCACAAGGGATGTTGTGGGCGGATACTGGATGATACAGACACAGTCGCGGGAAGAGGCGATTGAGTGGGCGAAGCGGGTGCCCGCGAACGAGGGCGACGTGATCGAAATCCGTCAGGTGTACGAGGAATCGGAATCCCCGGAAGATGTCCAGAAGGTGATTGAAAGCGCGAAGGCCGCGGCGGGCAGAACGTAGAGTGTATTCACAGGCATCAGGCAGGGTCGTCCCGCTCGGCCTCTCTCAGGACGTAAGCGGTAAGCCCGATGCTCAGCCAGCTATATGCTATCATGATGCTACTTATCCTAGTAGAATTCAGCATATATGATTGTGATACGGTACCAGAAGGAAATCCTGTTCGCAGCAGCTTGATGATGGAACCGCCGGCAGGCAAGGCGATGGGGGTGGTGCCTATCGGAATCAAAGCCACATTCCGAACCAGTGTCATGCAGCAGCCACAGAATCAGAATCTACGGGAGAGGACGGATACAGATGAAGTTTCTTATTACTGTCAAGAACAAAGATGCCTTCTTTGCGCTTCCGGATCAGAGAAGGGCCGAGCTCATAATGGAATCCTGGGCCATGATCGAGAAGTACCAGAAGGCAGGCAAGTTGAAGGAAGTACTCTATACCTCAGACCTAAAGGGGGCGGTCATGACCTGGGACATAACGACGTCCGAAGAGGCAGTCCAAATCACGCTGGAGAACCCCTTGTGGGCACTTGAGGACATCAAGATCGAGCCGATGGTTGATGCCAATGATGCCAAGAAGGCCGTTGAGGCCATGTGGAAGTCAAAGAAGAAGTAAGGACACGGCAAAGGCATCCGAGAGGGTGGGCAGAGATGTCCACCCTTCTCTCTTTCCCAACTGGGGACCAAGGTCTCAAGACGGCATGACGGGTGGCGTGGGATACTGCACTCATGGTCAGGGAGAGGGAGCGACGATGATTGACCCCAGTTGGAGACTGTTCTGCTGGATAGTCGGTCTTCCACTTCTGGCGTTGGGCATCCTCCTGGGATTGTATGCCGGCATTGACGAAGGTGCTGGCATGGTCAAACTGGGAGCGTACTTGGCGGCATTCATTGGTTTCCTGCTCTGCTCTATCGCCTTTATCTACAGGAAGTAGACGAGCGCAAGTGCCTGTCCTCTCCTGCCGCTCCAATCCCGGGTGGTCACGTATTGTGCTAGATTCCAACGGCCTCCCTGTTTTGGTCCCCTATTCCCCCTGAGCTATAATCTAGCACCTGGGAGGGGGAGTATGGCTTGGTTTGATCCACCCTTGTCCAGGAAGGGGAACAAGAGGTGCCCCAAATGCGGAGCCGGTCAGGGACTCTATCTGTTCTTGCACAGCAACAACTCCTGGAGCACCTGGGAGTGCCCTGAGTGTGGGTATAGATTGGGCCTCAATGCCCGACGTTACTGGATGGGTCGCCTTCTGAGTGCGGTTTCCATCTTCGTCCCGTTCTTTCCTCTTGTCATGGTTCTTCTTCCCCTTCTGTCCATATGGGCTTTCTTTATCGTTGCTCTGCCTCTTGGCGGCGTTGCCATGACAATCCACTGGTGGTTCCTGTCAATTGAGGTCAAAGGCAAAGGCCTCAACAAGAGCTGAACCCGAAAGGCCAGCTTGAAGGCAGGAACAGGAGTAACGAGAATGGCAGACAGCAGATCAAAGAAAGCTCATGAACCCCTGGTACTGGTTGCCAACGCCCCCAACGAGCCTGTTGCCAGAATGTGGATGGCTTTTGATCCACCACTCTATAAGCTGGGGAATAGGAAGTGTCCGGTATGTGGCAAGAAGCAAACAGGCCTTCAATCTGGCAACTGCAACTCAACAAGTGGTACAACTAGTTAGCGTGGGCAATGACTCTCTCAAAACCTTGGAGGTGTAGCGGACGATGAACGAATGGTATCTCGAAGACATACCCCTCAACCAGCCGTTCACAACAAGCGAGCACGTGGTTACAGAGAAGGAACTGGTAGACTTTGCCAAGAAATGGGATCCTTTGCCCATTCATACGGATCCTCAGGCCGCAGAAGCTTCTGTGCATGGTGGTCTTATAGCGTCATCTATCTATACCATGGCCATAGGCAGCAGCTTGGGCAAGCCGATAAGCACGAAGATAGCTATGATCGGAGGCGCCGAATGGAAGGTGCGCTTTCCCACCCCAGTCAGAGCGGGTGATTGCCTTGTTGAAACCATCGAGTGCATTGGAAAGCGCCCATCGAAGACCAAACCAGACCGGGGTATTGCCCGATTCCGAAACACAGTTCGGAATCAAATGGGGGAAACGGTATTGGATTTGGAATGTCCGGTCGTTGTCCTTCGCAGGAACCGTGACTAGTCTGAATGTTCCTCAGGTGATAAGCACTTGCTGATATGAGCTTCACCCGCAGGCTCCTCTCGATGCTCTAACCCCAAATTGGGACCAAGGTCTCAAGACGGCGTGGTGGTCGGGGTGACATACTGGACCGGCGCCAAAAGAGGTGGAGCCGTGAAACAAGTTCTGAAGTATGCCATCGGACTTCTGGCGATGGTCGTCGGTATTGCCTTGGTTCTATTCGGGATAGGCTGGTCAGTCTTCTCTCTTGCCTATTGCCAACTCCAGGAGGCGTCCAGTCCATCGCATCAGGGCCCCCGGACGCAACGCCCGCGGTTTTTGGCGTTCTAGCCATCATCATCGGCGTCGTCGTGTGCCGTTGGGCGTGGGTAGCCATGAAGTAGGTCCAATGTGCGGAAGCGTAAGCCCCGCAGCAGAACCGAAGAGGCTGACGTGGCGCAGGGTATTGATTGCGGCGCTGATCCTGGCCATGATCGCCACTTCAGCCGTTCTGCTCCAGGAGTATCTGGAGGAGTTCAAGGAGTTCGGCTACCCGGGGGCATTCCTCATTAGCTTTCTGGGGTCCGCCACGGTTATCACCTTCGTTCCCAGCCTGTACGTCATGCTCAGCTTCAGCGCCTGGCTCAACCCCTTCTATCTGGGCCTGGCCGCCGGGACCGGAGAGGCGATGGGCGAGGTCATAGTCTACACGGCGGGACGCACCGGGCATGCCTTCTTCCTGAGAGAGCGGTTTGTGGAAGCCCAGAGGAAGGAGTCCCGCGGAATCTATCCCCGCTTGCAGAAATGGATTCACGCCAGGGGCGCGGTTGCGCTCTTTCTGGCCGCCGCCGTGCCTAATCCGTTCTACGGCCTAATCAGCGCTACCGCAGGAGCTACGCGTTTTCCGGCATGGAAGTTCCTGGGTGTGGTCTGGGCGGGAAAGGCGGTGAAGTGGACGGCAATCGCCTTGCTGGGCTATGCCCTTTTGGGCCAGATAGTCACCCGCGTGGTGGACTGGCTCAGATAGCATGCCTCCAGGGATTCCAGCGGGTAGACGGCTCGGGAGAACCCCGGCGGAATTAGAATCATGAGAAGGCTGCGAACACTCTTGTTTGATTTGGCCGCCACTGTCGCTCTTATTGCTGGCGTCATTGCTGTCATTGGCGCTCTTGCCATGTGGCGAGAGTGGCAAGAGCATGGGCCTTCGCCCTGGTGGCTCCTGACAGGTGGCATTCTGGCCTGCATGCTTGGCGCGGTTCTGTTCAGGATTTCCCTCAGGGGAAAAGGGCACTGACCGGGGCCGTCCTACTCTACTCATCAGCCCGAGTCGGTCGTGCTGGTACTGCCACTGCTCCTAAGGCTCCTCTCGATGGTGTCACGCCTGTTTGGCACCATCCTGTCCTTCACCCTACAATCCATCGGCAAGGAGGGGGCATGGCTTCCTCGCGGCGCTAGTCCAAGCGCTTGTCCCTCATCGCTTGGTCCAAGGCACGGCGGACAGAGTGTTTGATATAGCGCTTGACCAGGAAGACGACCCCTGCGATTGCACCGACGATAAGAAGAATAGAGACAAAGATCAGAAGAAGCTCAAAAGCCCCGGGACGCTCCACGGCGTGACCTCCCTCATCAATATACTCTGTCTGCGATATACAGGCATGGCAGTCGACTCCGACCATAGCACCTGAAGTTGAGGGCGTCAAGCTCCCGAATGCTGACCAACAGAGTTCGCGGAGTCCTCAACCGACCTTGTGGGGAATGCCCCCAAGGGAATTCGAATCCCTGTTAACGGCTTGAAAGGCCGCCGTCCTAGGCCACTAGACGATGGGGGCTCGGACAGACGATATTGAGTATACGCTCTTCGAGAGGCGGCTAACAAGCAAAGGCGACACACGCCCGTCCAGCGGCCGAAGGCCGCGACTGCACCCCCTGCGCCGGAGAACCCTCAGGGGTAGACGGGCAGGGACTCCAGGCCTGTGGCCTCGGGGAAGCCGAGCATCAGGTTCATGTTCTGGACGGCCTGGCCCGCGCCGCCCTTCACCAGGTTGTCGATGCAGCTGACCACGATCAGGCGGCCGGTCCGCTGGTCTACCGTGGGATAGATGAGGCACAGGTTGCTGCCCCAGGCCTGCTTGGTCTGCGGCGGAGCATCCACCACCTTCACAAAGGCCTCGCCCTGGTAGAAGTCCCGGTAGATCTGCCGCAGCCGCTCGATGCCCTCCTGGCCGGCGGGCAGCCGGCCTGCGACCAGGGGAGCATAGCAGGAGCTCAGGATGCCCCGGGTCATGGGGATGAGGTGGGGCAGGAAGGTAACAGCCAGCTTCTCCCGCCCGGCCAGGGCCTGCAGCTCCTGCTCCATCTCCGGCAGGTGCCGGTGCCCGCCCAGGGCGTAGGCCGACACGTTCTCGTTGGCCTCGGCAAAATGCGTGGTGAGGCTGAGGGCCCGGCCGGCGCCGGAGACCCCCGACTTGCTGTCCACGATGATGTCGCGGCCGATGATGCCAGCCTTGACCGCCGGCGCCAGCCCCAGAATGGCGCTGGTGGGGTAGCACCCGGGATTGGCCACCAGCTGTGCCGTGGCCACCTCGGCCCGGTGCAGCTCGGGGATCCCGTAGACGGCCTTCTGAAGCAGCTCCGGCGCGGGATGGGCGTGGTCATACCACTGCTGGTACAGCCCGGCTTCCTTGAGCCGGAAGTCGGCGCTGAGGTCAATGACCTTGACGCCCCGGGCCACCAGGGGCGCGATGGCTTCAGCGCTGGCCTTGTGCGGCAGGGCCGAGAAGACCAGGTCCGCCTCGCCGGGGGCCGGCTCGATCATGAGGTCGAGCGGGGCCAGGTGCGGCATAACGCTCCCCAGCCTCTTCCCGGCCTCGCTGCGCCCCGTCACGGAGACGATCTGCACCTTCGGGTGCCGGAATAGGATGCGGGCTACGTCGGCGCCGATGTAGCCGGTGATGTTGATGATGGCGATGCGGGTCAGGCTCATCTGGGGCCTTCCTTCCGTTTGTTGATTCACATATGGATTGTAGCGCCCCCGGCCGGGCGGCGGCAACGGCCCATCTTGATGGCCTGCGTCTCACATCTACCGGGAGGAGATTGGCCGGCGCCGTGAAGGTGAGGCGGACGCTGCGGCGGACTGCGGTCCCCAGTCACCCAGGTGCGCGCTGGGGCACACCTTCCTGAGGGCGCACGCGGGGCAACGGGGCCTGCGGGCAAGGCAGGTGCGGCGGCCGTGCTCCACCATGAGCATGTGGAGCTCGTACACGTTCTCCGGAGGCACCAGTCGCTCCAGGGCCTGGTGTGCCTTCTCAACCGACGCTTTGCCCTCGACCAGCCCCAGCCTGCGGGCCACGCGGTAAACGTGCGTGTCCACGGGCATGGCCGGCCGCCCCAGCGAGAATAGAAGAACGCAGGCGGCGGTCTTGGGGCCCACCCCCGGCAGCCGGCGCAGCCAGGCGCGGGCCTCCTCCAGCTCCAGCTCACTGAGGAAGCCCAGGTCGAGGCGGCCCCGCTGGGCCTCGATCTCTGAGAGGATCTCCTTGATGCGCCGGGCCTTGATGTTGGCCAGCCCGCCGGCCCTGATGGCGCGGGCGATCTCGCCAGCCCTGGCCGCGGCCACCGCCTCCCAGGTCCCAAACCGCTCCACCAGGGACGCATAGGCCCGGTGCGAGTTCACATCAGAGGTATTCTGCGACAGAACCACCGCCATCAGCTCAGAAAGGGGGTCCTGCCGCGGCCGCCACGGCCGCGGCCCGTACTCCCGCCGCAGCAACCGGCGGATCCGCTCGACGCCGGCGGTGCCGGCCATGGTCTTCGCTGTCAGATCAGACACGCTTCATCAGATGGACCGGGCCGGCGCCGCCCGGGGGTCAGCGCATGCCGTGCAGAGACTCTACTATGGCCTGGTCCAGCTTCTCCAGGAGGGTGGCCAGCTGCTGCCTCTGGTTCGGCGTAAGCATGGCGATAATGTCGCCGGCCCTGGAAGCGGCCTTCACGGCCTCGCGGTAGACCTCTTCGCCCCTGGCGGTCATCTCCACCTCCATGGCCCGGCGGCCGGGGGACCGCCTGTGCAGGCTCACCAGCCCCGCCCGTTCCATGGACAGCAGCAGGGTGACCACCGAGTTGTGGCGGCGCACTATACTGGCCGCCAGATCGGTAGGTGTGACGGCCCGGCCAGCCCCCCTACCCTCAGCCACGGCATCCAGTATGCCCATCTCCCAGGCATTGATGCCCAGGGGCCTGAGCTCCTGGTCCACGACCGTCTGCAGCCCCTTGCGGCAACGGGCCACCAGGAGATGGAGGCGCCACTGCTCCTCGCGGTTCACGCCTGAGCTCCCGCCGTGCCGATCGGATGTGCTCATCTTGCTCATACCTGCCCGGGACGTCCGCCCCGACGGCCCTATTCTAGCATCGATCCGCCGCGTATGGAAAACCCGTAGACGGGGGGCGATTTTCCCATGACTTTGACAAGAAAAGCCCCGTATGGTAGCCTTTCTGCGTTAGGGGTGTTATATCAATTTGATATCACTACGGTATCACTACGGGAAATCCCGGAGTTGCCGTCCTCTACCGGCCGGCGAGACCAAATCAGTCCCAAAGTGAAGATAGTCCATCGAGCCAGACAAGATCACTTTCAAAGGAGAGAAGCGAGGGATGGAGACTGCGACCAGAACCACGGAGCGTCCACAGGCGCAGGCGCTCAACCAGCCACTGAACGGGTACCGCATCCTGGAATGGGGCGCCTGGCAGGCCGGCCCGGCCGCTGCGATGATGCTGGGCGACCTGGGCGCCGATGTCATCAAGATCGAGAATCGGGGCAGCGGCGACCCGTCTCGCGGGCTTGAGCCCGGTTTCGACATCCGCTACAAGACCGCCCGCACCTGCTACTTCGAGGTCATCAACCGCAACAAGAGAGGCATATCGCTGGACCTGGCCAAGCCCGAAGGCCGGGAGATCCTGTACGGCCTGGTGAAGCATGCGGACGCCTTCATCACCAACTTCCGCCCCCACGTCGTGGAGCGGTACGGCATGAGCTATGAGGCCCTCTCCAGGATCAACCCCAGGCTGGTCTACACCATGGTCACCGGGTTCGGCCCCAAGGGCCCGGATGCCGACAAGCGCTCCTACGATTCAATAGGCCAGGCCCGGTCCGGCCTCATGCGCCAGTGCGACCCCGAGATGCCCCGCTACGTCATCGGCGGCGTGGGGGATTCCGTGCCGGCCATCATCGCCGCCTGCGGCACGCTGACTGGCCTGCTGGCCCGGGAGAAGACAGGCCGGGGCCAGAGAATAGACGTCTCACAGCTCTCCAGCCTGATGTACATCCAGCTCTGCGGGCTGGCCATGGACCTCATCGGCGGGTACCCCATCGCCCCCCGCCACCACCGCAACCCCCAGAACGCCCTGGTCAATGCCTACAAGTGCAAGGACGACAAGTGGGTGTTTGCCTGCAACATGGAGGGCGACAAGCACTGGCCCAACCTGTGCCGGGCGCTGAACATCCCGGAGGCCGAGCACGACCCTCGCTTTGACACCAACCTCAAGCGCGCCGGGAACGGGGAGCTGGTGGACCTGCTGGACTCCGTGTTCGCCACCCGGAACCGCGATGAGTGGCTGGACATCCTGTGGAAGCACGACCTGGTCTTCGACAAGGTCAATGACTACAAGGACCTGCTGGAGGATGTCCAGGTCAAGGCCAACAACTACCTGCCCACCTTCGACCACCCGGTCTACGGCCCGACGACCTATCCGCCAGTGCCCATGGATTTCAGCGAGACCCCGGGGGCGCTGCGGAAGGCCGCCCCTGAGTTCGGGCAGCACACCGAGGAGGTGCTGATGGAATTCCTGGGCATGGACTGGGAGGAGATCGGCAAGCTCAAGGACAGGGAAGTCATCTAGGCGTCAACGGTAAAGAATAGCGCACGAAAAAAGGAGAGGGTTAGACAAGATGAAGACACAATCTCCGGCCGGCGCGGGCGCACAGTCAAACTACCGCTGGGTGATACTGGCAGCCACCTTCGTGGGCCTGGCGTTCGCCTACGGCCTCCTGTACTCCTTCGGGGTCTTCCTCAAACCGCTACAGGACGACCTGGGCTGGACCCGGGACATGGTCTCCTGGGTGCCCAGCCTGTTCATGCTTTTCCTGTGCATCACCGGGCCCTTTGCCGGCTGGGTGGCCGACAAGTACGGGCCGCGCTTCATCGTCGCCTTTGGCGGGACTCTGATCGGGCTGGGGCTCATACTGGCCAGCCGTGTCACCACCCCCTGGCACCTGTACGTGTATTACAGCCTGTTCGTGGGGGTCGGGGTAGGCTGCTGCGCCTCCTCGCTGATGCCCACCGCCATGCGCTGGTTCCCCAACCACCTGAGCACGGTCGCCGGCTTCGTGGCCTGCGGCTCCTCCGTGGGCACCATGATCATGGCCCCGGTGGCCACCCGGGCCATCTCGGCGTACGGGTGGAGGACCTCTTCACTGGTCATCGGCTTCTGCGCGGCGACGCTCCTTGTGGTAGCGTTCATCCTCAGAAAGCCGCCCATCCAGGCGTCGGGCCCGGGAGCCCAGAACGCGCCCCAGCTGCAGGGCCTGACCCTGAAACAGGCCCTGCGGACCCGTCCGCTGTGGCTCCTCTTCGCTCTCTTCATTCTGGCCTATGGCGCCTTCATGATGGTGCAGTACCACGTGTCGGCCCACGCCCAGGACATCGGTCAATCCAAGACGCTCGCCGCCACCCTGCTCAGCGTGATCGCCGGCGTCGGCATAGGCGGCCGGCTGCTGGGCGGCACCGCCGCCGACAAGATCGGCAAGAGGTCCGTGCTGGCTTTCGCCCTGGCCCTGCAGGCGGTGACCCTGGCCCTTCTCCCATCGGCCAACTCCTCCTGGAGCCTCTACGCCTTCGCGGCCCTCTGGGGGCTGGGGTACGGCATGTGGACGCCGCTCACGGCGTCCATCGTCGGAGAGATATTCGGGCTGAAGCACATGGCCAGCATCATCGGCCTGCTGGGCGTGGAGTACGGGATAGGCGGGACCATCGGCCCCAGCCTGGCCGGGTACATAAACACATCCAGAGGGAGCTACGACCTGGCGTTCTACCTGGGAGCGGCCGCGATGGTGGTGTCAGCTACGCTGGTCCTGTTCGTCAAGCCGGTCAAGATGCCGCAGGACGAGAAGACAGCCGTGCCGAACGCATTGCCCGAGCGCGCCTGACATACCGGGGAGAGAGACCCCCTTCTAACTGAGAGGGCCTGCCCCGTTCCGGACGGGGCAGGCCCTCAGCATATCTAACCCTCCAGGTGACGCCTGTGCCTTCAGGCGATGCCCTTTGACTCCAGGTCTGTCACCCCTCCGTGACGCCTGTTCACCCTGAAGGTGACAGGCGTCGTTAAAGAGATACATGACCGGGGGTTCTCTGCCGGCCTCGAAGACGTTCAGCGCGCAGAAGCTCTGCTGGAAGCGCCAGAAGCCGGCCTCGCCCAGGGCCAGGAAGTGGCAGACCAGGACCTTGATGACCGCCTTGTGGCAGACCAGCACCACGGTCTGCCCATCGTGGCGGGGAGAGAGCGTCTGGACGGCGGCCACCGCCCTGTCCCTGACTCGGGCCAGGCCCTCACCGCCCGGGAAGGTCACCTGATACGGCCGCGTCAGCCAGAGATGATAGGTCCCGGGATCATCCGCCAGGGCCTCCGCGTGGGTCATGCCCTGCCACCGGCCGTAGTCGATGTCGATCAGCCCCGGCTCGGGCCGGGGTTCCAGCCCGCAGCGGCCGCCGATGATACCGGCGGTGGCCACGGCCCTCCGCAGGGGGCTGGAGTAGATCGCGGCCACGCCGCACCTCTCCAGCCTGGCAGCCGTGGCCCGGGCCTGCCGCACGCCGGCTTTATCCAGATCCACCTCGGCCCGTCCCTCCGCCCGCTCCAGCCCATCAGAGTGCCAGGCCGTCTGCCCGTGTCGAATCAGAATGAAACGCGCCAGGGTCTTGCCTCCTTCAGCCCAAGGCCGGTTCCGTCATCGGGGTAATCAAAAGAGAATGAGGTGGCATGCAGGGGGATGATGTGCCCGCAGGGAACGCAGATACCGGCATCCGGTGCCACCTTCCTGCCAATGGCTGGTGTGGCACCGGATGGAATGGATCGATGCAGCTAGTCCGAGGAAGGCAACGGCCGGGGCTGCTGCTCGGCCATCTCCTTGCCACAGCAGGAAACGACTCCCGTGCCCTGCTTGGTGCAGAGGACCTCGGTCTTGCAGTTCTCGCAGCTATATCTCTTGCCCAGCGTGTTAGCCATATTGATACAAACCTCCTACGTCGAAAGCCTTTTCAGATACACTGCCTCAACCGATGACGAGATGCCCGCCACTTTTGGTGACGGCTATTTCTTGAGGTTCATCGGCTGGCCGCAGCACTGGAGCTCACCCTGACCGGCGCGGGTCACGATGAACTCGGAGCCGCACTTGGCGCAAGTGTATCTCTTGCCTACCTGATTAGCCATTAGCCTCGCCTCCTAACTAGAGAACTACTTTCCCGGCTTGTATTCGGACAGCTTGAACTCGGACCACTGGTCCTTGTCCATCATCTTGGCTTCCCACTTGCAGGCGATCTCGCCCGGGTTCTTGCGGGGCGGGAGCTTCAAGGGGGTCACCTTGATCTTGCGATTGATGAGATACCGCTCGATAACGCGCTTCTCGTTCTCGTAGCAGACGTATTTGATCCTGTCGGGCGCCTTGGCCTCGAAGAACTCCAGGGACCGGCACCGCGGTATGGTCCAGATGATGTGGTTGGGGTTGATAATCTCAACCTCGGCCGGGAACAGCCCGCCGGTGGTGTTGTCCAGGGGCAGCTGAAGGCACTTGAAGGAATCAAGGACGGTCTTGAGCTCGATGTTGGCCACCTTGGCGAACCGCGGGTTGACCCTCTCGCCGATGCGGCACCAGGCGGCCGTTTCACAGACATCGGCGGTCTCGCGGTCCACCTTCTCCGCCACGGCGTCGTACCAGGCCTCGGTCATGTGCAGCCAGGCGTACTGCCACACCTGCATCAGCTTCAGAATGAACTCCTTGGAGAAGCTGTCAAAGGTCAGTTTCGGATCATACGGGCCCGAGTAGTCATCCATCTCTTTCTTGATCACGGGCTTCATGGCGGCCTTAGTGGCAGCGACCTTCTTGGGGGCGGACCTGGCGGCCATGCCCTTCTTCACGGCGGCTTTCGCAGCGCCGGTTTTCGCAGTTGCCTTGACGGCGCCCTTTTTCGCAGCGGCCTTCTTCACCGTGGTTTTGGCGGCCGGCTTCCGGGACGTAGCCGCCTTCGCGGCCTTGGCTGCAGTCTTCTTCTTCGGTGTCTGTTTTACCATCAGTACCTCCCTTTCGACTACTTTCTGCCTCGCCGGCGCGCCGGCCTGCCGGGCGCGCGCCAAGACTGGCTCTTTGCACCGGGCATTCGACTAATTATTTCAAGCGCATCGCTCCATTGTCAAGCGAAGTGCGCCTCCGGGCCTTGACCCGACAGCCCGGGCTACCTATACTTCTGCTGCCCCGGGACAACCAGGGGGCACTGGAGTCAGGGAGGGAAGGCAAGTGGACACAGTCAACTACTATGATGGCCCATTCGACCCCCACTTCGAGCTGGGGTGGCTCTCGCGCTCCTGCCTCGCCCGCCTGGGCCGGGAGTACATGCTCTTCAATCACCTCCATGATCGCTCTATCATGCCGATCATCCTCGATCGCTTCGGCATGGAGGCCCGGACGGCGTTGGCCGTGGACGAGTGGAGAGGCTCCAGCCCCGTGTACGGCCGGCGGTTGCGCGACACACTCAAGATCAAGGGCAAGGGGCTATCGGCCATCTTCAAGACCATGCAGAACGACGTGGGAGCGCCGCACCACTTCCTGGACTTCAGGTTCGAACTGGTGAACGAAGAGCTGGGCTACTTCTGGGCGGAGCGCTGCGGCCCCTACGAGTGCACCAGCACCGTCACCGGAGGCGACCCGGCCTTCGTCAAGGAGCTCTGCCACGACATGGAGGACACCACCTTCCCCTCCACCACCATGGCGGTCAACCCCAAGGCGCACTGCCTCCCCATCCACCGGCCGCCCCTTCCGCCGGGCCACACCGGCCCGCCCTGCAGGTGGGAGGTCTCCATCAAACGGGAGCACCACACGCTGCGGGCCACCGACATCTGCCGCACGGTGGCGCTGTCGAAGGCGGCCCGTTTCGAGTTTCCATACGTCCCCGAGCTTCTCTCGGAGGGCATGGAGGACTACGGCGGGCCATTCAAGCCCGACTACGAGCTGGATGACCTTTCACATGCGGCGCTGGTGCGCCTGTGCAAGGAGTTCACGCTGGACGTGCACCTCCTGATACGCGCCTGCATGATCTCCATCGCCTCCAGGTGGGGGGCGGACGTTATGAAGGATATCGCGCGGGAGGAGTGGCTGGCCGCGGCGCCGGTCTACGTGGCGCGCATCCGCCGGGCGCTGCGCATGGAGGGAGATGATGTGGCGGCCATCCTCAAGATGCTCCAGGTCGACCCCTCCTTCCCCCACAACTACGTCGATTTCGGGTGCCGGCTGGCCGATGAGAAACGCGGCTACTTCTGGATCAACCAGTGCGCCGCCGTGACCAGGGCCGAGCCGGGGGCCTGGCTGGTACTGCTGTCCGACCCGCAGTCGCCGGGGTTCGAAGCCGCCCTGGAAGCTGTCAACCCGCTGGCAAGGTGCCGCCGGGTGGATCCGGCCGGCATCGGGGCGGAGGCTGCCAGGGCGGTCCATGCCTGGGAGATCACCATCGACGACAGCGCCAAACCGCGGGACCGTTCCGGAATAACGCCTCCGGTCTGGGTGGAGCAACTGATGGGATTCACCCACCGGTCGCCCGGCGCCGGCCAGGCTCATTGACCGGCCGCCTGCCGATCTGGCACAATCTCAAGCTATGTCGGACCTGGATTCGATGTTCCACCCGAGGTCAGTGGCCGTGGTGGGGGCCTCGCCCCGGCCCCTGGCTCCCAGCAACCTGCATTTCATGTACCCCCTGCTGATGTACGGCTACCCGGGGAAGATCTACCCGGTGCATCCGGAGGCTCCCCGGATCCACGATTTGCCCGCCTACCGCAGCCTGCTGGATATCCCGGGCCCGGTGGACTACGTCATATCGGCCATCCCGGCAGCCCAGGTCCCCCGCCTGATGCGGGACTGCGCCTCCACCGGCGTGAAGACGGTGACCGTCTTCACCTCGGGCTTCAGCGAGGTGGGAACGCCCGAAGGGGCCAGGCTGGAGAGAGAGATCACGGACATCGCCCGCCGGGCCGGGATATGCCTCATCGGCCCGAACTGCCTGGGGATGCACTGCCCCGAAGCCGGGCTGTCCCTGGACTTCAACCTGCCGAAGCAGAGCGGCCATGTCGGCTTCCTGGCGCAGAGCGGCGGCAACGCCTGCGAGATCGTGGCCGCATCCGCGGAGCGCGGCATGTTCGTCAGCAAGGGGGTCAGCTTCGGCAATGCCGCCCTGCTCAACGAGTGCGACTTCCTGGAGTACCTGGCGGCCGACGCCGGTACCAGGGTCATCGCCGCCTACATCGAAGGGACGAAGGAGCCGGGCCGGTTCCTCCGGGCCCTGAGGGCGTCAGCCCGCGCCAAGCCGGTGATCATGCTCAAGGGTGGCGTCACCGGGTCGGGGGCCAGCGCGGTCGCCTCGCACACCGGGGCCCTGGCGGGGAGAGCCGACGTGTGGCAGACGCTCTGCCGCCAGACCGGCGTGGTGCAGGTGAGCCACTTCGAAGAGCTCATCGATACCCTGGCCGCTTTCGTATACCTCAAGCCGCCGCGAGGCCGGCGGGTGGGGATGATAGGAGTGGGCGGTGGGGCCAGCGTTCTGGCCGCGGACGAATGCGAGAGCGCCGGGCTCGAGGTGCCGCCCTTGCCGGAGGGGATCAGGAGAGACATCCTGGAGTACACCCCGCCCATGGGCGTGGGCCTGCGTAATCCCCTGGACCTGGATACCGCCGGCTTCCTGGACCCGGGACTGGCGGCCAGGACCCTCAGGAGCATCGCCGGCTGGGACGGCGTGGACTTCGTCATTCTGGCGGTGCTGCCCGGCATCCTGCTGGCTCATGCTCACCACCAGGTCCTGGGAGGCCATGTAGAGGCGCTGGCCAGGGCGGCCCGGGATGCGGGAAAGCCCATGGCCCTGGTCCTGCGCACCGGCGGCGTCTTCCGGGCCGAGCAGGCGGCGCAGGGGCTGCAGGCCGATTTCCAGAGGGCCGGGCTACCCGTCTTCCGCTCCGTTGACGGCGTGGCGCGGGCCATCGCCCGTGTTCTCGCCCGGCATGAAGCCGCCAACGCCCGGGGATGACTGCCGTCAGCGCAGTCAGACGGGCCAGGACTGCCGGTTTGTGCTATAACTGGAATCTATGGCGGATGTGACGGCCGGCAAGCGGCCCGACCCTGGCATCACCCTCTGCGGCGGAAGGGAGCTCCGCTGGGGTGAGCGCACCTACATCATGGGCATCATCAACGCCACCCCGGACTCCTTCTCCGGGGACGGACTGGGCGGCGACGTGGCTTCGGCCGTCGCGCAGGGGAAGCGCTTCGAGGCCGAGGGGGCGGATATACTGGACGTCGGCGGGGAATCGACGCGCCCGGATGCGGCGCCCGTCTCCGAGGAAGAGGAGTTGCGCCGGGTCATACCTCTGGTGGAGCGGCTGGCCCGGGAGGTGAAGGTGCCCGTGAGCGTGGACACCTACCGCTTCGAGGTGGCCCGCCAGGCCCTCGACGCCGGCGCCGCCATGATAAACGACGTCTGGGGGCTGGAGCGTGAGCCTGGCCTGGCCAGCCTGGCGGCGGAGCACGGCGTCCCCATGGTGCTGATGAGCAACCAGCGCGGGCAGACGTGTCCGGACATAGTGCCCGAGGTCATCGCTGCCCTGGAGCGGAGCATAGCCCTGGCCCTTTCCCGTGGCCTTCCCCGGGAAAGCATCATCATCGATCCCGGCATCGGTTTCGGCAAGACCCTGGACCAGAACCTGGAGATCGTCCGGCGGCTGGATGAGCTGAGGCGCCTGGGCCGGCCCATCCTCGTCGGGACGTCCCGGAAGTCCATGATCGGCCTGGTCTTGAACCTGCCGCCCGACCAGCGCCTGGAGGGCACGGCGGCCACCGTGGCCATCAGCGTCGCCCGGGGCGCCGACATGGTGCGCGTCCACGACGTGGCCCAGATGGCACGCGTGTGCCGCATGGCTGACGCCGTGATCAGGGGCCGGGCATGAGCCAGAGGACGCCGGTGACGGTCTACCTGGGGCTGGGCTCGAACCAGGGGGACCGGGAGCAGAACCTGGCCCGGGCCCTGGACCTGCTGGCCCAGCGCCTCAGGATAGAGGAGACCTCGTCCCTGTATGACACGGACCCGGTGGACTACCCGGACCAGCCCCCATTCCTGAACGCTGTCTGCCGGGCGCAGACGACGCTGGGCCCGGAGGAGCTCCTGGGCCTGGCCAAGAGGATTGAAAGATCACTGGGCCGGCGGCCCGGCCCGCGCTACGGCCCCCGGCCGATGGACATCGACATCCTCTTCTACGGTGACCGCGTGATCAACCTGCCTCGCCTGGTGGTCCCCCATCCCCGCCTGCCGGACCGGGCCTTCGTGCTGGTGCCGCTGGCGGAGATAGCCTCCGGCCTGGTGCACCCGGTCAGCGGCCTGAGGATCCAGGAAATGGCAGAGAGAGTGAAGGACGGCCAGGGCGTGAGGCGGCTGGCCCGGGAGGCACGGCATGTATGAAATAGCAGTGGAGCAGGAGTTCGAGGCGGCCCACTACCTGAGAGGGTACCAGGGCAAGTGCGAGAAGATGCACGGGCATCACTTCCGGGTGGTGGCCCGGCTGAGGGCGAGACGGCTGGACGGGATCGGCATCGCCTACGATTTCACCGTCCTGCGGGACCAGCTGGGCCGGCTCCTGGCCAGGTTCGATCACACCTGCCTGAATGAAGTGGCCCCGTTCGACAGGATCAACCCCACCTCGGAGAACATCGCCTCCACCGTCTTCGGGGAGATCCAGGGCGTGCTGAACAAGGATGGCGTTACCGTCGCCAGCGTCCAGGTCTGGGAATCCCCCCGCAGCTCGGTGACCTACTCCTTGGACGAAGACTGATTGGTCTTGTCCCGCAGGTCGGGAGGCAGGAGGTTGGGTATAGCGTCCACGATGGGGTAGGTCTCGCTGCATTTGGCGCAGAAGAGCGAGCCCTGGAGCACTTCCTTGCTGTCCTCTTCAACGATGGTGAGCCTCAGGTCTCCCTTGCACATGGGACAGGCCAGGATGTCCATGAGATCCTTCTTCACGTTGCTCGCCTCCTTGCAGCCGGACTGCCCCTAAGATTACCTCGGAACATGCGGCAAATCAAGAATTAGGCGCGGCAAATCAAGGATTGGCCGCCGCCTCCAGGAGGTCCTCCAGGCCCGCCGCCGGCGGCCCCTGGTAGGCCATCCTCCCGCCACTCAGTACCATCACCGTGCCGGCATGGTCCTCCACCAGCCGCAGATCGTGGGTAGTCAGCACCACACCGGCGCCCTGGCCGGCGATCTCCTGCAGCAGCCTGAAGAAGGCCCTCTTGGCGGGGACGTCCAGGCCATCGAGGGTCTCGTCCAGGAGAAGGAAGCGCCTGCCCCGGGCCAGGGCGAAGGCCAGCCAGGCCCGCTTCTGCTCTCCCCCGGAGAGTGATTCCACCGGCCTGGACGATATCCCGTCCGCCCGGCAGAGGGAAAGGCTGGACCTGACCGCCGCCAGGTCCTCAGCTCCCGGTCTCCGCCAGGGCGGGCGTCCCGGCCGAAAGCGCGCCAGCGCTGCCAGCTCAGCCACGGTAAGGTGCGGCGGAGGGCCGAGGTCCTGCGGGATGACGGCGATCTCCCGGCCAATCTTCCCCTGGGACAGGCGGCCCGCATCTGCCCCGGCCAGGAGGTATCTTCCGGAGGCGGGCTTCAGCTCGCCGCAGAGGAGGCGCAGCAGGGTGGTCTTCCCGGCCGCGTTCTGGCCGGCCACGCAGGTCAGGCTGCCCGCGGGGATGGCCGCGCTGATGTCCTTGAGCACCACCCGTCCCCGCCGGATGCAGGAAACCGCCTCCAGGGTGAGCATCACAGCACCCTCCTGGCCACGTATATCATCAGGGGAGCGCCCACCAGGGCCGTCACCAGGCCCACCGGGACCTCCGAGGGGGTGAATATCAGCCGGGCGGCCTGGTCCGCATACAGCATGAAGGCCGCGCCCAGGGGGACGGAAACCACGGCCGCGGCGCGCAGGTCGTGCCCCACCAGCAGCCGCGCCAGGTGGGGGATGAGCAGCCCGACGAAGCCCACCAGGCCGGCCACGGCCACGGCCGCCCCGGCCAGAATGCCGGAGGCCGCCACCGCCCACACCCGTGTCCAGCCAGGCTCGGCCCCCAGGTTGGCGGCCACCCGGTCCCCCAGTGACATGACATTCAGCCTCCCCGAAACGGACAGGGCCAGCGCCGCCCCGGCCGCCGCAAAGGGGGCGGCCGGCGTGACGTCGGGCCAGCCCAGGTTGGAGAAGCTGCCGCCCATGAACTGCAGGGACTGCACGCTGAAGACCCGGGCCTGGGCCAGGATCCCGGTGGCGGCGGCTGCCGCCAGGGCCGAGATGGACACGCCGATGATCGCCAGGCGCGCCGGGGACATGCCTTCCCGCGACGCGAAGGCGCAGATGGCCCCGGCCCCCAGGAGGGAG
Source organism: uncultured Dehalococcoidia bacterium (assembly GCA_964423835.1). Lineage (GTDB taxonomy): Bacteria > Chloroflexota > Dehalococcoidia > UBA2247 > RBG-13-53-26 > JAFGCL01. Next base: position 512 of record CAYRGJ010000021.1, on the reverse strand, counting down.
GCCCCCACCGAGAAGGCCAGTATGGCCCACGTCCCGGCGTGCAGCAGGCCGGCCATGGCCAGCGCCTGGACCACGGCCGCTCCACCTCCAAGGCCGAAGAGCTGGGGGTCGCCCAGCGGGTTACGGGTGGAGCCCTGCAGCAGGCATCCGGACAGGCCCAGGCAGGAGCCCACGAGGAGCGCCGCCACCACGCGCGGCAACCGCAGGTCCCATACCACCATGCGGGCCGTGGGGTTGTCTCCGGACACTATGGCCGACAGCGCCGTGCCCAGGTCCAGCCGGGCTGGTCCGAGGGCCACCCCCATCATGACGCCCAGGACCAGCAGGACCAGCAGGCCGGAGGCCACTAGGACCAGTCTCAAGGGCCACCTACTCGAAGCCCTTCACGATCTCCAGCAGCCCCTCTACCGCGCTGGCTATCCGGGGGCCCTGGGCCTGGAGGTACAGGGAAGGATCGAGCTCCACCACGCGGCCCTCCTTGACCGCCGCCTTGTCCTTGTAGACCGGCAGCG
>CAYRGJ010000020.1:0-62481 GCA_964423835.1 uncultured Dehalococcoidia bacterium | reverse complement strand
GATCATCTGTGCCAGTGTCACCGTTGAGTGCGCCACATCCCTGCCTTCCATGCTCTTTGACCTCCCTTGCTTTATGTCAACAGTAGTCCTTCAGGTCTCCCCAGTGTTCCTCAACATCGTACCGCGCCCCGGCGGCGTGAAAGCGGACCCGGACGGGCGCCGCATCCAGGTCAGGATGGTCTCCCACCAGTCCCCTGTCGCCAAATCGGATCGCCTCCAGGGCCAGCGGCAGTTCGCGGCGAAAGATGCCGTCGCGCATGCCGGCGGGCCCGAACACCACTCCACCGCTGACGTGACAGTGGACCATCAGATACGGCCTGCCGCCCTCCGTCATCCATTCCGCCAGGACCTCGTCCCTCATCATCCTGGTGTACCAGAAGGCGAGCCTCCGGCGATCGAACTCCGTACCGATGGACAGGAACAGATCGCCCGTCAGGTCTGAGTGGGTCAGGGTGTAGCACCGAGGCCAGAGCGGCTGCACCTCGCCAGCGCCCGGAAGATAGGTGACGTGAAGCTTGGCCGGGTTCAGACGCTTCATCCTCACTCCAACCTGTATTCACCGCCTGCCTCAGGGCCCAGCCCCCTGCGCCAGGCGGCGCAAGGCGGCCAGCGCGGCATGATAGCCGCACATCCCATGCACCCCCGGGCCGGGCGGGGTAGACGACGAGCAGAGGTAGATGCCATCCGCGGGCGTGTCATAGGGAGTGCCCCGCAGGCTCGTCTGCAGCAGCCTCCCCAGGGTCTGCCGGCCGCCGGCAATGTCCCCGCCGACGCAGTTGGGGTTGAGCCGCTCTATCTCGGCGGGAGCCATGGAGCGTCTCTCCAGAATGCGTTCGTGGAAGCCGGGGGCAAAGCGCTCCACCTGGGCTTCGATGGCCGCCGACATGTCCACGGTGCAGCCGTTGGGCACGTGGCAGTAGGCTCCGGCCAGGTGCTTTCCCTCCGGGGCCCGGGCCCGGTCGAAGAGGCTGGGCTGGGTGAGAAAGACGAAAGGCCTCTCGGCGGGCCGGCCACCCCATACGCCGGACTCCGCTTTGACGATTTCCGGGAGTGTCCCTCCCAAATGCACCGTGGCAGCCCGCCGGCAGTCCAAAGCCCGCCACGGAATCGGCCCGTCCAGAGCCCAATCCACCTTGAAGGCCGCGGGCCCGTGACGGTATCCCCTCATCCGCCGCTGCTGCCCATCCGGAATCCCCGGGACCATTTGCGGCACCTGCCCCGGGGCCACGTCCAGCAGGATGATGCGGGCCTTCGGCAGCCGGTCCACGGAGTCAACGGGCGCGCCGGTCACGATCTCGCCCCCGATGGCGCGGAGATAGGCCGCCAGGGCTTCAGCCAGCGCCTGGGACCCGTTCCGGGCGACAGGCCAGCCGACAGCGTGGCCGGCAGCGGCCATTACCAGCGCGATAGCGGCGCTGCCCAGCCGGTACAAGGGCATGATGGAATGCGCACCCAACCCGGCAAAGAGCGCTTTCGCCCGCTGGCCCCCGAAGACCGTCTCGGCCAGGCCGGCCGCGGAATGGATGGCCCGCAACCCAAACCCGGTGAACAGCCACGGGTGTGAGGGAAAGCCGAAAGGCCGCAGCACATCGCCCGCGAGGTCGTCCCAGTGGCTGACCAACCCCCCCATGAGCTTCCCGTATGCTCCGGCGTCCTTGCCCAGGTTCTGGGCCGTCGCCTCCACCGACTTCTCCAGCATGACGGCCGTTCCGTCATCCAGGGGATGGGCCAGGGGGGCCGGGGAGTGGACCCACTCCAGCCCGTGGCCGGCCAGGGGCAGCGTCCGCAGGAACGGCGAAGCCACCGCCAGGGGGAAGACCGAGGCGAAGACGTCGTGCCGGAAGGCCGGCAGGGTCAGCTCCGCGGTGCACAAGCCCCCGCCCACGGTGTCCCTGGACTCGAACACAGCCACTGACAGCCCCGCCTGAGCCAGCTTCACAGCGGCGGCCAGGCCGTTCGGCCCCGAGCCCACCACCACTGCATCGTAAGAGGGGGAGCCATCCATCTCGATCGCCTGGAGTCACTTCCTGAAGATGCCGAAGATGCGGCGGAACGGCCACATGAGGAGGTACACCAGGGTCCATATCTGGGCATCGTGCCAGATGTTGCCGGCCTGCGACCATTGCAGGTTGGACGCGATGCGCCTCTTCCTCATGACTACCGGAGCGTCCACCCCGAGGTGCCTGCCCAGGGACCCCAGCACGTGCTTCCAGATCTGCTCCTGGAACTTCGCGCCGTGAAGGCGAAAGGCGGCCTCAAAGAGGGGGTCGTTGGCCCGGGCCAGCCCCTGTATCTGGCACACGGTCTCGCCGGCCTCCCGGAAGGCCCGGAAGGTGACCCAGCCGGACTCGGGATGCCCCTGGGGCGTCATGAAGGTGAAAGAGACGTCATCGGCATAGCTGGTCAGCACACCGGTGTAGATGGGGATGCCCATGGTGGACGATTTGATGAGCACCGTCTCGCCGGCCACAATGCCGGCTGGCGACGGGTAGAACCTGTTCTGAGAAGGCTGGAAACTGACGAAGTTCTCCTTCATGATGCCGGTGATCTCGAAGGGCGTCTTCCTGGCGTCGGCGAAGTGAAGCTCGTAGGTCTTCTCCCACATCTGCCCGAACCCCATAACCGGCCCCACGGGGCGCCGGCCCCGGACGGTCAGGTCCGTGATGGCCCCCGGCACCCGGGCTGCCGGGAGCTTCTTCACCGGCTTGGCCCAGTAGACCACGCTGCCCCGGTTGGCGCCGGCTCCGGCGTCCCAGGTCACTTCCTTCTCCTTCGCCGGCCCGGAGAGGGCCTGGCCTGCCGCCACTCCGGCGGCTGACAGGGCCCGGTCCAGATCGGGGAAGACACTCACCACCTCCGACAGCTGGGTCAGGTCCAGTATCTCCCGGATGCGGGTGTCCGGCGCGGCAACAAGGAGGCGGACCCGGCCGCCCCGGGCCGCCGCCCAAAGCTTCACCAGCGCGCTGGCGCCGCCGCTGTCTATCCCGGATACGCCCGACAGGTCCACCACCAGGGACCCGGCCCCATGGCCGGCGGCGTCCTGCAACGCCTCCACCAGGGCCATCTCAGCCTCGGCGGTGACCACGCCCTCCAGGGATATCAGCGCCGCCTTTGGACTCACTTGCCGGATGCTCAGACGGAGGGTCGAGTGGCCCATGTCGCTTTCCCCCTTCGACAGACGATGACAGTCTTGGCCCGGCAACCCCCTGACTAGGAGGGTGACTTCGGCATGGGAGGCGCGGCTGCCGCCCTGTCAGGGACGGGGACGCAGGAGCAACCCTGCCGGCCGGGTGATTCAGAGTATATCACAGGATGACGGCTGCATCGAAGAGGGAGATCGCGCGGGACACTGCAGGCTGCCCGGCGCTGACGGGGGAGCTGGCGCGGTTATGTTTGACGCCTTCGGATCGCCCGGCCAATGGCATCCTTCAGCGGATTGTACTTCAACCCCCTCTCCATGATGACCCGGATGATGAGGCGGATGACAAAGGCTTCCAGGAGGATGATGCCGGCCAGGATGCAGAGGTCCGCCAGGTTGAAGACCATGCTGGAGCCGCCGCCCGAGGAGACCAGCTCCACGAAGTCGGTGACCTGGCCGCTGAAGATGCGGTCGGCCAGGTTTCCCAGCGTACCACCGACGAAGAGGCCGGTCCCAATCGCCAGCAGCGTGCTCTCCGAACGCCGGTAGCGCCAATAGAGGCCCAGGGCCATCAGTAACATGGCCACGGGCAGCAGCAGGGAGACCAGGGACGAGGCCTCGGCCCCGAAGACGATGCCCGGGTTAGCCACGTTCGTCAGGCGCAACCGGGCGTCTTCCGGTATGGCCTCGCCCGGCGACAGCCACTGCCTGACGGCCAGCTTGGTGCACTGGTCCAGGAGCAGCGCCGCCAGCGCCAGCACCGGGGCCTTCTCGAGCCGCTGCCACAGGCGTGATGCGCCGGAGGCGCTCGCCTCTGCCGTATTGCCCATTGACTGCTGTCCGATGCCGTGCACCCCCACGTCCGTCGCTGCGCTGGGCCGGGATCTGCCGGCAACAGAATACGATACCACGCCCGGCTCACACCGGCCTCTCGTACCTGACCGGGGGTTCCACATTGTTCCATCAATGCCAGGCCTGGCACGCTGGAAAGTTGACTTGCCAGGTACCGGCCACAGTAGAATACTATCCGGCCGGCAATCAGGCAGCCGGAAGACAGGGAGACCTCCAATGTCCGAGATGAGACAGGACCCCACAACCAGGGAATGGGTCATCATGGCCTCAGAGAGAAACAGGAGGCCTTCTGATTTCGCCCGCAGCGCGCCCCGAACCGGGGAGCCCACCTTCCTCAGCTCCTGTCCGTTCTGCCCCGGCAACGAGCACCTGACTCCGCCGGCATCGCTGACCATAGCCGACCCCGCGACCGGTCTCTGGCGGGTCAAGGCTATGGCCAACAAGTACCCCGCGGTCACCCCCGGCGGCGATACCTCCAGGAAAGCGGCCGGCGGCTTCTTCCGGAGCATGGAAGGGTCGGGGATTCACGAGGTCTTCGTGGAGACCCCGATTCACAACAGGCACCTCCACCGGATGGACGAAGGGGAGGTGGAAGCCGTTCTTCAAGCCTGGCAGCAGAGATACCAGGCCGTGGCGCGCATCCCTGCCGTCAAGTCGATCATAATCTTCAGGAACCACGGTGCCGCGGCCGGCACCTCTCTGGAGCACCCACACTCACAGATGGTGGCCACGGCCATCGTCCCCAGGCACATCAGAAACAAGTATGAAGTGGCCGTCAGCTACTACGATGATCATGGCCATTGCCTGTACTCCGATCTGGCCGCACGCGAGCTGGCAGCCGGGACCAGGGTCATAATGGACACCGAGAGATACCTCGTCTTCCATCCCTTCGCCTCTCACCGGCCCTTTGAGACCTGGATCATGCCCAAGGCCGGCCGGGCCGGCTTTGATCAGGCCGCGGCAGAGGACATCGAGCACCTGGCCCGGGTCCTGCGCAGCACTCTGCGCAAGCTGCACCGTGCCCTCGACGACCCCGATTTCAACCTCATCATTGACAGCGCACCGGTGGGAGAAGAGCGCGCCGATTACTACCAGTGGCACGTGAAGATAGTCCCCCGGATCACCGAGGCCGCCGGATTCGAGATTGGCTCCGGGATGTTCATAAACACGGCGCTGCCCGAGGAAACGGCGCGCTCCATGCGGGACCTGCCCGCGTGAGCCGGGCCGGGAACGGGCCAATGGAAGGAGGCAAGTACCAATGAGCAGAACATTCCGGACCACCACTATCGAGGACTACGAGCCTCTGATCGGAGCCGAGAGCGTGGAGCGCATCGTCCGCAAGGCCGAACCGCTGCATGACTTCCACATCACCAACATCAATTCCACCTACTATGGCGGCGGGGTGGCCCAGCTGCTATCGTCCATGACCCTCCTGATGAACAGCCTGGGAGTGCGAACAGGGTGGCGGGCTATACACGGCCCCCCGGACTTCTTCACGGTGACCAAGAAGATGCACAACGCCCTGCAGGGCGGAGATATCAACCTCAGCCAGCGCAAAAAGGAGCTGTACGAGGAGGTGGTCTACGAAAACGCCATCCGCAACCACCTGGACGGCCATGACGTCATCATCGTTCACGACCCCCAGCCCCTGCCCTTGATCGAGCACTACCGGAAGCGGGTGCCCTGGATATGGCGATGCCACATCGACCTGTCCCAACCCAACCGGGAGCTGTGGGGCTACCTGACCCGTTTCATCGAGCAGTACGATGCCGTCATCGTGAGCAGTCGCGACTACTTCCAGGAGATCAAGCCTCCGCAAACGGTCTTCATGCCGGCCATCGACCCGTTTTCCCTCATCAACAAGGACCTCAGCGAAGCGGAGACCACCGAGCGCATCCACCACTACGGCATCCCCACCGATCTGCCGCTGGTGGTGCAGGTCTCGCGTTTTGACCGCTGGAAGGACCCGAAAGGGGTGATTGAGGCCTTCAAGCTGGCGCGCAGGGAGGTCGACTGCACCCTGGTCCTGGTGGGAAACGTGGCCACCGACGACCCGGAGGGCGAAGAGGTCTATGGCTCCCTTCTGGAGAGCCGGGATGAGCGGATCATTATTCACAGCGTTCAGGACAGCGTCCTGGTGAACGCCCTCCAGCGCAAAGCAGCAGTGGTGCTGCAGAAATCGCTGCGCGAGGGCTTCGGGCTGACGGTGTCCGAAGCCATGTGGAAAGGGACGCCCGTCATCGGCGGAAATGTGGGAGGCATCCGCTTCCAGATCGACGACGGGGTCAACGGCTTCCTGGTCTCCTCAGTGGAAGAAGCGGCCGCCAGAATCGTGCAACTGGTCAAGGACAGGGAGTTGCGCGACGCCATGGGGCGCCGCGCCAGGGAGAAGGTACGGGGGAGCTTCCTCCTGTCCCGATACCTGGAGCAGTACCTGGACCTGTTCAACTCGTTCGAGCCTGTCTTCCGGTTGAACCTGAAATAGGCGGCGGGGCCGCCTATTTCAGCTCTTTGCCCACTTCCTTGTACAGGAGCTGCTGGGCGGCGATCAGCTTGCGGTACTTCTCCTCTATCTTCTTGAGGTCCTTCGCCTTGACCGCCTTGAGCAGGTCCCCTTCTATCTCCGTGACATCCAGCCGCTCGTAGTAATCCATGGTCTCCTTCAGGTGCGCCAGCACGATCTTGCCGGTCAGGACGGGATGGTTGTTGGTGACGTTAGTATCCGGGTACATGGTGCCGTGCTCCAGCTCTACCTCGAGTCCTTTCCGCATGGTCTCCACCGGGACCCGCATCTTGCCGGTGTTGGCCGCCTTCAGGATGGCCGCCGCCTCAGCGGCAGTCACGCTGGTGTCCTTGCGGACCGACCAGTCCTTAAGCCCCAACTCCTGGCACACCTTCTTGACCTCAGCCTTGGTTACGTACTCGGGGACCTTCATGCCACTATTCTCCTTTCCAATTCAAGCCTGGGCCGCCCGCGTCCCTGGCGTCCGGCGCTATGCCAGGCGTTCTGCGTCGATCTGGTCCAGCAGGGCCAGGACCTCCTCGTCCGGCATGATGTCCTGCATGGACTCCCCATAGTGCAGGCTACGGATCCGTCCCTCTCTGTCAATCACAAACTGGGCCGGCATTCGCCCCAGCTTGAGCAGCTTCACCTGCTGGCCAAACAGCTTGGCGATGACATGCTGGGGATCGCCTATCCCGATAAACGGCATCTCGTGCTTGTGCCACCAGTCGGCAAAGGCCTCCGGGCCCTCCGGGCCGATGGCGATGATTTCGGCATCCCGCCTCACAAAATCCTGATAGCTCCGGCGCAACTGCGCCATGTGCCTCCGGCAGTAGGGTCAGGTGAAGCCCCTGTTGAATACCAGGAAGACATTCTTCCTCCCCCTGAAGTCCGAGAGCCCCACGCTACGGCCTTCGCTGTCAGTGGCGGTGAAGTCCGGGGCCATGGTGGCCTCTTCCCGGGGAATCATGGCGTTCACCGGCCACCTGCCCGAAGGACCTCCAGGATCTCGGAGATCTCCGGCTGCTCGGCGATGGGATAGATCTTGGCGAAGATCACCTTCCCCTTCTCATCCAGCACCACATTGGCCCTCTCGGAGAAGCCGTCCGCCTCCCGGAACACACCATAGGCGGCAGCCACAGCGCCATGGGGCCAGAAATCGGCCAGCAGCTTCGTCTTCTTGATGCCCATGGACTCGGCCCAGGCCTTGTTGGACGGGACGGAGTCGACGCCTATTCCCAGGGCGACTGCCCCCAGCTTGTGGAACTGGTCATGGTTTTCCTCAAGCGACTTCATCTGGTCATGGCAGACTGCGGTCCAGGCCATCGGCCGAAACGAGAGCACGACCTTCTTGCCGGCCAGCGCCGACAGCTTCACCATCTTGCCATTCTGGTCCCTGAGGACGAAATCAGGCCCCTTTGTGCCGGCTTTGATCATAGTGGTCCCTCCTCCTCCTTATTCAACGTCCACACACTAAAGGTCAGGCTTTGCTGGCTGGCTTCCGGCGAGGTGGGAATAGCAGGGATCCGCCCAGCTTGCCCAGGGACAGGGCCATTCCCGACATCGCCAGCACCAGGGCCAGGTAGACCCAACCCACCGGTTCACGGTCCAGAAGCGCATCGCGGTTAAACGACCAGAGCACCGCGGTGACCACCCCGACCACCACCAGGCCCACCGACAGGCCGGCCTTGCCCGTGAACGTGCCCGTCAGCCGGTGACGGTAGTTGTACCACCAGCTGACCACCCCTGTCACCGCGGACAAGGGCGCCATTGCCGCCGCGCCCAGCAGGGCGAAGTAGGCCCCGTCCACCAGGCTGTCGATCCCGCTGATCAGATGTATGACCAGGAAGGCCGCCGAGGCCACGGTCAGGGCGATGGGGAAGTGGACCGAAACCGGGTGCGGGTGGAGGTCCAGGTACATCTGCAACAGCCGCGGCAATTCCTTCTGTTCGGCGCTCGCCAGGCGGCCTACCACCGGCAGGCGCCTCAGGATTGTCTCATCGTGAGGGGCGGCAGCCAGCTCGGCGGTCAGGTCCCGCCCTACCTGATGGCGCTTCATGTGCACGCCAGCCGGCCACAGCCGGCTGGCGGAGACATCGTAGACCTGGCCCCGATAGGCCACCCATGCCGGGCGCCCCTCCTGACCGTCACACGAGGCCAGCTCATCCTCAGTTATCTGCCGGTCCATCCTGACTACACCCTTCTCATGGCTCTGCAGTGCGGCGGCAGCGGGCCGGGCTAGTAGTTCTCCGCCAGCACCTCGTAGTAGGCCCGCGGATGCCGGCAGGCGGGGCATTCCGCCGGCGCCTCCGCACCTTCGAAGACGTATCCGCAGTTGGCGCAGTGCCATTTCACCGGCGATTTCTTCTGGAACACCTCGCCCGCGGCGATATTGGCCACCAGTTTCCGGTACCGGGATTCGTGGAACCGCTCCACCTTGGCGATCTCCTCAAAGGACTGGGCCACCTCCGGGAACCCTTCCCGTTTGGCGGCGGCGGCGAAATCGGCGTAGAGCGTGGTCCACTCCAGCCTCTCACCGTCAGCCGCGGCCGTCAGGTTGGACGCCGTGTCCTTTATCTGGCCGGCGGGGTAGGCGGCCGTTATCTCCACGTCGCCCCCCTCCAGATACTTGAAGAACACCTTGGCGTGCTCCTTCTCGTTGTCGGCCGTTTCCGCGAATATGTTGGCGATCTGCTCGAACCCCTCCTTGCGGGCCGCGCTGGCAAAGAAGTTGTAGCGGTTTCTGGCCTGTGACTCCCCGGCAAAGGCCTTGAGCAGGTTCTTCTCGGTCTGGGTGCCTTTGAGTGATTTCGACATGGCGTGACTCTCCTCCTTCGCGTCTATGTCGCAGGGATACTTTACCACAGCCGTTGGCGGCGTTCACTCTGCCTGCCAACGGCTGCTCGCTGACCGTACTGCATTGTCGCCCGCTCAACCTGTGGCAGTATGTGACTTCGGTCTCACTCCTTCAGCCGGCAACTGGCGAAGGCGCGCCTCAGACTGGCGACCGCGTGCTCCAGAGGCTCTCGGGAGGTCTCCGCGGGCAGGCCGCCGTGGAGCAGACCATCGAAGCGCCGGCAGGACGCAGGTACGCCGGCCTCCTGCATCCTCAAGGCGTAGGCCTCTCCTTCATCGCGCAGCGGGTCAAACTCGGCCGTGATCACCAGGGCCGGAGGCAGGCCGCTGAGGTCATCCGCCTGCAGAGGCGAAGCATAGGGATGCCGGCCATCAGCCTCGTCTCGCAGGTACAGGCTCCAGTTCTGCTTCATGGCTTCCGTAGTCAGCATGTAGCCCTGGCCGCATTCGCGGTGCGAGGCTGTATCGAAAGCGCAGCTGGTGACCGGGTACATCAGGAGCTGGTAAACGAGGGAAGGGCCACCGCGGTCGCGCGCCATCAGAGCCACCACCGCCGCCAGGTTGCCGCCGGCACTGGCGCCGCCCACTGCGATGCGGCCGGAGTCGCCGCGCAGATCGGGCGCGTGGTCGGCCACCCACCTGGTGGCGGCATAGCAATCCTCGACGCCGGCCGGGAACCTGTGCTCCGGGGCCAGGCGGTATTCCACGGATACCACAATGCAGCCTGCGCCATTGGCCATGGCCCGGCACGGCGCGTCCTCGGTGGCTATGCTGCCCATGGTGAAGGCTCCACCGTGGAAGTACACTAGCACGGGAAGCGGCCCTTGGCCCTCCGGCGTATAGACTCTTATGGGAACCTGACCTTCGGGCCCCGGAATGACCCGGTCCTCCACGCGGTATACGGTCCGGGGTATCCCCATCTGGGATCTGGCCAACGACTCCATCCACCCCCTCTGCTTCTCAATGCTGGCGGCGCCCGGGTCCGCCCAGCTGCCGAAGGCGCCCAGGTTGTGGAGAAACGCCCGTGCTCTGGGATCCAGTGGCATGGCCTCTCGCTCCTTTCCGAACAGGGTCAAACATCGGGCTGAACGGCGGAGCCGCCACAGCCGGCATCGGCCAGGCACCGCCGGCCGCTACGGCTCCAGCACCACCTTGATGGCGCCGGCCCTGCGGTCCCGCGCCACGGCGAAGGCCTGCCGGGCCTGGGCCAGGGGGAAGCGGTGGGTGATCAGGCCCCTGGCTATGACCGGCTGCCTCGAGAGCAGCATGGCCGCCACGTCGAAGTCGCGCACTGCGCCGTTGGCGGAGTACATGAAGGAGGAGACGACCGTGATCTCCTTCATCATCACCATCACCTGGGGCAGGGGCAGCCCGCTCCAGTGAGTGCCCAGGATCAGGACCTTGCCCTTCGGCCGGCACAGCCTGACCGCCGTGCTCACCGCCTTCTCCGTCCCGGTGCACTCGACGACTATGTCATACTGACCCTCGATCCCTTCCGCCCCCAGTGACCGGCCCACGGCCGCCTGGTGGTCATAGCGGGCCGATAGCCCCACCGTCGCGTTGCCGGCCCTGGCCACCGCCACCGCGCAGAGGCCGATGGCCCCCCCGCCGATCACCGCCACCCGCCGGCCACCCTCCAGCCCCGCTCTCTGCAGCCCGTGCACAGCCACCGCTAAAGGCTCCACCAGGCAGCCATCCCGCACATCCACGTTGGACGGTAGGTATACCAGGCAGCCCGGGGGGACCCGTATCTCGTCGGCCATGCCACCGTTGCGGCCGACGCCCAGCGACTTCCCCACTCCGGACGGGCAGAGGTGGTAATCGCCCGACCGGCAGAGGGGGCACTCCCCGCAGGGCATGGACGGCTCCACTGCCACCGCGGTCCCGTCGTCCAGGACCCCGGCCACTTCGTGGCCCACCACGCACCCCAGCGGCGACTTCATCTCCAGCATGTGCAGATCAGAGCCGCAGATGCCGGCAGACCGCACACGGACCCTGACGCCTTCACCCGGCGGCGTCTCCACGTCCTTAAGATCTACTTCGCCGTCGCGAAAGAAGACCGCCCGCATCAGCGCTCCTTCGCCTTCTTCTTCTCCTGGTGGGCCTGGTACATCCGGTACGATTCCCTGGGGTCGGTCCCCTGGGAGTACTCCAGGATGTATCCCAGCGCGGGGGTGGTGTCTATGTAGGCCCACTTGTGGCCCCCCTGGACCGAACCCTGCGGCTCCCCGGTCTCGACGGTGGGAAAGCCGGCGCGTTCCATCTTCGCCATCACCTCATCCAGGTCCGGCACTATCACGTGCCCCAGATGATGGATACCCTCGCCACGCTGCTCCAGGAACTCCCGGTAGGTGCCCCGCCCGTCCAGCGGCTGCAGCAGCTCGATCATGATGGGGCCCACCGTGACCATGGCCGCCTTGAAGCTGTGCTGCGACGGGCGGCCGCGGTAGGTCATCCGGGAAAGGCGGCTGTCAATGGTAATCACCCACCACGAATCAGGGGCGATGCCCAGCAGCCGGCTGTACTGGGTGATGCCTTTTTCCACATCCTTCACCACGATGCCCGCCTGGAACAGCTCATTGACCTTGACTATAGGTGGAATCTGCGCCGTCATCGGACCTCCCACAGTTTTTCGGTCATTCTATCTCGGTGTTGACAATAGTGTCAACCAGATGGTATAAGGACCGGGAACTGTATCATGTCACTCGCACAGCGCCAGGAAAAGGATCACCGAGGGGACCAGCCATGCGCCATCCTGAAGCGAAGCCATTGCCGTCCGGGGCCGCAGCGGCCCCCGGCGGACGGGGCCACGCCGCGCGCTCTGTGCCCATGACCGGCCCGGAGGCCAGGCCGCTGGACGACCTGGAGCTGCGGCTCATTGCCGAGCTGGAGAGAGACGGACGGCAGGGGGTCAGCGAGCTGGCAGGCAGGCTGCGCCTGAGCTGGTCCACCATCGCCGACCGTCTCGAGAGCCTGCAGCAGGACAAGATCATCCGCTTTCTGACGCTGGTCGACCCTCTGGCCATCGGCCACACCAAGCAGCTCCTGGTAGGCATCAATGCGCCCCCGAGCCAGCTGGATTTCGTGGCCCGCCGGCTGGCGGACATCCGCGAGGTGTATCACGTCTCCATACACACCGGGCGCTATGACATATTCGCCTCGGTCTCCCTTCCGGAGTCGGTGGACCTCTGGGCCTTCGTCAGCTCCAGCCTGGCGCCGATCAAGGACATCACTCGAGCCGAGACCATGGTCAGCCTCAAGGTGGCCAAGTTCTCGCTGTCGCTGCTGGCTAACCGGAGCATAGCCCCCGGCGGGAGCGTTCCGCCGCGGCGCCCGCTGGACAGCCTCGACTATCAACTGCTGCGCCAGCTGCGGGCCGCCCCCCGCAGCCCGTACACCGCCCTGGCCGCGGCGGCCGGCTGCAGCAAGGCCACCGCGCGGCGGCGCATTGAGCGCCTGATCGACGAGGGCATCCTGCAGGTGATCGCCGTGGCCGATCCGGTGCGGCTGGGATACACCATCCGGGCCAACATCGGCCTGGGAGTGCGCCCGGGCATGATCGACCGGGCAGCTTCTGCCCTGGCCGCTTCGCCGGAAACGCACCATGTGGTCATCACCACCGGGTCCTTTGACCTGCTCTTCACCACGTTCCTCAAGACCCAGGAGGACCTGTCGCGGTTCGTCAGGGAGTACCTGGGGACAGTGCCGGGAGTGGTCAGCCATGAGGTGATGGTTCTGATGAAGGTGACCAAGGACAACCTCGGGGCCGACTGGGGCTTCGGGGCGGAGGTGCCGCCCGGGGGCCGGGCAAGGTAGGGCAATCCCCATGGAAGACATCACGCAGGTTGGCGACTGCACCTATCGGCTGGAGGTCCCCGAGGCCAGTGAGCTGGTGCCTGCTGTCTCGTATTTCATTGCGGATGGCGATGGGGCGCTCATAGAGCCCGGGCCCGGTGCCGCTATCCCCGCCGTCAGGCGGGCCCTGGAGCGCCTGGGGCTGAGCAACCTGGCCTACATCATCCCGACCCACATTCACGTGGACCACGCCGGCGGCGCCGGGGCGCTGGCGGCCCTCTGCCCGGCGGCCACCGTGCTGGTGCACCCCCGGGGCGCCCGCCACCTGGCCCGCCCGGCCCGGCTCATCGACAACACGCAGCGTGTCCACGGCGATGACTTCGAGACCCGTTCCGGGGCCGTCCTGCCGGTCCCCCAGTCCCGCCTGAGGGCCGTCGAGGACGGCGAGGTCGTGCTCCTGGGCCGCCGGGAGCTCCAGATCATTCATGCGCCGGGGCACGCCCCCCACCACCTGGCCATCCTGGACAGAAGCCAGCAGGGGCTCTTCTGCGGCGAAGCGCTGGGCCTGCCCCCCCACCTGCTGCCCAGCGCCGCCCCCTTCAGCTTCGACGAGGGAGACTACCTGTCGACCATCGAGAGCCTGCGGCGCCTCGGCCCGCGGGTGCTGTTCTTTTCGCACGGAGGGGCCGACAGCGAGATCCAGGCCGCCTTCTCCAGGGCGGAGGAAAACGCGCGCTACTACTCGCAGATGGTGCTGGATGCGCTCCGGCAGGGCGAATCCGGCTCTGACATCACGTTGCGCTTCGTGGCCGACGTCAGGCGGCGCTACGGCGTGTGCTACAATCCCGGCACTGCGCAGATGTTCGCCAACGCGTACCTGATGCACTACCGGAAGAAGGGGCTGGCCTGAATCCCCCCGCGGCGCCGCCCCCGCCCGGCCGCCAGCACCATGCCCTGGACAGGCTGGGCGGCCCCGGACCGGGCTTCGGGCCGGGCCCGGAGATGGGCCGGGGGCCCAGGGGGCACGGAACAGGCTGCCGTTCGTAGGCTTCGAGCCACCCCCCGCGGAGACAAGGGCTTCGGCCCCTGTCTCCGGCTGCCTTGCATGGCCGGCCGCGGCCTGGCGCGCGGTATCCGGGGCCGGTGCCCGGCCCGCGCGATCCGCCTTGCCCAGCGGGGGAAATTGGTCTAGCCTGATACCGGCAGTCTGCTCTCGTAAGGAGGTAATGTGCGAAGAGTGAAGTACCTTCTGATGATCCTCGTCGTCATGGCCCTGGTGGGGGCCGGCCTGGCCTGCGGGCTCGGCGGCTCCGGCGACAATTCCGCGAATGCCGCCAACACCCCCATCGACGCCGACTGGAGCCCCGCCTACGTGGATGGCCAGGTCGGCCCGGCCCTTTCCAAGACTGACCTGGTAGCGCGGCTGGCGCCGTCGGTGGTCTCCATCACCACGGCGGGCGTGGCCTACGACATGTTCTATCGAGCAGTCCCGTCGAGCGGGGCCGCCAGTGGCGTCATTATCGATTCCGACGGCATCGTGGTGACTAACAACCACGTGGTGGCAGATGCCACCAGCCTCACCGTGACTCTGAACGACGGCCGCAGCTTTCCGGCCGTCAAGTGGGCCGGCGACGAGGCCACCGATCTGGCCGTGGTCCAGATCCAGCCCGACGGCGACCTGCCATACGCCCACTTCCTGAGCAACTCTCTGGGGAACCTGACCCTGCTCGAAGATGTGGTGGCGGTGGGCAACGCCCTGGCCCTGCCCGGCGGGCCCACGTGGACCGAGGGGGTGGTCAGCTACCTGGGCCGGTCCATCCAGCAGTCCAACGGCGCGGTCCTCGATGACCTCATCCAGACCGATGCCGCCATCAACTCGGGCAACAGCGGCGGCCCCCTGGTGAACATGGCCGGCCAGGTGGTGGGGATCAACACGGCCATCGCCACCAACGCCGAGAACATCGGGTTCGCCGTCAGCACCAACACCGCCATAGACACGGTGTACTCCCTGGTGACCAAGGGCTATGAGTCCTCGGCCTGGATGGGGGTGAGCACCTACACCGTCACCGCCAATATACAGGCCCAGTACGGGCTCTCGGTGGACTCGGGGGCCCTGGTGTGGTCGGTGGTCCAGGGCAGCCCGGCCTCCGCCGCAGGGCTGAGGCGCTTTGACGTCATTACCAGGCTCGGCGACACAACCATAGCCACCAGCCAGGAGCTGAGCTCCGCCATACAGAGCCACAGCCCGGGGGACAGGGTCGTGGTCACGTACATGCGGGGGCAAGCCTCCCGGACCGCCGAGGTCACCCTGGGCCAGACGCCGTCCAGCTAGAGGTGGCACCGTCTGTCGATTGCCGGGAGAGAGAGGGACAGAAAGAGGGGAGGGCCGCTTGGCCCTCCCCTCTTTTTCACGGACTGGCGTCCGGGCTAGACCAGCGCGGCGATCTTGGCCGCCTGGGTATGGACCTCGCAGGCATCCCTGGGCTTGACGCAGTCCCCCACCATGTGGAACTCGATGCCAGTCCCCTCCAGCTCCCGGGCCAGGCCGGCCACCGACCGCATGCCCACGGAGAATATCACCGTGTCAGCCGGCACCGGGTAGATCTCGCCGTTCATCAGGATGATCACCGACTTGTCGTTGATCTCCACCACGGTAGAGTTCAGGTAGAGCGGCACCCCCAGCTCGATCAGCCTGTTGGCGATGGACTGGAAGGTGAACTTCTCCAGCTTGACTCCATCCTCGCCCAGCCCTCCCCGGGTGATGATGCACACCGGCTGGCCGGCCTCGGCCAGCTTGATAGCCACCTCCATGCCGATAAAGCGCCCGCCGACCACGGCGGAGCGGCCCTGGACGCCCACCTTCTCGGCCAGCACGTCGTGCCCCTGGATAACGTGCTTCTTGTCCGCCCCCGGCACCCTCAGGCCGATGGGCACCGCGCCCGTCGCCAGGATCACGGTGTCCGACGCCGCCTTGAGAATGGTCTCCCGCGTCACGGGCTCGTTGAGCTTCACCGGTATCTTCAGCCGGGCTATCTGCTTGTTCAAGTAGTCGGTGAGGTGCCGGTAGCTCCCCTTCCCCGGAGAGGCGCAGGCCACGTTCCACTGGCCGCCCAGCTCCCCCGTCTTCTCGTAGATGGTGACGTGGTGGCCCCTCTCGGCCAGGAGCACGGCTGTCTCCATGCCGGCCAGGCCGCCGCCCGCCACCAGGACCTTCTTGGGCTTCTCCGCCGGCTTCAGCGGATAGCGGGCTTCCCGGAAGAGGAAGGGGTTGACGGTGCAGGACGGAGCGCCCGTCTCCATCCGGAGGCAGTTGTTGCAGTAGAGGCAGTTCCTCACGTCCTCGCGGCGTCCCTCTCGGATCTTGTTAGGCAGGTCCGGGTCCGCCAGCAGGGGGCGCCCCATGGCTATGAAATCGGCCTTGCCCGCCTCCAGCACGCTGACGGCCACCTCGGGGGTGATCTTGCCCGCGGCTATCACCGGCACCTTGACCGCCTGCTTGATCTTCTCCGCCAGAGGGACCATGGGCCCCTCGGGAACGGGATAGGCCGGGATGCCCTGCGGCGTCCAGAACTCCATGCCGGAGGACACGCTGATGGCGTCGGCGCCGGCCTTTTCCAGGATGGCGGCCTGCTCCATGGCCTCCTCGATGCTGACGCCGCCCTCTATGTCGTCGCTGGCGTTCATGCGAACGATGATGGGGAAGTCCTTCCCCACCACCTGCCTCATCCGCTCTACGATGCGGCGGGCGAAGCGGGCCCGGTTCTCCACGCTCCCCCCGTACTGGTCCGTCCGCTTGTTGGTCAGGGGCGACATGAAGGTGCTGACCAGGCAGCCGTGGCAGGCATGCAGCTCGATGGCGTCGGCCCCGGCCTCTTTGGCCCGGCGCGCACCCTGCCCGAAGTCCTCGATGTACCTTTCGATCTCCTCTTCATTGAGCACGTGGTAGGTGTGGATGCTCTTCAGCCACAGCGTGGTGCTGGGCACCTTGATAGTCACTCCCTGGGGGACGAACCCCGAGTACAGGTAGATCATGCCTATGTGCATCAGCTGCACGCAGAGCTTCGATCCGGCCGCGTGAACGGCGGACGCCAGGGCCTCCCAGTGGCCCACCTGCCCGTCGTCACTGATGACGATGGTATAGGGCAGCGAGGAATCGGCGCTCACCGAGGCGTAGTGCGGCGTGATCAGCGCCGCTCCGCCCCTGGCCCTGGCGGTGTAGTAGCCTATCTCCCTGTCGGTGGCCGTCCCTTTGGCGTCCGACAGCGACACGCCCATGGCCGGCATGAGAATGCGGTTCTTCAGGTTCATACTGCCTATCTTCCCGGGCTCAAACAAACGATCGAAGCTCATTTACCTGCTTACTCCTCCTTCAGACTTTCCCAGAGCTCTCCCTGCCAGTTCACATACATGAATGAGGCCTTCACCAGCTTCAGGCTGGTGACGGTCTCCATGCTCCTTATGCCGCGGATCTTGCCCAGCTGGCCGTTCAGGACCTCCATCATCTCCGGCCGGTCGCGGAAGGTCATCCAGGCCAGCACGTCGTAGCGGCCGGTGCACAGGGCCACGCTGTGCACGTTCCGGTGATTGCCCACCGCCTCGGCCACCTCGCTGATCCTGTCGGGGGCCACCTTCAGGCCCGTGGAGACGACCAGCTTGTACCCCAGCGCCTGGGGATCAACCATGGTCACCAGCCGGATAATGCCCTCATCATGAAGCCGCTTCATCCGGCGGAGGATGGTGGGCTTGCTGGTGTTCAGCTTCCCGGCCAGGTCGGCAGCGGTCTGGCGGCTGTCCCGCTGCAGCGCGCCGATGATGGCCCTGTCCAGGCGGTCCAGGGCGGCCTCCCTGGTGCAAGGCCGGTAGCCTTCGTCCGTGGACAGAAGCGCCGGGGATATCTTGACCTCCTGGCACAGCACCGTCTCCACCCGCGACATGCCCCGCACCCGGCCCAGCCCGCCCGCCAGGAACTCCAGTACCTGGGCGCCGTTCTTGAAGAGCCCCCAGGCCATGACGTCGAATGGCCCGGCGCAGAGAGCCACGTAGTGGATGGCGGAAAGGGAAGCCACGTCCTCGGCCACCCTGAGCATCCTGCCCGGGGCCGTGCTGATGCCGAAGATCACGCTGTCGGTGTAGCCCAGGGCCACGTGGTCCGCCAGGCACACCGTCCGGATGACGCGGGAGTCCACCAGCTTCTGCATAACCGCGCCCACCGTCGGCCGGCTGATGCCCAGCTTGGCCGCCAGCCCGGACTGGGTGCTGCGCGGCTCGGACTCCAGCAGCCTGATGAGCCTCAGATCCAGGTCACTGAGATCAATGCTCCTGGATACAGGTGACTCTCTTCTCATGCTGGGTTCCTTGCATCTCGTTACGTTGGATGCTATAATCCTTTACATCTAGACAAGCCTATTCTGTCACAGTATTACTTCCGAGTCAACATCCTGCCTGCGCACCGGACCCGGAGGGGCTGCTGGAATTGGGAGTTGACCAGGGGGGTGAGCTTGCGTTTCGTCCGCTTCACGAGCGGTGGCCGGCCGCGGTACGGGATGATCGACGGCGACTACGTCTGGGCCTTGAGCGCCAGCCCGTTCTCGTCCCGCCGCCAGGGCGGCCTCATGTACCAGCTCGACGGCCGGGAGCACCGCCTGGACGAGGTGAAGCTACTGGCCCCGTGCACTCCGTCCAAGATCATCTGCCTGGGGGTCAACTACCGCAGCCACGCCATCGAAACGGGCCTGCCCATCCCTGACGTTCCGCTCCTATTCCTCAAGCCGCCCACGGCCGTCGTCGGGCCGGAGGACCGCATCGTCCTTCCCCGGCAGGAGAAGCGCCGGGTAGATTACGAGGCCGAGCTGGCCGTCGTCATCGGCCGGCGCGCCCGGGGGGTCCCCCGGGAACGGGCCAGGGAATGCGTCCTGGGGTACACCTGCTTCAACGACGTGTCGGAGCGGTACTCTCAGAAGTCAGATGGGCAGTGGACCAGGGCCAAGGGCCACGACACGTTCGCGCCCATGGGCCCCTGGATCGAAATCGAGGCCGATCCCGGCGACCTGGCCGTGGAGTCCTATCTCAACGGCGAGCTTCGCCAGTCGGCGCGCACCAGCGACCTCATCTTCGGCGTGGACGAGATCATCAGCTTTGTATCGGGCATCATGACCCTGCTGCCGGGAGACGTTATCGCCACCGGAACGCCGTCCGGGGTCGGCCGGATGAAGCCCGGGGACGTCATTGAGGTCCGCATCGAGAAGATCGGCACACTGCGCAACTACGTGGCGGACCACGACTGAGGGGCGTGCCATGGAGAAACTGGGACACGTTTTCCGGCCTCTGAAGATAGGCTCCATGCAGCTGGCCAACCGCATTGTGGTGCCGGGGATGGACCCCAGCTTCGGCATAGACGACGAGGGCCGGGTAACGGAGGAGTTCATCGCCTTCCTGGAAGAGAGGGCCCGGAGCCGGCCGGGCATGATCGTCTCACCCGCCATGGCCGTCCATCCCACGGGCATCGCCGACCCGGCCACCGTCCACATGCTGCTGGTGTCGGACGAGAGCATCCTACCCAGCCTGGAGGGCCTGGTCAGGGCAGTGCACCGGCACGACGTGCCACTCGGGGCGCAGCTCACCCACTGCGGGCTGGGCCACCTGCCGGCCCCGGCTGTCGTTCCCTCGGAGCGCCCGCCCGGGACCGAGATCGGGCCGACCAGGTCCGCCACCCATGAGGACATACAGGAGTTCGTCCGCGCCTTTGGATTGGCAGCGGAGCGGTGCATCGGCATCGGCTTCGATTTCATTGAGATACACGGCGCCCACGCCTACCTCATCAACGAGTTCCTGACGCCCCGCTACAACCGGCGCACCGATGAGTACGGAGGGCCGTTCGAGAACAGGATCCGGTTCCTGCTGGAGGTGGTCCGGGAGGTCAGGAGGAGGGTGCGGCCGGAGACCCCGGTGGGGGTGCGCCTGTCCGGTGACGACTTCATCGGCGAAGACGGCTGGCAGCTCCCTGAACTGTGCCGGCTGGCGCCCATCCTGGAGAAGGAGGGCGTGGACTACGTCAATATCACTCAGGGCGGCTTCTCCTTTGGCACCATTCAGGTCAATATCGCCCCCATGTACGAGCCGCAGGGGGCCTTCGTCAGGTTCGCGGCCGCCGTGAAAAAACATGTCACCATCCCGGTGGGCACCGTGGGGCGGATCAAGGACCCGGTCATGGCCGACCGCATAATCAGGGAGGGCCAGGCCGACTTCGTCTGCATGGCCCGGGCCCAGCTGGCGGACCCGGAGCTGGTGGAGAAGGCCCGGAGGGGGGACATCGCCGACATCAGGCCCTGCCTGGCTGAATGCCTGGGCTGCATCGAAGGCATCTTCCGCCACGCCACTGCCAGCTGCGCCGTCAACCCCAGGGTGGGCCGGGAGAACTCCTTGAAGGACGTCGGGGGCGACAAGAGCGGCTCGCCCCGGCGGGTGCTGGTGGCCGGGGGCGGGGTGGCCGGGCTGGAGGCGGCCAGGAGGGCGGCCTTCGCCGGGCACACGGTAACGCTCTGCGAGAGCAGAGCCTGGCTGGGAGGCCAGGTGCGCCTGGCGTCCATGATGCCAGAGCGGCAGGAAATCGCGGACATCCTGCCCTGGTACGAGAGACAGCTCAACAGGCTGAAGGTGGAGGTCCGTCTGAACACAGGCGTCGATGCGGACCTCCTCGAGCGGCTCCAACCCGAAGTCCTGGTGCTGGCCACCGGGAGCCTGCCGGAGGCCTCACTGGGCTTCATCGAAGGCCTGGGCCACGTCGGGCACATCGAGATGATGATGGTGGATGAGCTGCTGGAGGACCGCCGTCCCACGGGGGACACGGTGCTGGTGGTGGGCGGAGACCAGATTGGAGTGGAGGTGGCGGACTACCTGTCGGAGCTGGGCAAAGCGGTGCACGTGGTGGAGCCCGGGCCCCGTTTCGCCTACAAGCTGGCCACCAACGACCGGCGCTACCTGATGTCGAGGCTGGCCGCCAGAGGCGTGAAGCAGTACAAGAATGTGCACAAGGTAGAGATCCTGCCCGGCGATGAGGTCTGGCTCACGCCCGCCGGGCAGACCCCGGCGGGTGCCTGGCAGAGGCTGAAGCTGCCGCCGATCGATACCATAGTCCTGGCCGCCGAGAGGCGGCCCAGCGTGTTCCTGGCCGAGGTGGCCGAACGACAGAGGATCGAGCTGAAGATAGTGGGGGACGCCGCCGGCGTCAGCGAACGGGAGCAGGGAACAATCATGGCCGCCATAGCCACGGGATATGACGCGGGGCGCCAGATATGAGCTACGTGGCGCCGCGGGGCGCCAGATATGAGCTACCGGCGCCGCGGGGCGCCAGATATGAGCTACCGGCGCCGCGGGGCGCCAGGCATTGCCGTTGGCCCCGCGCCGCCGTAACCTGATCCAGGGCGCCGTCTGGCGACGGCTGACGATAGTGAATAGGCGAGCGACTGACAAAGCTGAAGGGAGATAGATGATGGCCACTGACCCGAGGTATGCCAGACTTTTGCAGCCGGGCCGCATCGGCCAGATGGAGCTGCGCAACCGCATCATCATGGCCCCCATGGGAACCGGGTATGCTACCACGGAAGGCGTCGTCACCCAGCGCCTGAAGGACTACTACGAAGAGCGCGCCAGGGGCGGGGCCGCCCTGATCATACCTGGCGTCCTGTCTGTCGATCCCGCCGGGGGCCGCTGCGCGTCGGACCAGCTGTCCATCGCCGACGACAAGTATATCCCGGGGCTCTTGGAGCTGACAGACGCCGTGCACCGGCACGGGGCCAAGATCGGGGCCCAGCTGCAGCACGCCGGCAAAATAGCCACGGTGGACGTGTGCAACGCCTGCCAGCCGGTGACGGCCTCGGAGATGCCTGCCTCCGACGCCAATGCCGCCGTGGACTTGAACCTGGACGAGATCATGCGGATGGCGCAGCGGTTCAGCAAGATGCCCAAGGATTTCAAGACCAGGGCCATGACCCTGGAGGAGATCCCCCACTATGTCGACCTCTTTGCGGAAGCGGCGGAGCGGGCTCGGAAGAGCGGCTTCGACGGGGTGGAGATCCACGCCGCCCACGGCTACCAGATCTACTCCTTCCTGTCCCCCTATGCCAACCGGCGGACCGACCAGTACGGCGGCGACCTCAAGAACCGCGCCCGCTTCCTGCTGGAGATCATCCAGGCCACCAGGGCCAAAGTGGGCCGGGACTACCCGGTGTGGTGCCGCATCGACGGCCGGGAATGGCAAGTCGAGGGGGGCATTACTCCCGCAGACAGCCGGGCGCTGGCCGTCATGCTGCAGGAGGCCGGGGTGGATGCCATCCACGTTAGCGGCTACGGGCCCGTCCCCGCCACCTTCATCCACGCTCCCATCCCTTATCCGCCCGGCGCCATACTGCCGGACGCCTGGAACGTCAAACAGGCCGTGAAGATCCCGGTGATAGCCGTGGGCCGGATCAGCCCGGAGCTGGGCGAGGAGGTGCTGAGCCAGGGCAAGGCGGACTTCATCGCCATGGGCCGGGGCCTGCTGGCCGACCCGGAGCTGCCCAACAAGCTGGCCGCCGGGAAGAGGGACGACGTGCGGCCCTGCATCCGCTGCTACGAGTGCGCCAGTGCCCACGTGGAGAGCATGCCTACCATCTGCTCCGTGAACGTGGCCTGCGGCCGGGAGGCCGAGTTCCGGTTCCAGCCGGCCCAGAAGCCCCGCAACGTGGCCGTCATCGGCAGCGGCCCGGCCGGCATGGAGGCGGCCCGGATCGCCGCCCTGCGCGGCCACAAGGTGACCCTGTACGAGAAGAACAAGCGCCTGGGCGGCTCCCTGGTCTTCGCCTCGGTGGTCAGCGAGGACAACGAGGGCCTGCTGGACTGGATGATCGGGCAGATGAATAAGCTGCCCATCGATATCAAGATGGGGGTGGAGGTCACCCCTGAGTCCATCAAGGCGGCCGGGCACGACGTGACCATCGTGGCCGTCGGGCCCAATATCGATGCGCCCCAGATCCCCGGCGGCGAGCGGCGCAACGTCATGACCGGCAAGGACCTGCGCGAGATGATGAACGGGCGGGACCACTCCGGCAAGATGGCCTGGTGGATGAAGATAGGCCTGCCGCTGGTCAAGCCCGTGCTGCAGCGCATGAAGCCGTCGCAGGCGGCCGCGTTCACCCGCCGCTGGATGCCGGTGGGCAAGAACGTGGTGGTCATCGGCGGCGACCTGGTGGCCGTGGAGCTGGCCGAGTTCCTGGTGGAGAGGGGCCGGAAGGTGACCATGGTCTCCACCGAGAGATCGATGGCGCCGGAGATGTCCATCGCCCGGCGCTGGAGGGTCCTGGGCGGCCTGCGCCAGCACGGTGTAATCATGCACAACAAGGCCAAGTATGAGAAGTTCACCGAGAACGGGGTGGTCTTCTCCGATAAGGAGAAGAAGACCCAGACCATTCCGTGCGACACCGTGGTCATCGCTGAGGGCATCAAGAACAACCCGGGCCTGTACCAGGCGCTGGAAGGGAAGCTGCCGGAGCTGTACCAGGCCGGCGACTGCGCCGATGTCCGCCTGATACTGGGGGCCATCGAGGACGGCGCCCGGATCGGCATGAAGATTTAGCGGCTTCCCAGAGCAACATCGGAGGGCTCGAGTGGGGTAACGGGCCCTCCTGTTCGTAAGAGGAGGTACAGCGCCATGGAGCCGCCGGGCAGGCCTCCACGGGTCTTCTACAGCGACGCGGAGTTCGCGGCGGCCTTCGGCCAGCAGGCGGCCGGGGCCATCCGGATGCTGGGCCGGTACGCCGCCCCGCTGTGCCAGGACTGCGGCGGCGAGTGCTGCCGCCGCATCGGTTGCGAGCTCTACTCCCCGAGCTTCTCCACCTGCCCCATCTTCGAGCTCCGCCCGGCCAAGTGCCGCCTCTACTTCTGCGAGCGCATACTGGAGAGCGAGGCGCTCAGCGCGGAAGAGCGCGCCATGCTCAACCAGCCGGCGGTGGAGATCTCCGAGGCCCTGCGGCGGGGCTGGGGCCTGGGCATCTTCATTGAGCCTCCGATCAGGATCGGGGACCGGAGCTGGCTGGCATCCCTGGGGATCGAGGAAGACGTCATCGCGGTGACTGCCGCCCTGGGGTCGGGCCGGACCGATGCCGCTGGTGCGGCAAGCCGGCTGAGAGCTATCGTCCGCCGCTGCCGCGACGTCTGAGCCGGGCGGCCGTAGCCCGGGCCGCGCGGCTCGGGGCAGGGGCGAGGGCCTCGGAAGGGCCCCACGCCGTCACGCCTCCGGAGTCGCGCTGCGTTCCACGCGGGATGCGCTGGAAGCGAGGAGGGATCGCCTGTGCAACAGGGGTGCGGCCTGCGCCGCACCCCTGTCTCTCGTCGTAAAAAGCCGCTAGTGGACGATGGACGACGGGCCGGTGAGCGTCTCCGGGATGTACTCCGGAGGGTGCACCAGCTCCATGACCACGGCCCTGGGGCCGCACTTGATGGCGCAGAGGCCGCAGCCCACGCACTTCTCCTTGATGATGACCGCCACGGGCGCCTTGTGACCGGGGACTGTCCTCATCTCGATGGCGCCGAAGCCGCAGGCGGGCAGACAGCCCTTGTCCTGGCAGGCCTCACACTTTGCCTGTTCCACCTTGGGCAGGAAGCGGCTGGGCCGGAGCGACGCCATGACCTTGTCCCCGCGCAGGATGGGGTGCAGGACCAGGCAGGCGTCGGCGCAGCAGTAGCAGATGAACTCCAGGCCCGCCATGGCCGAGATGTTGGTCACCGTGGGCGTCAGGCCGGCGCCGGTGGCCTCATGGTGAATGGCGATGGCTTCATCCGCGGATACCTTCTTGCCGCTGCCGCGGTACAGGTCATATTCGGCCCGGCGGCCAAACTGGGTGCAGGTGAATATGGGGTGTTTGCATGTTCCCTGGCGGCTGCCCTGCATGCCTACCCGGCAGCAGCAGCGCCGGATGCTGATCAGGTCCTTGTGGGCCATGATGATGTCCTCGGCGCTCTCGTGGGGCAGCGGCTTGAAGCCGGCCGGCATGGCCTTCATGGGCATGATGACCCGCAGCGCCGGGACGGGCAGCTGCGAAAGGCCGCCGACGATCTCCTTCCACCAGCCCTCATCGTACAGGTCCAGCCACAGCTGGGCGATGCCTTCCGGGATAAGCTCCGGGATGCTGGCCAGGATGTTGTCGTGCAGCGTCCCCAGGTCCCGGGGGAAGCGCGTGCCCTTGCGTGAGGTCACCACCAGCCCCCGGCGGGCCAGATCGAGCATCTTGGCCTCGATCTCCTTCTCGGTCATATTGAACTTGGCCGCCAGATCGGCGTTGGGGGCCGGCAAGGCCAGGAGGAAGTACGCTTCCTCCGGCTTCATGGCCATCTGCAGGATGCGGTGCAGGATCTCCGAGTCCTTGTGGCCCATGGATTCCGCCAGTTTGATGTAAGCTTCATGAGTTGCCATTAAGTGCTGTCCTCCCGTTTCTCTAGCCGGCGCGGCCGCGCGCCTTCTTCGGTCTCCTCTTCTCTGTCGCCTATTCCTTCCGCGGGGCAAACATGTTCGCCAGGAGCTTGGCCTCCCCCCTGTTGGCCGCCTCTTCGAAGAGGCGGCGGTACCCAGTGTGCTTGATCTTCCACTGCCCCCCCACCTTGACGTACTCGTCATGATAGAAGTTGACCTCCCTGGTGGCCACATTCCGGTCGATGATGACCAGGCCAGCCTCGGAGGTCCAGATGCCCATGGCCGTTGTCTCGCTGGTTATGTCGATTTCGGGCTGGTGGCCCTGGTGCATGCTCAACACGTTGTCCGACCCCAGGCTCTTCTTCAGGAAGCCCATGATGGCATCGACGCCCCTGAAGCTGTACTTGCCGTCCGTGTAGCTCGTGGTGGCGTCCGGCACAAAGCACTCCGCCAGCTCATCCCAGAGCTTGGAGTCCAGGCACCGGAAGTACCTGTGCTTCAGCCTCTTTATGGCTTCGATGTCCTCCGTCACCGCCGCCCGGCGCTCCAGGGCCTGCAGCCGGGCCTCCATATCCTTCATATCGGCCATATGAACGTCCCTCAGGATCACGACTGGGGCTTGCGGCCGGTGCCCGCCATGTGATTGGCCGCCACATAGCCGAACACCATGCTCTTGCCCTGCGCCGCCCCGCTGTCATAGTGATGTCCCAGCGGCAGCATGGCCGTGGTGTTGCTGGTCCCGTAGAGACCGGGGATGACCTCGCCGCGCACGTCGATGACCTGGGCATGAGGGTTGATGACCAGCCCTCCCAGGTTGCCGGCCGTGGTCAGCTCCAGCTTGACGGCGTAGAAGGGCGCCTTCTCCAGCGGCCCCAGCACAGCCATGGAGCCGCGGTTGGGGAAGATGGCCTCCGCCCAGCGCAGGTCGTAAGGGCTCTCACCGCGGCGGAAGTCCGGGTCCTTGCCTTCCCGGGCGAAGCGGTTGAACCGCTCGAAGGTCTGGGCCAGGTTTTCGCCGGAGATACCGATGGCCTCGGCCAGGGCCTGCGGGGTGTCGCCCCTCTTTACCAGATCGTTCACCTCGGTGCCGCCTCGCTTGAGCCCGGCAAAGGGGAACATGTCCCGGAACCCCTGGTCCATGATGGCGAAGATGGGCAGGTTCTTGAAGCCGCCCTTCTGCCGGTCGTACTCCATGAAGGCCCGCCCCATGTCGGGGTAGAAGCACTCGTCGCAGCAGCGCTGGCCGTCACGGTTCACCATGATGTACCCGGGATAGCCGTAGATGAAGGGCCGGCAGATCATCTGGTTGTGCCCCACCGCATCGCCGGGCATGGTCAGCCCAGGCTGGAATATGCTGTGGTCCATCAGGGCCACCGCCGCCCCCACCTCCATTCCCATGATGTGGCCATCGCCCTCGTTGGTGGGGCAGGTGTACGCGCCCAGGCGCGGCCCATAGATGAACCTCTTGTTCATCTCCTCGTTCCACTCAAAGCCGCCGGTAGCCAGCAGGACGCCCTTCTTCGCCCTGACGAAGAAGTCCCTGCCGTTGCGCTCGGCCCTGATGCCGATGACCCGCCCGTTGTCCACGATCAGCTGCTTGCCCGGCGTCTCCGTGAGCACGTCGACACCGCGTGCTACGCAGCCCAGCACCAGTCCCCCGATGAGGGCCCGGCCCTGGACCCACGGCGGCCGCGGTCCGATGAGGTATCTCACCGGGTCCTTCGACACCTTGGCGACCAGTGCATGCTTCTTCTCGGCCTCCTCCAGGACGCCCGGCATCACCTTGGCGTCGGGCCAGAGCTTGCGCCCCAGGGGCACGCCGCCGGGGACGTCGGCGCAGTACTCGGTGCCGCTGCTGTCATCCTCAACGCACATCCGCAGCGGGGTGTGGTCCTCCAGGTACTTCACCATCTCCGCACCCGTGTCGAGGTACGTCGCCAGGACGGCTTCATCATGGTGGCCCATGCTCAGCTGGCGCACGTAGCGCACCACCCCGTCCCGGGTGTCCTTGCACCCTACCTCGGCCATGTGGTGGGATAGCGGTATCCAGATGGCCCCGCCGGAGTAGGCCGTGCCTCCGCCCAGCACTGCCCCCTTCTCCAGGACCACGGCGCTCATCCCATGGTCCCGCGCCATGATGGCCGCCGTCAGGCCGCCGGCGCTCGAGCCCACCGCCACCAGGTCGACTTCCAGGTCCCACTTTCCAGGCACCATGTGCTTGATCATCTGTCCTTCCTCCATCGCATTATTGTGGCCATAATGGATACCCTGTTCGCGTCATGAATACGGGCCTTGTCATGCAAGTGCGTCGCCACGTCCGCTATGTCGTTCGGCAGGTGCGCCTCTCATGGTAACAGACAGGCGCTGGCACGTCAACGGTCCCCCAGGTACACGTGCGAGGCCTTGATGATCTTCAGGCTGGTCATGGCCTCCAGGTGCTGCAGCCCCGGAACGCTGCCCAGCTCCACCGTGATGAAGTTAGACAGGTCGCCAAGCTCGCGGAACATGGCCCAGGCAATGATGTCATACCGGCCGGCGCAGACAGCCACCGTCTGCACGTTGCGGCAGGAGCCGATGACCCTGGCCCCCTCCTCCACCCTGGCCGGATCGAACTTCATGCCGATGGAGGCCACCCCCTCGTACCCCAGCGCCACCGGGTTGGTGAGGGCCGCGATGCGCATGACGCCGCCGCTCTGCAGGGCCTGTATCTTCCGCAGGACGGTCGACTGGCTGGTTCCCAGCTTATGCGCCAGCCGGCGGCTGTTCTGCCTGGCATCCGTCTGCAGCTCCTTCATCAGGGCATAGTCCAGGGTATCGAGGGCGGAGACCGCCGTCTCCTTCTGGCAGGGCCCGGACCCATCCGACAGCAGCGGGCCGAAGATCTTGGTGTTGCGCAGCGTCAGCATGCTTTCCAGGTGGAGCACCCCGGCCATGTGGCCGATGTGGCCCACCAGGAAGTCCAGGAAATCGGTCCGCCTCTGGAAGAGGCCATAGGCCATGATGTCGAATCGCCCCATGCACAGCATGAGGTGCTGCACCGGGGCCAGTGAAGCCAGGCGGTCGGCCACGGCCAGGAGCCGGTCCGAGCGGACGTTGATGCCCATGATGACCGAGGTGGTGTAGCCGAGGGAAATGGGGTCCGCCACGCCCACAATGCGGACGGCGCGCGTCTCCAGCAGCCTCTCCAGCCGGGTCCGGACGGTATCCCGGCTCAGCCCCAGCCGGGAGGCGATCTCCGTGTGAGGCTGCCGGGGATTGCCCTCCAGCTCGGCAATCAACCTGACGTCGGTCTGGTCAAGGCTGGCGAATTCTGGTCTGATGGTCCCCCCTATCTCTTCCGGGAGCAGCGCAGGGGCAATGTTATCCTTTTTCGGCGCGGGTGGCAAACTACAGTCCGAGTGTGGACCCGGGATGGCATGCCGATAGGGCCGCTCCGGCCGGTTGGCCGCGCCGCCACCTGCCGGGTCAAGGCCGCCCGGGGCGGGCATGCGGGATCTGGACCGTGACCGTGGTCCCCGCACCGGTACCGGACTCCAGGCTCACCCGCCCTCCCAGCATCCTGGCCCGCTCTTCCATGCCAACCAGCCCCAGCCCGCCCTCCGAGGGCATATCGCCCGCCTGCCGGGTGGCCTCGAAGCCCTGGCCGTCGTCCGAGATCACCACCTTGATCGACCCTTCGCCGAACTCGATCCGGACCCGAGCCGACCCGGCTCCTGAGTGGCGCTTCGCATTGTTCAATGCCTCCTGCACGATCCGGAACAGGGCCAATTCAACCTCAGCCCCCAGGCGGGTTTGGGCCCCCAGAACCTGAAGCTCAGTCTTCATTCTCCGCGTCTCCTCCAGCCCGCGAAGCAGGGTCTGCACCGCCGGCACCAGGCCCAGCTCATCCAGCACGCTGGGCCGCAGCCCATGGCTCATGGCCCTCATCTCCCGGGCCAGCCGCTGCACCTCGTCCCGGATGGTCTTCATCTGGGCTGCCCCGGTGTGGACCCCCCGTCTCTCGGCCCTTATGGCCTTCTCCAACCGCAGTCCCACGGCCAGCAGGTCCTGCAGCACTCCATCGTGGATATCGCGTGAGAGGCGCAGCCTCTCATCCTCCTGGGCCCGGGTCACCTCGTTGACATAGAGCCTGAGATTGCGCTGCATCCGCTTCCAGCCCGTTACGTCACGGATGCTGCCTTCATAGCCTACCACGTTGCCGTAATCGTCCCTGCGCAGGTCAAAGGTCAGCAGGCAATCCAGCTCCACCCCGTCCTTGCGGCGGAGCCGCATCTCGAAGTTCCGCACAAACCCATCCTTCTCGATCTGGTTTCCGAACTGGCGCCTCCGGTCTCCGGGCGCAGTCTCGAGAAGGTTCAGGCCCAGCGTTTCCTCCCTGGTGTAGCCCAGGAGAGCCAGGGCCGCCCGGTTCACGTCCAGGATCTTTCCGCCACGGCCCATGATGCAGGTGGCGTCCATGGAGTTCTCGAAGAAGGTACGGTACCTCTTCTCACTCTCCTGGAGCGCCTTCTCGGCCTGCTTGCGCTCGGTTATGTCGCGGGTGATGCCGAAGATGCCGGTAGGCCTCCCCGCCGTGTCGCGCATGATGGAGGTCCGCACCTCCACCCAGACCGTGGACCCGTCCCTGCGTTTCTCTTCTAGCTCCATGGTCCAGGTGTGCGGCAGCCCGCCATACTGGCTGTCCATGGCCAGCTGGCGCTGCAGCTCCTCCAGCCCAGACTGGAGGGAGTGGGACGGCAGCCTCTGCCTGATGTCCAGTTCCATCGCCTCCTGCGACGTGAAGCCGGTTACCTGCCTTATGGACGGGCTCATGTAGGTGACCTTGCGCGTGGCCAAGTCGTACGTCCAGACACCAGCCGTGGCGTTCTCGGAGACCAGCCGGTACAGCCTCTCCTGGTCCGCCAGGGCCTTCGTGGATTCCCTGAGCTCGGTGACGTCCGTGAATGAGAGGGCAATGCCCCGGGGGTGGCCTGAGCCGTCCCTCAGCAGCCTCACGCCGTGCCAGGAGACCATCCTCTTCTGTCCCCCTTTGGTGGCCACCATGCTCTCGTAGTAGTCCCGGGGTGCCTCCTCACTGGAGATCAGCTTCTCGAAGTACCCCATGGCCCGGCGGCGATCGCGGCGCATGACGAAGAGGCCGTCCCAGCGCCGGCCGATGACCTCGTACTCCTGGTAGCCCAGCAGCTCGCAGCACCTCCTGTTGGCCAGGGCCACCAGGCCGTTCCGGGCGATCACCGCCACGCCGGACTCAGCGGCCCGCAGGCACTCCTCCAGCAGGCGCTCCGGGTCCGGAACGGAGACGCCCCCGGATTCCTGGCCCGCGGCCTGGTCAAACACCGCCAGCATGCCGCCGGGGTGGCGGGCGTCATGGCCGTTACCCAGAGAGCGGACGACGAATCGCACCCCGATCCGGCCACTGTCCCTGGTGATGAGCACCCCGGTGTGATGTCCGGCAACGAAGCGCCGCTTGGGCGGGGGTCTGGTTTCCGCCTCTTGCTCATCGGACTCGACCAGATCCCGAAGCCTGCGTCCGGCCAGCTCGCTCCCGGTACACCCGGTGAGGCGGGCCATGCCGACATTGGCCGAGGTCACCCGGCCGCCGGCAACCACCACTGCCGGACGGTAGACCATCTCCAGGAAATCGCTGCAGTCTCGGTGAGGCATATGATATGTCCCTGATCTCGCTCTCCGGCGCATCCACCATCCCGGGTGCGCCCGAGAACCTATTCAGGCCGTGTTACCGCCTGGATCTCGTCCAGGGTGATCCATCCCTCCCAGAGAGCGGTCACCAGCGCCTCCGTCCTGGATGTGGTCCCCAGCTTGGCCAGCAGGTTCTGAAAGTGGGTCTGGACGGTGCGCTCCCCTATACCCAGCCTGGCTGCCATCTCCTTATTGGAGAGCCCTTTGCCGGCCATAGCCAGGAGCTGCAGCTCCCGCGGGCTGGGCTGCGCGTGCGAGGTGGCGGACCGCGATGAAGCCGCTCCCAGGTGCCTCCGGATGGCGGCATTCACCTCCGACCCGAACACCATGTGGCCGGAGTACACAGAACGGATGGCCTCAGCGATCTCTTCGACGCCCTGGGTCTTCAGCAGGTAAGCCGACGCCCCGGCGTCAACCGCGGCCACCACATATGAATCATAGGAGAACGCGCTCAGCACCACGAAAGCCGTCCCCGGGCTGGCAATCCTGATCTGCCGGATGGCCTCGATGCCATTGATGCCGGGCATGGTCACATCCGTGAGCAGCACATCCGGGCGCAGATCCCCGGCCAGCCGGACGGCTTCAGCCCCGTCGCTGGCCGCGCCCACGATTTGTATATCAGACTCCTCACGCAGAAGGCCGGCCAATCCTTCCCGGAAGGCCTTGTGATCGTCAGCTATCAGCACCGATATCCTGTGCTGTGCTGCTTTCCCTGTGCCCACATCATCCCCCTGTGTTCTGCCGCGAGAGGAGCGACCAGAATGCCTGGCCTGCTAAGTGCTGATAGTAGGCAGCGACGGCCTGTATGTCAACTTCCGGCGCGCCCGCCGGCCTGCCCGGCTGCGCCGGCGCGCCAGGGGCCGGCGCGGTGGCGCCGGCCCCTGGCGCCACCGCGCCGCCGGGTCTCCGACATAGTAGCAGCCAGGTTCGCCATGCCAGCGGATTCACCGGGCAGCGAGGTTGACCTAGACTCAAGATGGAAGGCGGGTAGATTTCCAGCCCCGGGGGTACCGAGCTTGCTTCCCTTCGGTGCTGTGAAACAACAGATCTCTGGCGCAGGAGCATCCCTGCGGCTGCACTTGCAGCTTTGGTATGGCCGTCACCGGGGCGGCCTCTCCAGGCGGGGTGCAACGGAAAGGACCGAGGGGAATGACGGCATCAGTTGGAGCACCAGCCGATAACAAGGCAGGGCCGCCCAGGAAACACAATCGCAGGGCGCCGCGGCGAAACGGCTCGCGCCATCAGTCTGATGCCTCCTTGCAGACTGACCGTGACGCGACCAACGTGCAGCTCCTCTCCCAGAACTACCAGAGATGGCCGGACCAGGTCTGGATGAGGAAGAAGGACAAGGGGATCTGGAACGAGTACACCTGGACACAATGCTATGAGCAGGTCAAGTACTTCTCCCTGGGCCTGATGAGCCTCGGATTCTCGCGCGGGGCCAAGATCTCCATCATCGGCGACAATGATCCCCACTGGTTCTGGGCCGAGCTGGCGGCCCAGGGGGCCGGCGGCGCGGTCACCGGCATATTCTCCAGCTCCTCTCCGGCCGAGGTCCAGCACATCGCAGCCCTGTCGGACTCCGAGTTCGTGATAGCCCAGGACCAGGAGCAGGTGGACAAGGTCCTGTCCATCCTGGACCAGTTGCCGCTGGTCAAGAGGGTGATCTACTGGGAACCCAAGGGCATGAGGAGCTACGACGATGCGGTGCTGCTGAGCTTCGACAGGGTGGTGCAACTGGGGCGGGAGTACTCCGGCGCCCATCCCTCGCTGTTCGAGGAGTGCGTGAAACAGGGAAGGGGAGATGACCTGGCGCTGCTGGTGTGCACCTCCGGGACCACGGGCCTGCCCAAGCTGTCGATGGTGACCCACAGGCAGCTGTACTCATCCATGCTGGTGACCCTGTCTTTCTACGACACGTACGAGACGGACGACTGGGTCTCCTACATCCTGCCCGGATGGCTGGCAGAGCAGGGCCTGGGCCTGGTGAGCAGCCTGGCGCGGGGCTTCAAGATGAACTTCCCGGAGTCCCTGACCACGGTTGACCAGGATATCAGGGAGATTGGCCCCCAGGTCATCTTCTACCCGTCACGCCTCTGGGAGGGAATGGCCTCATCGATCCAGAACAGCATGAGGGAGAGCTCCCTGATAGACAGGCTGGCTTTCAGGATCTGCCTCCCGGTCGGTTACCGCCAGGCCGATGCCAAGTTCAGGGGGGCCGAGATGGGGCTCTTCTGGAAGGTGGCGTACAAGGTGTGCAACCTGGCCCTGTTTGAGCCGATAAGGGACAGGCATGGCCTCCGCCGGATCCGGTGCGCCTTCACGGGCGGAGCGGCCCTCGGCCCCGATGTCTTCCGCCTCATAACGGCCACGGGTGTCGATCTGAGGCAGACCTTCGGCTGCAGCGAGATGTCGGTCGGCATGCACAGCGCCGGCAATGTCAAGGTCGACTCAGTGGGGATAGTCAACCCGGACAAGATAGTCAGGATAGCCGGCGACGGCGAGATACTGGTCAGCGGCGATGCCCAGAGCCTGGGATACTACAAGAACGAGGCGGCCACCCAGAGGACATTTGCCGACGGGTGGTTCCACTCGGGCGACGCCGGCTACTTCGACGATGAAGGCCACATGTACTACCTGGACCGGATGGAGTTCATGAGGGAGCTGGCCGACGGCTCAAGATACGCTCCGCAGTACATAGAAAGCCGGCTCAAGTTCAGCCCCTTCATAAGAGACGCCTTTGTGGTTGGCGGCAAGAGCGAGGCCTTCATCGGGGTGGTGGTGGAAATCAACTTCGACAACGTCGGCAACTGGGCGGAGAAGAAGAGAATAGGCTACACCACCTTCGCCGATCTCTCGCAGAAGCCGCAAGTCTGCGAGCTGATACGCGGCGAAGTCCAGGTGCTGAATGAGAAGCTCCCCGAGCGGGTAAGGGTGAAGAGGTTCGTCAATGCGCCCAAGCCGTTCGATCCCGATGAGTCCGAGCTGACCCGGACCATGAAGCTGAGGCGAGGCTTCATGGAGACCCGGTACAAAGCCCTGGTCGAGGCCATCTACGGAGAGGCCGAAGAGGTGCCGACGGAAGTGAAGGTGGTGTACCGGGACGGCCGGACAGCCACCGTGAGCACCAAGCTCAGGGTAGTCCGCACCTAGGCACCCGTCAATACACCCGGTCCAGAGTTGGGGGAAAAGGCAGGTATCGGCGATGCTACCAAATGGGGTGTTTGCTCACAAGTACCAGCAGGACATGGCCATCCTGCGCACGAAAACACAATGGGCCCTGGCTGCCGGCGTGCTGGCCCTGATTCTGGCCATGCCGCTCTTCGCGTCCGAGTACTGGCTGACCTGGGTCATCGGGCTGTCCGTCGTGATCCTGGCCGTCCTGGGGCTGCACGTGCTCACCGGCCTCTGCGGCGTATTCTCCATCGGGCAGGCGGCGTTCATGGGAGTAGGCGCGTACGCCACCGCCATCCTGGCCGGCCGGTATGGGCTCTCGGGATGGCTGTGCCTCCCCCTGTCGGCCCTTTCAGCCGGGGCCATCGGCGTCTTCTTCGGCCTCCCCAGCTTCAGGTTGAAAGGCTTCTATATAGCAGTGGCCACGCTGGCCGCCAACTTCATCATCATCTGGTGCATCGTCTACTTCAGGGACTGGACGGGTGGGAGCGGAGGGACTGGCGTCACCCCCCTTACGCTGGGAGCCGTCAAGTTCGCTTCGCGGGGGAGCATCTACTTTCTGGCCGTCATCCTGGTGCTTCTGGGCACCTTCTTCGCCAAGAACATCCAGAGAATGCCGATGGGCAGGGCATTTGTGGCTATCAGGGACAACGAGCTGGCTGCCGAGGTGGGCGGCATCAGCATCTTCCGGTACAAGATGATGGCCTCCTTCATCGGCTGCATGTATGCCGGGGTGGCCGGCTGGCTGCTGGCCTACTCTGAGTTCTGGGTCAGCCCCGAGCAATTCCAGATCCACAACTCCATCTGGTACTTCGGCATGCTGGCCGTGGGCGGCCTGGGCAGCACCTCCGGGGTCTTCCTGGGAGTGGTCTCCTTCAAGCTCCTGGAGATGCTGGTCGACCAGGTCACGCCGCTGGTGCCCCTGGCCCAGTTCAACGTAGCCATGAGCCTCATCGTCTACGCCATCGTGATCCTGGTGTTCCTGCTGTACGAGCCCGGGGGCCTGTACTCGCTCTGGCAGAGGTTCAAGACGTACTACCGCCTCCGCCCGTACTCCTACCGCGGTGGTTAGCGCCATGAAGTGGCCCGGGTGGGGACCGCTCAGCCTGGAGTCTGTGGTTGGGGAAGCAATTCCGGGGGTCTTCCCGGAAACAGCCCGCCGCCAGCCTGGCAGGAAGGGGGCCTGGTAGAGGAGAAACGAGGAAGCAAGGCCAAACGATGACCGGCGGCCGGCGGCGCTTCACGGTCAATGGAGGGCCCGGCCGAAGACAAGACAGAAGCAAGTGAACAGTGAGTGAAGGAGGCACGAAATGGGACGTAAGTGGATTGCGCTGCTGTGCTGCGTTCTGGCCGTGCTGCTGGTGACGCCGGCCCTCGTCGGCTGCGGCGGCAGCGAAGATAACACAGGAACCAAGACCATCGTCATCGGCGACCTGACGGACCTGACCGGGCCCGCGTCCAATGCCATGACACCGATCTCCTGGTCGCTGAAGGACTACAGCGACTACGTTAACCGCGAGGGCCTCATTCCCGGCGTGACCCTGAGTGTGGTCCAGTACGACACCAAGTACGACACACAGAGGTTCCAGCTCGGCTACGATTATGTCAAGTCCCAGGGGGCCACCGTGATCTGGACCGGCTTTCCGGGCTGTGCCGAGGCCCTCAAGACCCGGGCCGAGGTTGATGGCCTCGCCATCATCGAGGCCAGCGCCAGTGTGCCGGTGGTGGACAACCCGGGGTCCGTCTTCTGCGAGGCCGGCCTCATGAGAGGCATCGTGCCGGCCGAACTGGCATGGCTCCACGAGAACGACTGGCAGGGGACGGGTCCGGCCACCATAGCCATGGCGTCATGGAACGTGGCGCCGAACCCGGATACCGAGACCGCCCTCAAGAAGTACTGCCAGGAGCATCCCGATCAGTTCACCCTGGAGGGCACCTCATTGGTCCCGGCCGGGACCATGACCTGGTCTGCCGAAGTGGCCAAGTTCAAGGATTGCGACTACATCTGGTTTGGCTCGGGCGGAGCCGTGGCGCCCGCCACCTTCATCTCCGAGTATCGCGCG
This sequence comes from uncultured Dehalococcoidia bacterium, assembly GCA_964423835.1. Taxonomy (GTDB): domain Bacteria; phylum Chloroflexota; class Dehalococcoidia; order UBA2247; family RBG-13-53-26; genus JAFGCL01. The sequence goes on along the minus strand of CAYRGJ010000020.1, from coordinate 25,957 downwards.
GGCGGAGGCACGGCCACCCTGGTGTCCGGCGGCGGCACGCTGTGCTCCTACGTCGGCGCCATCAGCGAAAGGGCCGGCTGGGCTGCCTGTGACGGGCTGCTGGAAAGCATCAACTGGGCCTGGTGGACCTACGATTCCGACCAGGTGGACCTGGCCATACGCCTTCTCCAGGAGAACCACCCCTCGGAGGCGCCCGGCATGATCAACCGGCAGGCGTTGAGCGGGCTCCTGAACGCGCAGGTGTGCGTGGAGCTGCTGAGAGCGGTGGTGAAGGATATCGGGACCGACGACCTTTCCGGCAAGGCCATTTACGAGGGGCTGCAGAACGCTTCCATGCAGTTGCCCAACTTCCCGAAGCTAGACTACTCGCAGGGCAGCCGCGAGGGACTGCTTTATTCCCAGATCTGGAAGTGGAGCGCCGCCGACCAGAACCTGGTGCTGGTCAGCGACTGGATACCCAACGCGGACTGAACGAGCTCTGGTGCACAGGCTTCTCTGAAGCCTGTGCACCAGCTCTTCCCGAATCTGTCCCGGCACGGTCTGAATGATGCTGACAGAGAGAGACAAATGGATACTTTCGTGAATGCCATAGCTCAAGGCCTGCTCCTGGGTGGGGTCTATGCCCTGATTGCCCTGGGCGTTGTCGTGATTACCAAGGCCACCAAGGTTTTCAACATAGCCCACGGCAACCTCATGATGATGATGGCCTTCTTCGCCTGGTGGCTGATGACCGAGCTCGGCCTGCCGATCTGGGCCGCCGCGCCCCTGGTGCTCCTGTTCAGCATGGCGGTCGCCCTGGTCATAGAGCGGTTCGTCACCAGACCGCTGATCGGCCGGCAGATGCTGATACCATTCGTGGCCATGCTGCTGGTCGGTCAAGTCGTGAAGGGGATCAGCATCCTGTGGTGGGGAGGGGAACCGCGGTCCATGCCCCACATACTGCCTGAAGGCAATCTCACCCTGGGAACGGTCAGCTTCTCCTGGGCGCTGCTGCTGTCTTTCGTTGTCTCCACGGCCATGTTCGCCGTCTTCGTCTTCTTCTTCCGCTACACCAGAATGGGCCTGGCCATGAGGGCAGTAGCCGAGCGCCAGGTGGTCAGCCAGAGCCTGGGGATTGACGTGAGGAGGGTCTTCGCGGTGTCCTGGGTGGTGGGCCTGGCAGCGGCCGCCCTCGGCGGCGTGCTGCTGGCATCGATGTTCATCCTGGACAGCACGCTGGGTGACTTCGGCATGATGAGGGCCATGCCCGTGCTGCTGCTCGGCGGGATCGAGTCGGTGCCGGGGGCCTTTGTGGGCGCGATGATCATCGGCCTGGTGGAGACCCTGAGCGGCACATACATCGACCCCCATGTGACCGCGTTCAGAGAAGTGCTCCCGTTCATTCTCATGGTGCTGATTATGTTGCTCAGGCCCGCCGGCCTGTTCGGACTGAAGGAGATCAGGAGGATCTAGCCGGGCTGGTCCACTGGGAGTCGCCGTCAAGGGCGAAGGACCAGAGCAGGAATGACGGCATGAGGAAGGTCTTGAGTCGCGAATACATCCGGTCCCTCTACGACGAAAAGAGGGAGAAGGCCTCGCCGGAAGAGAGGGAACAGGCCCTCAACAAGCGTCTGGAGAGACAGGTCCGTTTCGCCTACAGGAGATCTCCCGCTGTGAAGGAGACCCTGGACGACGCCGGGATGGCCCCTCCCCGCATCAGGACGGTGCGGGACCTGGAGAGCCTTCCGGTAACCACGAAGGACGACCTGGCGGAGATGCAGCGCGCCCGGCCGCCTCTGGGGGGATTCCTGGCCGTCCCCATCAGCGGCCTGGACCGGGTCTACGTGTCAGCCGGCCCGGTCTACAACGCGTGGGGGCCGGAGCGCATCCACGCCCATCTGCGGTCTTTCCTGAGACTGGGCTGCCCCCGGTTCGGCGATGTGGTCCTGGTTTCCGCCTCTTACCACATGGGCCCGGCGGGGCTGGCCGTTACCGACAGCCTGGACATGATGGGCTGTACCGTGGTCCCGGCAGGCACGGGGCAGCCCGAGCTTCAGGTGAAGCTGCTGCACGAGCTTCACCCGACAGCCGTATTCGGAGCCCCGAGCCTCGTGGTGACGGTCCTGCAGAAAGCCGAGGAGCTGGGCTACGACGTCCGCCGGGACTTCGATCTCAAGTGCGTTCATTGCGCCGGAGAGAGACAGGTCCAACCCCTCACAAAAGCGCTCGAGGATCGCTTCGGGCTGGTGGTAGGGGACACCTACGAGACGCCCGATGTGGGCCCCATCGCCTACGCCTGCGGGAGGGGCGAGGGCTACCACTGCGACGACGAGGCGGGCGCCGTTGAGATCGTGGACCCGGAGACAGGCAGGCAGCTGGGCCCCGGCGAGGCGGGCCAGGTGGTCGTCACCACGTTCAGCCGGGTTTACCCGCTGGTGCGCTTCGGCACCGGTGACCTGGCCTCATACACCGACGAGCCCTGCCCATGCGGCCGCAGCGCCCCCAGGATCGTGGGGCCCAGAAGCATGGTCAGGCAGCAGGTCAGGGTGAAGGGATTGTATGTTCATCAGAGGGACCTGGAGGAGGCCATGTCCTCCTTCCATCATGTCCTCAACTACCAGATGCTGCTCACCCTCGATGGCTACATGGACCGGGCCGTTCTGAGGATCGAAGTGCTGGAAGGCATTGACCGCCAGGCCCTGACGCCGGCAGTGGACAGGCGCTGCCAGGACATGCTCAAGCTGAGCTTTGACAGCATCGAGCTCCTGCCCGCAGGAGCGCTCTCCGGCAGCGCCGAAAGGATCGCGGACCGAAGGTGGGGACAGACTTGAGCAACAGTGCCCCGGCACGCCGGACGGCGCCGGGGACGGACAAAGGAGATCAGCTATGTCGAGTTCGCCGAGCAGAGAAGCCGAAATTCGATTTGAGGATGTGCACCTGAGCTTCGGCGGGGTGAAGGCCCTGCAGGGCGTTGAGTGCGAAGTGTACAAGGGCGAGATCTTCGGCATCATCGGGCCCAACGGCGCCGGCAAGACCAGCACCCTCAACTGCATCAATGGCTTCTACCGCCCGCAGAAAGGGGAGATCTATTACCGGGGGAACAGGATAGCCCGGCTTCGCCCCGACCGGATAGCCAGGATGGGTATCAGCCGGACCTTCCAGAACATACAGCTCTACACCGGGCTGACCGTGGTCGACAACCTCATGGCGGCACGGCATTTCCGCTTCACCTCCACCTGGGTGGAGCAGGCCTTCTACTACGGCCGGCCGCACCGCCAGGATGTCAGGGAGCGGGCGGCAGTGGAGGACATCATCGACTTCCTGGAGCTGGAGCGCCACAGGAAGGACGTGGTGGGCACCCTCCCCTACGGCATCCGCAAGCGCATCGATCTGGGCCGGGCCCTGGCCCAGGAGCCGACGCTGCTCCTCCTGGATGAGCCCATGGCCGGCATGAACGCGGAGGAGAAGGAGGACATGGCCCGCTTCATCCTCGACGTTCAAGAAGAGAAGGGCATGACCATCATCATCATCGAGCACGACATGGGAGTGGTGATGGACATCACCGACAGGATCATGGTCCTGGACTTCGGGCGAAAGATCGCCGAAGGGACTCCGGCCCAGGTGAAGAGCGACCCGGTGGTCATCAAAGCCTACCTGGGTGAGGAAACGCTGGTGGGCGCGTAAGGGGGAAGAAATGCCACTGCTGCAGATGACCAACGTTGAAGTGAAGTACCTGGGCGTCATCCTTGTTCTCAGGGGCGTCTCGCTCGAGGTGGAGAAGGGCGGCGTCGTCGCCCTTCTGGGCAATAACGGCGCCGGCAAGAGCACCACCTTGAAGGCCATCTCCGGGCTCCTGCGGGCCGAGGAGGGAAGGGTCACCGACGGCAGCATAGAGTTCGAGGGGAAGCGGATCGAGAACGGGGACGCGCAGAAGATCGCCCGCATGGGGATCATCCAGATCATGGAGGGGAGGCTGGTCCTGGAGCACCTCACGGTGGATGAGAACCTCAGGGCGGGCGCCTATATCGCGGGAAGCGGGGGCCGGCTGAGCAGAAACCTGGACATGGTCTACGAGTACTTCCCCGTCCTTAAGCAGATGCAGCGGCAGACCAGCGGGTACCTGTCCGGCGGCGAGCAGCAGATGCTGGTCGTTGGCCGGGCCCTGATGGCCAGCCCCAAGCTGATGCTGGTGGACGAGGCCTCCCTGGGTTTGGCGCCCCTGCTGGTGGATGAGATCTTCCGCATACTCAAGAGGATAAACGAGGAGGAGGGCGTCTCCATACTCCTGGTGGAGCAAAATGCCAGGGCGGCGTTGTCCCTGGCGCATCACGGCTACGTCATGGAGAACGGCCGGATCGTCCTCGATGACACTGCCGTGAAGCTGAGAGACAATGCCGATATCCGCGAGTTCTACATGGGTCTCAGCGCCCGGGGAGAGACCAAGAGCTACCGCAACATCAAGCACTACAAGAGGCGGAAACGCTGGCTGGGCTGATTTCGGTCGCTGTTTGAGGGAATATGACTGCGAGGCAAGATGCATGGAATGGCAGGTAACAGTCACCACGATCAAGTGCCACCACACGGGGGACCTGGCGACCGTCATGGTTTACCCGGACGGGACGGCAAAGTGCGCCTACGTCAACAGGCACAGCAAGACCAAAGACGGAAAGAAGAAGCTGCAGGGCTGCCAGTGGCCGGAGTGCCCGCTGGTGGCCGGGTTCCGCGAGAAAGCCCTGGCCATGTAGGCCCTGGCTCCGCAGCCATTTCAGCCGCTCCGTCATCGCCGGCGGGCGCTGCCAATACCGCCGCGGGCCCGCGAATTGAGCGCGGAGACGGCGCGGCGCGGTTGAACTAAGGTCATGGAAGTGAGGAACATGGAGAAACTGATTGCGTACCGAGTGCTGGACCTGACCGACGACAGGGGACAATTCTGCGGCCGGCTGCTGGCTGACCTGGGATGCAAGGTCGTCAAGGTGGAGAGGCCGGGCGGCGACCCCGCACGGCAGATCGGGCCGTTCTACCACGACATTCCCCACCCGGAGAAGAGCCTTTCCTGGTTCGCCAACAACCGGGGCAAGAAGAGCATCACCCTGGACATCGAAACAGCCGCGGGCCAGGCCACCATCAAGGACCTGGTCAAGGAAGCCGATGTGGTCATAGAATCGTTCGCCCCGGGCTACCTCGACAGCCTGGGGCTGGGCTACGCCGGGCTGAGTGCAGTCAATCCCGGGATAGTCATGGCCTCCATAACGCCATTCGGGCAGGACGGCCCCTACCGGGACTACCAGGGACCTGACATTGTAGTCGGCGCGCTCGGCGGTTTCGTGGGCATGAATGGAGAGCCGGACCGGGCGCCGCTCAACACCAGCGTGCTGCTGGCCTTCCCGTTTGCCTGTGCGCATGCGGTGCAGGGCATACTGCTGGCGCTGTACCACCGGGAAAGGACGGGGCGCGGCCAGTACGTCGATGCCTGCGCCATGCAAAGCGTGGCCTCGCTCGTACCTGATGTTGACTACTGGCCCGAGTATCAGGTGGTCGAAGCCAAGCGGGAGGGCAACTACTACAGGGCGGCCAACGGCGTGGTCCGCAGCTTCATCAGCCCCTGCAAGGACGGGCATGTTTGCTTCTTCCTCTACGGAGGAGCGCACGGCGCCAACTCCAATCGGGCGCTGCAGGAACGGATGGAGTCCGAGGGCATGATCGAGCCGGTCCTGCAGGGAATGATATGGGAGGAACTGGACCTGCTCACAGCCTCAGCATCGCTGGTGAAAGACATCTGCGACGCCTTCGACCGGTTCTTCAAGGAGCACACCAAGGCGGAGCTTCAGGAGTTCGCCGTGGAGAAAAGCGTGCTGATGGCCCCCTGCTGCAACAGCGAAGACCTCCACAAGAGCCTGCAGCTCAAGGCCAGGGAGTTCTGGGCCGGGGTGGAGCACCCCGAGTTGGGAGCTACCATCCCGTATACCGGCTCATGCGTCATCTCGAACGCCTTCTCTCGGAATGGCTTCGTTCGCGCCCCGCTGGCCGGCGAACACAACAGCGAGCTTCCGGCCCTGATGCGGGGCTCCGACGGAAACCGGATGGAGGGTTCGCCAGGAGGCCATGGGCCGGTCAACAAGGGGGCGGCCGCCGGACAGGCCCTGGCCGGCCTCAAGGTCCTGGATTTCACTCAGGCCATGGCCGGCCCGCTGGCCGCCCGCCTCCTGGCGGACCAGGGCGCCACGGTGATCCATCTTGAATCGGAATCCAAGATGGACATCTTCCGGGTGACGCCTCCCTACAAGGAGCAGAAGTCCGGTATCAACCGCAGCCACATGTTTGCCAACTACCAGGCTGGCAAGCTGGGCCTGTCGCTCAACATGCGCCATCCCCGGGCCGCCGAGGTAGCCCAAAGGCTGATAACCTGGGCCGACGTCGTCGTCGACAGCCGCACTCCGGGCGTGCTGGAGAAGTGGGGTTTCGGCTACGCGGACATCACCAAGGTGAACCCCAGCATCATCCTGGCCCGTCTGACCAATCAGGGGACCGAAGGGCCATGGTCCCGGCACCCGGCCTACGGCACCCAGGTGATAGGGCAAGCGGGCATGATCGGCCTGGTGGGCTGGCCCGACCGCGGGCCTCTGATGTTTGGCCGTTCAACCTACGCTGACCTCTCTGCCAGCAGCATCTTCACCGACTACCTTCTGGCGGCCATTCTGCACCGCCAGACAACCGGCAGGGGCCAGTACGTCGATGGTTCCATGGTGGAGTGCTGCACCACCTTCCTGACCACGCAGCACCTGGACTACGCGGTGAACGGGCGCGAAGTAAGCCTGTCCGGCAACCGGCGGCCCGGCGCCGCACCGCACGGGACCTTCCCCTGCCAGGGAGACGACAGATGGTGCGCCATTGCCGTGACCTCGGATGCCCAGTGGCGCGGTCTGTGCGGGGTCATGGGGAGGCCCGAGCTGGCCGAAGACTCCAGGTTCGCCACCCTCTCAGCCAGGAAGGAGAACGAAGATGAGCTGGAGAGACTCGTCGGCGCCTGGACCAGCGGTCTGCCATCTACCCAGGTGATGACGACGCTGCAGGCGGCCGGCGTGCCGGCGGGCAACGTCAACGGCTTCCAGGACCTGTGGGAGGAACCTCACCTCGCTTACCGCCAGATGTACAGGCCGGTGCCCCACTCAGAGATGGGCCAGCATACCGTCATCAGCTTCCCCTACAAGCTGTCGGAGACCCCCTGCGTGACGCAGCGGGGAGCTCCCTGCCTGGGCGAGCACAACGAGCTTATCATCTGCCAGTTGCTGGGCTACAGTGACGAGCAGTTCATGGAAATGCTGGAGGCCGGCGTCCTCAAATAGACCGGCCGGCACAAACCCGGTAGACTGTTGGGGGGGGGTACCCTGGTTGGCGGCTCTGCCCGTCAGAAAGGAGAACATGGGCAGGCTTGTAGGCAAGGTAGCCCTCATCACGGGGGCCGGCGGAGGTATTGGCCGGGCCACGGCCCTCCTCTTCGCCAGGGAGGGAGCGAAGGTGGCGGTGGCCGACTTCGTGCCGGAGGGCGGTCAGGAAACGGTCAAGATGATAAAGGAGGCCGGCGGAGAGGCGGCCTTCGTCGAGGCTGACGTATCGAAGTCCGCCGATGCGCAGAGGATGGTCTCCCGCACTGTTGAAAGCTTCGGGAAGCTGGACATCCTGTTCAACAACGCCGGCATCCAGAGCAAGTTCCTGATGACGGCCGACACGCCCGAGGAGGTCTGGGACCGGATCCTGGCCACCAACCTCAAGGGCGTCTTCCTGGGCTGCAAATCCGCTATCCCGGTGATGCTCAAGCAGGGTGGCGGCGTCATCATAAGCACCGCCTCCGCCGCCGGCGTCATCGGGCTTCCAGGGACGGGGGCCTACGGCGCCTCCAAGGCAGGAATAATAGGCCTCACCAGGACCATGGCCCTGGAGTACGCGGACCGCAATATCCGTGTCAACTGCATCTCCCCGGGGACCATCATGACAGCCATGAGCCCGGGCGCCATCGACCCGGAGAACGTCCCTCCCTTCCACCAGTCCCAGGCCATGAGGCGGTTCGCCCGGCCCGAGGAGGTGGCCACCGTGGCACTGTACCTGGCTTCGGACGACTCCTCCTTCGTGACCGGCACCAACACGGTGGTGGATGGCGGCTACACCGCTGGAATACCCAAGATGAAGCCCAAGAAGCCGGCGTAGATGGGCCCTGTGCCCGCCATCCGGCTGCCGGTCCGGTCAGCGCCGCCCCGTGGTCCGGTGACGGCAGAAGGGAGAAGGGATGATAGAGACCTTCGACGGCATGGCGCCCGTGATCGACCCCTCCGCCTTCGTGCACCCGCTGGCGCTGGTCCGCGGGGATGTGCACATCGGCGAGCTCTCGGTGGTCCACGCCGGCGCTGTGGTCAATGCCGATCTCTCCCAGATCAGTATCGGGGAGCGGGTCATGATCGAGGACAACTGCGTGATCCACGCCGGCGGTTACGAGGACTACCAGCGCGGGGTGAGGACGCCCCTGACCATCGGCGATGACGTCATCCTGGGGCACGGGGCAGTGGTCCACGGCACCAGGATCGGGAACCGGGTCATGGTAGGCATGAACGCCACGGTGCTGCACGATGCCGACATAGGGGACAACTGTGTCATAGCGGCCGGGGCGGTGGTCCCCGAGGGGGAGCGCATACCGCCGCGGTCCTTCCTGGCCGGCGTGCCGGCCAGGATCAGGGGCACGCTCAGCGAGAAGCAGGCCCTGTGGACCGGGGAGTGGATCGACCGCGACCACGTGCGGGCCTACTTCGTCCAGTACATCCAGAAGCTGCGGGACGCCGCCGCATCATCATAGCCTCGATGCCGCAGCCCGGCCGCTCATCAGGGCGATACTGGAAAGTCACGCCCGCCGGGTGAGCCGAGAAAGGAATGGCCAAGTTGCGCGACCTGAGCAGCGTTTTCGAGCCGAAGTCCATCGCCGTCATAGGAGCCACCTCGAACCCGCAGTCGGTCACCAACGTGACCTTCTTGCGGCAGTTGATTGACTTCGGCTACCCCGGCCGCGTCTATCCGGTGAACCCCCACGCGGACACGGTCCTGGGCCTTCCGGCCTACCACAGGATCGGCGACATCCCGGAGCCGGTGGATTACGCGGTCTGCGCCATTCCCTCATCCGCCGCCCCTGGAATGATGCGGGAGTGCGTGGCAGCAAAGGTAAAGGTGGTCTCGATGTTCACCGCCGGGTTCAGCGAGGCCGGAGAGGATGGGGTGAGGCTGGAGAGGGAGGTGATCGACATCGCCCGTCAGGGCGGGGTGATCGTGCTGGGGCCCAACTGCCTGGGGGTCCACTGCCCGAAATCCGGCCTGACCCTGGAGGGGGGCATCGCCCGAAAGAGCGGCCACGTTGGCGGGGTGTCCCAGAGCGGCGGGGTCGCGCAGGAGATGGTCCTGTCCCTGGCGGAGCGCGAGATATACATCAGCAAGCTCATCAGCGTGGGGAACGCGGCCGACCTCAACGAGGCAGACTACCTGGAATACCTGGGCCATGACGAGGAAACGCGGATAGTGGGCGCCTATCTCGAAGGAATCAAGCAGCCGGACCGGTTCCTGGCCATTGCCGCAGAGGTCGCCTCCAGAAAGCCCCTGGTCGTCTTGAAGGGCGGGAGGACGCTGGCCGGGGCCGGCGCCGCCAGGCTGCACACCGGATCGCTGGCGGGCAGCACCCCGGTCTGGGACGCGGTGTGCCGGCAGACCGGTATGGTCCAGGTCAGCGACCTCGCGAACCTGACAGACACCATCCAGGCCTTCAGCTACCTCGGCCCGCCCCTGGGAAGACGGTTGGCCATCATCGGCGTGGGAGGAGGCTTCGGCGTGCTGGCAGCAGACGAGTGCATCAAGGCCGGGTTCACCGTGCCGGAGTTCCCGGCAGAGGTCAAAACGGATCTGCGGAAGTACACCCCGGCGGCCGGAACGGGGCTGCGCAACCCTCTTGACACCACCCCCAACAGCTACGTCGACCCGGACGCCCTGGCGGCAACAGTCAGGGCGGTGGCGCGGTGGGACGGCATCGACATCATATTCATGTCCTTCCCCACCCTCTTCGGCATCAGGATGGGGGTGCAGCACCTCATCAACGGCTTTGCGGCCGTCATCGGGGCCGCCAGGCAGGCAGGGAAGCCCCTGGTCATCATCCTCTCCACCGCCAATTTCGCCGAGGGGGAGATCCGGTCCTGGGAGTTGCAGAAGCACTGTTTCCGACAGGCGACACCGGTCTACTTCACCTTTGGCCAGGCCGCCAGGGCTGTAGCCCGGGTCGCCGGTTACTATGAGCGCACCCCGCCAGCGTTCCCCAGAAATGTTTAGCTACACAAACAAAGGAGTCGTGGACAGCGAGTTCGCCGCCTTCTTCCACCCGCGGGGCGTGGCCGTGGCCGGCTCATTGCGGGACCCGGACGGCGAGGCCCTGACCGTGGTCCGGAACCTGCAGCGGTTCGGGTTCCGCGGCGGCATCTACCCCATTAACCCATCGCAGAAGGAGTCGTCGGGCCTGAACGTCTACCCGGCCCTTTCCGAGGTGCCCGGCAACGTTGACCTGGCCATGCTGATCACCCCGCCAGGGGCAGTGGCCGGACTGGTGGAGCAGTGCGCCGAAAGGGGGATCAGGGCGGTCATCGTAGGGACGGAGGGCTTCGCGGAGAGGGGCAAGGACGGCGGCGCCCTCCAGAGGCAGATCGTCGGCCTGGCGCGCAGCAGGGGAGTGCGTCTACTCGGCCCGAACACGGTGGGGCTGGTCAACACGTCCAACGGCCTGATCACCATGCCCTACTCCTTCGACTACAGCCGGATCCGGAAGGGCGCCCTGGCCTTTGCCTCCCAGAGCGGCTTTGCCGCCGCCCAGGGCCAACCGCTGGAGGACCGGGGATATCCCATAAGCAAGATGTGCGACTTCGGCAACAAGTGCGACCTGGATGAGGCCGACCTGCTAGACTACCTGCGGCACGACCCCGAGACACGGGTCATAGCCCTCCACCTGGAGTCGGTCAGCGAAGGACCCAGGCTCAGGCAGGCGCTGCGGGCCACGGCCTCCGCGAAGCCGGTCCTGGTCTTCAAGACGGGGCGCACCCCGGAGGGCGCCCGGGCCTCTTCCTCTCACACCGGGTCCCTGGCCACCCCGGGCCGGGCCTTCGACGCCCTTCTCAAACAGACCGGGGCCATCCCCGTGGGCAGCTGGCACGACTACTGGGAGGTGCCCAGGCTGCTGGCCTCACAGCCTGTGGCGAAGGGCAACCGCATCGGCGTGGTAACGGCCACCGGCGGCGTCGGCGTGGCCGCCGTGGACGTAGCGGTGGAAAGCGGGCTGGCCATTCCCCGCCTCTCCGCCCGGTCCGTCGAAAGGCTCATCTCGCTGGGCGTCCACCTCAACCGCAACCCCGTCGATATCGGGCCGTCTATGGTGACCACCGAAGACCCCCTCAAGTTGACGCAGGGGGCCGTGGAGGCTGTCCTGGCCGATCCCGGGGTGGACCTGGCCCTTGTCGTTCTCCCGGCGGGCGTGGAGCACTGGGCGTCGGCCACCGTCGGCATGTTCGAGCGTTTGAAGCCGCGGATCGAGAAGCCCCTGGCGGTGTTCATCTATGGCACCCGGGTGGCCACCACCGAGGAAGTGGCCCGCCGGCTGAACGGCATCGATGTGCCCGCCTACCTTGACATGGACACGGCCGTCAGGGCCCTGGCCGCGGCCGCCGCCTGTGCCCGGGCCCGCCGTGGCGGAGCAGCCCGCCAGGCAAACCCGCGGCGCCCCTGATCACGCCGTGATGTGGCCCCCTCCGTCCGCCATTATGGTCTGGCCGGTAACGTAGTCGGAGTCCGGGCTGGCCAGAAACAGGGCTGCCCGGCCAATGTCCTCTTCGCAGCTCCCGATACGCCTTATGGGCATGGTGGCCAGGGTCTTGTCCACCTTCTGCGGATAGGTCTCGGCCCACTCCTTGTTGCCGGGGGAATCGGCAAAGGGGCAAAGGACGTTCACGGTGATCCCGTACCGCCCCCACTCCCGGGCGGCCACCCGGCTGAGGGCCCTGACGCCCTCCTTGGCGATGGCGTAGCTGGTCTGGCCGGTCTGGCCCACGATCCCGGCAGTGGAACCCAGGTTGACCACCTTCCCGCCGCGCTTCTTCAAGTGCGGGAAGCAGGCCTGCATGAAATAGAGGGTGGCCGTCACCGCCGACGAGAAGGCCAGGGAGATATCGTCGTCGCTGGTGTTTTCCACGGAGATGCCGACGCGTGCCTGGGCCACGTTGTTCACCAGGATGTCCACGGTGCCGAAGGCTTTCACCGTCTCCGCCACCACGGAGTCTACTTCCTCCCGGCGGGTGACATCACAGGCCAGGGGCAGGGCGGTCCCGCCGGCCGACTGGATCTCGGCCGCAGTCCGCTCGCACTTGGACAGCGTCCGGCCCACCACTATCACCCTGGCCCCCTCCCGGGCCAGGGTGAGGGCTATGCCCCTCCCAACACCCTGGCCGGACCCGGTCACGATGGCCACTTTCCCATCGAGTCGTCCCATATTGTTCTTCTCTCCCTCCCGGCGCCGGCATCGGAGGCGCCGCTCCGCACAACCAACACACCCCTGCCCACGCGCGGGCCCGCTAGCCCGTGCCCGGGCAGGGGCATGATCTGGTCTGGTCTGAACGCTTGCCCCGGCCCGCGTTACGGCCCGGGGGGCAGTCTTTCCGAAGGCGGCTACTTCACCGGCCCGAACATGCTTTCGGTGAGCTTCAGGCTCTTGATGTCCGAGCGCATCCAGGTCTCCGAGAAGACGCGCTGGTACCCGGTGTGCTCGATCTTCCACTCACCGTTCACCTTGGCGTACCTGTCGTGGTACAGGGCGGTCCCGTGAAGCGACCATCCCCTGGACAGGTTGATAACGTAGTCCTCCAGCGCCCAGGTGGCGCTGGCCTTCCCGGGCCCGGTCAGCTCGATCTCCGGGTGGTGCACCTGGTGCATGGTTATGATATCGGGCGACTCCATGGTCTTGAGGAACCCGATGATCTCTTTAACGCCGTTGAGCTTGTGCCTCCCGCCATAATCGGTGGTGGCGTCCGGACAGAAGCATCCGGCCAGCTCGTCCCACTGCTTGGTGTCAACGCAGCGCTGGTAACGGTGCTTCAGGCGCTTGATGGCTTCCAGGTCCTCCAGCCGCCTGACAGCCGCCTGGACATCCGTAGACTCGGACATGATCCCTCCTCTCCGCCGGGGACGGCGGTACAATGTACATGCTCAGGCCGGGGCCCTTTCATCGCTGTACAGCAAGCTCAACTCGCGGTGGCGGGGCGTTTCTCAGACTACCATCGCCGCCAAACAGCGTCAATCAGGGTCGGAATCGATCGTGTAGGATGGTTGGCCGCTGCCTGCGGGGGTTGCCCCTTCCTGCCGGCGGTCGGGTACAATAAAGCATCGGCCTCGCACCACAGGGCGGTCGGGGCCAGGAGGAGCCGGGAGCTATGGAGCAGGGCAACGGATATGCGGGCAGGCTGCTGTGGGTCGACCTGTCTTCCGGGACTACCAGATTCGAGCCCACCAGCGACTACTCGGAAAAGTACCTCGGTGGCCGGGGCATCGGCACCAGGATCTACTGGGACGAGGTGGGCCCCGGCATCGGGCCTTTTGACCCCGACAACCGCCTGGTCTTCATGACCGGGCCGGCCACCGGAGTGGCCCCGGCCGGGGGACGCTGGTGGCTCAACGGCAAATCGCCGGCGGGAAACCCCGAGGGATTCTCCTACGCCACCCTGGCCGGCAGCTGGGGCGCATTCCTGAAATCGGCCGGCTTTGACGGCATCACGGTCCACGGCCGGGCGGAAAGGCCGGTCTACCTCTTCGTGCGGGACGGCGCGGCCCAGATCAGGGATGCCTCGGCGCTCTGGGGAAAGGGCGCCGTGGAGACCCGCAATGCGCTCAAGGCCGAGCTGGGGCAGGCGGCCAGGGTGGCCGCCATCGGCCAGGCCGGGGAGAGCCGGGTGTGCTTCGCCGGAATACTGGCCGACGGCGACGCCTTTGGCGGCGCCGGCTTCGGCGCCGTGATGGGGTCCAAGAATCTCAAGGCCATCGCCGTGTCCGGCAGCCGACACCCCGGTCCCGCGGACCGTCCGGCACTGCGCCAGATAACGGCCCAGATGAAGCACCTGCTGGGGACCACCCCTCGGGTTGACCCGGTGCTGGACATCCCCCCGGACGCCAGGCACGATGTCTGCTACGCCTGCATTGGTTGCGACATGCGGATATCCCACCAGATCGGGGACGGCGCCAGGGCCAAGTTCGCCTGCGCCGGAGGGGCTTTCTACCAGGCGGTGGCCAGGAAGCACTACGGCCAGCCCAATGAAGTGCCATTCCTGGTGAACCGGCTCTGCGATGACTACGGTGTCGACGTGCACAGCCTGACCACCACCGTGATGCTTCTGGGGCGCGGCGCCGCCGCGGGGCTCATCTCGGAGAAGGAGACGGGCATCCCCATATCCAGGATCGGGAGCCTGGAGTTCATGGAGGCCCTGCTGAGGCAGCTGGTGACGAAGGAGGGGATCGGCGAAGCCCTGGCCCTGGGCCCCGTCAGGGCGGCCGAGAAGCTGGGGGCCAGCCGGGTCCTGGAGGCCTCGGTCGGCGACACTCTGGGGCACGTCCTCAGCCTCGATCCCAGGCTGCTGATCTACACCGGCCTGACGTACGTCATGGAGCCCAGGTACTGCCCGTCGCAGACTTCACAGATACTGGGGCATGGCGGTTGCCTCTGGTCGGAGTTCGCCACGGGCCGGCCAGGCGCCTACCTGAATGGGGATGTGATGCGGGCCATAGGCCGCCGGTTCTGGGGCGGGGAGCAGGCGGTGGACTTCTCCACGTACGATGGCAAAGCGCTGGCGGCCAGGATAATCCAGGACCGCGTCTACAGCAGCGATTGCATGGTGCTCTGCCTGTGGATGTTTCCCATCTCCGACAGCGAATACACCGATGACCACGTCGGCGATCCCACCATCGAAAGCCGCATGCTCTCGGCCATTGTGGGGAAACCGTTCAGCGAAGACGATTCGAATGCCGTCGGCGGGAGGATCGCCAACCTGCAGCGCGCCGTGCTGCTGCGGGAGGGAGGGCGCGGCCGCCAGACCGACAACCTGCCGGAGTTCTACTTCACCACGCCCCTGAAGAATGACTGGACGGTTAAGGAGTGCCTGGTCCCGGGACCGAACGGCGCCGTCATCTCGCGAAAGGGGCAGGTGCTGGACCGGCAGAAGTTCGAAGACATGAAAAGCGAGTTCTACGCCCTGCGCGGCTGGGACGTGCCCAGCGGGCTGCCCACCGTGGCCGGGCTTGAGGGCGTGGGCCTGCCCGACGTGGCCGCGGACCTGGCCGCCCGCGGCCTGGCCAGGTCCTGATGAGCTGCCATGCATGAGTTGCCGATAGTCCAGAGCCTGTTCGACATCTGCCTCAAGCACGCTGCGGCCAACAGCGTGAACAAGGTCATCGCCGTCAACCTCAAGGTGGGCGAGATCAGCGACCTGCAGGACGAGTGGATACAGCGCTACTTTGACTTCCTGGCCAAAGGCACCGTCGTCGAAGGCGCCCGCCTCCGGATCGAGAGGGTGCCCCTGGTGATGCGCTGCCGGAAGTGTTCCGAATCGTTCCCCGTCGATATACGCCGGGGCGGAGCGGTGGCCTGCCCCAGGTGCCAGGCCGCCGATTTTGCCTACGTCTCCGGGCGCGAGTACACCGTGGACAGCATGGAGGTGGCCTAGTGGACGCCAGGGACATTCGCCTGATCGAGGTCAAGGAAGGCATACTCGCCGAGAGCCAGGCCCTGGCCGGCAGGCTGAGGGAGCGGCTCCAGGGAACGGGGACCTTCATGCTCAACCTGATGTCTTCCCCCGGATCCGGCAAGACCAGCCTGGTGCTGCGGACCGTCGACGCGCTGAAGGATGAGCTCCGCATCGGTGTCATCGAGGCGGACATCGCCTCCACCGTGGACTCCGAAAAGGTGGCCGCCCGGGGCGTGAAGGTGGTCCAGCTGAAGACCGGCGGGTTCTGCCACCTCGATGCCGCCATGGTGGCGCAGGGCCTGGACGCCATCGGGCCGGAGGGCCTGGACCTGGTCATCATAGAGAACGTGGGCAACCTGGTCTGCCCCGCAGAGTTCGACACCGGGGCCGCCCGGAACGCCATGATCCTCAGCATCCCGGAGGGGGACGACAAGCCCCTTAAGTACCCCCTGATGTTCAGCGTCTGCGACGTCCTGGTGCTGAACAAGGTCGACGCGCTGGGCGTCTTCGATTTTGACTTCCAGGCGGTGGAGCAGAGGGTGCGGGCGCTGAACCCGGGGATCCGGATACTCAAGGCCTCCTGCAAGACGGGCGAGGGCATGGATGCCTGGGCCGGGTGGCTGCGGGACGAGGCGCGTGCCTTTCGCAGCACGCGTTGAGGCGCGTGCCTTTCGCGGCACGCGTCGTGCCTTTCGCAGCAGGCATCGAGGCGCCTGTCTTCCGCCGGTCCCACCTGGAGCGGGCCTCCACGGATCGAGCCCAGGCGTTCAGCGGCCCGGTTGGGCGGCCCGGTTTGATGCCTGGCCAGCCAGGTGCTAGACTAAGCCGCGAACACCGCTATGCCGAAGAACCAGCCAGCACTCCACCCTCTGGACTACATGTTCCACCCGCGCTCGATCGCAGTCGTTGGCATCTCCGCCGACCTGGCCAAGTTCTGGATGAAGGAGCTCTACTTCGACGCGCTGATCCGGAGCGGATACCCCGGGAACATCTACCTGGTCAATCCCAGGGGCGGGGAACTGGAAGGGCGCCCCATCTGCCGAACGCTGACAGAGGTGCCGGGGGCTGTGGACCACGTGGTGGCCTCCATCCCCGCCAGGTTCACCCCGGCGCTCATGGAGGAGTGCTGCTCTAAAGGGGTCAAGGTGGTCCACATGTTTGCCTCGGGATTCGCCGAGACCGGGGAACCCGACCGGATCCGGCTGCAGGACCGGCTGGTCCGGATCGCCCGCCGGGGGAACATCCGTGTTATCGGCCCCAACTGCCTGGGCCTCTACTATCCTGGCGGCCGTATCGGCCTCAGCCCTGACTTCCCGGCGGAGCCCGGGCCCGTAGGCTACCTCTGCCAGAGCGGCGGAAACACCGATTTCATGGTGCGCCTGGCCGCCGCCCGGGGGCTGCGCTTCAGCAAGGTGGTCAGCTACGGCAACGCCTGCGACATCAATGAGTGCGACCTGCTGGACTACTACGCCGAGGACCCGGAAACCGAGGTCATCGCCGCCTACATCGAGGGCGTCAGTGATGGCCGCCGGTTCGCGCGGGCCCTCTCGAAGGCGGCCGCCGCCAAGCCGGTGGTGGTCTTCAAAGGGGGCTACACCGAGGGCGGCCTCCGGGCCGCCGCCTCGCATACCGGCTCCCTGGCGGGTACGGACGCTGTCTGGGAAGCGGCTGTCCGCCAGGCGGGCGCCATCCGGGTCTACAGCATCGAGGAGATGGTGGACATGCTGGTGGCCCTGCTGCGGATGGCTCCGCCGGAGGGGCCGAACACCTGCGTCATCGGCATCGGGGGCGGCGCCAGCGTCATGGCCACCGACGAGATCGAAAGGGCGGGGCTGCGCCTGGCCCCCATGCCACCCCGGATCAGGAAGAGCCTGGCGAAGTTCATCGACCTGGCCAACAGCATGCTGCGCAACCCCATCGACGCCGGCCCGGTCATACAGCAGGATGGGCTCGACTTCCTTCTGTCGCTGGGGGACCGCAGGCCGATGCAGGGCCTGAGGGACAGCGTGGCGGCCGGAACGAGGGCCGGAGGCGACTGGCTGCGGCTGCACAACGTGCTGCGGGAGTGGCCCGGCCTGGACCTGCTGGTGTACCATCACGGCTTTGATATCACCCCCACACCCATGGATGAGTACGGGGCGGCCGGCAGCGCCGGGATAATGATGCGGGCCGCCAGGGAGTCCCACCTCCCCCGGGCCATCGTGCTGCACTCCGTGGCCGCCGACAGCACATGGGCCGTGACCGCGGAGCTCCGCGCCCTGTGCGCCGACATGGGGCTGCCCCTGTTCCTGTCCATGAGGGGGGCCGCCACGGCCATCAGGAGGTTGATCGACTACCACCGCGCCCATCCGGACTGGAAGCCCGCGCAACAGGCTGCGGACGGCCTGGTTTCAGGGCATCGCCAGGGAGCGTCGCGGACCATGCCCCGGAGGACTCCGTCCGGCATAGCCGCCCGGCTGCCGGGCCCGCCCTCCGCTCAGCCTGGCGCCGCGCCGCCGGCCTGAACCGGCCAGGGCGCCCCATCCTACCTCTTCTTGGAAGCCCGCGTCGCTGGCTTTGCCCTGCGCTTCCTGGCAGCCAGGAAAGCAACGGCACCGCCCGCCACGAGCGCGGCTGCCGCCACGCCAACCACGATCCAGATCCAGGTGCGGCTGCCCCCGCCATCAGCGGCCTTCAGAACCATGAAGCCATTGGGTAGCGTGGCCGTCCCCGCAGGGGTGGTGACCGAGACGTTCCTGACCCCCAGCGCAGCTGCGCCGTCGATAGTGATGCTGACTTCCACCTGGGTATCGCTCACCACGGTGAAGTTGTCCACGGTGATGCCGGAGGCAAAGGTGACGTTCTCGGCGTTGGCCAGTCTGGCGCCGGCGATATCCACGGTCAGGGTCTCCCCCGGATGGCCCTCTCCGGGCAGGACAGAGGTCAAGGCTGGTGAGGGCTGTTTCACTGCGAAGCCGGCCGCGAGCTTACCCGTCCCCGCGGGCGTGGTGACCACCACGTCCCGGCGGCCCTCGGCCGCCGCGCTGTCAACGTCTATTATGGCCGTTATCAGGCCGCCTTGCTCCACGGTGAAGTTGTCCACCGTCACGCCCTCGCCCATGCTGAGGGCCGTGGCCCCCAGCAGGTAGGCCCCCGAGATGGTCACGGTGAGGTTCTCCGAGCCCTGGGTAGCTTCGGAGGGGCTGATGGAGGCTATCGCCGGCGGGACACTGAGCGTCTCGCGATAGTGCAGGACAGTGCCGCTGTCGCCCACGGCAAAGACGTCCGAGGCCGAGCCGCCCTGCACCGCCTTCAGGTGGTTGCTCGTTCCACTCGTCACCGCGCTCCAGGCGCTACCGTCATAGTGGAGTATGGAGCCGCTCACGCCGACAGCGTACACATTGTCCGGGGCGCCGCCCCATACGCCGCGCAGGCCGCCCTCACTGTCGCTGGTCATGGCGCTCCAGGCGGCGCCGTTGAAGTTGAGGATGGTGCCGCTGGCGCCGACGGCATAGACGTTGTCGCTGGAGGCGCCCCAGACTGCGTACAGGTCCACGCCGGAGCCGGTGGTCACCGCTCTCCAGGTGTTCCCGTCGTACTTGAGGGACTTTCCTGCGCTGCCGACTGCCAGGACGTAGCCGGCGGCGCCCCAGACACCGTAGAGATTGGCGGTGGCGTTATCGGCCATGGCGGTCCAGCCGCTGCCATCGAAATGGATGACCGTGCCGTTGTCTCCCACAGCGAAGATGTTGTCCGAGGAGCTGCCCCAGACCCCATGGAGGTCACTGGCCGTGCCGCTGGCCATGGGGCTCCAGGCGCTGCCATCGAATCGGATCACGGTGCCGTTGTCCCCCACGGCAAAGACGTTGTCCGATGATCCGGCCCAGACCCCATTGAGGTCACTGGCCGTGCCGCTGGCCATGGGGCTCCAGGCGCTGCCATCGAATCGGATCGCGGTACCTCCGTCACCCACGGCGAAGACGTTGTCCGAGGCTGCCCGCCATACGCCGGCCAGGTCCCGCGAGGTGGCGCCGCCCGCGGAGGCCCAGTTGGTGCCGTCATAGTGCAGCACGCTGCCCGCATATCCCACCGCGTACATGTCGGCGGAAGCGGTCCCCCAGACGCCGTACAGGCTGCCGCTGGCAGGGCTGGCCAAGGCAGTCCACGAGCTGCCATCGAAGCGCAGGATAGTCCCGGCGCTGCCCACGGCGAAGACGTCGAGCGAGGAGCCGCCGTACACACCGTGAAGATAGCCGGAGGTGCCGCTGGCCATGGCGCTCCAGCCAGCGCCATCGTAGTGGAGGATGGTCCCCAGGTAACCCACGGCAAACACATCGGAGGATGACCGGCCCCACACTCCATGCAGATTCGAGGCGGTGCCGCCGGCCATGGTGCTCCAGGCGCTCCCGTCATAGTGGACGATGACGCCGCCGCCCACGGCAAAGACATCGGAGGCTGAGGTGCCCCACACGGCATTCAACTGGCTGGTAGTGCCGCTGTCCATGGTGCTCCAGGCGCTGCCGTCATAGTGGAGAACAACACCGCCGCCGCCCACAGCGAAAACGTCCTTTCCCGAGCTGCCCCAGACAGCGCGGAGGTCAGCGACAATGTCGCTGGCCATGCTGGTCCAGCCGGCGCCATCGTAGTGAAGAATAGTGCCACCGTTCCCCACCGCGAAGATGTCGCTGGCGGAGCTGCCCCACAGGCCGGACAGCAGGTTGCCCGCCAGGCTGGCCATGCCGCTCCACCCGGCGCCGTCGTAGTGCAGTATCGTGCCGCCGGCGCCCACAGCGAAGACATCGGAGGATGAGCTCCCCCAGACCCCGAGCAGCACGTTCCCCTGGGGCAGGGGGTTCTGCCATCCCCAGCCATCGGGGCTGACCACGGTATCGGCCGAGGCGGGCGCTGCCAGGACCAGGCACGAGATCAGGCAGACGGCAATCACCAGCGCTGGAATCAGTCCGGGCGTCCCTGGCCTCTTATATCGCATGGCAATTCCTCCCTGACTAGTTTACCCAACTGGACTTTGATACTCAAAAAGCACGAGCAAAAAAGCGCCGGGCCCAGGGCCCGGCGCTGATGTGCCTTTCCAGGACAGGCTAGGTATTCTGCGCCCTGTCCTTCACGCTATTGGGCAACAGCCTCTTGAGGCGCGAGTGGTAGCGGCCCAGCTCCATGCCGTAGCTGGTATTGAACTCCGAAAGCGTCAACAGCTTGCCGTCCCGGTTGCGGGCCTTGGTAATCTTCAGGCCGTCGCCCTCCCAGCCGTACTCATCCCGAAGCACCTTGATCAGCTTGATGCGGTGCCTCATGGGGATGTCCAGGTGAGACCGGATCAGGAGGTGCCAGTCCGGCGGCATCTCGTTGTAGAAGATGCGATACAGCTCCAGGAAGAAGTCCATGCGTGCCGCCCGGCCCTCCCGCATCTCCGAGGTGCTGAAGAACATCCGCGGGATCATGGTCAGCGCCTCTTCCTTGGTCTCCACCGGGACCAGCAGGTGCTCCGGCACCGGCTCCACCTCTCTCTTGCGGCCATCATCGCCGTGGTAGACCCACCACTTGCTGCGGTCATACCGGTCGCCGGGCAGATAGCGCCCCCAGCTCCAGGCGGAAGTTGGCCCCACCACCACCCTGATCCCCAGCCGGGCATAGGCTGCCGCCGCGGCGTACATCCGGTCCGGCACGGCTCCCCAGAGCAGCAGGGAGAAGGTGGTGTAGAGAGAGCCCTCTCCCACCTCAGGTATGCCGCCATAGAGCGGGATGCCGCCCGCAGCACGGGAGTACATGTACATGTTGTTGGCCAGGCTGATGGCGGCGCAGCCGCCGCAGTTGATCAGCGACCGCGGCTCGATCGATGCCAGGTAGGGCTCGAAGAGGTACTTGCCCTTGCTGTCTATGTAGTGCCGCGCCAGCTCCCCGGCGCCGCAGCCGGCGGTGAAGACGATGCAGTTGCGCCTGGTCAGCTCATAGGCCAGCCAGCCGATCTCCTCCTTCGGCGCGTCTCCGCAGCCCGCTATGATCACAATCCCGGGGGCATTGCCCCAGACCATGGAGAAGGCCGACTGCAGGATCTCGGTGAGAGGCAGCGGGCCTCTGCCGGCCCTCATGACGAACTTGTCCGCGGCGGCCTGCTTGCGCTCCGCCGCCACTATGATGTCCCTCAGGCCCACCTTGGCCGGGCAGGCGCTCTCGCACTTGCCGCAGAAGTAACAGCCCTTCTCCACCTCGAAGAAGCCTTCCCATTGCCCGGCCGCCAGCTCCTTCACGCCCTTCGATATGGGGAGCGTGTTGGGGCAGGCCATGGAGCACAGGTCGCAGTTGGCTTTGCACTTCTTTGCCTCGGCCGCGGCCGCTTCGTCGCTGAGCAGGCCGGTGTTGTTCCTCTTGACCGCCAGGGCTACCCTGACTGCCACCTCCCCCGCCTTCTCCACATCCCGGATCCAGGCCGACTGCTCGTTCCCCGCCAGCCGCTCCACCACCCTGTCCACGGGCTCGTCGGTCCGGTCCGCCACGCCCGCCACCCCTTGCGAGCCCACCCAGATGAAACGGGTGTCCACCCGGGCCGCCTCAGCGGCCAGGTCCAGAGGCAGGCAGGCAGTGCCGGCCACCACCACGTCGAAAACCCCGTTGCGTATGGCCTTGCCGGCGCGCACCATGGGGGCCATGATGTGGACCTTGTCGCAGAACCGGATGGCGTCGTCCCCGGCCGGCCCTATGCCGCATATCTCCACCTTGTCCAGGGCCTCGGTCTTCTTGAGGTAGTCCACGGCGCACCACGCCGGCAGGAAGTCATCCCCGGCGAAGGCTACCACCGGCTTGCCCGGCGCCACCGAGGCCCAGCCCCCGGTCACCTTGGCCGGCGGGAAGTTCTCCAGCTCGTCGATCTTCTGCTTGGCCGCCGAGAGGAGCCCGAAGCAGGACACCTTGAGCATCTCGGAGGCCCCCATGGCCAGCAAAAGGATCGACCCGGCATGCATGACCATGCTCTCGAAGTTGAGGTCATCGCCGGTGCCCGAATAGGCCGCCGCCAGCAGCTTGTTCAGCTGGCCCTCCCCGTAGGACACCGCTACATTCAGGTCCGCCAGCGTCTTGACGTAGATGCCGCTCACCAGGCCCACCGGAGGCAAGGTATCGGACATGGTCAGCAGGTCCCCCATGCTGACCGGTGTGTCCTCGCTGTAGAGTTTCAGGGCGTGGTTCAGCTGGTGCCGGGTAACAATCATCTGGGAGACACAGCCCCGGCAGGCCTTGCGCAGGCTCAGCTTTCCCTGGTAGGCCACGAGCTTCAGCCCGCACTTGCCATCGGCCTGCTTCAACTGGCACGGCCCCAGCTCACAGTCGGTGCAGACGTCATGCACGGCCCCATACAGGGGCTCGTACTTCTCCAGGAGAACGCGGTCCCAGTCCTCCAGATCGGCTGCGTCCGGCATTATGTTCAGACGGGCCCCGAACTGGGCATAGCGGCTCTCCACGAAGTCCTTCTCCAGTATCTCCTTGACCCGGTCCTCGATGCCGCGCGGATCGCGGACCGCGTTCCTGATGTCAACCTTGTGAGGCCCAACGTGGGCTGTCAATTTATCTTCCATCGGCGATTCTCCCGGACCGGACCCCGCCTTGCGGCCGGCGTCTATCCCAGGAACTCCTTCTCTTTGAAGCAATTCTCACATACCTGGATCTTCTGCTGGGCCGACTTCATGGGGCTGGTTATCCGGCCCATCATGCGCTGGCCCGGCCGCGTCGAGTCGATGCGGACCTCCTTCACGCACTCGCCGCAAAGGTCCACCCCGCACTCCTGGCATTTGGCCTCGGCCGGCTTCTTCTGGCATACGCCGCACGTTGTCTCTGACATCTCAATCCCCCAGTCTATTTCTTACTCACCGCTTCTTCCGGCCAGTCTTCACCGGGCAGAGGCAGCTTCAAGGCCTGCGGTTCGCCGTTCTTCCAGAACATCTTCACGATGGGATGGCCTCTCTCGATCAGCAGCTTCTTCAGCTCCATCGGGTCAACCGTGTCTTCACTGGTGACGATCTTGTCGTAGATCTCTTCCGGTATGACCTGGGCGATGTCCCTCTTCAGCTCCGCCGGCATCCAGACTATGCGGTTCCAGCCTCCGTCGCCCTTGAGGAAGTTCGCGCTGGCCATGCCGGCAATGGACAGCCCCTTGAAACCGTGGTTCTGGGCGCCCCCCGATATCGTGCCGGCCAGC
Organism: uncultured Dehalococcoidia bacterium; assembly: GCA_964423835.1. GTDB lineage: Bacteria > Chloroflexota > Dehalococcoidia > UBA2247 > RBG-13-53-26 > JAFGCL01. The sequence goes on along the minus strand of CAYRGJ010000020.1, from coordinate 2,005 downwards.
GTCGAGAACTTGATGCCCAGCGGCGTCATGCCGGTGTAGCGCCTCATGGCCAGGCCGATGCCGTCGACCTCCGGGATGTAGAAGGAAGCAGCTTCGAAGCAACCGCAGTTGGTAGTGGGGTACTTGATGCTGCTGTAGATGTGAACCCGGTTGACCAGGTGGTTGCAGCGCTCGTAGATGGCCTTGTCGACGCCGGAGTAGTGGCCGCAGGCGGCATCCAGCAGCTCACCTTTGGGGATGGGGAAGACGTAGCCTTCCGGGTCCATCTCGCAGGTGACCTTGGCGGAGTCGTAGCCGATGATGCCGCAGTAGGGCAGGGCGCTGGGCGTCAGGACACAGGCATGGTTGGGCGCCAGGGACTTGCAGATGGTGCAACCGTAGAATGACTCCACGTCCTCATCGTCGTAGAGCTCCTTGGCGCTGTTGAACTTGTGCTTCTCCTTGCCCCACTTGATCAGCGGCTCGATCATCTCCACGCCGCCCACCTCGGGGGCGCCCACGGCCCACAGGAAGGCCACCGCGTCCACCTGCGGGATCAGGGTCCGGGCGGTGGCATAGCAGAACTGGGCGATCTTGGCGAAAGTCAGCCTGTTGGCCACGTCCTTGCTGATCCTGATCCAAAGCTCGTCCGGCGACCCGAAGAGCATGAAGCCTTCGATGCCCTGGAGGGCGGTGCCTATCTGCCGCGAGACGTAGCCGTGGTGCGTCTGGGTCAGCTCCTTGCCGTAGACCCTGATGGTGAAGCAGCCGGGCAGGGAGGTCCCGGGCTTGACCTCATTTATGTCCGGGCCGATCAGCTTGACCTCGCCGTCCTTGACCTTCTCCGGGTCCAACTCAATGTAGATGATGTTGTTCATCTTGTAGTCCCATTTGGGCCCGCCCAGCTCGATCTGCATGTCGGCCTTCTTGACTTCGCTGAGCCATCTGAGCCCCAGCCCGATGTCATCGAGACCGTCCCAGATGTGGTCCAACTCGGTGGGCAACTGGAAAATCCTGCCGGGTGGCAGCTTGGATACCGCTTCTTCTTCTGGTACAGCCATTACCCTGTTCCTTTCCTCTAGTGTGCTCCGGGCCGCTCCCTCAGCGTTATCTTACGGGGAAAGTGGGAGCCTAAGCAAGCCCGCGCCGCCTTCGGGCGCGGGCCCGCCTCGGCCGGTCTCCTATTTCGCCAGCTTCTGCTTCTTTACCTTCTCTATGACCCGCTTGGCGCTCTCGGCGCAGCCGGAGGTCCCGCCGATGCCGGGCGAGCACACGGCATCACCCACATTGAATACGTTCTTGATGGGGGTGTCCACCGCCATGTTGTAGTTGGGCCCCAGCCAGGTCCGTCCCTCGGGCAGGTCGTGATCTATGTTGCGGATCTCCATCTTAAGCACGCGCCCGCCCTTCTTCTTCCAGTCGGGGAACACTGCGTCCATGTCCTTCAGGCACTCAATCTCCTCTACCTGGGGGTCGATAGGCGCCAGGACAGAGGGAGGCGTGGCGCAGGCCCAGGTCAGGTGCTGGCCCTTGGGCGCCAGCGCCGGGCAGGCGTTGGTCAGCGGGATGGCATCGGTGATCCTCCAGGCGTTGGCCACCAGCAAGGCCCCGGCCGACCCGTCCACCATGCACAGCGGCTGCTCGCTGGCGATGTGAATGATGGTGATCGGCGCCGGTCTCATCTTCACCCTCATGTCGGACAGGTAGTCGTCGGTGAAGTTCTGCTCGCCGGACAGGTTCACCGTCTCCCGCACACCGATGTTGCTCACCACCACTTTGGCGCCCACCTCCACCTCTTTCCCTTCACGGTCTACGACTACGCCCGTCGCCCCGCTCTTGGTCACCAGGATCTTCTTGGCCGAGGAGTTCAGCCAGACCTCGCCATTGCGCTTGACCACATCGGCCAGCTTCTCCATGTTGGGCAGGTTGCCGTAGGTGCAGAGGTCCACGTCGTTGAACCCATGCTGGGTAGCCATGAAGTGGAAGAAGTTGTAAACCGGTATCTCGTACGAGTGCGCCATCAGCA
>CAYRGJ010000019.1:39693-62631 GCA_964423835.1 uncultured Dehalococcoidia bacterium | reverse complement strand
TCGTGCGTAGTGACCACCGAGCTCGTGCCCGGGACGTACTACTGGCGCGTGCGCGGCGTGGATGCCGCCGGGAACACCAGCGCCTGGACCGGCGCGTGGACCTTCACGGTACAGTAGCCTTCAGCAGCTTGATCAATCGAACAAGACCAGCGGGGGCGGGCACAGATGCCCGCCCCATCGGTTACGGCCGCCTACCCGCCCGTTGCCTCAGTTGCTCCTGTTGCTGCAGTTTGTCCTTTCCGGCGTTCGAGTTGTACAATTCGAGGCACAATCAGGTAGTTGACTGAATCGTGTGGAGGTTGACTATGAAGAACGTGGAGCTCTCGGTCAACGGCGATATCCTGACCATAACGGTGGACCTGAGCCAGGACTTCGGACCATCTTCTTCGGGGAAGACGGTCATCATAGCCACTACCGAAGGGAACGTGCGGCTGCCGGACCGCGATGAGTCTGTGGGCCTGAACGTCTACCGCAAGAAGTAGGGAGAGGTAGAGACCTCTCCTACGGACAGAGAGTGACCCCGAGGACGACTACCGCGATGGCGCCCACCGCGATGATTACTGGCAGCACCGGGCTTTCGCGGCCTTCCGCTTCCTGCTCCTTCGCCTGGGTCTGCGCGAGGTACTCCGATATGGCGGCGCTGGTCTTGAGCCTTTCGTCCGCTCCGAACAGGGGAATCGGGGCGCCGCAGGCAGAACAGGTGAGGGCCCAGTCGGTCTTGACACCGCACTTTGGACAGAACGTGTAGAGCATCTCCTCTCTCCTCCTCGGCCCAGATTATGCGCCGGCGCGGTCTCAGTCGTGTCTCGGCGGGCCGTGCCCCCATCACATAATCCCGTCAAACGGGCCCCATGCCCGGGTCCGCCTTCCGGAGATCGCGGCCCGGCCGGATGTCCTGTCCGGGGCGGCAGCGACGCGACATTATGAGAGTCGTATACGAGATTGACAATGGCGGATCATATGTGATATATTCCGTTTTCAGCTCCGCCTGGGAGGGGTGGCGATGAGGCGGCGAAGTGATCCACTGATTGAACTGCCCAGCACTTGTGTCCACTTCTGGATCTGTGGAGAAATGGACCAACTCGTGGTGCGTGCGGTCTGCAAGAAATGCGGGGAGGCGGCCGAGTTCGTGCAGGCGCCCTATCCATGGGTGAGCAGCGTCCCGTCCTCGAGGTTTGGTGACGTGCTGCACTGGGCAAAGTCAAGGGACGGTGCTCAGCGTCAACGCATCGTGCAAGCCGAGTACTGAGCCCTTCCCGTGCGGCGCTGGTTTGCCCTGGGAACGGCTGGCCGCGGGGCCGGACAACGGGTGTGAGGAGGACGTCATGGCTCAGGATAGCGTCTACAAGGTCATCGAGCTGGTGGGGACCAGCACCGAATCGTGGGAGAAAGCGGCTGCCTTGGCCGTAGATCAGGCCGCGAAGAGCCTCCGGGACCTCCGAATCGCCGAGGTCGTCGAGATGGATCTCCAGATCGACGAAGGCAAGGTTCGGGCGTACCGGACCAAGGTCAAGGTCTCATTCAAGTACGAAAAGGAGGACTGAGGAGTCCCCGGCCGGCTTCCCGGTAGCCGGGCGGCCCGCCGGCCAACATAACAGTGGGCCTCAGGTGCTCCCTGTGGCCTGAGGCACTTAATCACGCGGCGCGCTGGCCGGGCGCATAGGGGTGTCTAGGCGCGTGGCTGGTGGTGTGGCAGTGCAGCAGGCTGCCTTTTTTGGAGCACCCGATCGTCAACAACTACGTAAATGTGGCAGGCAAAACTACGTAACTCCCCGGATGCACGGGCCTCAGCCAGGAGTGTTAGGATAATGCTATAACAAAGCTTCAAAGAGGGTACCCCCCCCCTTTAGAGCACAGAAAGCCCGCCCAAACGGGCTTTCTTGCTGTCCTGCCCCGGGCGTCCGGCAGGGCCCTCGCGGATCAGGCAAGCCCCCCTGCCTTGCCACCTCACCTTTCACGGTAATATCCTTTAAGTAATTGGCGATGTGGGCAAGGAGAGGTCATGGCTGACGAGCAGACCGTGGAGCAAATGATCCGGGAAGCCGAGCTGAGAAAGGCCGTGGCCGACGCCGAGCGGGCGGAGGCGCAGGCCCGCAAGGCCAGGTACGATGCCCGGGAGGCCGAGGCCGAATCCCGGCCGGGCGGCCACTCGCCGGCGGACGAGAGGTCCGGCTATCCGGCCACGCTGGCCGCCTACCAGGCCATGCTGCGGCGGTCCACAGAAATAGCCAGGGCCATAGAGGGCCACTTTCCTCCGGGAGAAGAGACGCGGATCATGATCGTTGATTCGGTCGATTTCTGCGGCCCTGATGTCCAGGCCATCCAGGTGTCCGCCCAGCTGGACTTCTGGCTGGACGAGCTGACCACCTGGAACGCGGCCCTGGACCGGGCGCTGGAGGTGACGGACAAGCAGGGCAGGGCTTCCCTTCTGGCCGTCGCCGGCGGTGTCGCCGCCGCGGTGGGCGCGGCCGGGGAGCTGGCCGGCCTGGCAACCGATGTGGTGGGCTTCTTCCGTCCCGGGTATGACATCAAGGGGCGTAGCGTCAACCTCACCAACACAGCGCTGCAGGCTGTCGTGGCCGGGAGGCTGGACAAGCAGAAGTGCGCTGTCTTCCTGCCCGCTTTCTTCCGCCTGGAATCTGCGGAGCGCTCGCCGGTCATCGCCAGGCTCAATGAGTGTATCCGGCGCAAGGACCGCCTGAAGCAGCAGGTGGCGGCGCTGAGGGGCCAGGGCTCCAGGCCCAGGGGGCCGGAGGCGGCGTCCGGGACCTCGGGTGACATCAGGGGCCCGGCCGGTGAAGTCGAGGCCTTGTGCAAGAAGGCGGAGCAGGTCATCGGCCAGTTCGCCGAGACCAATGAGGCGCTGACCTCGCCGCCCAAGGGCGGGGGCTATCCGCCCCTGGCCATCGCGGCCATGCGGGACTGCCTGGATACCATGAAGATCACCCATCTCCTGTACCTCGGGGTGGTTTCCAGCGGCGGGGACATGGTGCTCGGCCAGGGCCCTCTCAACTCGGGCAAGGCCGGCTTCCTGGGCGCGGGCGTGTTCAGCTACATCCTGGCCAGGTGCTCGGGGGAGATCGTGGCGGCCGATACCATCGCCGCCCATTCAAACCTGAGGTACGAGCTGGGCCAGAACCAGCTCCTCGGGCTCGAGCCGGACTGACGGACGGCGGCCGCCAGCCTCACGTCAGTGCTTGGTGATCAGGAAGCTCCCCAGCGCCAGCGCGTCCAGCCCCGTGGAAAAGAAGCAGCGGATGGCGTCCTCCGGAGACTCCACGATGGGCTCGCCCTGTATGTTGAAGCTGGTGTTCAGCAGCACCGGCGTGCCTGTCACCTCGCCGAACCTCTGCAGCAGATCATAGAAGGCCGGGTTGATGCCCCGGCTCACCGTGTGCAACCGCGCTGAGCCATCGACATGGGTGATGGCCGGGAGCAGGCCTCGCATCTCCGGTCTTACCGGGCACACCTTCAGCATGAAGGGGCTTTCGCCGATGATATCGAAGTACTTGTCCCTGTCTTCCACCGGGACGGAGGGCGCAAACGGGCGAAAGGCCTCGCGATGCTTGACCTCGGCATTGATCTTGTCCTTCATGTGGGGGAGGGTGGGGTTGGCCAGTATGCTGCGATTCCCCAGCGCGCGGGGGCCTATCTCCATCTTTCCCTGGAACCAGCCCAGTATCTGGCCGTCCGCCAGCAACCGGGCGGCAGCCGAGGGCATGTCGTCCTGGCGCCTGGCAGGCAGCTTGCATTCGCCGATCAGCCTGGCGATGTGATCGTCGGAGTAGGATGTGCCCAGGAAGGGGTCGTCATGCACGAATACCCGCGGCTGGTCCAGGAGCGTGTTGTAGACGTAGGAGGCCGCGCCCAGGGCGGTGCCGTTGTCTCCCGCGGCGGGCATCACGTAGATGTCATCGAACCCGGCCTCCCGCACGATCCGGCCGTTCATCACGCTGTTGAGGGCCACGCCCCCGGCCAGGATCAGGTAGCGGCTTCCGGTCTTCCGGCGCAGGAAGGCGCACATGTCCAGCGCCCGTTCCTCCAGCACCTTCTGGAAGGCGGCGGCGACGTTGTTGTGATTGGCCTCGAAATCCCGGCCTGTGCGCGGATTGCCGAAGGCGGCGAAGAACCTGGACGAGCAACGCTCCGGGCCCGGGTACTGGTACCGGAAATAGGACAGGTCGATCCTGATCCTGCCGCCGGCGTCCACGGCCGCCATCCGGTCGACCGTCTTGCCATAGACCGAGGCATCCCCGAACGGCGCCAGCCCCATGGTCTTGCCCTCGTCATAGTTGGGGCGGAAGCCGCAGAACTGCGTGGCCGCCTCGTAGAAGTACCCCAGCGAGTGGGGGCGGAAGCTCTGGGACAGGCAGGTGACCTGCCGCCCCTGGCCGTGGCCGGCGAAGGCGGTGGCCCATTCGCCTGAGCCGTCGATGCTCAGAATGGCCGCCTCCTCGTAGGGCGATACCAGGAAGGAGCCGGCCGCGTGGGCCAGGTGGTGCGGCACGTAGTAGACCCTCGGGCCGCCCTCCGGCCAGGTGGTGCGGTACCAGGCCCCGAAATCGAACTGCCCCGCCAGGTCCCGCCCCAGCTCCTGAGGGCGGATGGAGAGGATGCCGGAAGGGTTAGTCAGCTTGTGGAGGGCCTTTCTAGCCCGGTCCTGCGAGGGTCTGATGGAGACGGCCACCGCATCGATGTCCCCGGCGGCCAGCCCGGCCACCGAGAGACAGCGCTCGATGGCGTTCCGGGGAAAGGCGCGGGTGTGCTTCTGGCGCGTGAACCTCTCTTCCTCCGCGGCGACGATGATCTTGCCGTCCGCCAGAAGGCAAGCCGTGGAATCATGGAAGTAGTAGTTCAGTCCCAGTATGATCACCTTTGCCTCCTTCTGGATGGCCCTCCTTCCATGAGAGCCCCAGGTGCATTATGCCGGTGGCGGCCCAGGCCGCCACGAAGGGAAGGACAAAGTGGAAGAAGGTGTCTCGATCGAGCACCTCGTGGGCCAGCTCGGTGTACGCCACGCACACGATGAGCAAGAAGGCCCCGCCGGCGCGGTGCCATCGGCAGGCTGCCAGGGACGGGGCCAGGGAAAGCGCCGACACGGCCGCGGCCGCGGGGATGACCATCCAGGAAGAGCCATAGTCCGGCCTGGTCACCAGGAGGTAGATGACGGCGCCCAGGCTCAACAGGATCCCGGCGACGCGCGCCAGCCAGCACAGGGGGCCGCCGTGTGCCGGCCCCGGGAGAGGTTCCGGGCAGTCCCCGGGCGCGTCCGCCGGCGCGGCACCGCCGTCAGGCTTCGGTGAAAGGAGCCTCCTGGCCAGGAGGGACAGGCCCTGGTAGACGGCCAGGACCACGAACACCGCGCCAGCCAGGACCAGCGCCTGGGCCAGCGCGTCCCGAACGTTTTCCCAGGTAATGATGGTCCGGTAGTCGTTGGGAGTGAAGACGTATTGCTTGAAGGGATACAGCCAGGGGTTGTCGCTGTGGAGGTCGCGGTCGGAGGCCAGGTGCGTTATTCCCACGAACAGGGCCACCAGGCCCAGGGGCCATCTCACCAGGGCGAAGGCCGCCGCCACCAGCCCCACGAGGAAGAGAGTGTGGCCCATGTACCTGCCGTCCGGGATCACGCCCAGCACCCACAGGGGCTTGTCGATCAGGTCCGGCAGCAGGAAGCAGAAGCCGGCCGCCACCAGCCCCGGGACAAGGGTTGACAATGCGCTCATGCGGCCCTATCCTCTGAATCTGTACTCACCGCAGTCCGCTTGCGCAGTTCGTGTCCTACATCGTTATCGAACCACCGGCAGGTATTCGAGGGAGACATCCGAGGAAATGGCAGAGGGGAATCAGCAGCAGAAACCGGCTCCGGAACCGAAGCGGGATGGCAAGAAGGCCGCCCGGGGCGGGGGCCACACCATTCCGGTGCAGATGTTCTAGCCGCTATCACGGCTGTGCTATACTGACCAACCGTCAATAGATGCAGACCGGGATAGGGCGCTTCATCCGGGACGTTGGCCTCACCTTCGTCAGCCTGGCGGTATCCGCGCTGGTGCACTTCCTGCTGCGCGTGTTCCTGGCCAGGTACCTGGGTGAGGGCGACCTCGGGCTCTACACGCTCTCCTTCACCGTATACTCCGTCGGCATGCTGGTCGGCGCCTTCGGCATCGATGCCGCTATCACCAAGTACGTGGCCGAGTTCCGGGGAGACCGCGCCCGCACCGGCCTGCTGCTGACCAACGGCATAGTGGAAGCCTTCACCATCGGCTGTGTCATGGCCCTGGTGCTGTACTTCGCCGGCCCGGCCATCGCCAATCACTTCTTCCATATGCCGGAGCTGGCCCCTTTGCTGCGGATAGTCTCGGCGGCCCTGCCGTTCATAGCCATGGAGAAGGCCACGCTGGGCTTCTGGAACGGCCTGCGGCAGATGCGCCTCTACGCCGCCATCAACATCGCCCAGAATGTGCTGATAGCGGGGCTGACCGTGTCCCTGGTGGTAGCGGGGCATGGGCTGGAAGGCGCGGCCTGGGGGCTGGTCCTGCCGGTGGTGGCCATGAGCCTGGTTTCGGTGTTCCTGGTACGGGGATCGCTGGTCAGGCCCGGGCCGTCGTCTTTCGGGGCCGGGGCCAGGGTGCTCCTCGGCTTCGGGGGTTTCGTGGTGCTGGCCAATGGGATCGGCTTCCTGCAGACCTATACCGACAGCGTCATGATCGGCTATTTCATGACCGACAGCGATGTGGGCATCTATGCCGTGGCGGTGACCCTCTCCCAGGCCATTCTGCTGCCGTCCCAGGCCCTGCAGATGATAACCGGCCCGACCATGTCCACGCTCTGGGGCCGGGGAGACCGGGCCGGCATCGAGAAGGTAATGAACGAGACCCTCAAGCTGACGGCCGCCTTCATCATACCGGCCGCCTTTGTCGTCGTCATGGCGGCGCCCGACATCCTGAAGCTGATCTTCAAGGAGCCGTTTGTGAGCGCCGCCGGCTCGCTTCGCCTCCTGGTGATCGGCTGCGGCATCCTGGCCATCTGGGCCTCGGTCAGCTCGGCCCTCTCCAGCACGGCCTACGTCAGGGTGGTCTTCATTCTCAGCGGTGCCAGCTGGCTGCTGAATATCGTCCTCAACTCCATCCTTGTTCCGAGGGTGGGCATCAATGGCGCCGCAGCCGCCACCGCGGCAGCCATGGTCGCCGGAGTGCTCCTCCAGGCGTATTCCACCCAGCGCCTGGTCGGCGTACGTTTTCAACTCAGATGGTTCCTTGGCATATCACTGGTTACCGTGGCCCTGGGAGGGGGCTGCTATGCCCTGGCCGGCCTGGTCAACCCTTATGCCTGCCTGGCCATATTCCTGGTGGCCTTTGGGCTTGTCTACGGGAGGTTCTTCCTGGGCCCTGAACAGCTTCAGATGGTCCGGGACCTGGTCAGGAGAGGCCGGGCCGCCATCGCCTCGTAGCCCGGCATCGGCGCCCAGCACCCGGGCCCACTGGCCGGCCACCGCGTCCGGGCTCATCCGTCCGATGGTCTCCAGCGCTGCCCGGGACAGCCGCTCCCGCTGGCCGGCGTCGCTGAGCAGGGCCTCTATGGCCCTGGCAAAGCCCGCGGCATCCTCCGGGTCCCGTACTACCAGCGCGTTGTCACCGTCCCGGGCCAGGTCCACGATGTCGCCGCAATCGGAGACCACGCAGGGCAGCCCGCAGGCCATGGCCTCCAGGAACACGTTGGGGAATCCCTCCCTCCTGGAGGTCAGGACGAAGACCCTGGCGGAGTTGAAGTAGCGGGCCACGTCGGTCTGATACCCGGCAAAGACAAGGCCATCATCCAGGCCCAGCCCGTGGGCCAGGGCGGCCAGTTCTCTCTGGCAGCGGCCGTCACCCACAATGCAGGCCTTCAGATCGCCGAAAGAGCGGCGCACCATGGCCACGGCCCTGATGAACGTCTCCAGGTTCTTCTCGGGAGAGAGCCGGGCCACTGCCAGGACGTCCCAGGATTTCGGCAGGTCCAGCGGCCCTACCCGGGACAGGTCCGGAGGGTTGATCATGGGATAGACCCGGCCGGCCTCGACGCCGATGCGGACCAGGTAGTCTCTGGTGACCGTTCCCGTGGTGGTCACCGCGTAGGACCTCCGGAGCAGCCGGGCGAAGAACCCGCTCATCAGGCCACGCGGCCTGGGAAAGAGCTCCCGCAGCGGGCATTCGATATCGACACGCCCGGATATGAGGCCGGGTATGAACCGGCGGCGGCTTATCCTGGCCGCCAGGTACCCCATGAGCCCGTGGGGGAAGAGGCCGAAGGCCATCAGGTAGTCGGGTCTCCGGGAGACGGACAGGCGCAGGAGGATGGCCGCCTGGATGAGGGTGGCCAGGACGGAGCTCCTGGCCGCCAGGCCGGGCGGGCAATGGTACTCCACCTTGGAGATGGGCGGGCCAGGCCGGAGGCACACCACCATAATCCGGCTGACTGCCTCCACCCTGGAGATGGGATTCATGAAGTGGAGGACCAGGCTGTCGCTCTTGTTTCCGAACTGGATCAGCAGGTTCAGCGGTCTCTCCGTGTCCGGCAGTTGGCCTCCATGATGTCGAGGCTGCCCCGTCCTTCGTTGAACAGCAGGTCCACCACGGACATGTTGGGGCAGAACTCGCCCCAGAGCTGGCGGTGAGTGGGGTGGGCGAAGTCGTCGAAAGCCAGCCTGGTGCCCACCTGCCTGAACGGCTCTTCCTGAAGGTAGGTCCGGCTGCCTCCCGAGCCCGTCAGGAATGTGTCCGCCCCAATCTCCCGGCAGATCTGGGCCAGCAGCTCGCTCTTGGCGCCGGATACCGGCATCGCCGAAGCGCTCTTGAACTCGACTCCGCTGATGCCCAGCATGCCGCAGATGTCGATGATGAGGGCTTTGTTGAGGTCCGCCAGGTATACCCAGGGCCTTTCGTACATGGCCCGGAAGCGTGGTGCGTATTCCCCGTAACAGGGGGCCCTGGCATAGGCGGTCTGCAGGGCGCGCCAGTGCTGCATGCCCGCCAGGGCCGGGTCGGCGACTCTGACGTCCTTGACCAGCTGATAGCGGTTCCCTTTGCTGAACACCGGAATGGTGAGCCACCTGGGCCCCTGCGAGGTCTTGATCCTGTTCCTGTTAGTGAACCCGCCCTCTTCATACTGGACGTTGTCCAGGAAGACGAAGACGTCGCAGTGGGCTATCTTGTGGAAATAGCCCATCCACGGTAGATAGTTGGGCTGATGAACGGCCAGCACTGTACCCATGGAGCTAAGACACCCGGAGGCGGATGAGCTCGAAGGCCTCCGCCGAGCGGAAGCCGACCTGCGTGCCCCTGGTGAATGCCAGGGCCCGGACGTACTCCTCGCTGAAGTAGGCCCTGTCCTGCTGGGACTCGTACTTCTTCAGCGACTCGATCTTCTTCAACAGGTGCTTCTCCTCCAGGTTGACGAAGACGTCGGTGGTGAAACCGAGGTTGTTCCAGGGATGCTCATAGCCCATGATGGAGGAGTTGGTCTTGAAGGCCCGGAGCGCTTCTTCATAGACGACATGGTGGTCCTGGTGCATGTCGTTGGAGGACGGCACCAGGACCAGGTCCGGGCCGAAATCCCGGTTGATGGCGACCAGGTCCTCCAGGATCTCCTGGCGTAGCGACGAGAAGTTGCGCACCGGGTACTCCATCAGGACCACGCCGGCGGATGGTATTCCCAGGACGGTCACGGCTTCCCGGCATTCCACCTTCAGGGCGTCCGGAGGAAACCCCTGCGGCACCGAGGCCTCACAGCTGGACAGCGCTACGTAGAGAATCTCCTTGCCTTCGGCCACCATCCTGGCAATAGTGCCGCCCGCCGCCATCTCCGCGTCATCGGTGTGAGGGCTGAGCGCCAAAATACGTCTGGACGCCAAGTTCATGCCGGGCCTCTCTATCAGTCATTATCGCGCTATAGTAGTTCTCTATCAGGTCAACCATGAAGGCCGTGACATCAATCTTGTTCTCGAATACGCGCCTGGCGCGTTCCTGGCACTCCGCCTTGGCGTCCCGGTTCCGGATGAGCTCCAGGGAGTGCTCAATCGCCTCGTCCTCGTCGCTGAAGGTGCGGACCAGCGCGTACCGGTTCACCAGCTCATCAAAGACGCCGACGTCCTGGGTGGTGCTGTACTGGCTGCCGTCCCTGGACCTGGCGTATTCAAAGTGGACAGTGGGTGTCCCCAGGAGCGCCGATTCCACCGCTGTCGTGCCGCCGTCGCCGAGGGACAGACTGGCATAGTGCAGAAGGGAATGCAGCTTGTGAGGAGAAACGCGCAGGCGGTATTTCTCCAGGTGGCCGTCCATGGGAGACTCGGAGCTGACCAGGACCCGGCCGTATTCCCTCAGCCTCTCGACGATCTCCCTCTTGCGGAGGAATCCATGCCGGTCGATGTCGTGGCTGGCTGACCATGAAACGAAACGCACTATAACGAATCTTTCATCAGCGGCCAGGCCCAAGTCACCCAGGACCGACGGGTCTGGCCGGAAGTAATTGTAGTGCAGGTAGGCAAGGGGGTGGTAGCCATCGTACCTGAGCTGCTTGGGGCCGAGGTCCTTCTTGTAGCAGGCCGGGGTGCAGATCAGCGTGGCCAGCCGGTCCATCAGGAGATGCTCGTACTTCGAGTGCTCGGTGTCATCAAATACTATGGAGGGTTTGCGGAGTAAAGCCGCCACGGTGGGTGCGGTGACATTGCCGCAGCCCCCGACCAGAAGGTCGGGCCTGAAGGCCCTGGCAAAGCGCAGGAGCCTGACGTCCCTGGAGACCATCTCGCAGAAGAGGCCGGGCAGCCCACGCCGCGACCGGCCGATAACCTGGTAGGGCATCCCGTAGCTCCTCAGCAGGGCCACGGTCACGTCCTTGTCGCCGCAGGTTATGGCCGTCTGGTGACCCCTGTCCTGCAGGCAGCGGATGGCGTGCTTGAAGAAATGGACCTGCGCCGGATGGCCAACGTCAAAGATGACCCTCATCAGCTGCGCTCCCCCTCGCAACAAAAACGACCGACTCCATGTCGGCCGGTTTCACTATTGGCTCCCCGCCACCCCAGTGACCACAACACAGATGACGGTTCTACGCCTCCTCATGCGTATGTGTTGATGCGAATCTCTGCTGCGCCCTGCTCAAACGCCTGAGTTTCTGTAGTATAAGCAAAATAGTTCGCATTTGTCAAGCATTTTTGGGCCCGGTCTGCCAGCGGAACGGCAGAACGAGGGCTACTTGCGCGCCAGGCTGTGCCTGGCGAAAACGACAGCAGCCCCGGCGGTGATGATGACGGCGCCTGCCGCTGCAAGGCCCCAGGGCCAGACCGGGGAACGGCCGGGGGCGGGCGGGGCGCTGGCGGATGGGCCGCCATCCGGTGAAGGGGCCGGGCCGCCCGGGGCGCACAGCAGGTTCACTGAATCCGGCGCCCAGGTGGCCGCGATCTCCTCACCGCTGCTGGTGTTGAGGAACCCGTTCTCGGGCGTAAGGACGGCAGTGCCGGCGGCGCCGGCGGCGACAAAGTGGAGCACGGCCAGGCTGCCTGACCCGCTCACGCCTGGCACACCGGGGACATTGACTATGATGCGGTAGGCGCCCGGGCCCACCCGGCTCCAGAGGTCCACCGGGATGACGATCGCGCCTATCTCGCCGGCCGTGACGTCTTCCAGCTGCAGCAACGACTCGTCAAAGCAGACGTCGAACTGCCCGGCGTCAAAAGAGGAGACCCTGGTTACGTTGACGCTGACATCGAAGGCGGTCCCGCCGGCTGCCCCGCCCGGCGCGTTGAAGGTGACGGCGCAGGATGGAGGAGCAGCCGCCGCGGCCCCTCCCGCTTGAAGCAGGGCCGCCGCCAGTGCGGCGGTGGCGGCCACGATGGTTCGGCGCGTCACGCTCTTCCTCACTGCCGTCCCTCTAGGCGAGCCCGGCGATCTTTCTCTCAATGATGGTGATGTCGGCGGAGTTGATCACGGAATCCCCATTGGCGTCGGCGCCCGAGGTGGCGCTATCGAGACCGACGATGGTCCTCTCCACCCTGGTGATGTCGGCCGTGTCCACCTGGCCGTCGCCGTTGGCGTCTCCCGGTTCCTGGCTCACCTGGATGCTCAGGGCCCCGGAGCTGGCCAGATGGCCGTCGGTCACCGTAACGGTGAAGGCGGTCTCGCCGGCCGCCGCCGGCGTCCCCGTGATGGCGCCCGAGCTGTTCAGCGTGAGACCGGCGGGCAGGCTGCCTGAGGACAGCGACCAGGTGTAGCTGCCGTTTCCGCCGCTGGCCGCCAGCGAGGTCGAGTACGCGGTCCCCACCCAACCCCCGGGGACGGCTGAGGTGGTTATGGCGACGGCATGGCACACCAGGACGGAATCCCCCGTCCAGGTGGCCGGGATCTGAACCGCCAGGTTGTTGTTCAAGAACCCATTGGACAGGTTGACGGCGCTGGTCCCGGTGGCGGCATCGGCCGCCTGGAAGTGCAGCACCGCCAGGCTGCCGGAACCGCTCACGCCGGGAACACCGGGAACGTTCACAATGATCCGGTAGGTGCCTGAGCTGACCTCGCTCCAGAGGTCAACCGGGACTCCGGTGCCGCCTATCTGCCCCGCCGTGACGTCCTCCAGCTGCACCAGGGATTCGTCGAAGGTGACGTCGAACTGCCCGGCGTCGAAGGCGGTCACGCTGCTGATGTCCACGCTGACGGTGAAGGCGCTTCCCTTGACGGCCTCCGCCGGGGCGCCGGCACTGACGCTGGCACTGGCAGCCTCGACGGCGCTGCCCGGGCACGCTGTCCCTGCGGCCACCAGCAGCCCGGCGGCGCAGAGCATTCCCATCAGCCTGGTGATTGCCTTGGTGGTGTTCATGCGCTCCTTCCTGGTACAGCGGATGCGGATGCCCCGCCGTCCCTTCTCGGCGCTGGCCCTCCTCAGGAGAGGCCGCCGATGAACCTCTCCAGGTATGTGATGTCGGCCACGTTTACGGCGCCATCGCCATTGGCGTCGGCGCCGCCGGCCGGGCTGTCCAGTTCGGCGATAACCCTCTCCAGGGAGGTTATGTCGGCGGCATTGACCGCACCGTCGCTATTGACATCCGGGAAGGCCGCATCGCTGTCTCTGGTCGGGGGAGCCGAGCTGCCATACCAGTTGCTGTGGGAGCGCATCTGCACGAAGGGGCCATAGCCGGAGCCTGTAATGACGCGGCCTTCGTGGTCGAGGGCGCTGTAGCTCCACCCGGGCATGCGGTACATCCACTGCACAATGATGCTGGGATCGCCGGTGACCTTGAGCCAGTTGTGATGGACCAGGATGGTATTGGCTCCGTAGGGGAACCCCCTGACACCGACAAACTCATTGGCATTGGTGCAGACAGAGGTGTTGTTGTAGATCTCGACGTTCTCCCCGGCGCAGTAGACGTACTGGCCGCCGGCCCTGGCCATGGTGTCGGGGGAGCCGCCCGGGTCGTCATTCTGCCCGTGGACGTCGCACTGGGCCTCGTAGGCGGCGTCAGGGCCGAGGTAGTTGTACCGGAAGATGTAGCTGCCTCTGCCGGACTGATTGGCGACGCAGTGGCGGGTGTAGTCGATGATGTTGCCTTCTACCAGGGCCGAGGCCAGGTGGAAGTCGTCATCGTGGGAGATAACGCCGGTGACGGCATCGACCTCAACGCCATAGCCGTGTCCCGCTCCGCGGCAGTGGTGGATGTAGTTGTGGTGCACTTGGACGCCGGTGACATCGGGGAGGGCGGTAACGCCGGCGTAGCCGAAGCCGTGGATCTCGTTGTTGTGGACTTTGGTCTCCACGCCGCAGCTGATGCCGGTCCAGGTGTAGCCGGAGGCGGTGGAGTCCTGGTTTCCATAGAGATTGAGACCGCAGACCCCGGCCTCGGCCCCGCAGCGGATGAGGTAGCACCAGTCGCCGCTCCTGAATCCACTGGCGACCTGGATGGAGCCCGGGGTGATGCCGGGACGGCCCCTGCCGCCGGCGAGGGTAACGCCGGCCGGGATGTGGAAGCCGATCTTGGAGCTGTACATCTGGGCGTTGCTGGCCAGGGTGATGGTGGCGCCGTCGGCCACGTAGACTATCTGCCCCGGCGTAGCCGAGGCCAGGGCGGACTTGAGGGCGGCCGCCGTGCTGACGACGCAGTTGGCCTGGCCGGCGGCAATGGCGCCCAGATAACCGTCGCCACCCCCCAGCGGGCTGCCGTTCAGGGCGCTCGGGCATCCGTACAGGGGGATGGCGGAATCCGCCCGGACCGGACCCGGCTCGCCGCCAATAGCGGCCAGCATGCCGAAGAGGACCGGGATGATGGCCAGGAAAAGAAGGATCCTTCTCATGGTCGTCTTCTTGCCCCGGGCGGAGATGGATGGATGCGGGTGGGGCCGGGCCGGACATCAAGGTTATCACCGGAGCCTTTCACCTGGGTCTCAGAAGAGGCGGCAGAGGTCACAAATTGGCCACCTGTGGCGGCGGCGAATCGTGTGCTAGAATACGGCATGCGCTCTGCCGCCAGGGTGATCGTCCGGAGCGAGCTCTTCCTGATCAACCTTGCTTCGGGCCTGATGATCCTCCTCGTCCGCCTGGCGGATGTGACGGCCCTGCGTGTCGCGGTGGGACTGCCCTTCCTGCTCTTCTTCCCTGGCTACGCTCTTACCGCGGCCTTGTTCCCGAAGGAGAGGGATATCGCGTTGCGGGAACGGATCGCTCTCTCGGTCGGCCTGTCAGCCATGCTGACGCCCGCCGTGGGGTTGGTCCTGACTCACTTCTGGGGCATCAGGCTCTATCCCGTGCTGGTCTCTCTGGCCATCCTGGTTGCGGCGCTGTCCGCCGTGGCGTGGTGGCGAAGGTGGACTCACCTTGAGGAAGATGAGCCCGACTCCGGACCGGCCCGGTCACCTGGCGGGGTCAGGCCGGGCAATCCCCTGGAGTGGATGGCCACGGCAGTCCTGGGGCTGGCGGTAGTCGGCGCCGTCGGAGTCATGGCCTATGCCTTCGCCAGCCCGGAGCGTGGCGAGAGATTCAGCGAGTTCTACCTGGCCGGCCCTGGCTCTCATCCCGGAGCGGCGGTGGCGGGTGACAACATCACCGTCTCACTGGGAATAGTCAACCGGGAGGAGGGGGCCATGAGGTACAGGGTGCAGGCGCTGGCTGGCGGCCCGCCTCTGATGGTAGCCGGCCCCATCAACCTGGACCAGGGAGAGGTGTGGGAGGGCGAGGTCGTCCTACCCGCTGGCGCGGCATCGGCACGGACCGCCCTGACGGAGGCGGTGACGCCGCCCGCCGATGACGCAGGGGCTGCGGTCGGGGTCCTCAGGGTGGAGACCGCTGCCGGGTTCGAGCCGGGAGACCATCTCCTGGTGGGTGGGGAGGCAGGCGTGGTGGAGTCCGTGGAGGAGGACGCCATCGTCCTGGCCTATGGCCTGCGCCAGGAGCACCCCCCGGGCGCCGAGGTGGCCGAGGTGCAGAAGGTCGAGCTCCGGCTGTTCAAAAGCCCGGGACTGGGAGATGAAGAGACATCCCTGGCGCTCTGGGTCGGCAAAGAAGGGCTGGCGGCCACGGTCTATCACCTGGGGGCGGCCCCGGCCAGCTACCGCATCGATGTTCTGGTGTCCGTAGACGGGGGGGAGCCGGTGGCCGGGTCCGCGGCCGGCCCGCCGGCCCAGGTTGCCGGCGAGGCGTGGGCGGCGGAGATAGGCTTTCCGTTTTCGGAGATGAATGATGTCCGGTTCGCCCTCTACCGGGATGACGCGCTGCTCTTCGAGAAACTCGAGCCGCGGCCTTACCCCAGCCTCCACCGGTGGGTGGTAGTCAGGTAGCGGCTGCCCCGGTCAGGGCGCCGGCCGGCTGCCTATCAGCAGGATGTCCACCTCGCCGTTGCAGTAGATGCGGTCCACGGTGGGGTCCTGCTCCAGCCTGCGGAAGTCGGCGTCAACCCACCGGCCGAGGTGCTTCCAGACGGTCTGGTATGCGGCCCGGTCTACTCGGTCCATGCTCAGGTACCGGCTGCCGTCACACTGCTCCGCCATGGTAGTGAAGTTGTCGTAGCCGAAGTGGTCCGCGACCTCCGGGAACTCCGGCAGGTCCGTTCTTTCGTACGTCGCTTGTACCCCCAGCGTTGCCTCGAAGTACCAGACGGGGAACGTGGCCACCGCCAGTGCCGGCAGCGCCGGGTCCTTGGTGCCGATATACCAGCTCATGCCGGCCTCGTATCGGTGTGTTACGTGCTGGCCGGGCCGGATCACATAGGGTGAATGGTAGTGGCCGTAGAAATTGACCAGCAGCGCCGCGATCAGCAGCCCGCACGTCACCGTGACCATTGCGTCCAGGGACGGCAGCCGCTCGGCGATCTTCCACAGCGCGAAGGCGGCAAAAACGATGCAGGCCATCTCCACGTAGCCGAGCATCCTGTCAGCCACGATGACCCTCATGGCCGCCACACCGATGAAGTCGGCGGCGAAGAACAGAAAGGCGATAGGGACCCAGATTCCGAATATCAGCAGCCTGTAGGCGCCGCCCTGCCTGGATCCGCGGCGCAGCTCATGGACCAGCAGCACGGCGCCCAGAAGGGCCAGGACGGCGAAGACCAGCAGCTCGCCGTAGAGCTTGAACACCAGGATGGGGATCTCCAGGCCGTGCACGTTGGCCTTGCCCAGGTTTCCGGCGGCCGAGGCGTACTGATACGATCCCGGGAAAGAGGTCAGCGACTCCCAGAAAATGCGCACGTTGGCGCGGAAGACCTGCCGGGTGAGGACCCAGGGGATGAAGACGGCGGCCTCCAGAAGAACGGGCCACAGGACTGGTCTTGGTGACAGCCACTGGGGCACGCCCAGTTTCAGGCGGCGCAGCAGGCGCACGTAGAGCGGCCGGGGCAGCTCCATGACCGCCAGGACCATCATGATGACAATTGAGGACAGGGGGTGGAAGAAGGGGTATACGACCAGGATGGCCACCGCCAGTATCCTGAAGGGGACCCTCTCCCGCTTGAAGTAGCAGTAGAAGAACAGGGGCATCAGCAGCGTGGACCAGGTATTCGGCAGGAGGTAGAAGCGGCTGATGCCGGCCATGGTGCCGCCCGCGATCAACGCCGCCAGGAGCCGCTGCCTCTCGTCGGGCAGGACCGCGGCGGCCAGCAGGTATGCGGTGAGCATGAAGACGGGAAGGATTAGGGCGGTATTGATGTTCACCACGTCCAGGGCAGACAGGCCCGTGAGCATGGATACCTCGGCCAGGAGCGTGTGGGCCAGCGGATACGGGTTGCGGTCGCTGAGATGCCCGCTGGCGGCGATATCCCTCACGAATCCGACATGGCCCAGGTGGTCCCCGCTGCTGGCGGCTATGTAGTCTCGGAAGAAGGGAAGAAGCAGGAAGGCGGCAGCGGCCAGGGCCACAACGGCGAATCCGGCCAGGAACGTCCGGCTCCGCCTGTATCCCGACGTGAAGAGCTCAAATGCCACGATGGCCATGCCGCCGATGAAGCTCAGTAGGAGAAGCAGCAGGACCGAAGAAGGAGTGCTGGTATATACGGAAAGCTCATACCCGGTGGCGGGGCACTGGCGGGCGATGACCACGGCCAGTATCACGCAGGCCACCAGGAGGGCGGCCGCCAGTCTCAGGCAGACGTCCCTGGTGAGACTCATGTATGCTTGGCCTCTCCCGACACCGCGCCCAGTATTCTATCACATGGCCGTCTGCCGGATGGACTAGGCGCCCCGACAGGCGTACAATTCTGGTATCCGGTCCCCGCCAGGTCAGCGCAGCCGCGTTTCCGCGCAGCAGGAGTGATATGAACGTTCTTTTGGTCTACCCCCGGTACCCTGACACCTTCTGGAGCTTCCGGCACGCCCTGAAGTTCATTGCCCGCAAGGCGGCCTATCCTCCCCTGGGCCTTCTCACAGTGGCGGCGCTGCTGCCGCAGGGCTGGAACCGGAGGCTGGTGGACCTCAACGTCGGAGCGCTCAAAGATACGGACCTGGACTGGGCCGATTGTGTATTTGTCAGCGCCATGGATGTGCAGCAGGCGTCCGCCCATGAGGTGACCGCCCGCTGCAAGCAGCGCCGCAAGAGGATGGTGGCCGGCGGACCGCTGTTTACCACCCGGTACGATGAGTTTCCCGAGGTGGACCACTTTGTCCTGGGCGAAGCGGAGGGGGTGATGGCCCAACTGGCGGCAGACCTGGAGCGCGGCCAGGCAGTGAGGTTCTACCGGTCCGACCAGAAGCCCGACATCTGCCGCAGCCCGCTGCCGGCCTGGGAGCTCATCAAGCCCCGGAGCTATGCCAACCTCACTGTCCAGTACTCCCGGGGCTGCCCCTTCGACTGCGAGTTCTGCGACATTGCCCTTCTCAACGGCCGGCTGCCCCGCACCAAGAGTGCTTCGCAGCTCATCGCCGAGCTGGAGGCGGTGCGACGCATCGGCTGCTCGGGCGCGGTCTTCGTGGTGGACGACAACTTCATCGGCAATCGGAAGAAGCTCAAGGCGGAGGTTCTTCCCGCCGTACGGGACTGGATGAGAGAGAAGCGCTACCCCTTCACCCTGTTCACCCAGGCCTCCATAGACCTGGCGGATGACGAAGATCTGATGCAGCTGATGACCGAAGCCGGCTTCGACCGCGTGTTCGTGGGTATCGAGACTCCGAACGAGGAGAGCCTGGAGGAATGCCACAAGCGCCAGAACGGCAACCGCGACCTGGTGGCCTCCGTGAGGAGGCTGCAGAACCGCGGGATGGAGGTCCAGGGCGGGTTCATCATCGGCTTTGACAACGACCCGGCCAACATCTTTGACCGGCAGATCGGCTTCATCCAGCAGAGCGGGATCGTGACCGCCATGGTGGGGCTGCTCCGCGCCCAGCGCGGGACGAAGCTCTACAAACGTCTGAAGGAGCAGGACCGGCTGGTCAGCGAGGCCTCCGGCGACAACACCGACTTGTCCCTCAACTTCGTGCCCAGGATGAAGCGCGAGACCCTCATCGAGGGCTACCGGCGGGTGCTGACCACCATCTACTCGCCCCGCAACTACTACGCCCGCATAGCCACCTTCCTGCGCGAGCACCGGCCCGCCGGGCATGGCCGTGGCCGTCTGAGGGGCACTCATGTCCTGGGCTTCTTGTCATCCCTGTGGTACATCGGCATCAAGGAGAAGGGCCGGGTGTACTACTGGCGCCTGTTGACCCGTACGCTGCTGCGGCAGCCCCGCCATTTCCCCCTGGCCGTTTCCCTGGCCGTCTACGGCTATCACTGCCGCAAGCTCCTTGAGGGGCAGGCGGCGGACGGCGCCGTCGCCGGACAGTAGCGGCGCGCTGCGGAACCGCCAGACCCTCTGAACCTCCACTGGACCGTCCGGACCACCGGGCCCTCTGAACCCCGGACCCAAATTACTTTGTAAAGGCAAAATGTTTGACTATTTGATCGTCTGGTAGTATCCTGCTTGACAATACACGCCAGACGGTGCCGGGGCCAGATCGCTCGCACGGGGGGCGCAAGAGCAGGATGACCCCGGGAATTTGATGGGCCGACCAGTGACTCCCGGATGCCGGAGCACGCCCGGTCACGGGGTGAAACGGACCATTGAGCACTGCGCGGGCCGCCGAGTACCTTGAGCGCGCCGGACTGGCGGTACCCCCCTGGAGGTCAGATGACGGCGGTTTCTTGGAGGTCAGCCCTGGTTGCCCTGGTGCTGCTGGCGTTAGTCGGGTCGCTGGCGGGAAGCGGCGCGGCAGCGCCGATCCGGGCCGATGCCGCATTCGGCGGCACCATCACCGGGAGGATCCTGATCCTTGTGCACGGCAGCGCCGGCGAATCCGGCGAGCTGCCGGCAATCAGGACGTCACTGGAGAGATGGGGATACCCGGTGCAGGTCTTTGACGGCACTGAGCACTACGACCTGGCCGGTGCCGGCGGGCACTGGTACCTGGACGACCAGGGAGGGGGCCATGGCGACCTGGACCTGGTGCTGGATGGCAACATGCTGTACGGCGCCATCATCTTCGATCCCCACGATGGCGAAGCCTATACCGACATCGAGACATCCTCCAGGGCAGTGGTAGACATGTTCCAGGAGTACCCCTTCCTGGGGGTAGTGCGGATGGAATCCGGCTATGCCTGGAACACGACCAACAACCTTTTCGGGGTAAGCACAGATGGCAATGAGGCCAAGAGCCTCACCGTCAGCAACCCGGCGGGGATCTGGGCGCTGGAGCCCTTCGTGGGATACCAGAGGACCGGGGCGGCCTCCAGGTTCAACAACATCACAGGCAAGACCAGCGATGTGACGGTGCTGGAGAGCTTTGGCGACGGCACCCCGGCCCTCACCGTGGCCGCCTATGGCAGCGGGGCGCGGGCGGTGTATTTTGCCTTCAAGGACTGGGGGTATACGGCGCACGCTTCGATGCTTGCCAGGATCGTCCAGCAGTATTCGGGCCTACCCTACGTCAAACCCTGCTATTCGCTGGAGATCGATGACTGCGGCAGGGGAGAGCTGAAGCTGGCCGGCTATACCAGCCTCTGCAGCTGGACAGCAGCGAACCTGGGCGGCTATCCCACCTTCGCCTTCATGGAGAACTACCTGGACTCCAACCCGCCCGAGGGCATCATGATCTGGGGGCTGGATCCCATGGTTCACGCCAATAACGGCAGCTACGATGCGGCCAATGCGGCCATCATGACGGCATTGAAGCAGTACAAGGACTACGTGGTGGCATCGCACGGCTACCAACACGATGTCTCCTGGTGGATGTGGACCGCCAGCGGCTTGCCGGTCGACCCTTACGCCGACACGGATGGCGATGGCCTGGTTAACTGGCAGGATGCCGACCTCGAGGCTGCCGGCGTGGCCAACAGCGACAACCCGAACCTCACCATGTTCAGCCCGGGGGCCTTCGTAATGCCGGACCTGGCAGTGCAGGAAGCATGGTTACAGAGGATGAGGGAGGTCCTCGATAGCTACGGGTACTCGAGCGCCAACGTGCTCATACTGCCCAAGTACGAGTACCTGGATGGGTACACCCAGGCTCTGGCCAGCGAGTACGGTTTCAGCGTGCTGTCGGCCAGGGACCTGAACGAGGGCTTTGCCATGACGCTGGGCTGGGTTGACGGCACGTATGCTCCAGGCCGCGTCGCCCCTTCGGGGACAGGGACCGACAGGGATGTGGCCCTGACCGCTGTCCAGCAGAGCCAGCTGGCGGAGCAGTTCATGGGCTACGCTGGTTCCGGGCCCATGGTGCTGGTGAACCTTCACGACCACCAGGTAGATGAAGGGAGCACCTCCGGGTATCAGCTCAGGGACTCATACCTGTCCAGTTTGCAGGTCATGAAAGAGGCCGGTTTCTCCCTTGTCTCCACCCAGACGGCGGCCAATAAGAACGTGGGGTGGCTGTGGACGGACATGACATCTGTCCGGAACAGCTCCGGGAGCACCACCCTCACACTGGATTCATCAGCCTTTCAGGACGGCCGGGCGCGGCATGAGATAGATATTGTAATGCCTTCTACCATCAGGCAGGTCAGGATGGGCAGCCAGTACTGGATCCATGTGGACGGCAGCAATCTCTTCTATGGCAAGCAGAGCGGCTTGTCGGAGACGCTGGAGGTGGTCAGCGGCACGTACGACGCATCCTTGCCTCGGATCACCTCCGTGTCCACTCCGGCCACGGACGTGCTGACCGCGGTGTACGATCCCGCCAGCGAAAAGGTATCCCTGATGCTGGACGGGGCCTTTGCCACCACGCTGGAGATAAACAACTTCAAGAAGCCATTCCTCCAGGGAACGACCACCATAGGCACAGACGGTAATGCCAGCTTGAGCCTGGACCTGGCCGGATTGGCCTCGTTCGACTCGGCGAACATGAGCATCGCCCCCAGCGTCTCCAAGGTTGACGTCACTGTGCAGCAGTGGAGCACCACCGGTGATCGCTCCAGAAAGTGGACGGAGTCCTACTCCGCCCCCTTCTTCGCCAGCTCGGCTCACACCGTGGGCGACCTGGTTCCCGGCAAATCGTACAAGCTATGGTATACGCGCGGGGGGGTCAGGACTCTCTGGCAGACGCTCACGGCCAATGCCTCGGGCCAGATCAGCTTCTCTTACAGCCCATTCTTGTGGGCCAAGACGGTCTTCGAGCTGCAGGCGGTCCCGGATGCCGGGCCGGCAGCCGCCTTCTCCGCCACCCCGCTGTCAGGCGTTGAGCCGCTGACGGTGAGCTTCACCGATGCCTCTACGTCCTCGGACGGCATAGTCACCTGGGCGTGGGACTTCGGGGATGGATCGACCAGCAACGAGCAGAGCCCGGCGCACACCTATGCTCAGGATGGCAGCTACACGGTGACGTTGACCGTGACCGAGGTTGACGATGGGTCCGACAGCGAGGTCAAGGCCGGCTTCATCGCGGTATCAGAGAGCGGCCCGGCGGCCGCCTTCTCCGCCGCCCCTCTGTCCGGAGCCGAGCCGCTGACGGTGGCCTTCACCGACAACTCGACCTCGCATGACGGCATCGTCTCCTGGCTGTGGGACTTTGGGGATGGATCGACCAGCACCGAACAGAGCCCCACTCACATCTATACGCAGGATGGCACCTACACGGTGGCCCTGATGGTCACCGAGGCCGACAGCGACAGCGACACTGAAACCAGGGCGGGCTACGTGACGGTGTCCGGGACCGGCCCTACGGCCGGGTTCTCCGCCGCCCCGCTGTCCGGTGCCGAGCCGCTGACGGTGGCCTTCACCGACAACTCGACCTCGTATGATGGCATCGTCTCCTGGCTGTGGGACTTTGGGGATGGATCGACCAGCGCCGAGCAGAACCCCACCCACATCTACACGCAGAATGGGACCTACGCGGTGACCCTGACGGTCACCGAAGCGGACAGCGACAGCGACACTGAGATCGAGGCTGGCTGCATCGTGGTCTCCGGGACCGGCCCGGCGGCCGGGTTCTCCGCCGCCCCGCTGTCCGGTGCCGAGCCGCTGACGGTGGCCTT
>CAYRGJ010000019.1:0-39593 GCA_964423835.1 uncultured Dehalococcoidia bacterium | reverse complement strand
CGGCCGGGTTCTCCGCCGCCCCGCTGTCCGGTGCCGAGCCGCTGACGGTGGCCTTCACCGACAGCTCGACCTCGTATGACGGCATCGTCTCCTGGCTGTGGGACTTTGGGGATGGGATTACCAGCGCCGAGCAGAACCCCACCCACATCTACACGCAGAATGGGACCTACACGGTGGCCCTGACGGTCACCGAGGGCGATAGTGACAGCGATACTGACATTCAGACGGGCTGCATATCCGTAGTACCAGATACCACTTCTCCAGTAGCGCCCACGCTGTTGTCGCCGGCAGCCGGGGCGACCATAATGGACAGTACACCGTGGCTGGACTGGGCGGATGTCACGGACCCGAGCGCAGTGCATTACCAGATCCAGGTGGATACTGACGCCGGCTTCGGATCTCTTGTGTTCAGCCGGACATGGGTCAACGCGTCTTCGTGCGTGGTCACCACTGTGCTGCCTGAAGGGTTGTGCTATTGGAGGGTACGAACGGTGGATGGGGTGGGGAACGCAAGCCCCTGGACCGCTGCCCGGAGCATGTGGATTGATACCTCAGCCCCCTCTGTGCCTGCACTGGCATCTCCGGCTGACGGTGGGGTAACTGCAGACAACACGCCTTGGCTGGACTGGTCGGACGTTACAGATCCCAGTACGGTGCATCACCAGGTCCAAGTGGATACTGACGCCGGCTTCGGATCTCCGGCGTTCAGCCGGACATGGGTCAACGCCTCTTCTTGCGTGGTCACCACTGTGCTGCCTGACGGAGTCTACTACTGGAGGGTTAGAACGGTGGATGGGGCGGGGAACGCAAGCCCTTGGACCGCCGCCCGGAGCATGTGGATCGATAGCTCAGCCCCTTATGTGCCTGCACTGAAATCTCCGTCCAACGGTGGAGTGACCCATGATAGTACTCCCTGGCTAGATTGGACCGATGTCACGGATTCCCGTGCAGTGCATTACCAGATACAGGTAGATGACGAAGCCGGCTTCACATCTCCTGTCTTCAGCCGGGCGTGGGTCAACTCGTCTTCGTGCGTGGTGACGGCGATGCTGCCTGACGGGGTCTACTACTGGAGGGTGAGGGCAATAGATGCGGCGGGCAATGCCAGCGCCTGGACGGGCGCGTGGTCCTTCACCGTGGCTAATTGATCAATTGTGATCGAAAATGAACGGGGTGGGTGGCAATGCCCACCCCGTTCTGCGATCTTGCGGCATGCCATAAGGCCTGGAGACGTCAGCCGGCAGTCCCGTCATGCGACAGAGGAAGCTGACTGCTACCCCAGCCCCTTGACGCTGAAGAACCGGCTGAACTTGTCCTTCAGATCGTCCACGGGTGTGCAGCGGCTGTCCAGCAGGTCCAGCTCCAGGTCCAGGAAGGGGATGCCCATCTCGGCGCAGGCGTGCCGGGCTATGCCGGTGCTGCCCCCGCCGTCCTTGTGCCCCATGTGCCCCGGCCAGACCACGCAGTCTATGGCGTACTCTTCGACGATGCGGCAGATGTCGGCGGTGTAGAGGTCCGCGGCGCCGTGGGCCTGCCGGACGATGGGCACCTCCGAGAGCCACCGCTGGGCCAGGCCCCGGAGCATCGACGATTCGGTGGAGGTGTCGATGTCGGAGACGGGGGCGTACCCCAGCAAATCCATGACGATGCAGGCCCCCCACTCGTCTCTCAGCCAGTCCGTGACCGCTCCCAGCCAGACGGGCCGGATATCAAACCAGAGGAGCCTGATCTTCTCCTGCGGGGCGGCCGCCCGACCTGCCTGCAGGTCCTCTTCCGTGAGGCGCAGCAGCTGGCCGAACCACTCGGTGCCCAGCGGGTGACCGGCCAGGAAGTTCTGGGCCACGTGCCAGGCCTGGGCGCCCTTCACCACGCTGCGGGGACAGGGGGCCGCGCGGGCGGCCAGACGGCGAAAGCGGGACCACAGCTGGTGCTGGCGGTTGGACTCGCTGACGACTGTCCGCAGCCGGTCCAGGTCCAGCGCAGCCCCGGTCCGGCGCACCAGGAAATCCACCATTCGCCTCATCTCGCCGGTGAAATAGTCCAGGGCGCGGTCCCCTTTCCAGTAGGGAGGGTCGAAGCAGAAGGCAGGGACGTCTCTCCACCCGGGGCTGCGGGCGATGGCCTGGTTGAGGACGCCGGCGCCATCACAGGGGCTGAGCGTGCCCACCAGTGCCGCCGGGGTGGGCAGGCAGCCGCCGTAGACGTACTGGATGCAGACCCGGATCACGGAGCAGAGGTCGGTGCGCAGGCCCAGGGCCGCTGCCGCGTCCACCTGCTCTTCCAGGTCCATCTGGGCCATGGGCAGGAAGGGGATCACGTTGAGGACGTACCACGGCAGGTCCATGGCGGCGAAGATCTCGGGGGCGATTCCGAAGGAGTTGGCGGCGAAGGGCCGCCCGGTCTCGGCGCATTCAATGACCCGGTCGTAGCGGGCGGCTATGGCCCTGGCCAGGCCTTTAGTGAGGCCGGCATCCCACGACCCGTCCAGCTCCAGCAGCTCCAGCCCGGCATGAAGGAGCTCGCTGTCCCGTTTGAAACGCTGCAGCCCGTTGGAGCCCATCCACCCCACCTCCCATCCACCTGGCCTGCATTCCGGGAGCCGGTGGGTCACCTGGCCCCAGTATATCACGCGGCCCAGGTCTGGCCGCTCGCTCCGGGGCCGCCTCTGTCGTGGCCGAGGCCTTTACCTCCAGTTTACCTCGCCCGCGCTAACATGAAGCGATTCGCCATGGACAAGTTTGAAAGAAGGTGGGACCGGGAACAACCGCTGGGTGATGTTTTCACCGGGCTGGCGGAGTACCTTGACGCCTGCTGCGTGGCCAACTCCCTGCGCGGGGACGGGTGCCGCATGTGGCGGCAGTGCCGCAGCTGGTGGGACGGCCACTGCATAGGCAGCTACGCGGATCTGACTCCCCCGGAGGGCCGCCGCCAGAGGGCTGCCAGAGGCTGACACCTTCTCTTCGCCGCCGTCCGGACGGCGTCCGGCCGGCCCGGCCTGCCTTGTCCAGCGCCGGCTCCGGCGGAAGCCGCCGCAGGCCTCCCCCACACAGCAAGCAAGGAGGAAGACATGGCCATATCGGAAACCTACGGAAGACTGGACATCCCGACGGTAGGCGAAGACGAGCCGGTATTCGTTCTGAGGGCTCGAGATATACTGGCCGTATCCGCGATCCAGATGTACCGCCTTCTGGCGGAGGCGCCGGGTGAGCATCCTACGGCGGCAGGGCCAGGCCCTCGATGTACCCCATCCCGAAGCCCGGCTCCAGCAGGCGGCCCTTGAAGGCGGTCACATCCAGCCGGCGGTTCATCAGCGTGCGGTAGATACCCGCGCTCTTGATGTCCCCGAAGAGGCGGAACCCCACTATTCGCCCCTCCCTGAGGTAGATCTTGCGCACCGATTCCCCTGACTCCACCCGGAGCTCCTCGCCGTCCATCTGGCCCACGGCCATTACCGGCAGCCCCAGGTGCTTGAGGCTGTTCATGCCGTCGGCGCCTTCGTAGCGGATGTCCCAGCCCAGCAGGTTGCCGGCCACCACCCGGCCCTGGGCCACGGCGTTGGGGAAGTTGCCATGGATGTAGCGCTGGCCCGTCAGCCGGTCGGTGGTCTCCGCCACATCCCCGGCGGCGAAGATGTGCGGCAGGTTGGTGCGCAGGTGGTCGTTCACCGGGACCCCCCAGCCGGTCTCGATCCCGGAGCCGGCCAGGTACTCTATGTTGGGCTTGAGCCCGGTGGCGGCCACCACCAGGTCCGCCCGCAGGACCTCCCCGGACTTGACCCGGACGCCCTCGACGCTGGGCTCGCCGGCGAAGGCGACGGCGTCCACCTCGGCGCCCTGGAGGACGCGCACCCCGCGCCTCTCCATGACGCGCTGCACGGCCCGTGACGACTCCTCGTCGAGCATGGTGCGCATCACCCGGGAACGCACCAGCTGGGTTACCTGCAGCCCCATGTCGGCCAGCGCCAGGCCGATCTCCACGCCGATGAAGCCGGCCCCCACGATGAGGGCGCTGCGGGCCTGCCCGGCGCGCACCCGGGACATCAGCTCCTCTGCGGCGGAGAGCGACTTGAAGTTGTAGATGCCGGGCTGGCCCTGGCCCTCGAGGGGCGCGTAGAGGCTGGCGCCGCTGGCCAGCACCAGCCGGTCCCAGGTGACGATCCGGCCTCCATCCAGGCGCAGCTCGTGGCTGGCCGGGTCTATGGACTCCACCCTGGTCCCCGGCCGGTAGTCGATGCCCAGCCTCTCCGGGAAGTCGCGGCCCTTCCAGAAGTGAAGGTCCGTCCCGGCGCTGAAGTGCTCCAGCATGGCCGGGGGCGAGTAGGGCGGGTAGGGCTCGGCGGACAGCATCAGGATCTCGGCGGCGGCGTCGTGCTGCCGCAGCGTCTCCGCGACGGTGACCCCCGCCGGCCCGGCGCCCACTATGACAACTTTCATGAGGCCCCTTCCGTGGAATCCCTGACGGCTTTCATGGCCTTCTCCGCGACCGCCCTCATGAGGCCCGCCCCGCCACCGCGTCCGGCGTTGCCGGCGGCATGGCTATGGTCTCCGGGTCGATGAAAGGCAACTGCAGCCCCCGGCGCTTGGTCTCGATGTGCCGCCGGATGAGCACCGCCGCCCTCTCCGGGTCCGGCTCCACGCCGAAGCGGGCGCCCACCACCTGGTCCAGCCCTCCGGCCAGCAGCTTGACCACGTTGGGGCTGCCGAATATGGGCGGCTGCACCCCGACCACGGTGTAGATGCCCGAGGCCACCACGTAGGCGCCGATGGCCAGGGCCTTCTCGGAGTACCACTCGGGGGCCGCGCCGGCCAGGGGCAGGGCGTCGATGTCCACGCCCAGGAAATCGGCCAGGGCGCTGGCCAGCACCAGGATGCGGACGTTGTCCACGCAGGAGCCCATGTGCAGGACGGGCGGCACGCCCAGGGCCTTGCACACGGCGGAAAGCCCCGGCCCGGCCATGTCCGCCGACTCCGGCATCATGTGCCCCGCCTTCCCATTGGCCACGGCGGCGCAGCCGGTGACCACCACCAGGATGTCGTTCTCGATGAGGCGGCGGCTCAGGGTGACGTGGCCGTAGTCATGCTTGATCTTGGGGTTGTTGCAGCCCACCACGGCCACCGCTCCCCGGATCTGCCCCTTCTTGATGGCCTCCACCAGGGGCGCCGGGGTGCCGCCCAGGGCCCCGACTATGGCCTCCACGGAGAAGCCGCCCATCATCTCCACCGGCGTGTCCGGAATGCGCACCCGCCCCGGGACACGATTGGAGTAGTTCTCCACTGCGGTGCGGACCAGGTCCCGGCCGATCTCCAGGGCCCGCCGGGGGTCGAAGGAGACATGCGTGGCTCCCCTGAACTTGGCCTTGTCGGAGGTGGAGACCACGCTGGTGTGGAAGCACCGGGCCACGTCCGTCACGGCGGGCATGATGCACTGGTAGTCCACGATCATCATCTCCAGGGCCCCGGTCATGATCACCAGCTCCTGCACCAGGTGGTTGCCGGCCATGTGGATGCCGCGGCGCATCAGCAGCTCGTTGCCGGTGCAGCACAGGCCCACCAGGTTGATGCCCCGGGCGCCCTTGTCCGCGGCCAGCTTCAGCAGGGCCGGGTCCTGGGCGGCCCGCACCATGACGTCGGACAGCAGCGGGTTGTGGCCGTGCAGGGCGATGTTGACCTCGTCCGCCCGCAGCACGCCCAGGTTGATCCGGGAGCGGACCGGCTTGGGGGTGCCGAAGAGGACGTCGGAGAGCTCGGTGCCGATCATGGACCCGCCCCACCCGTCGGAGAGGCTGGTGCGCAGCGAGTGAAGCAGGATGTTGACGTAATCATTGTCCACGCCCATGTGGGTGCGGTGCAGCGACTCCACGTTCTCCCGGTCGATGCCCCGGGGCGTGATGCCCAGCCGGGCCCAGAGGTCGCGGCGCGCCCTGGGGGCGCGGCCGGCGAAGGTCAGGCTGCTCTTGCGCATCCCGTACTCCTCCATCATCTCCCAGGCCAGGTCCCGGGCGATCTCCTCCGTCTTCCGGCCATCCACCTTGACGTTGAACTCCCGGGCCAGCCGCTTCATCTTTTCGATGTCGGTGATCTGGTAGGCCGCGGTCTCCCCCGTGGCCGTCTGGTGGAACACCTCCAGGATGTCCCGCCCGTGGTCGGAGTGCGAGGAGGCCCCCGCGGCGATCATCCGGGCCAGGTTGCGGGCCACGATGACGTCCGCATCGGCGCCGCAGACTCCCTTCTGGGGCCCCTCGCCGAAGGGGTCAATCCGGCAGGGCCCCATGGCGCAGATGCGGCAGCTGACGCCCATCGAGCAGTAGCCGCATTGCGGGTCCTGCTGCGCCAGCCGGTCCCAGGCCGTGGGGATGTGCTCATCCCGGGCCACCCGGAGCATCTCCCGGACGTCCTTGTGTATGGTCAGCCGGCTGATGGCTTCGCTGTCGTCATGGTGTGTCATGTCTTTCCTCCTCACCGACGCTCTTCGATCTTCTTCAGGCTCTCTCCAAAGCCGTGCCAGGCCTCCACGTTGGCGGGGAGGCGCGCCTCTTCCGGCCGGATCTGCCCCACGGCCACGGATACCGACTGGCCCAGCCGGGTGCGGGACTTCCGGGTGATCTCGTTGATGTCGCCGAACTCCAGAGCCCGCACCTTGCAGATCTCCACGCAGGCCGGGATGCGCCCCCGGCGCTGGCGGTCGATGCAGTTGTCGCACTTTATGGCCACCGTCCTCACCGGCCGGACCTTGGCCGATGGGTGGTAGGTGATGACATCGAAGGGGCAGGCCATGGCGCACATCCCGCAGAGTATGCAGCGGTTGCCGTCTATCAGCACGATATCGGTGTCGGCGTCGCGGAAGATGGCGGAGGTGGGGCAGACCGCCTGGCACGGGGCCGGCTGGCAGTGGCGGCACTTGCTGGGAAAGGACAGGTTGCGCTGCAGGCCGGGCGTGGCCACGATGAAGCGCCTGGGGGTGGGGCTCTCGGACAGGGCACCCAGCAGGTTCTGGGTCTGGGAGTGCTCCACCAGGCAGGCGATCTCGCACTGGTGACAGCCGACGCAGCGCTCCGGGTTGACGAACACCGTCTTCATGTGAAGCCTCCTCCTCGCCGGATGGTTAGCGGGGCAGGCACCGGCGCGGCCCATCCGGAACGGCCATGCTGCGGAGAGAGGAAGGCGGAGGTGGCCAGCCGCTGTTGTCCTGAGGCCGCGGACCCGGCTTGAGGCTTCCGGTACAGCCTCAGGCGCCGCGCGCCGGCTTCAGGCAACGGGCGTGGGTCCAGGCGTTGCGCGCCGGCTTCAGGCTACAGGTGTTGGCTTCGGTGCGGACGGTCCGCCTGCCTCGTCCACCACATCCCCTCCCGGGACCGTATTCACCCCGATGCTACCATCGGGCCTGTATGGTGTCAATGGCCCCCTACTTCCAGATGTCCCGTATCCTGCCGGCGATGTTGATGTTCAGGTCACCGGCCACGGGATCGCCGGGGCTGTCCGGGCTCCGTGGAGGGGTCACCCGGTCCATGGTGCCCAGGACCTCTTCGGTGAAGAACCGGCAGAGCTGGGCGTAGGTGTGCCGGTCCGAGACCCCGGCCGGCCGGACGTAGTAGCGCTGCGGCCAGAGCACGTAGAGGTGGTCGCGGGCCCGGGTCATGGCCACGTAGGCCAGCCTCAGCTCCTCCTCGATCTCGGCGGTGGAGCCGGTAGACAGGTCCGAGGGCAGGCAGCCGTCCGAGGCGTGTATCAGATACACCACGTCCCACTCCAGGCCCTTGGCCGAGTGGATGGTGGACAGGACCAGCCAGTCCTCGTCCTTGGACGGCCGTCCCGCCAGGTCTCCCGTGGAGGCCGGGGGGTCCAGCACCAGGTCCGCCAGAAACTGCCTCCGGGAATCGTAGCCGCCGGCCAGGGCCGACATGTAGGCGATGTCGTTCTCCCGGACCTCGGCGTTCTCGTAGGCCTGCCGCAGGATGGGGGCATAGAAGGCCCGAATGCGGTCCAGCTGCACCGGCAGACCGCTGTCACCGAAGCCGCCGATCTCGCCCAGCAGGGCGGCCAGGTCCTGCATGGCTTTCCGGGCCGCCGGGGGCGCCTTGAAGGACCCGATGGCGGAGGCGTCGAACCCGTTCTGGCCCAGGTGCTCGATGATGGCGGCCGTCGTGGCCGGGCCCACGCCTTCGAGAAGCTGCAGCACCCGGAACCAGGCCACCTCGTCCCGGGGGTTCTCCAGTATGCGCAGGAAGGCCATGATGTCCTTGATGTGGGCCGCCTCCAGGAAGCGCAGGCCACCGTACTTGCGGAAGGGTATGTTGCGCCTGGTGAGGGCCAGCTCCAGGGAGCCGGAGTGGTGCGCCGCCCGGAAGAGCACGGCCTGCTTGCGCAGCGCGATGCCCTCTTCATAGTGCTGCAGGACCAGGCGGATGACCTGGTCGTCCTGCTGGTTCTCATCAACGCAGGTGATGAGCCGGGGCTGGTGCTCGGCCTGCCGCTCCGACCACAGGTCCTTGGTGTACCTCTCGCGGCTCTGCCCTATCACCAGGTTGGTGGTGTTCAGGATGGGGCCGACGGAGCGGTAGTTCTGCTCCAGGGTGACGATGGCGGCCCCGGGGAAGTCGCGGGGGAAGTCGAGCATGTTGCGGACGGTGGCCGAGCGGAAGCCGTAGATGCTCTGGGCGTCATCCCCCACCGCGGTGATGTTGCCGTTCCGGCGGCGCAGCCCGATGAGGATGCCGGCCTGCAGCCGGTTGGTGTCCTGGTACTCGTCCACCAGCACGTGGTCGAAGCGTCCGCCGATGGATTCGGCCGCCTTCTCGTCCTGCAGCAGGTAGTAGAGGTAGAGCAGGAGGTCGTCGTAGTCCAGGACCTGCTGGCGCTGCTTTCGATCGACGTACTCCCGGAAGAGCCCCCGCAGCTCCTCCCGCCACATCTCGCACCAGGGGAAGTCCCGCTTGAGGACCGCCTCCAGCTCTTCGTTGCCGTTGACCCGCCGGGAGTAGATGTCGAGGCAGGTCCCCTTGCGGGGGAAGCGGCTCTTCTTCCGGGACAGGCCCAGGTCATGGCGCACCACGTCCAGGAGGTCCTCGGCGTCCGTGCGGTCCA
Source organism: uncultured Dehalococcoidia bacterium (assembly GCA_964423835.1). Classification (GTDB taxonomy): domain Bacteria; phylum Chloroflexota; class Dehalococcoidia; order UBA2247; family RBG-13-53-26; genus JAFGCL01. The sequence goes on along the minus strand of CAYRGJ010000019.1, from coordinate 30,513 downwards.
TGATGGTGAAGCCCGGTGGCAGCCCGGCGGCCGCGGCGTAGATCCTGAGTATGCGGTTGGCGAAGGCATGGAAGGTGCCTCCCCACACCCGGCCGGTGATGGAGCGGTCCGGGGCCGAGGAGGCCGAGGCCGCCCTCTTAAGCATCTCCTCGGCGGCCCGCCTGGTGAAGGTGAGCAGCAGTATGCGGTCGGCGGGGACGCCCTGGGTGATGAGCCAGGCCACCCGGCAGGCCAGGGTCCGGGTCTTGCCGGTTCCGGCTCCGGCCACCACCAGCAGCGGCCCGGACCCGTGCGTTACCGCCCGGCGCTGCTGCGGGTTGAGGTCGCCCAGCCATGCTGTGCGGGGGTCCTGGGGGGTGCTCTCCAAGTGCCGTCAGCCTCTACCCATGATTATAGCCGCTCCCGCGGGGCGCTGTGACCGGCCGGTCACTCCTGAGGCAGGCTGGGCGTGAGGCCCCACTGATCGGGGTGCTGCCGCACGAATCCCTCCAGGGAATCCATCATCTTCTGGGTGAAGGCCTCGATGCTGCCGTGGAAACTGCCGGCCGGGCCCAATACCACCCGCTCGCCGATATGCCCCTGGAAGCGGTTGCCCGGAAGGCGTACGGTGCAGGCGGGGACTACGGCCGCCTTGGTGCGCAGGGCCAGGGCCGCCGGCCCGGCGGAGAAGTGCAGGGACCGGCCCAGGAAGGTGACCGGGACGGACTTGCCCTCCGTGGGCCCGTCTATGAGCAGGCACAGCACCCCGTTGCGGCGCAGGGCTTCCGCCGCCTGGAAGATGCCTTCCCGGGTGGAGATGACGCCGACGCCGGCGCCGGACCGCAGGCTCTGCATGAAGCTGTCCAGCCCCTTGTTGTCCCTGGAGGAGAGCACCACGGCGCTCAGGGGATAGCCGCACTGGGCCAGGTAGGCCGCCCCCACGTCCCAGGACCCCAGGTGGAGGCCCAGGAGGATGACGCCCTTGCCTTCGGCCAGGGCGGCGTCCAGCCGGTCCAGCCCTTCGAAGGAGACCCGGGCCCTGGTGGCCGCCGGCCGTCCGCTGTAGCGCAGGAGGTCTACCACGTCCCTGGCGTAGTTCCTCATGGAGCGGCGGGCGGCCTGGGACACGTTGCGGCTGCCCCTGGCCTCCCCCAGCACGTAGGCGGCGCTGGATTCGGCGTCATATCGCAGGGGAGGGGACATAGCGTAAATGCCGCTGGCCATGGACTGGGCCGCGCCGTAGCTCACGCTCAGCGGCAGTCGGGCGCCGAGGAACACGCAGAGCCGGGCCAGCCGGCGATACAGTGCCATGCCAATGGGTGATTATACCTAGGGAAGCGATGCAAAGCCAGGATCGGGCGCCTACGATCCTGCCTTGAACGGAGCATCGTACTCGGTGGTGATCACCCCCTCCGCCAGCAGATCGGCGATGTCGTCGTCCGTCATCCCCAGGATGTCCTTGTACACGTGCTGGTTGTCCTGGCCCAGGGTGGGCCCGGCCCGCTTTATGTCGCAGGGCGTCTCCGAGAGCTTGTAGGCCGGCGCGTGATATGAATGGTCTCCGATGATGGGGTGGTTCAGCACCCGGAAATGCTGGCGGTGCTTCATCTGCGGGTCATTGAGCAGGTCCTCCGCGGTCTGCACCACTCCGGCCGGTATGCCGGACTCCTGCATCACGGTCATCACCTGCTCCGGGGTGAAGGCCCTGGTCCACTCACCGATGAGCTTGTCCAGCTCGTCCTCGTTCTCTTTCCGTTTGAGCACGGTGGCGAACCGGTCGCTCCGGGTCCACTCCGGGTTGCCCATCACGTCGCAGAAGCAGAGCCACTGCTGGTCGTTCTGCACTGCGATGGCCACCCAGCGGTCCGTGCCGCGGCAGGGGTAGACCCCGTGGGGGCTCATGTAGAAGTCGCGGTCGCCGCGGCGCTGAAGGTCCTTCCGGTTCACATCCCAGTTCAGGAGGTGCGGCGCCAGGAAGGACACTCCGCACTCCATCTGGGCCTGCTCGATGCGCATGCCCTGTCCCGTCTTGCGCCGCCTCATGAGGGCCCCCATTATGGCGATCAGCGAGTACCAGGGCGCGACGTAGTCGGAGTAGGCGGTGAAGACCATGGTGGGATCGCCGTCCGGAAAGCCCGTCGTACTGCAGTACCCGGCCACGGCGTTGACGTGGTGGCCCACGCCCTTGAAGCGGTGGTGGGGCCCGCTCTCTCCCTGCTGGGAGGTGCTCAGGTAGATGACCCCCGGGTTCAGCTTGCGGCAGCTCTCGTAGTCCAGCCCCAGCTCGGCCATGGCCCCGGGCGTCATGGACTCGGTCACCAGGTCCGCCCACTTCACCAGCTCCAGGGCCAGCTCCCGGCCCCGGGGCTTGGTCAAATCCATGCTCACGCTGAGCTTGTTGGTGTTGTACTCGCAGTAGAAGGCGCCGCGGTCCACTCCCGGCTTGGCGTCCTTGAACGGCTGGAAGGTGCGCAGCGGGTCCAGGTGAGTATGGCTCTCGACGTGGATGACCGTCGCCCCGTGCTCGGCCAGCTCGCGGCCCACCTGGGGGCCGGCGGCGGCCCAGCTGAAGTCAACGACCTTCAGGCCTTCGAATATCTGTCTTCCCATCTCATCCCTCCTCAAACGACGCGCCATACTCACTGTCTGATGACGCCTCATACTCAGTGCCAGATGACGCCTCATACTCAGTGCCTGATGAGGTGCCATACTCACTGTCAGATGGCGCGCCATGCCCACTGTTAGATGGCGCCATTGGCCTTGAGCAGCGCCAGGTCGTCCTTGCCCAGCCCCAGCTCCTTCTCGTATATCTCCTCGTTGTGCTCTCCGATGAGCGGGGCGCGGCGATAGATCTTCCAGGGCGTCTCCTTCATCTTCACCGGCGCGCCGGGATACCTTATCTTCTGTCCCAGCTCCGGGTGGCTCACTGTCTCCCAGAACTCCCGGGCCGCCAGCTGAGGGCTGTCCATGACGTCCTCCACCGTGTTGCAGGGCGCCAGGATCAGCCCCTTCTCCACCGCGGCCGCGTACAGCTCGGCCTTGGTCTTGGTCAGCACGAACGCGTCTATGCTGGCGTTGCGGGCGTCGCTCTCCTGCTGGGTTATGGTGGAGCCGTCCCACATGGTGGGGAAGTCGAAGTCCGTCAGGTCCAGGGCGTAGCCCTCGGTGTTGGCCCAGTCGACCGCCGCCCGGGATGACTGGCTGCCCCCGGCGAAGGCGCCCCCGCCGAACATGAAGGTGACATACCCGTCCTTGCAGGGGACGATGGTGCGCGAAAAGAGGGGGCCCAGGTCCGGCCTCACGGTGACGAAGTACTGGCCCATGCCCACCAGGTTGGCCTTGAGCAGATCGTATATCTCGACGGCATTCATCAGGGTCAGCTCCACCGCGTCCTGCATGGAGACGTCCACGTGCTGGCCCACCCCTGTCAGGTCCCGGTGATAGTAGGCCATGGTGGAGCCCAGCGCTCCCTGGAGGCCAGCCTGGAAGTAGGACTGGGGGTCGGGCCCCAGGCGCACCGGCGGGCGCCCGAACTCGCCCAGGATGCGGGCCATGCCGCCCATGGCGGCCGCCACCAGATCGGTGGCCTGGTAGTGAGCGTAGGGGCCGGTCTGGCCGAAGGGCGTGATCGAGGTGTAGATGATGTCGGGCTTGAGCTCCTTCAGGTCCTCATACCCCAGCCCCAGGCAGTCCATGTACCCCGGCTCGAAGGACTCCACCACGATGTCGGCCTTCTGGACCAGCCGCCGGAAGAGCTCCTGGCCGTCCGGGACCTGGATATTCAAGGTGATGCCCCTCTTGCTGGTGTTGGTGGCAAACCAGAAGAGGCTCTTCTCCGGGTCGGCCATGCCCCTGAAGAAAGGGCCGATGTTGCGGGCCGGATCGCCCCCGGGCCTCTCCACCTTGATGACGTCCGCTCCGTAGTCTCCCAGGACCTTGCCGCAGAAGACCCCCTTCTCGTCGGCCAGGTCCAGCACGCGGACCCCTTCGAGCAGGCCGTGGTGCTCTGTCATGGTTCTCCTCCTCTCGCCGCCGGAACAAGGCGCCGGCGGGCTGCGGTCCTTATGTCCGCTGGTCCCCGGTCAGGCGAAATCGACCGGTGGCCTCTACCCGGTTATGCCACTCTACCGGCGCTCGCCAGGCGTTGCGGCAGCCGGCTGGCGGGACGGAAGGGCGGCCACCGCCTGTCCGACTGTGGTCTTCTCGCCGCGCTGGTTGGTGATGGCGATCTGGCACTCCAGGCAGCGCCGCTGGCCGTCGCCGTCCACATATTTCCGGGTCACCTTCCCGGTGCAGGTGAGGGTGTCGCCGGGGAAATCCATCCCCCGGTACTGGCAGCTGATCTTGAGCAGATCGCCGTCAACCCCTATCCAATCGACCATCATCTGGACCAGGAACTGGTACTTCAGCAGCCCCTGGAGGGTGACCCCGGCCAACCCCGAGGCTTTGGCGAACACATCATCGTAGTGAGGCTCGCTGTAGTCGCCCGAGGCCCCGGCCCACCTGACCAGCTGGCGCGTGGTGGGCTTCTTGACCAGCGGCGTTACCTCCGCCCCGGCCTCAACGTCTTCATAGTAGAGCTTGGCCATCATTCGCCTCCCCGGCCGCCTCAGCCATGATCACCGGCGGCCTTGCCCGCATCTTCCTTCTACGTGGCTCTAGTAGAAGGCAAATATGTAACGCATCCGGGCGCACACCTCGCCGTCCTGGTTCCGGTAGTCAGTCTCCACGACGACGAAGAGGAGCGTCCCGCCGCCCCCCTTCTTCTCGTAGGCGTCAGCCAGTTTCGAGGTGCACACCAGGACGTCCCCGGGGCGGATGGGGCGCAGGAACTCGGTCTCATTCCCGGCGTTGAGCACGTTCTGGAACGGCCGGCCCACCAGGTTGGGGAGCCAATCGGAGGCCACATCCTTGACCGGCCAGCCGAAGAAGCCGGGAGGGCAGACGATGCCCCCGTAGCGGGTGGACCGGGCGTACTCCTCGTCGAAGTAGAGCGGGTTGCCGTCCTCCACGGCCTGCGCGAAGCGGCGGATGGCGCCCTTCTCCACCTCGATGACAGAGGGCTCGGTAGGCCTGCCGATTCTGGATTTGAGGTCTTCGGTGAGACGGGGCTCGTTTCCCATGTTCACTCTCCTCTGCCGACTCTACACGGCATGTGGCCCTGAAGGCCGGCCGCCCCGGCGTGGCGAGGCCTTCGCCGCGCCCTCACCGGTGAATCCATGGTCAGGCACCAGGATTCTATCACAGGCGTCCAGGGCCTGCGGCCTGGCCGGCCCCGGTCATCTAGTTCCAATCCACAAAGGGGCCTCAGGTAGGTTTACCGATGGGCGGCTGGCCCGGACGGCCCATACTAACCGTGGGAGCGACTGGTCGTCAACGGGGTGAAATGTCCAGCGTGTTCGTCACCGGGAGCAACAGGGGCATCGGCCTGGAATGGGTGCGCAGCTTTGCCGAGGACGGATGGAGGGTCTTCGCTTCATGCCGTCACCCGGCGGAGGCCGGGGAACTCCGCCAGCTCGCTGAGGGCAACTCCAGGATAAGCATCCATCGCCTGGACGTGACCAACGCCGAGGACATGCGGGCCGTCGTCTGGGAGATGGGAGACAGCCCCATCGACATCCTGCTGAACAACGCCGGGATATACCTGGAGAAGGAGAGGCCGGAGTTCGGCTGTTTCCGGTACCAGGAGTGGATGCGGACCTTTGAGGTGAACACACTGGGGGCCATGAGGGTCACGGAGGCCCTGATAGACAATGTGAAGCGGAGCCGGAAGAGGCTGGTGGTGGCCACCAGCAGCCACATGGGCAGCATTGCCCATATCGAAAGCCCGCACAGCTACTACTATCGGTCCAGCAAGGCCGCGCTGAACGCCGCCATGCAGGGGCTCTCACAGCAGCTTCAGCCCCTGGGTGTGGGCGTCCTCATCCTGCACCCCGGCGGAGTGAACACCAGGATGGGCCCGGGGATGACCACCCGGGAGAGCGTGCGCGCCATGAGAAAGGTCCTGGACCGGTTCAAGCTGGCCGATACCGGAAAGTTCCTGCGCTTCGACGGGAGTGAGCTCCCCTGGTAGGCCGGAGAAAGGCCATGCCCCGGCCCGCCTGCGCCGGCCCGGAACCGGGGATCCTCAAGTGCCCTTCCCGCCATCGTCTGCTTCGCCCGCCTCTTTCCCGCGTGCGGTCTCGCGCACAACGCGGTAAAGGTAGTAGACCCACAGTGCCACCGCCACTATGGCCACCGCCATCTCGACGTGGGGGAACTCGCCAGGGAACTCCTGCACCACGTAGTGGTTGACCAGGGCGTTGATGGCCAGCGGCAGCGATACCAGGCCGGTGAGGCTGGCCAAACCCAGCATGAAGAACAGGTACACCCTCCGGACAGCGGCGAATGTGCTCTGGCCTCTTCTCTCCGCCAGGCCCTTGCCCAGCAGGTGCGGCAGTCCCACCACCAGACCGGTGCCCACCAGGACCGAGGCCAGGGCGATCTCGTCACTGCCGTGTGAGCCTTTTCGCAGCGCCACGTCGATGAAGAGGATCACCCCGATGGAGATGGTGATCATGCTGGCTCCGATGATGGTGTAGATGTAGGTGGCCAGAGCATCGAATACCGTGAGTGCTCCATGATCGCCCCTGGCCCGCACCACCAGGTAGACCACGCCGGCAATGAGAAGCAGCGGGACCAGCAAGCCCAGAATCGATATCACCATGTTCCCGAATCCTCCTTCATGAATCCTATCGCCTCTTGATCATGTCGCTGCCGACCTCAGGGAAGGTCTCCTCCCCGAACCTCTTGGCGTTCATCTCCACGATGCTGGGACAGGGCAGGGCTCCCTTGATCTTCTCCCCTTCAACCACCAGGTCCGCTTCGCAGTCGGCCAGCAGCTCGTTGTAGTACCAGTTGAAGACCGGAATCCCCGGCGGGATCATGATCTCCCTGATGTGCTCGGTGATGGTGCCCTGGATGGTGGCCCCGTCGAACAGCAGCACCCGCTTCTTGTGAATGGCGCACAGCGGGTTCATCAGGTCCAGGGGCTTGACCTCCAGCACGTCCACGTAGAAGTCCTGCTGGTTGTACTCCACCAGCTCCCGGCCGTGGAAGACCCACAGCTGCTTGTGCCTCTGGTTGCCAAAGGCGGGGCCGAGGTACGCGTCCCAGTAGGCCACGGTGCAGTTGGGCAGGTGGTGGCGGCCCCAGTTGATGCCGCCCATGATGTCCATGAGCTTGCCCATGCCCCACTGGTGGTCCATGTACCCCACGCCCTTGACCGCGATCTCCTCGTTTCCCAGCCTGATCTTGCCGGCGACGTCGAACCGGGGCCGCAGCACATGGGTCAGGTAAACCCCGGTCCTCGGCTCCTGGGCCCGCCCCACGATGCACCCGTCCGGCGGCTGCCGCACGCCGGGCACCACCTGCTTGTAGGTCAGGTCCACCTTCATGGCCGATCCGGCAATGTCATCGCCGCACAGGCGCACCCGGTAGGTCGGGGACCGGCCGCCCAGGGAGCATTCCCCGCTCTTGACGTCAAAGGCTGAGGTGGAGGCGAAGGTGTCCTCCAGGCGGTTGTGCACGATGGCCACCTTCATGCCCCCTCCGGGAGGGATCACCGTGATGGTGACCAGCCGGGCGTTGGGGTTGTGCCCCAGGGGGGAGCCAAAGTAGACCATGCAGCTGAAGTGATAGCCGTTGTCAAAGACTCCGTCGGCGTACCACCATTCGAAGTCCACGCTGTGGCAGGCGAAGTCCTTCTCCGCGGCCAGGTACATCCTGGTGTTCAAGCTCAGCCTCCTTTCACCTTGTGCGATTTGTTCGGCATCATATTACCACGCCCCCGCCAGAGCCGGTGCAGTCCCTGAGGAGAAAGGTTAGAATTCTAGTAGGAGGATGCCATGAGCGCATTTGGCTATGCCGGACGGATCCTGACGGTCGATCTCTCCACGGGACGGATGGGAGAGCTGCCCACATCAGACTACGCCGGGAGGTTCATCGGGGGACGGGGCATCGCCAATGGCCTCTACTGGGACAACGTGGCGCCGGAGACCGGCGCGCTGGACCCCGGCAATTGCCTGGTTTTCGCCACCGGACCGCTGGCGGGGGTGCCGATTATCGGCGGCTCGAGGTGGTGCGTGTCGGCCAAGTCCCCGGTAACCTCCCGGGAGCACCTGGCCAGCTGCAACCTTGGCGGCGACTGGGGCGGCCGGCTGAAGTCCGCCGGCTACGACGCCGTCCTGGTCCGGGGAAAGGCGGAGAAGCCGGTCTACCTCCTGGTGGAAGAGGCGTCGTGCACCTTGAAGGACGCCGGGTGGCTCTGGGGGAAGGGAGCCATTCGGGCACGGGAGCTCCTGCAGGCGGAGCTGGGCGACTCCATCAGCGTGGCCGCCATCGGCCCCGCCGGAGAGAACCGGGCCACCATGGCCTGCGTGACGGCCACGGACGATGCGACAGGGTCGGGAGGGATGGCGGCCGTCATGGGCTCCAAGAACCTGAAGGCCATCGTGGTCCGTGGCCCGAGGAAGCGCACCGGCGTGGCCCGCCCCGAGGCGCTGGAGGGCCTCACGGAGGAGTTCCGCCGACTGTTCACCCGCCATCCCACTCTCAAGATAGGCAACGCGCCGCTGGAGGCCACGGGGCCCGGGACGGCCAGGGCCCCCTGCTGGCTCTGCATGGGCGAGTGCCTCAGGAGGACCTACCAGCCACGGGACGGCAGCAAGGGCAAATTCATGTGCCAGCCGGTCTCGTTCTACTATCCCTGGGTGGAGAGGCACTATGGCCCCGGATTCGAGGCCCCCTTCCAGGCTGCCAAGCTGTGCGACGACTATGGCCTGGATGTGACGGCCATTGTCCTCATTATCATCTGGCTGATGAGCTGCGTGCGGCAGGGCGTTCTGACAGAGGAGACGGTGGGCCTGCCCGTCTCGAAGGTGGGATCGCTGGAGTTCATCGAGGGGCTGGTGCGGAAGATTTCGCTGAGGGAGGGCTTTGGCGACGTGCTGGCGGGAGGGGTGGAGCGGGCGGCGGAGCAGGTCGGGCCGCAGGCGCGGAGCCTGCTGGCGCCTCTCATGTGCAAGGCCGGCTGGACCAACGTCGTTGAAGGCCGGCTCTACCCCAGCACGGCGCTGATGGCGGCCCTGGATGTCCAGGCCCCGCTGGGGCACACCCACGAGGTGAAGCAGCTGGTGCTGCGGTGGCTGGACTGGCGCCGGGGAGTCCCTGACAGCTACGTGTCCAACGAGGTCTTCCATCGTGTCGCCCGGCGCTCCTGGGGATCAGAGGAGATGGTGGACCTGGGCCAGGCCGACGCCATGGCCCGGGCGACGGTGAGGCTGCAGGACCGGGGCTTTGCCCACGACTGCCTCGTGGTGTGCGGCTTCATCTGGCCCGTCCTCGACTCGCAGTTCAGCCCCGATCACCTGGGGGACCTGTCTCTGGAGAGCGGCCTGCTTTCGGCCGTCACCGGCCGTGACATCGACGAGGAGGGCCTCAACCGCGCAGGGGAGACGGTCTTCAATCTGAACCGGGCCATACTGGTGAGGGAGGGCCATCGGGGCGTCGAGGACGACTGCCTGCCGGAGGCCTGGCACACCACCCCCCTGAAGGTCGACATGACCAACCCCGAGATGGTACTTCCGGGGAAGGGTGATGAGGCCGTATCCATGAGGGGGAAGGTGGTGGACCGGGACCAGTTCGCCCGGGCCAGGAGAGCGTACTACGCCATGCGGCGGTGGAACGAGGAGACCGGGCTGCAGACCGTGGCCGGGCTCCGTGACCTGGGCCTCGACGACGTCGCCGGCGACCTGCGGCAGAGGGGCCTGGCGGCGTAGAGCTGCCTGGATTCCTGGCCGGCGCGCGCCGGGCCAGCGGACGGGTCTTGACGCCAGCCTTGTGCCGAGGGTAGCATCATTTTGGGGACGGTGATTGTCGCCGGTGAACGGGGGGGGGCGATGCTCAGAAGACTGGCTCCTGTCTGCGCCATCATACTGATGTGCCTGGCGATTTCGTGCTCCGACAGCGGGCCGCAGATGCTCAATCTCACGCGCGGCGCATCGACGATAGACGGCCTTCCAGCATGGTCTCCGGACGGCAGCCTGATTGCCTTCTTCTCCCGCCCGACGTACGAGATCTACGCTTCAGGAGAGCCGGTCACTTCTCATGGTATCTGGGTGATGGACCCGGATGGTGGCAATCGGGTTCAGGTAGCCGAGATGTCGGGCGAGTACCTGTCTGGCCTTTCCTGGTCGCCCGCGGGCGAGATCCTGTTCTGCAGCTTGTATGGCGGCATAGGTGTCATGAATCTGCAGGGTGACATCAGATACGTGGTGTCCGACAATCTCGACGATGAGCTGTGGTCATCGGCCGTGGCTAGTGCGTCGTTCTCACCGGATGGAACGAAGATCGTCTTTGCCAGGATGTTCGCCGGCGATTCCACCTGCCCCACAACGCCCATAACGGTGGTAGGTGCCGAGGGGGGCGAGCCGGTCCAGCTCACCCCGGATTGCACGACTAACGGGGACCCATCCTGGTCCCCCGACGGCAGCCGGATAGTATTCGTGTCCGGCGGTGGTGAGAATAGAGACATCTACGTCATGGATTCCGACGGCGGCGGCGCGACCCGGTTGACAGACGATGCCTTCTTTGAGCGCAGACCCACATGGTCTCCCGACGGCAGCAGAATCGCCTTCATTTCCTTTCGTAACGAAGCCGACGACGTTTACGTGATGGACAGCGACGGCGGCAATGTAGTGAGGCTCACGAACAACGACCCGTCGGTTTTCCTGCACAACCTGAGCTGGTCGCCTGACGGGACCAGGCTGGCCGTTGCAGTCACGATACCTCCCGGGCCGCCGGATGATGAGGACATCGTGCCCGGAGAGCAAGACCCCGTCGATGAAGGAGAGGGCGGCATCCATATCCTGGAGGTGGCTTAGACGGAGAAGGCGCTGAGGGTCTGACCTCCCCGACCAGGAGCGGCGCCAGGCCCAGTGACGCCTTGTCAACCAGCACCCGCTTCGGATGGGCCATCAGGGCCCGACCCACCACCAGCGCCTGCTGTTCCCCGGCCGGGAGATAGTCGCTAGTCTGGCCGGGCCCCACCGCCGCCTCATCACCGGGTCTCGCGGCCGTGCGGCCGTGGAGCGCCCGGGTTCGTCCCACGCCCGGCTAGCTCCGGCCGATGGTGAAATCGTGGGTGTGGAAGTTCACGTCGCTGCTGGTGACCGTCACCTCTCCGTTGCCCTGCAGCGCGAGGTAGTGGCCCGGAGTGAGATTCACGGTGTGTCGATGCCCCACGTCCGTGGTGGTGTCCAGCGTCCGGTCAGTCGGTGGCGGAGTGGTGATGTCGGCGCCGCTGACGGTCAGCCGATGTGTGTGACCCACCGATTCAGTGGAGACCACCGTGATGTCCCCCGGCCCGGGGGTGACCGGATTCGCCGGCTCGGTGGAGCAGGCCAGGGCCAGGCCCGCAGCCATCACCAGCAGGGCTATCATCGTGCCAACCAGCCAACGATACACTGATTTCTGATGCATTCTGAGCACCTCCTTCCAAAAGGCCTAAGACAGTTATGAGGGATGGCCGCCACCGGGCTCCATCGGTATCGGTACCTGTTCGGCCATGACGGCAAGTACGTAACGGCCGCGCCGGCCCGGGGCGGGGGCCGGCTAGTCTGTTTCCACAACCAGCCGACGGGTACTTTTACCTATTCCGGGGGCCGGGCCGCCCGGCATAACCTCAAATTGATCGATGAGGCGACATCGTATCGGGTAGGGGAAAGCATCTTCTCCATGGCAGTGCGGGCTGCGTCCCAGGAGAGAAGACGTCCAGCCTGCGAATGGCAATCGAAGACGCAGGCGGCAGTCTCAACGCGTGACTGCGGGCGCTGCGCCACCGGAGAGAAGATAGCGGGAGGGGAAAACACGGGAGGAGGCTGGTCATGGACAACGGCGGATTGACCTGGAGCACCATCACGGACCCTTTCAGGAACTTCGTAAGCATCATCTTCGACTATCTTCCCCGCATTCTGGCGCTCATTCTGCTTTTCATCGCCTTCTGGATCATAGCCCGGGTGCTGCGCTGGGCGGTGCGCAAGGCCCTCACTGCGGCGAAGGTGGATGAGCGGCTGTCGCAGCAGAACCTGGTCAAGTCACCGCAGAACCGCCCGGTGGCCAACGGCGTGGCCACCGCGGTCTTCTGGCTGTTCTGGATCTTCTTCATTCCCATCATGATCGGCATCCTGAACCTGCAGGGGATACTGGGACCCGTCGAGAGCATGTTCGAGAAGATCCTTGAGGCTCTGCCCAACATCTTCGCGGCCATAATAGTCCTGGTAATCGCCTTCGTTCTGGCCGGACTGCTGGCCAGGGCGGCTGAGGCGCTGCTTATCAGGGCCGGCTTCAACCGGGTGCTGGTAACCCTGGGCCTGGCCAAAGCCGAGCCTGTTGAGGGGCAGCTGACTCCGGCCAGGGTGGTGCGGTACGCCATCATGGTGGCCGTAGTCCTCATCGGCATACTGGCGGCCGCCCAGTTGCTCCAGTTCGAGAGCTTCACCGTGCTGATGGGCGGGCTCATCACATTCCTGGCCCAGGTCCTCTGGGGCACGATAGTGATCGGAGTAGGCATATTCCTGGCCCTGCTCGTCGGAAGGGCGATCCGGGTTTCCAGCCGGCCGTCAGCCAGCGTGCTGGCCATGGTGGCCCAGGTGGCCATTATGGTCTTCGCCGTCGCCATGGGCCTGCGGGCCATGGGCTTCGCCAACCAGGTAGTGATCATCGGCTTCGGCGCCATCGTGGGTGCGGTGGCGGTAGCCTTCGCCATCGCCTTCGGCCTGGGCGGCCGGGACACGGCGGGCCGGGAGCTGGACAGCTGGATAAAGAACCTGGGTTCCGGCGGCAGCAGCAACACCTAGGCGCCCGGCGGCGGCAGGTGCGGCGGTGATCGGCACGCTGGGGTGCAGATGGACCCGTGAGGTCACGGAGTTCCTGGTGTGGGCGCCGAAGGCGCGCGGGGTTGAGCTGCACATCCTGTCTCCGACAGAGAGGCGTCTCGCGCCCGAGCGCCTGGAGAGGGGCTACTGGCGCACCGCCGTGCCGGCATTGCCCGAAGGGGCAACCTACCGATACCGCCTGGATGGCGCCCCGGAAAGGCCCGATCCGGCCAGCCGTTTCCAGCCGGAGGGCGTCTTCGGGCCGTCCCAGGTTTGCAGTCCGGACTTCGAGTGGACGGACGCTTCCTGGAAGGGGATCCCACTGGCCGAGCACATCATATACGAGCTGCACACGGGGTCATTCACCGCCGGCGGGACCTTCCAGGCTGCGGGGGAACGATTGGACTACCTGTCAGACCTGGGAATAACCGCCGTCGAGTTGATGCCGGTGGGCCAGTTCCCGGGGAAGCGCAACTGGGGATACGACGTGGTGTTCCCCTTCGCCGTCCACCACACCTATGGCCGGCCCCGGGACCTGATGGCCTTCGTGGATGCCTGCCACGGGCGCCGGATGGCGGTCATACTGGACGTCGTCTACAACCACCTCGGGCCGGAGGGGAACTACGCCGGCGATTTCGGCCCCTACTTCTCCAGCGAGCACCGCACGCCCTGGGGCGCCGGCATCAACTTCGACGGCCCCGGGAGCGACGAGGTGCGGCGCTTCTTCATCGAGAACGCCATCGGCTGGATCCGCGACTTCCACATCGACGGGCTGCGGCTGGACGCCACCCATGCCATCCTGGACATGTCCCCCCAGCCCTTCCTCAGGGAGCTGTTCCTGGCCGTCCAGGCGGAGGCCCGCGCCGTCGGAAGGCAGGTGTGCCTCATCGCCGAGAACAACCTGAATGAGCCCCGGCTGGTCCGGCCCACGGCCGAAGGCGGGATGGGCCTGGATGGGGTGTGGAACGATGACTTCCATCACGCGCTGCACGTGGCGCTCACCGGCGAGAGGGACGGCTACTACGCCGACTTCAACGGAGCCGGCGACCTGGGGCGCGCTTTCGCCCGCGGCTTCGTGTACGCCGGGGAGTACTCCGGCTTCTTCCAGCGCAGGCGGGGGGCCAGCGCCGGAGAGGTGAGCACCAGCGCCTTCGTGGTTTGCGGCCAGAACCATGACCAGGTGGGCAACCGGCCCTCGGGGGACCGCATAGGGGGCCTCATCCCGCCGGAGAAGCAGAAGCTGCTGGCGGCCAGCGTGCTGTTCTCGCCGTTCACGCCACTTCTCTTCATGGGCCAGGAGTACAACGAGCAGGCCCCCTTCCCCTACTTCGTGGACCTGGCCGACGAGGGGCTGGTCCGGGCCGTGAGGGAAGGCCGGAAGGCGGAGCTCTCCATGAGCGGCCAAAACGTGCCGGACCCGCAGGATGCCGCCACCTTTGCCTCGGCCAGGCTCACCGGGCCACGGACGCCCGGGGATGAGGTGCTGCTGGCTTTCCACCGGGAGCTGATCCGGCTGCGGCGGACGATGAGGATGGACGCCAGCGGGCCCTCCCGGGTGAGCGCTCACGTTGCCGGAAACGCCCTGTCGGTGACCTGGGCCAGCGCAGCGTCGCGGTACCTCCTCCTGGCCAACTACGGTGAGGCCGCGGCCCGCCTGCCTTTCCCGTCGGGCCCTGGGGCAGCCTGGGCGGCGCTCTTCGACACCGAGGACCGGCGCTGGCTGGGCAGCGGGCGCACCCTCTCTCTGGCCTGCGGCGGGGACGAGGTTGAGCTGCAGCCGGGCCAGGCCGCCGGATTCGGAGGCGCGGCATGACCCGGATCCCCGGCGCGCCGAGGATCTTGGACAGTCTCTTGACGGTCCTCAGCGAAGGTAGCCAGTCTCCTCTCTCCACATGGTAGAGCGTGGAGTCCGCCATGCCGGCCTGCTTCGCCAACTCCTGAGCCGTCATGTGGTATCCTGTCCTGAGAAGCCAAGTACGGGCTGTGATCGGAGGGAGTGATGCTCAGACGACTGGCTCCTGTCAGCGCCATCATACTGGCGTGCCTGGTGATTTCCTGCTCCGGCGGCGGGCCCCAGATGGTCAATCTCACGCGCGGCGCATCGACGATAGACGGCCTTCCAGCATGGTCTCCGGACGGCAGCCTGATTGCCTTCTTCTCCCGCCCGACGTACGAGATCTACGCTTCAGGAGAGCCGGTCACTTCTCATGGTATCTGGGTGATGGACCCGGATGGTGGCAATCGGGTTCAGGTAGCCGAGATGTCGGGCGAGTACCTGTCTGGCATCTCGTGGTCGCCCGCGGGCGAGATCCTGTTCTGCAGCATGCTCGGCGGCATAGGCGTCGTGGATCTGCAGGGTGATTGCAGATACGTGGTGTCCGACAATCTCGACGATTTGCTGTATTCCTCGGCCGTGGATAGTCCGTCGTTCTCACCGGAGGGAACGAAGACCCTCTTTGCCAGGATCCTCCACATCGACTCCACTTGCCCGATCATGGTCGTGGATGCCGAGGGGGGCGAGCCGGTCCAGCTCACCCCGGATGGCACGAGTAACCAGGACCCTTCCTGGTCCCCCGATGGCAGGATTGTCTTCGTGTCCAACCGGGATGGGATGTCTGACATCTACGTCATGGATGCCGACGGCAGCGACGTGATCCGGCTGACAGAGGATGCCTTCCCTGAGCGCACACCCGTATGGTCTCCGGACGGCAGCAGAATCGCCTTCGTTTCCGTGCGCGATGACGTCTACGACGTGTTGGTGATGGACAGCGACGGCCAGAACGTGGTCCGGCTCACCGAGAATGGCGAGTCAGTATTCGAGCAAAGCCTGAGCTGGTCGCCTGACGGAACCAGGCTGGCCGTTGGAGGGTGGATACCTCCCGGGCCGCCGGATGAAGAGGACCCGGGCATTGGGGAAGCGGCGCCAGCGGATGAGGGGAAGTACAACATCTATATCCTCAAGGTGGCGTAGGTGGCTCATGTGCGGGGGACTGGCGCAGAGAAGTTGCCTGGAAGGGAAATGAGCCGGGCGGGATTCGAACCCGCGACACCCTGATTAAAAGTCCCTCCAGTGTGATCAGAATTATCCACAAACTGACGGTTTCCCAGCTTGCCGAGTTGACCAAGCTGGACAAGTCCTATTGCAGCAAGGTGGCTGTCGCGGGTCAGATTCTGTCGGTGTCGGCTACTGCCGAACTACCTGTGATCAAAGAAACCCAAGAAGAGATCAAAGAAACCCGGGGACCCTGGAGGAAGTAGGCCACGAGTGTCACCGCCGCCTTGCTTCTTCAGGTCGGCCAACTCCTTGTTTATCCGTCTCAGTTCCCCACGGTCCAGCCAGAAGCCATAGCAGTTCTCGCAGTAGTCAAGGAGGATATTGCTGAAGCGGAGAAAGAAGACCTTGAGCAGAGGCTGATTCTCACACCTCGGACACTGCCTCACGGGTTCCGAGACGTTGTCTGCCTTGTCGCGGGACGAGGCCTCCACACTCTGGTACAGTTGGAAGACCATCGCGTCCAACTCGCCAAAGTCGAACCACATGCCGCCACAAGCCTCACAGACATCGTAATAAACCGGTCCCCTTCTGGTCTGTTCCAGCTTCTCCACCATCTCTTGGTGGCAAGTGAGACACTTCATAGATCGTCCTGCGGCGCTTCGCCATGAATCGTACCGCCGAGCCTCCGACAAAGTCAAACCGTGGTCCTCTCCGAACCGAAGTGGGATGGCGCAGGGGTAACATCTGACCTATGGTATCAGGCGGCGGCGAGACTTTTCTTGCCGAAATCCCCGGCACAGTCTGTGTAGACGATCTTGCCTCACACTAGGACAATTGCCGAAGGAAGGGGCCAAAAGGGGTCCGCCTCAGCAGTAGAATCCGTGAGGAAGGTGATCTTGGTGAGCCGGGCGGGATTCGAACCCGCGACACCCTGATTAAAAGTCAGGTGCTCTTCCACTGAGCTACCGGCCCGCGAGACACTTCATTTTACCCGAGCCGATTCGGCGGCTCAACCATATGGCCTTCCGGGGCGCTCTCCATGGTTCTGGGCCGGCCGCCTCCCGAGGTTCGGGATGGTTAGGTTGACACTCTATGTTGGCTGATGCTATCGTCCTAAGCGAAAGCCACGACAGATGATCCGCAGGGGAAAGCGGAGGTGGCGGGGATGATGGCCCCAATGCAGAGCGGAGGTGAACGATGTTCCTGAATCCTTTCGTGACACTGAGGCCAACGGAGAGGGGTCTGGTAGAGAGGTTCGGCAACTACAACAGGTTCTACCAGCCCGGACTGCATGTCAGGATCCCCATCGTGGACAGGGTGGTCAGGGTCAATATCACCGAGCAGATGGTGGATGCCCAGGCCCAGGAGATCATCACCCGGGACAGGCTGAATGCCAGGGTGGACGCCCAGGTGTACTTCAAGGTCAAGATGGATGAGGACAGCGTCAAGGCCTCTCAATACAACGTGAATAACCACCAGATCCAGATAGTGGCCCTCGCCCGCACCACCCTGCGCAACATCATCGGCACGCTGGACCTCAAAGTGGCTAACAGCGAGAGGAACACCATCAACACCCAGCTGCTGGAGACCCTTAGGGTGGAGACGGCACGGTGGGGCATAGACATCGTCCGCACGGAGCTGAAGGAGATCGACCCTCCCAAGGACGTTCAGGAGACCATGAACAAGGTGGTGAAGGCGGAGAACGAGAAGATAGCCGCCGTGGACTTCGCCACCGCTACAGAGACCCAGGCCGACGGACAGAGAAGGGCGGCCATCAAGCAGGCTGAAGGCGTAAAGCAGGCCACCATACTTGAGGCGGAGGGCAAGGCGGAAGCCATCAGGCTGGTGAATGAAGCCGCGGAGAAGTACTTCGTGGGCAATGCCCAGCTGCTGAAGAAGCTGGAGACCGCTCAGGCGGCCCTGGAGAAGAACTCCAAGGTGCTGGTGCCGGAGGGATCGTCCCTGGTGAACCTCATCGGCAACCTCGCCGGCGTGGAAGAGGGCCAGGCCCGGGCAAGGTGACCGGCCGGCGCCTCTCCTCTCGAGCTTCGGTCTCAATGGCCTGACCGTCCTTAATGTACATTACATCGCATCAGCCCATCGTTCCCAACCCAGCTTCTCGCTCTCGGATGCACCTATTGACAGTATCGAACGGGCATCGATATCATGTGGGGTATTCCCAGGTGGAGGTGCTATGGTGGCTGCGGTCTACAAGTTCACCGACGATTGTGAAGACAAGATGCTTCTGGGCAACAAGGGGGCCAACCTGGTCACCATGACCAAGATCGGGCTGCGGGTGCCCCCCGGGTTCGTGCTGTCGATAGAGGCCTACGCCGAATACCGGCGCAGCGGCCGCCTGCCCATCGAGGATATCGAGGAGGGCCTGCGCTGGCTGGAGCAGGCCGCCGGAAAGAAGATGGGTGGCGGGCTGATGGTGTCCGTCCGGTCGTCCGCCCCGGTGTCCATGCCCGGGATGATGGACACCATGCTCAACATCCGCAGCAAGCAGCACATGATCTCCGCCATCAAGAAGATCTTCGGCTCGTGGGACAACCTGCGGGCCGTTGAGTACCGGCGGCTGAACCGCATACCCCGGGACATAGGCACGGCCGCTATCGTCCAGGCCATGGTCATGGGCGACGTGGATGACCGCTCCGGGACCGGCGTGGTTTTCACCCGCAATGCCAGCACCGGGGACCCAGAGCTGTTCGGGGAGTACATCGGCCGGGCGCAGGGAGAGGACCTCGTCTCCGGGGTCCGGACCCCGGCTCCCATCAGCGAGCTGCAGGAAGCCATGCCCGAGATGTACTCCGAGCTGCAGGGCGTGGCCCGCAAGCTGGAGGAGCACTTCAAGGACATGCAGGACGTGGAGTTCACCATCGAGTCCGGGACCCTGTATATCCTGCAGACCAGGGCCGGGAAGCGCAGCGGCCAGGCGGCGGTGAGGATAGCGGTGGACATGGCCAAGGAGAACCTGATCTCGCAGGAGGATGCGCTGCGGCGGGTGAAGCCGGAGGAGCTCAAGGCGCTGCTGCACAAGCGCATCAAGTCCACCAACAAGCATGAGCCCCTGGCCCACGGCCTCAACGCCGCCCCCGGGGCGGCCTCGGGCAAGGTGGTCTTTCATCCCACGGAGGCCATGCGGCTGGCGGAGAAGAGCGAGAAGGTCATCCTGGTCCGGCCGGAGACCAGCCCGGACGACATCCAGGGCATCGCCGCGTCGGACGGCGTCCTCACATCCCGGGGCGGTCTGACCTCGCACGCCGCCATAGTCACCAGGGCCATGGGCAAGCCCTGTATCTGCGGGGCCGAGACCATCAAGATCGATCTCAAGGCGGAGCGCTTCGAGGTCAACAGCCAGGTAGTCACCAAGGGCATGGAGATCACTATCGATGGCACCAGCGGCACGGTCTACCTGGGGGCCCTTCCGCTGGAGGAGGTGGAGGTGACCCCGGAGCTGAATGAGCTCCTCTGCTGGGCCGACACCCATCGCCGCCTGGGCGTGCGGGCCAACGCCGACACGGCGGAGATGATCCGCACCGCCAAGGCCTTTGGCTGCGAGGGCATCGGCCTGTGCCGCACGGAGCGCCAGTTCAATGCCCCGGAGCGCCTGTCCGCCATCCGGGAGTACATCATGGCCCGGACGGAGGGCGAGAGGATGGCGTCGCTGGAGATACTGCGCCGCTACCAGGTGGAGGACTTCGAGGCCATATTCCGTGAGCTGGACGGGCTGCCCATCATCATCCGGCTGCTGGACCTGCCGCTTCATGAGTTCCTGCCGTCGGAGAGCGAATCGAGTGCCCCCAGCGTCCAGGAAATGGTACGCGAGCTGCGGGAGGTGAATCCCATGATCGGGCACCGGGGGGTGCGCCTGGGGGTCACCAACCCCGAGATCTACCGGATGCAGGTGGAGGCCATCGTTCAGGCCAAAGCCGCCCTGGAGGGCAAGATGAAGGTGGATGTCTCGGTGATGATCCCGCAGGTGATCACGGTGCAGGAGCTGCTCTGGGTGAAGAAGCACGTCAAGGCCGCGGGGTTGAAGGTGGGCGTGATGATGGAGACGGTCCGGGCCTGCATGCGGGCCGGCAAGCTGGCCCACGAGGCGGACTTCTTCTCCTTCGGCACCAACGACCTGACCCAGGCCGTGTACTCCTTCAGCCGCGAGGACGCCGAGAAGAAGTTCCTGGCCACCTACCTCGGGCTGGGCATCCTGCAGGACAACCCCTTTGAGATCGTGGACGTGAAGGGCGTTGGCCGGCTGATGGAGACCGCCATCATGTGGGCCCGGCGGAACAAGAAGGGGATCCAGATCGGGGTCTGCGGCGAGCACGGGGGCGAGGCCCGTTCCATCCGCTACTTCCACGTGATCGGCATCGACTACGTCAGCTGCAGCGCCTTCCGGATACCGGTCGCCAGGCTGGTGGCGGCGCAGGCCGCCATCGAAGAGAAGTGCGAGGCGCAGACTCCGGTGCTGGACACGGCTTAGCCGGGGAGCGCCGGGGGACACCGGGCGGCCCCGGGACCGGGCGGGCTGGGCTGCTGCCGCCTGGCACGCTGCAACGGCTTTGACCGTGCTCCGGGCTCGTGCTAACATGTCTGACGACAGGGGGCAACGTGGGGCTTTTCGATGCCTTCAAGAAGAAGACCGAGCAGGCGCTCAAGCGAACCAAAGAGACCTGGTTCGGCAAGATCAGCAGCCTCTTCGACCGCCAGACCATCGACAAGGGCCTGTGGGAGGAGCTGGAGGAGCTGCTGATTGCCGCTGACACCGGCGTGGAGACCACGGACAAGCTGATCACCCGCGTCAGGGAGCGGGTCAACAAGCAGAAGATAAGCGACGGCCAGCAGGTCCGGGCGGTGCTCATGGAGGAGATGACCTCCATGCTGCGGGTCAACGGCAGCGGGGCCGCGCCGGCCGCCGCGCCCCGCATCATCCTGGTGGTGGGCGTCAACGGATCCGGAAAGACCACCAGCATCGCCAAGCTGGGCTACACCTTCAAGAGAGACGGCAGCAAGGTCATGCTGGCGGCCGGTGACACGTTCCGGGCGGCGGCCATAGACCAGCTCAAGTGGTGGGGGGACGAGATAGGGGTCGAGGTCATCGCCCATCAGCCGGGGGCTGATCCGGGGGCGGTGGTGTTCGACGCCGTCCAGGCGGCCAGGACCCGGGGCACCGAGGTGGTCATCGTGGACACCGCGGGCCGGCTGCAGACCAAGTTCAACCTGATGGAGGAGCTGAAGAAGATCAGGCGGGTGGTGCAGAGGGTGGATCCCTCCGCCCCGCACGAGACGCTGCTGGTGCTGGACGCCAACACCGGCCAGAACGGGGTGAGCCAGGCCAAGTACTTCACCGAGGCCGTGGGCATCACCGGCATCATCCTGACCAAGCTGGACAGCACGGCCAAGGGCGGCATCGTGCTGGCCATCTGCGACCAGCTCAAGATCCCGGTGCGCTTCATCGGCACGGGGGAGACGGTGGAGGACCTGGCGCCATTCGACCCGCAGTCATTTGTCGAAGCCGTCATGTCATAGGAGGATAGCCTCATGAATATCAACCTTGATCCCACCATAGTGTCCATAGGCTCCCTCGACGTCGGCTGGCACGGCGTGCTCATGTTCATCGGCACGTGCGTGGGGGTGGGGGTGACGGTGTGGCTGGCCCGGAGGGTGGGCATCAAGGACGACATTACCTTCAGCGCCGCCCTGTGGGCGGTGATCTTCGGCTTCATCGGCGCGCGGGTGACCAACGTGATCGACAACTGGGCCGAGTACTACAGCCACAACCCGGGGAAGATACTGGCGGTGCAGGAAGGCGGCCTGGGCTGGTACGGGTGCCTGATCGGAGGGACCCTGGCCGTGGCGGTCTACTCGCGCATCGCCAAGTTCTCGCTGGGGAAGTTCGCCGACGCGGCGGCCCCCGGCATCTTCGCCGGCCTGTCGATCGGCCGCATCGGCTGCACGCTCAACGGCGACGCAGTGGGGGCGGTGACCACGCTGCCCTGGGGCCTGGTCTACACCCACGAGCTCTCCATGGGGTACACACCCCTGCTCGAGGCCACGCACCCGGCGCCAGTCTACGAGATCCTGTGGAATGTGGTGATGCTGGTGATCCTGTGGCGCCTCTGGAAGCGGCTGGCGCCCGATGGGAGCCTCTTCCTGGTGAGCCTGGCCCTATATGGCGTGGGAAGGTTCATCATCAGCTGGTACCGGGCGGAGGCCCTGGTGTGGGGCGGGCCGCTGCACCAGTCGCACGTCATCTCCATAGGCATCTTCGTCTTTGCCGTGGTGATGCTCATTGTGCGCAAGACGCGCCTGGTGAAGCCCGAGCCCGAGCCGCCGCCACAGCCGGCCGAGCCGGCGCCGCAGCCGTAGGCCGGTGCGTCCTGTCACATGGACGGGGCAAAGTCCAGGACGTTGAGGCCCAGGGTCTCCTCGCCGTTCCACCGGTCCACGACCAGGTTGTAGACCACGTCGATCTCGGGGGCGATCTCCGAGGCCAGGGGCCCCAGATCGAAGCCGATGGCCTTCCAGGTGATCCTCCCGTCCCTCAGCCTGAGCCTGAGGTGCTGCGAGGTGGCGCCGATGGGTCGGCACTCGACCACCGCCGCCCGGCGGGACAGCAGGACCGGGACGGGGTTCTCCTGGCCGAAGGGGGCGAACCTCTCCATCTGCCGGTAGGTCTTGCCCCCGATGCTCGACAGGGGCATGGCCACGTCCACGTTCAGGTGAGGCCGCAGGTCCACCCCGGCCAGCTGTCTGGCGGCTATCTCCAGCAGCCGGTCCTCGAAGGCCTCCAGGTTCTCCCGGGGCAGGCCGAACCCGGCGGCGCTGGGGTGGCCGCCGAACCGCTGCAGCAGGTCGCGGCACTGCCCGAGGGCGCCGACCACATCGAACTCGGGGATGCTGCGGGCGCTGCCGGAGGCGCTGCTCTCCTTCAGCTCATAGACGAAGGACGGCCGGTAGAACTGCTCCGCCAGCCGTCCCGCGATGAGCCCGGCTATGCCCGAAGGGTAGTCCTCGCCGCCGACCACCAGGGCCGGCCTCTGCGTGCCCTCCGGCCCCAGCTGCTCCCTGGCCTTACCCAGGAACTCCTCGGTCAGCTTCTGCCTCTCCTGGTTCTTCTCGTCCAGCAGCTGCGCCAGCGGGCGGGCCTCGTCAACGGAGGCGGACATGATCAGCCGGTAGCTGGTAATGGCGTGGTCCAGCCTCCCCGGAGCGTTCAGCCGCGGGCCTATGGTCCAGGATATGGCCTCCGTATCCACATGCTGTGGCGACAGCCGGCAGGTCTGTATCATGGCCTGCAGCCCGGGCCGGCGGGTGCGCCTCAGGACCTGCAGCCCCTTCTGCACCAGGTAGCGGTTCTCGTCCAGGAGGGGCACCTTGTCGGCCACGGTGGCGATGGCCACCAGGTCCAGCATCTCCTCCAGGCCGTGCTCGCCTCCCTGCGCCCGGCAGACCGCCTGCAGCAGCTTGTAGGCCACCCCGGCTCCCGCCAGCTGGGTGAAGGGATAGGAGGAGTCGTCCCGCTTGGCGTTGACCACCGCCAGGGCCGGCGGCAGCCGGGACATGACGTTGTGATGATCGGTGATGATGACATCCAGCCCGTGGCCCCGGGCGTAAGCCACCTCATCGGTGTTGCTGATGCCGCAGTCCACCGTGATGATCAGAGAGACGCCCTGAGCCTGCAGGGAATCGAGTGAATCGGCGTTGAGCCCGTAACCTTCCTGGACCCGGTGCGGGAAATAGGAAACCATCCGCCCGCCCAGGCGGGACAGGCCCTCCACCAGGACCGCCGTCCCGCAGATGCCATCAGCGTCGAAATCGCCGTAGACCCCGATCTTCTCCCCAGCCGCCAGCGCTCGCTGGATGCGGGCCACCGCCAGGTCAATGTCGGTCAGCAGGGCAGGGTCGTGGCCCAGGTCCGGGCCGATGGCCAGGAAGGATTCCGCCGCGGCCTGATCAGTGATGCCGCGGTTGAAGAGCAACTGATTGACCAGGGGGGGATTCCCCATCCCCTGCAGAAAGCCGGGCGGGGGGGAGGGAAGTACCCTCCAGCGCCGGTGGTTCACTAGCCTGACCGTCCTAGCCCGCGTACTGTTTGAACAAGAGCACGGAGTTGTGCCCGCCAAATCCAAAGGAGTTGGACATGGCGGCCCTGACCTTGTGCTGCCGCGGAGTGTTGGGTACGTAGTCCAGGTCGCATTCCGGGTCGCGGTTTTCCAGGTTGATGGTGGGCGGCACAACCCCGTTCTGTATGGCCAGGACGCAGACGATGGCCTCAATGGCGCCGGCGGCCCCGATGAGATGCCCCATCATGGACTTGGTGGAGCTCACCGGGATGCGGTAGGCCTGCTCGCCGAAGACCGACTTGATGGCCATGGTCTCGCACTTGTCGTTCATGGCCGTGGACGTGCCGTGGGCGTTGATGTAGTCGACGTCCGCCGGGCTCATCGCGGCCTTGCGCAGGGCCATCTGCATGGCCTTGGCCCCGCCCTCGCCGTCCTGGGCCGGCTGGGTGATGTGGAAGGCATCGGAGGTGGCCCCGTAGGCCGCCAGCTCGGCCAGTATGTGCGCGTCTCGAGCCAGAGCGTGCTCCAGGCTCTCCAGCACCAGGACCGCCGCGCCTTCCCCCATGACGAAGCCGTCGCGCTGGGCGTCGAAGGGGCGGGAGGCCTTATGCGGCTCATCGTTGTGCACCGAGAGCGCCCCGGCAGCGTTGAAGCCGGCGATGGATATGGCGGTGATGGGCGCCTCGGCCCCGCCGGCGATCATGGCCTGGGCGTCGCCGCGGCGGATGATCTCGCAGGCCTCCCCGACGGCATCGGCGCCGCTGGAGCAGGCCGAGGTGGCGCAGAAGTTCATGCCCTTGGCCCCCAGCATGATGGAGACGTGCCCGGCGGCGGCGTCCGCGATCATCATGGGAACCAGCAGCGGGCTGATGCGCCGGGGCCCCTTCTCGGCCAGGGTGGCCATTTGGGCCGACAGGGTGGTTATGCCGCCGATGCCGCTCCCGATCAGCACGCCGACATTGGTGCCCTCCTTCTCGCAGTCCAGGTTGGCCTGCTTCACTGCCTGAAGGCTGGCCACGGTGGCAAACTGGGTGTAGCGGTCCATGCGCCGGGCTTCCCGGTGCTCGAAGTGCTGCGAGGGGTCAAAGCCCTTCACCTCGGCGGCGATCCGGGTCTCGAAAGAGGCCGCATCGAAGAGGGTGATGGGGCCGCATCCCGACCGGCCGCTCAGCAGGGCGTCCCAGGTCTGCGGGACGTCCGAGCCAAGGGGGCAGATCGTCCCCAGGCCGGTGACCACGATCCGGGTGCTCATCAGGGCCAGTACAGCCTTTCCGCTTCTTTCTTGAGCTCGGCCCGGAAATCGGGGTGGGCCACGGCGATCAGCTCCAGGGCCCTCTCCCTCTGGGTCTTGCCCTTGAGGCGGGCGATGCCGTACTCCGTCACCACGTGGTCCGCCAGGGTGCGCGGCGTGCTCACCACCGTGCCGGGCTCGAGCATGGGGATGATGCGGGAGAGCTGCCCGCCCTTGGCTGTGGATGGGATGGCCACCACGCTGCGACCGCCCCTTGACAGGTAGGCGCCTATGGCGAAGGAGAGCTGACCCCCCGACCCGCTGGTCATGACCGTGCCCACGGACTCGGCGGCGATCTGCCCGGTGAGGTCAATGGCGATGGCGCTGTTGATGGCCACCACGTTGTCGTTCTGGCAGATGATCTTGGGGTTCAGGGCGTAGGACGAGGAGTACACCTCGAAGATGGGGTTGTTGGCGATGAAGTCCATCTCCTCCTTGGACCCTCCGCCGACCGCGGTGGCCACGCACTTGCCGATGTTGATGGCCTTGCGGCTGCCGGTCATGACGCCGTTCATGACCAGGGTGCCGATGCCGCGCACGGTGTTCTCGGAGTGCCATCCCAGCTCATGCTTGGTCTCCAGGCCGCCGAACTGGGCCACCCACTCGGCCGTGCCGCCGACGCCTATCTCCAGGCAGTCGCCGTCCTTGACGATGGTGCCCACGTAGCCGGCCACGGTCTTCTCCAGCTCCCCGGGCCCGGTGGTCTTGCGGCCCAGGATGTCGGTGCCGCCGGGCACCTTGCCACTGGGGGTGTGCTCAATGAAGTAGTCGATCTCGGAGACGTGGATGTAGTTGTCGCCGTAGGTGCGGATGATATTCTTGTTGACCTCGCCCATGACGATCTTGGCCGACCGGGCCCACTCCTTCTTCATCCACAGGGAGTTGCCGAAGCTGCAGAACCCGTGCTCGTCCGGGGGAGAGATCTGGACCATGAACACATCGATGGGCTTGGGCATGCCGGCGCCGATGTCGGGCACGCCGGCCAGGCCGCTGACAATGAAGTCGGATTTCTTCTGGGCGATGAGGTCGCGGATGAGGGGCAGGACATAGGATGTCTCCAGGGAGAAGGCATCCGGGAAGCTGTCGTACCAGCCGGCATCATATATAGGTAAGTCGCTGCCTCCGCCGCCCATGATCCGGATGCCGCTGATGTCCCCTACCCGGCTGACCAGGGCCAGGGCCAGGGCCGGGGCCTCCGGCTGGGCGAAGACGACATAGTCGTTTGACTTGACCGCCTGTACGGCATCCTCCGCCGAAACCAACCTCTTATTGTATTCCTCTTTCCAGTCCACGCTGAGCATGCTCCTCTCTGTACAGAAAACCCGTTCCTGATGTTAGCATTCGCTGCTGGGCCCGGTCAAGGTAAACGCGGTGGCCCGGAGGGCCTGCCGGCCATGAGGGGGACGCTGGCAGGCAATGGGCCGAGAAGGGCAAATCCCAGTCGAGTACATCGCTCACGTTTGGAGCATGTGTATATCGCAGACCTCTTGACAGGGCCTATTGATTCATGCTATTACTGTAACTTAATAGAACCGCATAGCAGAGGTCCCGGCTCTCACCCACCTGCAGCTGGGCATACAGAGAGGGGAGCGTTGATCCGCCGCCCGCAATGGTCACTGGGGCGGCCGGGGAGCCAGTAGTGAAACCGACCCTTCGAAGGGTCGGTTTGTTGTTTTTTCCTGGGGGATGGGCACGAGGGGGTGCCCGGAGGAAGCTTAGGCGCAGTACCACTATCTGGTCACGCCCATAAACGGGCGGAAAGGCGGAGGGAGATGGGTATCTTCACGTCCTCGAATCGTAGGTCCGTATTTTCCAGGCTGGGTCCCGCATTGCTCATAGGGGTGGCACTGGCGCTGGTAGCGCTGGTGCCGTTGACCACGGGGCCCGGGCCGGCAGTGGCCGCCAACCCGGCACCGGTGCAGGTGTTCTATGTCACCCTGCCCGAGGCCGACGGGTTTACGGTTTTGGACGCCATCAACGATGATGCCAGTAGCCCCATGTACACATACTTCTCCATCGCCGTCGCAGTTGACGGCACGTACGTGTACTACGACCAGTGGGAGGACGGCTACGCCTCGGACATCGCCAATCCCACCGGCGCCGAGATCTACAGCGCCGCCAATCCCGATGGCGTGCAGATCTGGGGCAATGGCAAAGCTGCTGACGGCTGCGCGCCCAACATCGCTGGCGTGGCCGTGACCCCGACTGATGCCAATGACGTGCTCCAAGCGGGCGACGTCATCATCCCGTACAATGCGGTTCCCGTGCCCAGGGCAGTCAGTCCGCAGTCCTACGTGCTCGACCAGTTTGGAACAGCCGCCTACAACAACAACAACGGCAACACCCCCTGGTCGTCCAACTGGGTGGAAACGAATGATGATGGGGAACCCACTGGTGGGTCTATTTACATCACTTCCGGCACGCTGCGTTTCCGGTCCACCACCGGTGCCGAAGCTGGCGACAGCATCGACCGCGGAGTGGACCTCTCCACGGGTGGCGGATGCGCCACCCTCAGCTTCAACCTGGGGCAAAACGGCATCGACGCCAACGGGGACCGCCTCCAGCTGCAGATCTCTTCGGACAACGGGGACAGCTACACCGCACTGGACACGTATGACACGTCCGCTGACGTTGGAGCGAAGAGCTACGCCATACCAGGCTATGCCTCGGCGGATACCCGCGTCCGGTTCGTCTTGCTGGACGAGCTGGAATCTTACGAATACTGGACCGTTGACGACGTGCGGATCGACTGGAATTGCTCACTGCCGGTCCTTTTCGACGGCAAGGACAAGGTCGGCGCCAGCAGCTCAATTGCCATGGCCCGTGCCACCTGGGCCAGCGGTTCCGGCACTCTGAACGCTTTTGCCCACGAGATGTACTCCACGTCGGAATGGGGCACGGCCTACGAGTCGCCGGTGGGCACGAACACGGGCAACGCGGGAGCGATGTTCGAGTACAGCGCGCTGTCTATTATGGCCTCCCAGAACAATACAACCGTCCAGATCGATGCTAACGCCGACGGAACCTACGAGACTACGGTCACCCTTCAAGAGGGCGGCGCCACCCTGGTCCCCGATATCCTCCAAGGAGCGCGAGTACGAGCCACCAAGCCGGTGCAGGTGGTGCTCGTGACCGGCGACATTGGCTCAAATTACGCGTCGCGCGACATGAACCTCCTGCCGACCAGCGCCTGGGGCAGCTCATACTGGAGCCCGGTGGGGGTGACAAACGGCTCCTATGCGACACGCCTTTTCATGTACAACCCCGGGCCGGACAGCACTTATATCACCATTGAACGATACGGAGTCGGGAATACCACGCTGCCCGTGGCCGCGGGGGGCGTGGTGACGATTGATCTGACCAACGGCCAGGGCGCGCACTGCTTCGCCTCCGACAGCTCCGGAAGCCCTACGGTCCAGCCCATATTCGCCATCGGCACGGTTGACACCACGTACAGGGACTACGACTGGAGCTTCACCCTCTTCCCGGACAACTTCCTCACCACGGAGACGCTGGTCGGGCTGGGGCTGGGGAAGGACCCCACCAACAGTGGCTCGACAGAGAACGGCGGCCCCCTGTGGGTGACGGCGGCCTGCGACACAGAAGATTGGACGTATGTGTATGTGGACTGGGACAACGATGGCACCCCGGACCCGGTAGACACCGACGGTGACGACGTCGCCGAGGCTGGTTCACAGAACGGCATCCTGGTCAACCGCCTGCAGTCGGTGCGCCTTTTCGAGCCAGGCGCAGACGCTGAACCCTATGACCAGACCGCGGCGCGGGTATGGAGCCGCACGGTCTCGGGTGCCGGGTACGGTGGCGAGCCCGGCTGCAAGCTGGCAGTCGCTTGGGGCGAAGACCCTGCCAATGCCACTGCAGGGTCTCCCGGCCTGGACGTGGGCACTTCATGCCCGCCGCTGCGTCTTGTGGAGGGAACCAAGAGCGCGAGGATCGTGGACGATAACGATACCGATCCCCAGGGCATCGTCAACCCGGGAGACACGGTTTACTACGATATCACCATTCACAACGCCGGCCCGGTCCTGGTGGATGCCGTGCGCGTGTACGATGCAGCGCCGGACAACACGACATATGTGGCCAACACCACGGAGTGGAGTGAGGACGGCAGCAACTGGACCCCGATCGGGCAGCCCGACGAAGGCGTGCTGCCGCTCAGTGTGTCCGGCGGCTACTCCCTCGGCGACCTTGAGGCAGGCCAGACCTTCTTCGTCCGCTTCCAGGTGACACTCCTGGCTGGTGACTACGAAGACATCACCAACTGCGACACGGTGTACTCGGGCGCCGGCACGTTCACCAAGTGCGTGACTACGCCTGTGGCTTCGCGTGACTGGGGCGACCTGCCCGAGACCTATGGAACG
This sequence comes from uncultured Dehalococcoidia bacterium, assembly GCA_964423835.1. GTDB lineage: Bacteria > Chloroflexota > Dehalococcoidia > UBA2247 > RBG-13-53-26 > JAFGCL01. The sequence goes on along the minus strand of CAYRGJ010000019.1, from coordinate 883 downwards.
TCCGCGGCCGCGAACGGGCCGCGGCATTCCTCTACGGATCTGATGCTGGGATCGTCCTGGGACATCGAGGTCCAGGGCCAGCCTACTCCCGAGGCCGATGGCGATGACCTGGCGACAAGCGACGACGAAGACGGGGTGACCCGTGATCTGTCCCAACTCTGGGCTCCGGGTGCCACGGTGAACCTCAACGTTACTGTGGCCGGCGGGACGGGCCGGCTGGCCGGCTGGTTTGACTGGAACAACGATGGGGACATAGCTGATGCCGGCGAGCTCATCGACTTCGGTGATCTGGAGGCCGGTGCGCACGTGATCCCGTTGACCATTCCCTCATCATACGTGTCTGGTGCGGATGTCTATGCCCGCTTCCGGCTGTTTGACCCGGCAGCTATTCCGGGAGGGAGCCTGGACGCTGGTGACTACCTTGACTTCGCCGCCGGCGGTGAGGTCGAGGACTATGTGTGGAGCGTGCGGGAGCCTCGGATAGCCATAGACAAGGTGACCAACGGGTCTGACGGGCTGAACATCCCGGCGGGCGCCGAGGTCATCTGGACGTACACGGTGACGAACACGGGGAACGTGCCGCTGAGCGATGTTGGTGTAACCGACAACGTGATCGGCGTCATCGCCCCGGTGGTGGATGCTGACCATTCCTACAATGTGGGCGACACGAATAATGACGGACTGCTGGACCTGAGCGAGAACTGGACCTTCACCGCTACCGGCACTGCGGTGGCGGGCGAGTACGAGAACCTGGGGACGGCCATGGGGACGCCGCCGGAGGGCCCACCGGTGAGCGCCACGGATCCTTCGAACTACTATGGCTTGGCTCCGGCCATTGACATCGACAAGACGGTGGACCCGGCGATCTTCAGTGCTCCTGGGA
>CAYRGJ010000018.1:0-62789 GCA_964423835.1 uncultured Dehalococcoidia bacterium | reverse complement strand
AGCTCCACCACGCGGCCCTCCTTGACCGCCGCCTTGTCCTTGTAGACCGGCAGCGACGGCAGCAGGGCGGAAAGCCGCGGCGCCGGCTGCGGCGCCGGCGTGATGGTCAGGATGACATCCGGGTCCAGCCCTGCCATGATCTCCCCGGTGAGCTCCGCGAAACCGGCATAGGGCCCGGACCCGGCCAGGTCCGCGGCCAGATTATGCAGCCCCAGCAGCCCCGCCACTGTCCCGGGATAGGAGTCCCCCCGGGCAGCATAGATCCTCTTCTGCTCGTCGGCTATCAGGACCAGGATGCTCTTCGAGGACGCAGAGGAGGCTCGGGCATCGTCAATGCGCTGCTCGATAACAGCCACCGCGGCCGCTGCGGCCTCGCGGCGGTCGATGGCCTGCCCCAGCAGGGTCAATGAGCCGGAAATGTCCTCCATCGATGCCGCCTTCACTGCCATGACCGGCACCCCCAGGGACTCCAGGGTGCCCAGGTACCTGGCCTGGGTGACGGCCTCGATGATTATCAGGTCGGGATCCAGGGGAGCGAAGTCTTCCACGCTCAGATAAAAGGCGCTCCCGACGGTCGGCAGCCCCTGCACTTCCGCCGGGTACTTCGAGGTGCTGTCGCAGCCCACAGGCATCCCTCCTGCGGCGCAGAGCAGCTCGGTGGCGGTGGGGTGGGTGGTCACGATGCGCTCCGGTGTGCCGGCCAGCTGGACGGACCTCCCCAGGGAGTCGGTCATCGTCAGCGGGTAGGCGGTGCCGGGATCGGAGCCGGAAGAGCAGGCCGGCATGACCACGGCGCTCACCACGATGAGCACGGACATGAGCATGGCCATGGCCCCTTGTCGGGACCGCCGCCGTATCGCTTTTCCGCCACCATCGTGGTCCCGGTGAAGAAAGCCGATGGTGCCCATTTTTTCCTCCTTCTTCTGTCTGCGGCCGGTCCGGCGAATCATCCAGCAGGCCGCGGGCGCTGACGGCGAGGATGGCAGCAGAGCCTACCGTCGCCGGGGACGGCGGGGCTGGCAGGCGCGGGCCGCCGCCTGCTGGTGGGCCGCCACCAGGGCTACCAGGGCCTCATCTACCACCCGGGTCACCAGGGGAACCACGGCTACGGCCCGATCGCTGGTGGCCTTCCCCTTAATGGCAGACTGCGCGGCCGCCTCCACCAGCAGGTTGCGGTGCCTGATGAAGGCCTCGACGCAGTCCACCAGGGGGAATCCCAGGGAGGCCAGTACCCTCCCGTGCTCTTCCCCAACCTGGCGCACGAAGCAGATCGTCTCCGCCCTCCTGGAGGGCTGGCTGACATAGCGGATCACCAGGTCCAGCAATTCCCGCCCGCAACGGGCCAGGATCTCCCGGTCCTCCCCCGGCAGCGGCCCCTGCGGGAGGGCCGAATCCACATACTCGCGGGCGGTGCGCCGGTGGTCGCTGGCCGTCCGTTCCAGGTGGTCCGCCACCCTCATCGGGGCCCGGCTGGCCTGGCGCGTCCGGGCAAAGCGCCTCAGCTCATGCTCGGAGTACCGGCGGTGGCCTCCAGGGGTGACAAAGGCCTTCACCCGCCCTTCGTCCGTCCAGTGGCGAAGAGTGGCCTCGCTCACGCCCAGGATTTCGCTGGCCCGGCTGACGCCGACGAAAAGCTTCACCGTGGATGAGGTCTCTTCCTTCTTCACGCGCCCCTCCGCTAACCTGCCGCAGGCTGAATAATTCTATCTAAATCTGCCATAATCTGTCAAAAAGTGCAACGAGCATCGCGCATGGCCCGATAAGGGCATCTGGCGAGGGCATCTGGCGCGCGAGGCTGTCAGGGTGATGGCGCCCGCCGGCGGAGCCCCGCGCCTGCCAGCCCGGCCGCGATCGCCCGGCGGACCATGGGGACCATGGCGCCCGCCTGCAAAGCCCGCGCCCGCCTGCCCCGGCGCCCGTCGCCCTGCGGTTGACCGCCGGCGGCGCGGCCGCCTATCATTCATCGTTAGTGCCGGAATCATGGAGGTATTGGAGCATGATCAGAGCCTTTGGACAGAAGGTGCCCCGGGTGGCCGAGTCGGCCTTTATCAGCGAGTCCGCCTACATTCTGGGCGACGTCGTGATCGGGGAAAGGTGCGCGGCCTTCCCGGGGGCCGTGGTGAGGGCGGACTACGGGCCGATAAGGGTGGGGGACGATGTCCTCATCGAGGACAACGTGGTTCTGCACGGTGATCCGAACGGGCTGGTGATCGGCAATAACGTTACCCTGGGCCACGGCGCCGTGATCAACTCCCGCCGCATCGGTCATCACGTCCTCGTCGGGATGAACGCCACGGTGCTGCACGACTCGGAGATCGGCGACCGCTGTGTCATCGCGGCCGGAGCCGTGGTGGGCCAGGGCATGATAGTGCCCGACGGCTCCTTCGTGACCGGCGTGCCCGGAAAGGTGCGGGGGAAGGTCACGCCTTCCCAGATGTGGTGGGTGGACCGGGACCCGGCGTTGTACGCCGACTGGCTGAGGATGATCGACCAGTACAAGCGTCAGGGCCTGTAGGAGTATACTGGCGCCGTGATAGTTGACTTCCACGTCCACATCCTGCCGCCCCGGATGAGGGAGGAGAGGGCCGAGTTCTGCCGGCAGGACAGCTGTTTCCGCGAGTTCTTCACGGTGCCGAAGGCCCGCATCGCCTGCGCGGAGGACCTTATCGCCAGCATGGACGAGTGCGGCATCGACGTCTCGGTGCTGCTCAGCGCCGGCTGGGACACCAACGAGACCTGCCGGCTGACCAACGACTACGTGCTGGAGTCGGCCGCCCGCTACCCGAAGCGCCTGGTTCCCTTCTGCGTGGTGCAGCCCGCGGACCGCGAAGCGGCCGTCCGGGAGCTGGAGCGATGCGCCCAGGCCGGCGCCCGTGGGATCGGCGAGATGAGGTCCGACAGCCAGGGTTATGACCTGGGCGATAAGGACCTGATGGAGCCCATCATGGAGGTGGCCCGGAAGCACCGTATGATCTTCCTGACCCACGCCTCCGAGCCGGTGGGCCACACCTATCCGGGGAAGGGCTCCATCACGCCGGAATCCATGTACCGCTTCATACTGAACTTCCCGGACCAGCCGGTGGTGTTCGCCCACTGGGGTGGCGGGCTGCCCTTCTACGGCCTCATGCCGGAGGTGGCCGCCGCCATGGCGCACACCTACTTCGACTGCGCCGCCACGCCGTTCCTGTACCGCCCCCAGGTCTTCGAAAGCGTGGCCGCCATGGTGGGCGCGGACAAGATCCTCTTTGGCAGCGACTACCCCCTGCTGTCGCCGAAGCGCGTCATGGACCAGATCGCCTGCGCCGCCCTGCCCGCCGATCAGAGGTCCCTGATCCTCGGGGGAAACGCCCGGAGGCTGCTGGGGTGGACCTGAACGCCGGCGCCGTGCGCTGCTTCATCGCCATCCATCTGCCGGCGGAGGTGCGGGCGGAGCTGGCCTCCATCGAGGACAGCATGAAGGCGGGCCGGCATCCCTTCATCAAGTGGGTGGAGCCCGACAGCATGCACCTGACCCTCAAGTTCCTGGGCAACGCCGCCGTGGACTGCGTGCCGCGGATAGTCGAGGCCATGTCCCGGGTGGCCGCCGCCTGTGCGCCCTTCAGCCTGCGGCTGGGCGGTACCGGGGCCTTCCCCGGCTGGCAGCGACCCCAGGTGGTCTGGGTGGGGGTGGAGGGGGACCTGGACCGGCTGAAGGCCCTGCAGAGGGATCTGGAGGCGACGGTGTCGCCGCTGGGGTTCCCCACGGAGTCCCGCCCGTTCAGCGCCCACCTGACCCTGGGCCGCCTGCGCGAAGCGGTGACCACCGACGACCGGCGCCGCTTCGCCCGGTTCGCGCAGGGTGTGGAAGGCACGGCGGGTGTGGCCTTCCAGGTGGCTGACATCAGGCTGATCAGGAGCCAGCTCACTCGTGGCGGCCCCATATATACCGAGCTGGCCGTGGCGCGGCTCGGCCCCGTCACACCGGGCATCGCGGCCTCCGGCATTTGACAGCCCCGTCTTTCGGCGATACATTAGCAGGGGCATGCCGCCGGCCCGGGCCCCGGGCCTGCGGGCCTGGCCGATGAGAGAGCCGTTCGTGAAGACCAACAAGCACAAGGAAAAGCTGATCAACTCCACCATGGCCCTGGCCGGCACGGCGTTCGGCGAGCTCTTTCCCTTCCTGCCGGCGGAATGGCTCAACATGGACCTCACCGCGGCCCAGCTTCGGACGCTGCTCCTGCTCTACACCAGGGGCGCCAGCCGCATGACCGATGTCGCCGCCGCCCTCGGCGTCACCATGGCCACGGCCACAGGCGTGATCGACCGCATGGTGGAGCGGGGCATCGTGGTCCGGGAGAGCGACCCCGACGACCGGCGGCTGGTCCTGTGCCGCATGTCTCCCGAGGGAGAGACCATGGTGAATGCCCTGTGGCGCTCCTGGAGCGAGCGGGCCGTCGTGCTGCTGCGGGCCCTGGACCGCCCCGGACTGCTGGCCGTCAAAGGCATGCTGGAGGCCCTCCTGGAGGCCGGGGAGAACACCAGGGAGTTGTGGAAATAGACCTCCTGGGTTTACCCCGGGCAAGGTTAATCACGGTCTGCTGTGCCGGGCCCCCGACAGGATCCCTCAGGCAGGGGTGAAACGCTGCTTGACGTCGTCGACGGCCCAGCGGCCGCTCTGTACCGCCGCGGGTGAGCACCACCATCCCAGCGGTCCGGAGTCGTCTCCTACCGAGTAGAGCCCGATAATGGGCGTCTTCACCGGCACGGTGTATCCCGGCCATGTCTTCATCAGGCCCCAGCCTCCGCGGTAAACGCGAACAGTGGGCAGGACCTGAGCATACTTCTCGAAACCGGGTATGTTGTCCCTCAGGTCCTGGAGCACCATCTCCACCTCTTTCCGGAGATCAAACGGCGGCAGGGAGGAGCCCAGGAAAGCCGCGGCTCCCATCAGCCGCTTGCCCTTGGGGGCCCTCTCCGGCATGGCCCTGGTGTTGTCGCTGAACATGAAGACCCGGCGGGACTCGGTCAGCGCGATGACCGCATCGGACTCTATGAGGGGCCGGTCACTGGTGAAGTAGAGGATGGTCTGCGGAGCCCCCTTTATGGCGGCCACATCCCGCAGGTAACCGGCGGGAAGAAGATCCCGGCCCACCAGCTGGACCGTCTTCCTCGCCCCCGCATCGCAGATCACCGCCTGGGCCACGACCTCGATGGCCTCCCCGCCCCGTTTCACGATGGCGCCGGCAGCCACCCCATCCCGGACCAGGATCTGTACCGCGGGAGAGGCCGTCCAGACCTCCCCACCCATCCTCCGGATGGCTCCCACCAGCGCATCGGAGAGCTGGCTTCCACCGTGCGGCAGGTAGGCCTGGGTCCGGCCGATCTTGTTGAGCTCCTTCACCATGAGGAAGAACTCGCCCGCCGGCAGCTCGGAGTTGCGTATGGCCCCGGCCGCGGCCACGGGGTTCTGAAAGATCCCCATAATGGCCGGGTTGTCCGTATACTGTCTCAGCCACTCATCCAGCGACATGGAATACGACGGCGGCGCCCACGCCATGGCCCGCTTGATTCCCATCAAGATCCGCTCCCCCTCATCGCTGCTTCTGGCGGCATACCCGATCATAGTCTTCAGGACGCCGGTGGTGGACTTCGGCTGCGGGTAGTCCTTGCCGTTGATGCGATAGGCCCACTGGTTCTCGATGACCCGCGTTTCGAAGGGAGCGCCAACCTCGCGGCACAGTGCCCCATGGCACTCATCGGTGACCGTGTTCACCCCCGTATTCAGCTTGAAGCCATGATAGTCCAGCGTGGCGCAGCGGCCTCCCACAAATGGCAGTCTCTCCACCATCAGGGTCCGGTATCCGGCCTTGGTCAGCAGGGAGGCGGAGGTGGTGCCCCCCAGGCCACTGCCAATGATCAAGACGTCGCATTCAACCCGCCTCATCGCTCTACCTCCAGGGCATCCACCGGGCAAACGTCCACGCAGGCCAGGCAGTCATTGCATTTCTCGGCGTCAATCTCGATCGGCCCCCAGCTCTGCAGGGCGTCGACCGGACAGAAATGGGTGCAGATACCGCACCCTTCACACTTGTCTTCGTTCCAGGTGATCATCTTGCTCCTCTGTCTGGCCTCTGGTCACGAATCCACTGGGGAATCGCTCCAGCCTCAGGCCACGCCGGTCATATGTTACTATACTAATTAGTATACTACTACCATCAATGCCCGCCCGCAAGGTAGCACTCATCGGACAGGCGTCAGCGAGCATCCGGCGATTGCCGGTTTGACAGTTCCACCCCCTCGAGGTAAATTCGTTATACTGACATAATCACGGCGCGCTGTTGGTCACCCTGTGACGCGTCACGGGTCAGGATTGCGTGACGTCTGGCGCGCCGGGCAGCAGGCAACCACCAGTTGCCAAAGGGGGGGGTAATGAAAGCCATCGAGAGCCGGGACGCGCTCATCGAGTCCACTGTCCAGATGGGGGAAGGCGCCTTCCGCGAGCTATTCGACTTCACCCCCAAGGAATGGATGCACCTGGACCTGACGGCGGGGCAGTTGCGCGCCCTGCTCCTCTTCTACACCAAGGGCCCGGTGCGCATGAGCGACATCGCGGCCACGCTGGGCGTGAGCACGGCCACCGCCACCGGGGTGATGGACCGCATGGTGGAGCGGGGCATTGTCACCCGGGAGAGCGACCCCGATGACCGCCGCATCGTCCTCTGCTGCATGTCTCCCGAGGGCGAGAAGCTGGTGGCCGGGCTGTGGCAGGCGTGGATGGCCCGCGGCGAGCAGATGCTGAGGGCGCTGGACCGGCCCAGGCTCCTGGCGGTCAAAGGGATGCTGGATGCGCTCCTGGAGGCCGGCGAGAACACCAGGGACCAGTGGCAGATCTGAAGCAGCGCGCCGCCTACCGCAGGACACGCTCATCGCCCACGCGGCGGGTTATCTTCTGCTCGTCCAGGTGCTCCATGAAGGCCATGGCGTACTTGCGGCTGGTCCCAAACATGTCGCGGACCTCCGCCACCGTGATCTTGCCATTCTGCTTCATCCGGCCCAGGATACGGTCCGCCATCTCGCGGTAAGCCGCGCCCGTGAAGACCACGTTTTCCGCCACCTTCACCACCTCCCGCTGATCGATGAGGACGTCCAGCAGCTCGGCAGCGATGCTGAGGTCCCCGGGCGGGTAGTAGGGGTTCTGCCCCAGCGCCGCCAGGTAGGCATCGGTGGCGGCCTTCTGTGCGGGGCTGAGCTGCACCCGATGCGACGGCAGGCGCACCGACCTGGCCTCCTCCACCAGTACGCCGTCCCGGACCAGCACCTGCACCATGGGGGTAAACAGCGCGGCAGAGGCCTTCAGCTTGCTGCGCAGCTCTTCCCGGGGCATCCCGGAGCGGAGCGGGAACTGACGGTGATATGCGGCCAGCGCCTGCGACACGCTGCCGGAAAGGCGCTGCCACCCGGCGGCGGAATACAGCGCGGCATGGGGCCCCTTCTCACCCAGTATCACCGCGCGCTTCTGGGAGATCAGGGCATCGACCGCCTGCTGGGCCTCGCCGGGCGAGACGCTGGCCCGGTGGGCCAGCTCCGCCACATCGATCGGCTCCCGGGCCTGCAGCGTGGCCAGCAGGACGTCTTCGGGGCTGCCCTTCTCCCTGGCGGCCAGGCCTTCGATGATCGCCGCCTGGAAACGGCGGTGCCGCCTGGGATAGGCGTCCACGATATCACCGCCTCCCAGCGTCTCCACGGGCGAGCGGACTATGAACATGTCCCCCTTTACCACGGCGGCCGGCGCGGCGAAGACCAGCTGCGCCCAGCCCGTCTCTCCGGGCTTCATGTCGTCCTTCTCCAGCAGGCGCACCCGGGCCACCACCTCCAGGGCATTGCTGTGGAAGCTCACCTCGGCGTTGTGTTTCATGGGCCGGGCCAGGCCGGGGAGCAGCCGGAGCCTGACATCCACCATTCCCGTGGGCCGCAGCCAGTCCGGCGTGACCAGCACCTGGCCCCGGACCAGCTCATCGGTGGAGACCCCCGAGAGGTTCGCCGCCACCCGGCTCCCGGGCAGTACGGTCTCCAGCTTCTTCTTGTGGGTCTGCAGCCCCCGGACGCGGGCCCGCAGCCGCGGCGGCACGATCTCCACCTCCTGCCCCACGGACAGGTTCCCATCAACGAGCGTGCCGGTGACCACGGTGCCGAAGCCGGCGATGGTGAAGACGCGATCGATGGGCAGCCTGGGCCGCCCGATGTCCCTCTTTGGTGGGGTGGCGTCCAGCAGCTCATCAACAGTGCGCAGCAGCTCCGGCAGGCCGTCCCCGGTGACCGCGGACACGGCCACCGTCGGAGCCTGGGCCAGGCTGGTGCCGGACAGCGCCTCCCTGATCTCCATGGTCACCAGCTCCAGCAGCTCGTCGTCCACCAGATCCCTCTTGGTGATCACGATGACGCCGCGGCTTACCCGGAGCAGGTCCAGTATGGCCAGGTGCTCCCTGGTCTGGGGCATGACGCCCTCGTCGGCGGCGATGACCAGCAGCGCCAGGTCGATGCCGCCCACCCCGGCCAGCATGTTCTTGATGAAGCGCTCGTGTCCCGGCACATCGACGATGCTCACCTCCCGGCCACTGGGCAGCCTGAGCCAGGCGAAGCCCAGGTCAATGGTCATGCCCCGCTCTTTCTCATCCGCCAGGCGGTCGGGATCCATGCCCGTCATCGCCTGCACCAGGCGGGACTTGCCGTGGTCCACGTGGCCGGCGGTTCCCAGGACAAACATGGCCTAGTCCACCAGCACCCTCTGCGCCGGGTGGTCGATGACCTCCCCCACTATGGCGGCATCCACGACGCCGGCCTTCTTCAGCCCGGCCAGCATCAGGCCGGCCTTCTGACCGTCCACCGCCATGAACAGCCCGCCGGAGGTCTGGGGGTCGAAGAGGACATCGAGCACCAGGGCACTGATGCCAGGCGCGTCCACCATCGCCGCCCGGAACTCCCGGTTGCGGCGGGTGCCGCCGGGCACCAGCCCCATTCCGACCATCTCCATGGTCTCCGGGAACAGCGGCACCGCGGCGGAATGGAGGCGCAGCCCCACCGGGCCATCCTCCACCATCTCGCAGGCATGCCCCAGCAGTCCAAAACCGGTGATATCGGTGCAGGCGTTGGCGCCCACCTCCAGCATCACCGCCGCCGCGGCTTTGTTCAGTGTAGCCATGGACCGGGCCACGGCCGCGGCCGCCTCTTTGCTGGCCAGACCTCCCTTGATGGCGGTGTTGATGATGCCGCTGCCAATGCGCTTGGTCAATATCAGCGAGTCCCCGGCCCGCGCGCCGGACTTGGTCAGCACCCTCTTCGGGTGCACCGTGCCGGTCACCGAAAGGCCGTATTTCAGCTCCGCGTCCTCCACGCTGTGGCCGCCCACCAGCACCGCTCCGGCCTCGCGCAGCTTGTCGATGCCCCCGCGCAGTATGTCGCGGAGGATGGAGATGTCCATGGTCTGGCTGGGAAAGCACACGATATTCATGGCCGTCAGCGGGCGGCCTCCCATGGCGTAGACGTCGCTGAGCGCATTGGCCACCGCGATCTGGCCGAAGTCATAAGGGTCGTCCACGATGGGCGTGAAGAAATCGACGGTCTGCACGATGGCCAGATCGTCAGTCAGCCGGTAGACCCCGGCGTCATCCGCCTTCTCCAGGCCCACCATCAGGTTAGGATCCACCAGCCGCGGCAGCCCGCACAGCGCCCGGTCCAGGTCCCCCGGACCCAGCTTGGAAGCTCAACCGGCGCCGCGTACCGTCTCGGTAAGGCGGGGGTTCCTCTTGCCTTCCATCCCCTTCTCTCCATCCCCTTCTCCCGGGGCCCAGGCACGCGCCTCGTCCCACCCGTCACACCGGGTAGATGCCCCGGATCTCTATCCGCTCTTCTTCGATGGACCTTCTGACCGCGGGCTCATCCTGGCGCTCGAACCTGAGGCACACGCCGCAGTCGGAACTCAGGTGCCGCGGCACCGGGATCAGCTTGACCGTCAGGCCTTCCCTCTTCAGGCGCTTCTCCGCCTGCAGGGCCGCAGTGATGGTGTTGAAAACGACGACGCTCTGCGGCACGCCTCCTACCACCCCCCGCTAGATGGAGATGACCTTGGTGGCCTTCATCAGCGCCTGGGTGATCTCGTACATGTTGGAGATGCGCCCCACCTCAATCGCCTCTTTCAGCCCGAAGTGGGCCAGGCAGGTCCCGCAGGCCAGGATCTCCACGCCCTCTTTCTCCAGCACCCGTAGATCGTCTATGACGTCGGACCCTTTCGTCACCAGCCTGACGCCGCTGTTCATGAAGATAATGTGGTGGGGCTTGATATCCGACTCGCCCAGAGTGTGGATGAAGGCCCGCATCAGCACCGTCCCCAGCTCGTCATCTCCCCGGCCCAGGGTGCCGCCCAGCACCAGGACCACCGTCGGCTCGAACAGCAGCGGCGCCTGCCCCCCCAGGGCCTGGTCCGCCGCCCGGGTCAGCCGCAGGTAGATCCCGTCCCCCTTCCGGTCGACCTTCACCTCCATGCCGTGCCCCTCGGCCAGCCGTGAAACGTTCTCCTCGGCAGTGGCGTTGTCGACGATGATCGTCAGGTCGCTCGACTTCTCCAGCGCCTTCTTGGTCATCACTACCGGCTGGGGACAGGACAGCCCCCTGGCATCAATGATCATGGACATACCTTCACCTGGCCTTCCTGGCTATCTGCCTGACGGCCTCAATCGTTCTCTCCATGTCCAGCGCCGAGTGGAAGTGCCCGGGGCTGAGGCGGACCGTGCCCTGGGGGAAGGTCCCCACGGTCCTGTGGGCGCCGGGCGAGCAGTGCAGTCCGGGGCGGCACATGATCCGGAAGTCCTCCTCCAGCCGCAGCGCGACCTCTGACGAAGGCACTCCGGAGATGTTCAAGGAGACGATGGCCACTCTCTCTCCCGGATCGCCGTTTCCGTAGCAGGTGACACCCGGTATGGCCGCCAGCCCCCGGAGCAGCAGCCCCGTCAGCTTCTCCTCCTTCTGCCGGATGCTGTCCGGCCCCTGGTGCATGATGAAACGCACGCCGGCGCCCAGGCCGGCCAGCCCCACCGTGTTGGGGGTCCCGCTCTCGTACTTGTCGGGGAGGAAATCGGGCTGGTTCTCATGCTCCGAGTAGCTTCCGGTGCCGCCATGCTTCAGCGGCTCCAGCCTCGACTCGAGGCCCGGACGTATGTACAGGCCGCCGGTGCCCTGGGGGCCGAAGAGGCTCTTGTGGCCCGAGAATGCCAGGAGGTCGATGTTCATGGCCTCCACGTCTATGGGGTAGCAGCCGGCGGTCTGCGCCGCATCCACCAGCAGCGGCACGCCGCGATCCCGGGCCATGGCCCCCACCGCGGCCACTGGGAGAACCGTCCCCACCACGTTCGAAGCATGAGTGAGGACGATAAGCCTGGTGCTGGGCTTCAGGGACCTCTCCACCTCGCCCGGGTCCAGTGACCCGTCCGGGGCGCACCGGGCCACCGAGATCTCCACCCCGTTCCGCTCCAGCGCCCGCAGCGGGCGCATGACAGAGTTGTGCTCCATGCTGCTGGTCACAACATGGTCCCCGGGCCGGAGGAGCCCCTTGATGGCCAGGTTCAGGGACTCCGTGGCATTGGAGGTGAAGACCAGGTGCGACGGATCGGCAATGCCGAAGAACTCGCACAATGCCTCGCGCGTCTCGTGGACTATGCGGGCCGCCGTCAGCGACATGAGGTGCCCGGAGCGGCCGGGGCTGGCCCCGGTGTTCCGCATCAGGCTGTCCATGGCCTGGTAGACCGCCTCCGGCTTGGGCCACGAAGTAGCGGCATTGTCCAGGTAGATCATCTCCCATCCCTTCCACCCTTCCGGGGGTGTGGCTATGATTATAGCCTACTTGGCCGGCGGGTTCAGCAGCAACCGGAAGCCATCCTCGGTCTGCTCGGCCTTGGCCGAGTACCCGCGGCTCTTGGCCAGGCGGGACACGTTCTCCCTGGCCACCGCGGTGTCGACGAGGACCGTTACCGGCTGGCCCGGGCTCTTGTCCAGGGCCTCCTTCGTTCTGACCACCGGTACCGGGCAGGAAAGGCCTCTGGCATCGACTTCAATCATGGTGCTCTCCTTTCGTAAAACAGGCGCCGCTAGGCCCGCTGCCTCATCAGGACGCCGATCCCCAGGCAGAACACCCAGCCCACGATGACGGCCACCGGACCCCACGTGCCGACTCCGGTCCCGCTGGAAGCCGCCAGGAAGTTGTGGGCGATGGCCGCCCCCGCCAGGTAGCCCAGGACGGTCACTGCGGCATCGGTGTCTCCCTCGCCGGTTAGAATCAGGTTCCGCAGGGGGCAGCCGCCGAGCTGGGTGGCAGCCAGGCCCAGCAGGCCCATGCCGAAGAAGCTCCACAGGTGATCGGTGTGGGAGACCGGCTGGCCCTCAAAGCCCCAGTGGTAGATGCCGCCATCCCCGAAGTTGCCGGCGATGTAGTTCGTGGCCAGGGCCGCCAGGAAGAAAGCGGCGATGCCGCCGAAGAGATGGAAGTCTCGTACCAGGAAGACGTCGCGCCAGGCGCCCACGGAGCAGAACCTGGTTCTCTGCGCCATGAAGCCCACCGCCAGCCCGATAACCAGCGCCACGGCCAGCGGCACGAACATCGATCCCGGGCCGCTCTCGCTGGTCATTATGAATCCGGGCTTGACGATGGCTAGCACGAGCAAGCCCACCATGATCAGGGGCATCATGAAGCCGGCAGCCTGAGGCATCTTCACGGCCCGGCCCAGGTTGAACCCGTTCTTCAGAAGCAGGATGCCGATCAGCACCCCGAAGACCATCCCGCCGAGGGCGCTCAGGCCATTGAGATCGCCGCCGGCCAGGCGCAGCAGCATCCTGATGGGGCAGCCCAGGAAGACCAGGGCCCCTATCATCACGAAGGCGCCCAGGGCAAAACGGATGATGGGCGAGGACCCGCCCCGGGGCCGCCACTCGCGGAACATGAAGGCGGTCAGCATCGCTCCCAGCGTGAATCCCAGAATCTCCGGGCGCAGGTACCGGACCACCGCCGCCTGGTGCAGGTTCAGGGCCCCAGCGATATCCCGCAGGAAGCAGGCCACGCAGATGCCCATGTTGGGCGGATTGCCCCAGTTCACAGCCAGGGCGCCGAGCACACCGAAGATGAGCCCGGCCAGGATAATCCTGGTCCTTTCATTCCACAGAAGTCTCATGCGTTCTCCTCTTTCATCAGTAGTCTGTTGGATTCCGGTGATGGTGAGCAGCGACGGGCCCGGGGCAGGCGCTCATGCCAGACCCGCAGGCCGCCGGCAGCCGCCGCGGCGGTGGCAGGCACATCCGGCCAGGAGAGCAGTGGACGAAGCAGCGCGGCCAGGCGCTGGTCGGGGCCAGGCCGCCGGGTTGCGCTGGCGGTATCGCCGGGGAGGCAGGCGTGGGGGGAGTCTGCGGCGGGCGGGCTACCCGGTGCAGGCGAGGAGAGTGCCAGAGCCCGGGGAACGGGCCCGGTCGAGATCACCAATGCATGCGGGGCCAGCGATGGGACGAATCGCCGCAGGATGACAGCCTCCTTCTTCAACTGCTGAGCAGGTTGACCGGACAGGCGAGAGCCACGCTCTCTGACTGGTAATGGTTCACGTTCGGCGATTCATCAACATCACCCCCTCTCCGCCGGGTTTCTGAGGAGTGTCCTTCCTTCGTTTGTACCATCCGCCCATTGGCCCTGTCAAAAACCAACGGGTGCGGCCTGCCGGGGCGGGTTTGCGGCCTGCCGGGGCGGGTTTTGCCCTGCCGGCGGCAGGTTTGCGCCCTGACGGCGGCCTGTGCTAGATTGGGGCTGCCCGGAAGCGTGATAATGAACACTGAGTTCCGCCGCCTTCCCAGCGTCGACAGGCTGCTGGCCGACGAGCGAGTCAGGGACCTGGAATCGTCCTACCCGAGGGCCCTGGTGGTAGAGGCGGTGCGGCAAGTCCTGGAAGATAGCCGTCAGTCGATCTCCGGCGGTGAGCCCGCCCCCTCCACCGACAGCCTGGCGGACGCTGTGTCCGGCCGCGTCCGGACCCTGGTGCAGCCCTCTCTGGCGCCGGTAATCAACGCCACCGGCGTCATCATTCACACCAACCTGGGCCGGGCGCCCCTCTCGCAGGAGACCGTCGCCGCCATGGGAGAAGCCTCGCGCGGCTACTCCAACCTGGAGATGGACCTGGCCGCCGGCGGGCGCGGGCACCGGGACTCTCACCTGTCCCCCTTGCTCCGCCAGCTCACCGGGGCCGAGGATGCCATGGTGGTCAACAACAATGCCTCGGCCGTGCTCCTGGTCCTCACAGCGCTGTGCCGCAGGAGAGAGGTCATCGTCTCCCGCGGGCAGGCCGTGGAGATCGGGGGCGGCTTCCGCGTTCCCGACGTCATGAGGCAGAGCGGCGCCAGGCTGGTCGAGGTAGGCACCACCAACCGCACCTACGTGCCGGACTACGAGCAGGCGATCACGCCGCGGACGGCCGCCCTGCTGCGGGTGCACGCCAGCAACTTCAAGGTGGTGGGCTTCGTCCAGGAGGTGGGCATCGAGGACCTGTCGCTGTTGGGGCGTCAGAAGGGCCTGCCTGTTCTGGATGACCTGGGCAGCGGCTGCCTGCTGGACACGGCCCGGTTCGGCCTCAGCCCGGAGCCGAAGGTGCAGGACAGCGTGTCCGCCGGCGCCTCGCTTTCGATGTTCTCCGGGGACAAGCTGCTGGGCGGGCCGCAGGCCGGCATCATCGTGGGCCGGGCGGAGTTAGTGGCCAGGCTGCGGAAGCACCCACTGACGCGGGCCATGCGCATCGACAAGACCAGGCTGGCCGGGCTGGCCGCCACCCTGGCCCACTACCTGCGGGGCGAGGCGGAGCGCAAGGTGCCCGTCTGGCAGATGATCGCCATGCCCCTGGAGGAGATCGAGGGCCGGGCCCGGGAATGGGCCGGCCGTCTCGGCTCCATGGCCGCTGTCATTGACGGCGAATCAGTCGTGGGTGGCGGCAGCCTCCCCGGAAGCACCCTGCCCACCAGGCTGGTCGTCATCCGGGGGTCGCGCGCGGCCAGGGGCCCGGGCCCGGTGCAGCGCCTGGCGGAGAAGCTGCGGGCCGGACATCCTCCCGTTATAGCGCGCATCGAAGGCAACGCGCTGCTGCTCGATCCGCGCACCGTCCGCCCGGAGGACGATGCGGCCCTCCTGCGGGCGCTCCAGGCTGCCCTGGCCGGGTGAGAGGAATCTGTGACGGCGCCGCCCGGCGCTGTGACCTACTGGTGAAAAGCCGGCTGTACGCTGGGAGCATTCCCGCGGCGGCCGGGCCTCCGGCCGCCATTCCATGGAGAGTGCGAATGGCCAAAAGGACCAGGAAGACCAGGGTTCAGCCAGCCTCTGCCGGCCCGGCGACCGGCGGAAAGCCAGCGGCAGCCAGAAGCCGGGCAGCCGAAAAGAAGGCGGCGGCCCCGCCGCCGGCGGCATTGCCTCCGGTCACCGGGCCGGCGCTGCGCTGGTTCGTCTGCGAGCGCGGCGATCTGCATGTCTACGGGCCCTGCCCCCGCTGCTTCCAGAGCGGCGGCGGCATGCTGACCGGCTCGACACTGCCGGAGTGCCGGGGCATAGCCCGGGCCAGGTGCGCGGAATGCGGTGAGATCGTCGACTACTTCGTCGACGCCGCGAAGCAACAGGCGTGGAAAGCCGAGGCCATCAGGGAGCCGGCCAGCACCACGGCCAGGTAGCCATCAGCCGCCGCAGCCAGGCAGCCGTGAGCGCCAGGGCCAGGCAGCCGTGTGCCTACGGGAAGTCAGCATCAATCGGGTGGGATACCAGGGGGGGGACATAAGGATAGCTGCCGCACCGCACCCGGAGGTGCTATCGCGCAGCAGCTATCTAGGAAGCCATGGGCCTGAAGGAGGCCTCAGCCTACCTTCAGAATCTCGTCTGCCTTCGCCTCGGCTGTGGCGATCACGTCCCGGAGCTCGCCGGCCTCGCGTTCAAGCACCTGGATGCGCTCCAGGGTGTCGTTGCGCTCCTTTTCTACCACCCTGATCCGGTACACCGCTCCGTCGAGCTTCTGCAGCAATGACTGTTGTTCCATAAAGATTGGCCCTCCTTGTCGAGTTTCAGCGGTACGCGACCCAATCTACGCGGGCTGCGTCATACCTGTGTCTCAAGGGCGCGGACCATGGTCACAAAATGTTCTCAGGCCGTGCTGCGGCGCCGCACGACGTTATGTCGGATCATATCCTATACGCAGAGCGGCCGCTGCCCCCCATGCTTGCCCTGTCGGGCCCGGTTCTGTAGAATCCTTGCAGAGTATTGCCCGGAAGCACGCTGCCGGGGGGACAGACGGAGGAGCATATGTGGGAACAGAACCGGCACGCCAGCGGGGCCGGCACGCCTGGCGATGACCTGGAGTTCAAGAAGTACATCCGCGAGATCCATGACTGGCCCAAACCGGGCATCAATTTCCGCGACATCACCCCTCTGCTGCGCAAGGGCAACATCATGGCCAAGTGCATTCACGCCATGGCCTATCGGTTCCAGAAAGAGGACATCGCCCTCATCGCCAGCGTGGAAGCCAGGGGCTTCATCCTGGGCGCCGCCATGGCCCATGAGCTCGAATGCGGGTTCGTCCCCATCCGCAAGGTGGGCAAGCTCCCTTACGAGCACCTCACCATGGATTACAAGCTGGAGTACGGCATGGGAACCCTGGAGATGCACGTTGACGCCATAGATGCCGGCCAGCGCGTCCTGATCGTGGACGACGTCCTGGCCACCGGGGGCACGGCCAAGGCCACGGCCGACCTGGTGAAGGCATCCGGCGGCACCGTGGTCTGCGCCGCATTCCTGGTGGAGCTGGCTGACCTGGGGGGCCGGAAGCTGCTGGACTGCCCGGTGTACTCCCTGCTGCGCTACTAGAGCAGGCGACACCACTGCGCCCGGCGCAGCCAGGTGCGAAACCGATGAAGACGATCTCGTTTGATCAGGGCGTCGAGCACCTCGCGGCCTCCGACTGGGGGGATTTCGTGGAATTCGTGGATGCGCGCCTGCTCTACCCTCAGTACGTGTGGCGCGGCCAGCGCGATGCTACCTGGCCGCTGGAGCCGACGCTGGACCGGCTGCTGCGGAAGCTGGGGAAGGCCGGGGACACCCGGATTGTCAACGCCCACTTGAAGCGCTTCAAATACGCCATCCGCGGCCGCCGCGGCACCAATCCCCCCCAGGTCCCCAGTGAAAACGACTGGTGGGCGCTGGGCCAGCACCACGGGCTGGCCACTCCCCTGCTGGACTGGACGGAGTCGCCTTTTGTGGCCGCCTTCTTCGCCTGTGAATCGGACCGGCCCAGCTCCACCGGGCGGCGCATGGTCTTCGGCGTTTCCAAGACGGCGGTGGAGTTGAAGTCCCGCGACATAGCCCGGGCCCACCGGGGAAGCGCCCGCCCTCCCATTATCGAGTTCGTGGAGCCGTTCTCCAACGAGAATCCCCGGCTGGTCAACCAGCGCGCGCTCTTCACCCGGACACCCTCCGGCATGGACCTGGAGAGATGGATACGCAGCTACTTCCCCCGGGAGAGCAAGCACGTCAGGCTGAGGAAGATCGAGGTCCCGGAAGCAGAGCGCGAAACAGCCCTGCGCTCGCTCAACCGGATGAACATCAACCACTCCTCGCTCTTCCCCGACCTCTACGGGGCGTCGAAGTACGCCAACCTGAACCTGGAGATAGCGAGGTACTGAGGGATTATTTGGAGGCGGCGAGTGGACTTGAACCACTGCGTGGAGCCTTGCGGGCCCCTGCCTTACCTCTTGGCTACACCGCCCCAAATTCTGCTGGCAGAGCAAGTGCGATTATAGCACCCCGGGGCAACGCCGCCATCTCAAGACCGCGAGCGGCCGTCACATTAAACTCACACGGCCGGTATTGTTCCGGCTGGTATAATGGGGCACCAGGCTGCGATGGGTGGCCTCTGAAAGGCGAATCTGGGAGGTGCGGACGTGGGCCAGTATGTGCAGTGGGTCACCTACAAGGGCGTCAAGATACTGTTCCTCAACGGCGGCGGTCTTGAAGAGAAGCAGTACCTGGCCGCCCTGGATGACCTGCAGCAGGAGCTCCTCCGGGACCGCTCCAGCCCCCCGGTGCTGCTTGACCTGACCAGGACCGCCATGACAACCTCCATCGCCTCCAGGGCCAAGAAGCTGGCCGAGGCCACCAAGTCCGAGGGCCTCCCGGATGCGCCCTGCGCGGTGGTCGGCCTCTCGAAGCTGGCCAAGTCGGTGGCACAGCTCTTCGGCCGGGGAGCGCGCTATTTCGACACCCTGGAGGAAGGCCGGGAGTACCTGGCCAGCGAGGCCGGCAAGCGCTTCCTTCCATACTGACCTGCAGCGCGAACTGACCGGGGCAGCACCCACTGCCCAGCCAACAGAGAACGGCCCGTTTTGTGACAGAATAGTGACGTGATCCCCGTCGTGGGCAACGGCAGCAGCCCGCCCCTCCTTCGTTGACGCTGAGGCCAGAATATGGTATTATTGTGACAAGTGAGTATTCACTCACTTACGTCCTCAACAGCTTGCCCCCGGGGGATTCGGATGACATCAATAAGACGGCAAATAACAGTTCGCGTGGGCAGAAGACAGGTGATGCAGCACTTGGGATACCCGAGGCGGCGCCGGCCGCGGTCCGTGGTGGTCTCTGCCGTCAATGATTGCCTGAGGGACGCCGACAGTCTCATCGACGCCCGATACCTGTGCAGCTTCGAGAACGTGGTCATGGTAGCCCACCCGGCATCGCTCGTCAGGGGGGCCCTCCCGTTCGAAAGCCAGGTGATATCCAGGCTGCTCGAGAAGTGCTCGAAGGTCATTGTCTTCGTAGCCACCATAGGTGAGCGCCTCGAGGATGCGGTCCGCAAGCACGCGGACGATGGGAATATTCTTCGCTCGATGGCCCTCGATGCCACCGGGTCGGCGGCGGTGGAGGAGGTGGCTGAGCATGTTCAGGGCCTGTCCGCCGACATAGGTCGCTGCTGGGGACTGGCGTCCAGCAGGCGCTTCAGCCCTGGCTACTGCGACTGGAACATCGATCAACAGCGGATCCTCTTCGACCTGGCCGACGCCCACCTGATCGGCGTCCGGTTGACCGAGTCCGGTATGATGCTGCCGCAGAAGTCCGTGTCCGGCATCATCGGGCTGGGGCCTTTCGACGGCAACGTGCAGTCCTACAATCCCTGTCTGGACTGTGATCGCAAAGACTGCATCGGCAGGAGGTACCATTGAAGGAACTCCCTCGCAGAGGACTGCCCGGCGGATCATACCGGCCTCTCACTGAGTCCGGCGTACTCATGATTCATGAGGCCGTGATGCGGGTTTTTGAGGAGACCGGGTTCAAGGTCTACTCCCCGTCAGCGCTGCAGCACTTCAAGTCCTTTGGGGCAAGTGTGGACCAGGAAACGTGCCTGGTCAGGATACCCCGCGAGAAGGCCATGGACCTGATTCGCAGGGCTCCTTCCGAGGTCACCCTCTGCGCTCAGGACCCGAGCCAGGACATCATGCTGGGCGGGACCAGGGTCTACACCGGAACGGGGGGCACCGCTCTCTACGTCTACCGCCATGAGACCAGGGAGCGGCGGCTGGCGACCCTGGAGGACCTGAAACGAATCGCCAGGCTGGTTGACCACCTGGAGAACATCCACCTCTTCCTGCTCCCCACGTACCCCAATGACCTCAGCGCAGATATCGTCGACGTCAACCGGTTCTTCGCCGGCCTGGACAACACCCGCAAGCATGTGATGGGCGGGATATACACGCTCGAAGGCGCCAGGCAGGTGGTCCGTATGGCCGAGATGGTGGCCGGTTCTCCCGACAGGCTGCGCGAGCGGCCCCTGGTGTCCATTATCACCTGCATGGTGAGTCCCCTGAAGATAGACAACCGTTACGGCGACTATGCGGTAGCGATGGCTGAGAGAGGCATACCCGTGGTCTGCCCGGCCGAGCCGCTGTGCGGCGCCACATCCCCTGTCACTCTGGCGGGGAACGTGCTGATGCAGACCGTGGACTCACTGATGGGCGTGATGCTGACGCAGATCGTCAATCCGGGCACCCCGGTCATGATCGGCTCGGTGGCCACCAGCACCGACCTGCGCAATCTAAGGTACCTGGCCGGCTCGGTGGAAATGGGGCTCTCCAATGCTGCGGGGGCCCAGATGGCCCAGTTCTACAAGGTGCCCTTCTATGCCACCGGCGGCATGACTGACTCCAAGGTCCTGGATGTCCAGGCCGGATACGAATCCGCTATCACCAACCTGCTCTGCGCGCTGGCGGGCTCCAACTTCATCCATGATTCCGCCGGCCTCATGGAGTTCGCACTCACCGTCTGCGACGAAAAGTACGTCGTGGACAATGAGATACTGGGCATGGTGATGCGCGCTGTACAGGGGGTACAGGTGGATGAGGAGTCACTGGCTGTCGACCTGATCAACGCCGTGGGACCCGGCGGAGACTTCGTCAGCGCCAGGCACACCAGGAGGTTGATGCGGCGTGAGCACTACTTCCCCACTCTGAGCGACAGGGACACCAGGGAGGAGTGGGAAGCCAGGGGGGCGAAGGTCACCTGGGAGAGGGCGGCCGAGAGGGCCAGGGAGATACTGTCTGCCGGACGTCATAGCCTTCCGCTGGAAGCAAGGACGAAGGTGCTGTCCGAGATCCCGGGAATAGTGGACAAAGGTTAGCTGATCATGCTGGTTGTCGGCGAGAATATCAATGCATCGAACAAGTCAGTGGGACAGGCTATTGCCAACAAGGACCGGGATTTCATCCAGAACCTGGCCAAGAGACAGGAAGCAGCCGGGGTAGACTTCATCGATGTCAACGTGGGCCTGTCGCACAGCTCATGGGGTACCCCCGAGGCTGCCATGGAGTGGCTGGTGGAATCCGTGCAGTCGGTTACCAGCAAGCCGCTGGTTATCGACAGCGACGGCCCCGAGGTCATAGAGGCCGGCCTGCGCGCGTATCGCGGCGACAGGATAATGGTCAACTCAGTGAACGCCGAGGCCGAGAGGCTCCAGTCAATCGGACCCCTGGCCGCTGAGAAGGGCGCCATGCTGGTGGCCCTGGCCATGGGTCAGGACGGCATAACGAAGACAGTCGATGAGCGGATTGCCGCCTGCGACGTGATCATGGAGAGCCTCAAGCCCATGGGAGTCAGGGAGGACCGGGTGCTGTTTGACCCCCTGGTGCTGCCGGTCTCCGTCGACACCGCGCAGGCCTCCATAACACTGAAGACCATCGAGCGTATCAAGTCCCGGTTCCCGTCGGCCGGGACCATCATCGGGCTGAGCAACGTCTCCTATGGTCTGCCCGGCCGCGGCCTGGTCAACAGGGCGTTTCTGATGATGGCGGCGGCCTCCGGGCTCGACGCGGCTATTCTGAATCCGCTGGACGCCAGGGCTATGAGCTACGTCAAGGCGGCGCGCATGCTGCTGGGCAAGGACCCGGCATGCAGGTCATACGTCAGGGCATTCCGGGCGGGCGCCCTGGTAGAATAGCATCCACGGAACCTGCACCCCCGCAACAAGGAGAGAGCCTGGCTGGATGCGTTGGCGTGGACATGCCGGGCGACTTGACCGCCCGTTGGACCGTGGATGCCTGATAGGAGGAGAGACGAATGCCAAGAGAAGGGATTCTCGTTGAGCGGCCACTGGAGAGGATCTCCCGTGACCAGTTGCTGCAGATACACCAGGCATCCCTGGAGATCCTGAGAGACCCGGGCCTGCTGAGCTTCAACCAGAAGGCTGCGGACATATTCCACGGCAGTGGGGCCGAGGTGGAACGGGTTTCATCGGGGGACGTACCCTGTTGGTCGGTGAAGGTCCCGGAGGCCCTGGTGGCCAGGGCGCTGTCCGCCGCGCCAAAGACGGTCACCCTTGGCGCGCGCAACCCGGAGAACGCGCTGGTGATGCACGGGGACGAGCCCAGGGTCTACTTCGTTTCCGGGTCAGAGACCAACATCTGGATGGACGTGGAGATCGCCACCTATTTGAAGAAGGGCGACGCCTCCCGGGAAGCCTGCGTGGCCGAGTTCCACCCCCGGCGGGGGACGGTAATGGACCTCTGCCAGTCCGCGCACGTCTGCGAGCATCTGGATACCCTGGACGGATACATCCGTACCGTCAATATCCAGGACAGAGATGTGACGCCCCAGAACAAGGACGTCAACAAGTACTTCGCTTCGCTCAACAACACCACCAAGCACGTCATGGCCGGGCTCACCGATCTTGGACAGCTGGACAACGTGGTGAATATGGCCCGGATCATAGCCGGTGGAGAGCGGCAGCTCAGGGACAACCCGATAGTGTCCTTCATCACCTGCCTGGTCAAGAGCCCCCTCCAGTTTGTACAGGACACCACGGATGCCTTTCTCGCCATCTGCGAGAAAGGGCTGCCCGTGGTGGTCTCGTCGGCCCCTCAGGCCGGGACCACGGCCCCGATGAAGGAAGATGGCATCATGGCCCAGATCAACGCCGAGGTGCTGGCCGGGATAACCCTCGGGCAGCTGGCGAGCCCCGGAGCGCCGCTACTGTACGGAGCCGTCCCGGTAAGGGCCAGACTGGACAACCTGGGCGATTCCTATGGCGCCCCCGAGAGCAGTCAGTACAACATTGACTGCATCCAGATGGCGCGCTTCTACGGCCTGCCCATCTATGCCACCGCGGGTGTATGTGACGCCAAGAAGCCCGGGCTCCAGTCCTCCGTTGAGAGACTATACTCTGATATACTGGTCACCATGGGTGGGCCGCAGTACCTGCACTGCGCCTATGGGCTCCTGGACTGCAACTCCACGTTCTGCCTGCTCCAGGCGGTGCTCGATGACGCCCACTTCCAGATGATCAAGTTCTTCCTCCGGCCGCCACGGATTGACGAGGGTGAAACGGCAAAGACACTCAAGCAGGTCAGGGAGGTAATGCCAACCAGCCAGAAGCTCTACGTGAAGTACATGCGACCCATGATGCGCGGCGGCCAGCTCTCGACACCTTACCCCTTTGAGAGTGACAGGGAGGGAGACGGCGGTCTGGCGATAGCATACGAACGAATGAACGATCTCCTGGCTCGGCCGGTGCAGCATATTGACCCGGGGACAACCGAGGAGGTGTTCCGTGAGATCCCGGGTTTGTTGCCACGGCTGAATGTGTACGGCGAAAGGAGGCAGCCATGAGTGAGGATATCATCGCTCAGCTCAGAGAGAACGTGATCCAGGGCCGGAAGACCTCGGAAGACGAGGGTATAGATGCCGACATGTCCGGCCCCGGGGTGCTCGAGTTGACCAATCTGGCCATTGAGAAGGGGATACCGCCAGCAGCCATAGTCAAGGACGGGCTGACCGCAGGTATGCACGTTGTCGGCGAGAAGTTCTCCAGGAAGGAGTTCTTCATACCCGACATGCTGGCTTCGGCCGAGGCCGTCGGCGCGGCCATGGAGATCCTCCGGCCGTTGCTGGAGGAATCGGGCACACAGTCCAAGGGCAAGTTCGCCATTGCCACGGTGAAGGGAGACATCCACGATATCGGCAAGAACATAGTGGCTACCCTGCTCAAAGGGTCCGGCTATGATGTCGTCGACCTGGGCATCGATGTGCCGACCGAGAAGATCGTGGACTACGTGCGCGCCGAGAAACCGCAGATACTCGGTCTCTCGGCTCTGCTGACCACCACCATGGTGGTCATGGCCGAGGTCATCAAGGCGCTGGAAGGGTCCGGCCTGCGGGGGAGCGTCAAGGTGGTCATCGGCGGTGCAGCCGTCTCCCAGGACTACGCCAGCGAGATCGGGGCGGATGCCTACTGCGCAGACGCCTTCGAAGCCGTTTCCGTCCTGGACAACCTGATGAGTGTGTAGGCGCGCCGCGACGATACTGATTCAAAGGAGAGCTATTAATGGCAGGCATTGCTGGGATTGCGGGTAGATACGAGTCGTTGCTGGCAAAGATGCTTGAGCGGATCAAGTACCGAGGGCCGCACGAGACCTGGACAACCGGAGAAGGCAGCTTCGTGATAGGCTGCAACGAGTTGAACGTGGGGGGGGATTGCCCGATCAACTCCCACTATGCTTCGAAAGAGAAGACCAGGGTGGTCATGGACGGACGGGTGTACAACCGGAAGTCGCCCGGGATGACCGATGCCCAGGCCATGTTGCAGATATACCACGATCATGGTTGCCGGTTTGCCGAGAAGGTGGACGGCGATTTCGCCTGCGCGGTTCTGGATGGCGACCAGCTTCTCCTGGCCCGGGGCGCTGCCGGGGTCAAGCCGCTCTACTACGGGCATCACGAGGGCGGGCTATGCTTTGCCTCCGAAGCGAAGTGCCTGGTGGGCATAGCTGACGACGTCAGAGAGTTTCCTCCCGGGCACGTTTATTCCCACGAGTTGGGATTCCAGAGATTCACCCAGTCAGCAGTGCAAACGCCTGAATTCGAGGACTACGAGCAGGGCAAGAAGGTGGTCAAGGAGCTGTTGATGGAGGCCACCGCGAAGAGGATGAGAGACCATGCGGTCAAGGGCGTGCTCTTGAGCGGCGGACTGGACAGCAGCCTCATCGCTTGGATGGCCCACGAGATAGATCCCGGTATAGAGTGCTACACGGTCAGCATGGAGGGTGGACAGGACCTGCCGCTGGCCCGGGATGTCACGGCCTATCTGGGTCTCAAGCACCACGTCCTGATGTTCGGGGACAAGGAGATAGAGGAGATCCTGCCGATGGCGATACACCACCAGGAGATGTTCGAGGAAAGCTGCGTACATGGCGCCATCGCCAACTTCGTGGCGGGCAGGTTCGTCAGCCCTCTGGCCAAATGCGTGCTGACCGGAGAGGGAGCTGACGAGTTCTTCGCTGGGTACGACGGCCAGTTCAAGCAGGGCCGGAACCCCGAGGAAGTGGCGTCCATAGTCGACTTCCTGGTGAACGTGGCCCACAATACGGCGCTGCAGAGGCTGGACAGGCTGAACGCTGCCAACTCCTACGAGAGCCGGACTCCCTTCCTGGATCTGAAGGTCATCGACTTCAGCCAGAAGATACCCATCGAACACAAGATCCATGGCAGCGAGCAGACCGGGAAGTGGATCGTCCGCCAGGCCTTCGAGGGATGCCTGCCCGAGCACATCATCTACCAGACAAAGCGGTTCTTTGCCCAGGGCTCCGGGGTGGCCTACACTATGCGTTCCATAGCCGAGCAGCACATATCCCAGGCCGAGCTGGACGAGTTCAACAGGGCCCCCGGGAATCCCTTCCTATCGTCGGTCGAGGAGCTCTACTACTACCGCATATTCAAGAAGACCCTCCCCGACCCCTGCTTTGACCGGCTTGTTGGCAGGTGGGACCCCATGAGGCCTGACTTCTTCTGCAGACAGGCCGGCGCCTAGGGGGCAGCATTCCGCACTTGGCACCATGAGATGGACAATCCTGGGTTCCGGGGGGTGCGCGGTCATCCCCAAGCCCCTGTGCCGGTGCCGGGTCTGCCGGGAGGCCAGGGAGAAGGGTGTACCGTACGCCAGGTCAGGACCATCTGCCTTTCTGCATGACATCAACCTCCTCATAGATACCCCGGCGGAGATCGTCGATCTCCTGAATCGATGGCGTGTGGGCCGCGTCGAGCACCTGGTCCTCACGCACCTGGACCCGGACCACGTCGAAGGTCTTCGCGTCATCGAGCAGATTGCCCTGGACTACCGCAGCTGGCGGGCCTACCCTGAGAAGACGGTGACGCTGGTCCTGCCCGAGCGGCTCAGGGAGCCCTTGCGCGAGGTCAGGTGCTGTCACGGGCCCCTCATTGACTTCTACCTGGAGAGCGGGTTCGTTCGCCTCAAGGTCTTTGGCGAGAGCATCTCCGTGGGAGGCGTCAGGGTCACCGCCATTCCCATAGAGCGCGCCGACCTGACGTCATTCGTCTACGTGTTCGAGAAGTCCGGGCGAAGGGTGGTCTATGCCCCGTGCGATATCAGGCCCTTTCCGGAGCATAGGGATGAGGTTCGGAGGGCGGACCTGCTGATCATCCAGCCGGGCAGGTTCGAGCACGGGCTGAAGCACTGGTTCAGGTACCCCGCCGGCCATCCTTCCCTCACCACGCTGTATTCCTTCGACGAGACGGTTGACCTGGCCGGCCGCCTGGAGGCCAGGAAGACGCTCTTCGTCCACCTGGAGGAGTACTGGAACCGCGGCTACGACGACTATCGCCTGCTTGAGTCAAGGAGTCCCTGGATGCGCTTCGCGCACGACGGGATGCGGGTGATCGTCAGGTAGAGAGGGCCCTTCCCGGCTGCCAGCCGGCCACCGCCGGGCTATTGCCCGCACTCCTTCCCGTCACCAAAGACCTGCCCCAGGGAATGGTACCACTTGCGGCGTCGGACGAACAGGGATTCGGGCTTGGTCCCTTGCCGGTGTCAGAGTGGCTGCAGTCACACCTCGTGGAGGGACCTGCCTTGGGGGCTGTTGACAGGTTTGAGCGTGTGTCTCCCGGCTCGGATCCTACTAAAGTCGCAGCAGGCGGGAAGGGGCAGCCGGCGAACGGCAAGGCGGAGGCATTCGGTTGCCACCATGTCTCGACCGGGTATTAAGACTGGCCATGACACTGTTTCTGGTTTCGCTGGCTGTCCGATGGCAGCGTGCAGCCCTGATCCATCGCCGGTTGCAGGCGAGGACACCTCTGACGACGGTGAAGGCGATACGGCCACGAAGGTGGTCCTGACAGACGAGGAGTGGCGCCAGTTGCTGACCCCCGAACAGTACCGAGTCACTCGTATGAAGGGGACTGAGCCCCCGTTCACGGGGGCGTACTATGACTTCCATGAAGAAGGTGTCTACCATTGCGTTTGCTGCGGAAACGCGCTCTTCGGCTCAGACCACCTTCGCGCTGGGCTGATTCTGGGGACCGGACTCCCGGTTCGGGAGCCTGGCCGGGGTGGTACGAACCCGCGTTGGGTACGCCGGCGGGACAACCTGCTCCCCCACCTACCGCGCGATCGGAGACCACTCGGAGACCGTGCAGATTGACTTTGACCCGGCCCGGATAACCTGTGAGGAGCTGCTGGATGGGTGACCTGATCGGGTCAACCGCAGCGGCCCGGGTCAACGGGTACCTTGCTGGCAACGGGGCACTGGAGTCGCTGGAGCAACAGATTGACTCTTTCGGCCTGTCCGGGGCCGGGAAGGAGAGGCTGCTCCAGATCGTCGGGCGCTATGACTCCAGAGGCACAGATCATCTGTGAACGACGCGGGCGCCCGCCTGCTTTGCCCTGGACAGCCCACCGCTTGGCGGGCATGAGGACCACCCTCCTGGATGCCGCAAGCCTGCCCGTCCTGCTCAGGAGTGTCGCTCTTGTCTGCCTCTGCCTCTTGCCGGTTGTCGTTGGGTGTTTTCCCGCCAACCCGCTGGCTGCACTGGTCAGGACGTCCGAAACGCCGGTCCCATCTCGCCCGCGTCCGCCTTGCCCTGCCCGGCATGAGTGCGATAATGAGATGAGTCAGTGCCATGACCGGGAGGGACGACAATGCCTATAGCTGACAGAGACTACATGAAGAAGGAGCACCCTCCGGCCTGCACCTGTGTCTCCTGTGCCAGCAAGCGTTCCGCCAGGATGGGAAAGAAGTCCTTCTGGAAACGGATAGCTGGCTGGCTGACACCGCCCTGAGCAAGGAAGTAGATCGATCTGTATGATCGACCTGACACGCAGGGCGGAGCGAGAGCAGGAGCCGGAGCCGCAGACCGGAGCGAGGAGGTATGCCGATGGCTGTTCCCGGAATGACCCTGGATAACAAGGTGGCCATAGTGACCGGCGGCAGCCTGACAGGTTTGGTGTCCCCTATTGACATCACACCTCAACCTCGGGAAGGCTTCAATCGCCAGACGGTAGACCCGTCCCTGCCGGTATCCAAACCCCTGCGCCCGTTTGACCCGGCAACCGGATGCCCCCTAAGATGGTGAGTACCAACGCAGGCCGGTACGAAGCGAGGTGCCCGTGGACAGCTCCATGAAGAACTCCATTCTGATAGGGCTCGCCGTTGCAGTGATCATCATCCTGGTGCTGGCGCTGGTGGAGTTGGTGGTCCAAGGTACGCTGTCCCAGCCAAAGGTGGTGGGAAGCCTCACCGGGGTGGCCGGCGATGGGGTCTCGCAGGCGGCCTGGAGCCCCGATGGGCAAAAGATCGTCTACCAGTCATCCGGACTGTGGACCGTGAACGCGGACGGAACCGACAGGGTCTCCCTGGGCGAGGGCAGCCTTCCCGCCTGGAGCCCGGACGGCTCCCGTATTGCCTTCGTCAGCGACAACGCCCTGGCGGTCATGCACGCGGACGGGACCACCAGAGCCACGCTGGTCACCCTGGGCGAGTTGCTGCCGGACCCGCTGCAGGCGTACGGCAGCATCCCGTACCTCGCCTGGAGCCCAGACGGGGCCAGCATCGCTTTCGTGGTCGAGGTCCGGATCAAAGGTGGAACGGAGAACGGCGGAGACGGCGGCATCGAGCAGGCCGACATCTGGACCGTTGCACCCGACAGCGGCAGCCTGAGGCAGGTGACCGCGGACCCATCCCGGGAGTGGGACCCGGTCTGGAGTCCCGACAGCCGGATGCTGGCCTTCACCTCCGACAGGGATGAGGGCGCCGGCTGGGACATCTGGGTGGCCGACATGGAAAGCGGCGGTGAAGTGCGGCTCACCAGCGGGGAGGAGACTGAATGGGCCCCCGAGTGGAGCCCCGATGGGACCAGGCTGGCCTACTCGGCCGACGGCGAGATCTGGACCATGGACGCGGACGGCGCCAACAGCACGAGGGTCGCGGAGGGCCCGGAGGGCTACGAGAGGCCGGCCTGGAGCCCCGACGGGTCCATGGTAGCCTTCGATTCCACCGTCAACGGGCCCGACGGGCACATCTGGGCGGCGTATGCGGACGGCACCGGCAGGACCAGGCTCACGCGGAGCTCCCGCTCCTTCCCCGACTGCACCACCAGGCACATCGGCTACGAGGAGCCGCGCTGGAGTCCGGATGGCGCCAGGCTGCTGTTCCTGAACCTGCTGACGGAGGCGGAGGTCGGAGGCGATCAGACCTCACGCTATGACCGGCTGTGGGTCCAGGAGCTTGACCTGGACGAAGGCCTTGGCTAGTACCAGCCGGCAACCACTGTGAGCAGACAGCCGCGGTCCCTCCAGCGTGACGCTTCATCTTAAGCATGGCACGCCGCCCGGCGGAGTTGCGGAACTCTTGCCGGTCGGCCGGGCCTATTGACAGGCCCTATACCCGCTGATAGTATGTAAGCAATCGCATACTTACTACTGAACTGCGGCTGCCATCCGCATCCCAAACGAAGCAAGTCGGAGCCAGTTCCCTCGGCAGGCCGCTGAGACCCCAGGTTTCGCAATCTGGTCGTGTTCGCCCACAGCACGGCGCGAATCTTAGTGCGTTCGGCAGGTGCTGCCGGCACCCCGGCTGCAGCGCCAGTTGCCGGCAGCGTCAGCGCTACAAGCGGTATCGCAACCTCGAGGAGGGATGCTCGAGTTGCACAGCTAATCGGAGAAGAAAGGAGCCTGAACAATGGATGACAATGGGCTGCATTGGAGTACCATCACAGAGCCATTCGAGAACTTCGTCAGCAAGATCTTCGACTACCTGCCCCAGATCGTTGGCGCGATTGTGCTCTTCCTGGCGTTCTGGCTGCTGGCCAAGGTCGCCAGCTGGGCTGTCCGCAACGTACTGAAGAAAGCCAAGGTCGACGAGCGGCTGGCCAAAGCGGACCTGGTCAGGAGCCCGCAAGAGCACCCGGTGGCTAACGGCGTGGGCACAGCCGTCTACTGGCTGATCTGGGTGTGTTTCGTCCCCGCGGTAGTGGCCGTCCTGCAACTGGACGGACTGATGGGACCCATTGAGACCCTCTTCGACAAGGTCTTCGAGGCTATTCCCAACGTCCTGGCAGCCATATTGGTGCTGGTTGTCGCCTGGGTGCTCGGAAGCCTGCTGGCCAGAGTGGTCATCGCCATGCTGACCCGCGCGGGTTTCAACCGCATCCTGGTGAACACCGGCCTGACCAAGACCGAGCCAAACGAAGACAAGGTGACGCCATCCAAAGTGGTCGGGTATGCCCTTCTGGCTATCATCATGCTCCTGGCTGCCACCGGCGCAGCGGAGCTGCTGAAGTGGAACACCGGCACAGAGCTCATCCAGGACTTCATCGTATTCGCCGGACAGGTAGCTGTCGGCATCATCGTCATCGGCGTTGGTGTCTTCCTGGCCAGCGCGGTGGCCAAGGTGATCAAGAGCCGCATGCTGGCTATCCTGGCCCAGGCTGCCATAATGGTGCTGGCAGTCGCCATGGGACTGCGGGCCATGGGCCTGGCCAATGAGATCGTCATCATTGGCTTCGCTGCCCTGGTCGGCGCGATCGCCGTGGCCTTCGCCCTCGCCGTCGGGCTGGGAGGACGAGACCCGGCCGGCAAGGAAGTCGACCGGTGGATCAAGGCCCTCCGCTCCGACAGCACGAAGGAGAAGGGGTCAACCTAGGAAGACAAGAGCGGGGAATCACCTCGAGCATCCCTCCGATGCCATCCTGCCCTGATGGCGCGGCATATCATACCGGAGGTCGTCCCCGGCAATCCGGGGACGACCTCTCTCACAGCCACGATCACAGTCCCGATAAGAGGCCGTCAAGCTGCTCACCAGGGAAGGGTTGTCCCCGCGGGACTTGAGAAGAAGGTCAGCCAGCTCCCGGGCAGCCTCCCGGCTGCGTACCCGGAACGCCGGGTGTCTCTGGCCGCCGGCAGCCGGGGCAGGACTGCGGCCCGATACCCGCCGGCCTTCGGCAGGCACATAAAGACTGGCGGGAGCGAATGGGTGTCGAACCCACCACGGACATTACTAGTGCCCTCAATCCTTGACCTCGGGAAGGCTTCAATCGCCAGACGGTAGACCCGTCCCTGCCGGTATCCAAACCCCTGCGCCCGTTTGACCCGGCAACCGGATGCCCCCTAAGATGGTGAGTACCAACGCAGGCCGGTACGAAGCGAGGTGCCCGTGGACAGCTCCATGAAGAACTCCATTCTGATAGGGCTCGCCGTTGCAGTGATCATCATCCTGGTGCTGGCGCTGGTGGAGTTGGTGGTCCAAGGTACGCTGTCCCAGCCAAAGGTGGTGGGAAGCCTCACCGGGGTGGCCGGCGATGGGGTCTCGCAGGCGGCCTGGAGCCCCGATGGGCAAAAGACTGTCTACCAGTCATCCGGACTGTGGACCGTGAACGCGGACGGAACCGACAGGGCCTCCCTGGGCGAGGGCAGCCTTCCCGCCTGGAGCCAGGCGGTCCATGGATGAATCCGCCGGCACGCCTGGCCTTCGGCCGAGGCAGCCCCATTTCTCCCAGCCTCTCAGCGAAGAGGGCCAGCGGCGGCATCTTCGGGAAACGGGTCAGGTGAGACCGGCAGCGGCAGTCGGAGGCGCCAAATCCGGGAACGGGAGATGAGGCCCCAGGCATGCCGCCCAGCACCTCGCTCCACGTGCATTCGAGCCTGTCGCCCCCGAGGGCGAACCAGACCCGGGTCACCCGGGCTTCCGCCAGGAGGTAGTCTATGTGCCAGTGCAGCCTCTTCTCCGGTTGCAGATGATGCCTCAGCCTGCCGGCGAGCCCGCCCAGAGCACTGCCCAGGTACACGTAGCAGCCGGGCTGAAGGCTGTGGACCCCCAGCCTGCCTACTCGCAGGGTTAGCCGCCTTTCCAGCGGTACCAGCAGGGCATACGTCCCTCTGTCTCTCATGCTCCGATTCGAGGCCATTCCCGCCCTGCCGAGCCCGGTG
The DNA here is from genome assembly GCA_964423835.1 of uncultured Dehalococcoidia bacterium. Taxonomy (GTDB): domain Bacteria; phylum Chloroflexota; class Dehalococcoidia; order UBA2247; family RBG-13-53-26; genus JAFGCL01. Next base: position 31,008 of record CAYRGJ010000018.1, on the reverse strand, counting down.
CCGGCGCCGGCGTCGAGCAACCTCTCGCCGGCTACCACGGGACCCGGCTGATGGGCGCCTCCCTGCCTTCGAGAAGTTGCGGTGCCGGATCCTCGAATACGTCCAGCTCCGGGTGGGCCCGGGCAGCAGCCCCCAGGGGCGATTTCATCAGGGACCGCGGCGATGCCAGGGCAAATCCGCCAGAGGTGCGGCTGCCGGGAAGCAGCATTGCTCTCTGTGATTCCCCGAGACCATACTCGGCCAGAGCTTCGGGCGGGACCACCAGCTGCCCGCGGCTCCCTGCGCGGGACCAGCCGAAGACGTGCTTGCCCCTTCTGGCCAGCTGGGGCCTGTCGGACTCCTTTCTGCACCCTGGTTTCCGGACGAACGTCGGCCTCCGGGTTGGAGGCCGGCCATCACGAAGACCGCCGGCCGGGCTTCTTCGGGAACCAGCCCTTGTCGACCCTCCCGGTCTGTTCGTGGAGCTCGCGGATGCTCCGCAGGGAAGAGAACCCGAGGACGCCCAGGAGGGCAGAGGCGAACGTGTTGCCGGTGAACAACGAGCCGGCGATGCCGGCGAGGCCAGCCAGCAGGAATACCGGCCAGACCCGGGACCCGAAATGGTACTCTGTCTTGATCACAACGGGATGAAAAACCCCTATGATGGCGAAGGTGGCCAGCCCGATGGCAACTCCGTTGAAGTTCATCAGTCGCCCTCCTCATGAGAACCTAGTGAAGCGGGACGCTCCAAATCGTTGCTGGCCCTCGGCCAGAACAGGATGTCAAAGACCCTTGACTGCTCTCGGGCCGGGACGCCGAACCTGCGGCGATGCGCAGGGAAGACAGCAGACCGGGCACTCATTTGCCAGCGGCCCATTCTCTTGACCGCCTCGGAGGGAGTGAGCCATACTGGAGAAGAACGCCGGGGCGGCGGCGGAAGACGCAGGCAGGCGGATCATGAACGCCTTCCGGCCAGCCCACCGCAAAGGGCTCCAGGGAGGAAGGTCCAGAGTGTCGATAGTGACGATCAGGGGTCAGATGGGGAGCGGGGCGCCCGGAATAGGGAAGCTGGTTGCCCAGACGCTCCACGCCGACTACGTGGACCGGGAGATCATTGCCCAGGTTGCGGAGAGGCTGGAGACAAAGCAGGAGGCGATCATAGCCAGGGAGATGCCACCGGGGAGCCTGCTGGGGCGTATAGCGGAAGCGCTCGGACGCGGCTACGTGGCCGACTTCGGCCTTGCCGGCGCGTATCTGCCCGCATGGCAGATCCCCCTGGATGATGCCCGCTACGTGCAGACTCTGGAATCTGTGATCAGGGAACTGGCCGGGAACCAGCCGGTAGTGATCCGCGGACGCGGCAGCCAATGCATTCTGAAAGACCGTCCCGAGGCCCTGCATGTGCTGGTCGTGGCACCCCTGGAGCTGCGGGTAAGCCGCGTCATGAATGACCTGAAGGTGGATGAGAAGTCCGCAAAGCGGGAGGTGGACCGCTTTGACGGCGGCCGTCGCCAGTTCGTGAGAAGGTACTTCGGCGCGGATATGGAAGACCCGCTGCACTACGACCTGGTGGTCAACACTGAACGCCTCAGCTACGACTCCGCCGCTTCCGTGATCGTTGATGCCCTTGCCACCAAGGATGAAGCTGCGGCCTAGACTGCAGCTGTCCCTCCGGGGGATCGTCGACTGGCCCGAGAATCAGCATCGATGGAGGGAGCGCACATGACCGTCTTTTCAAGGCAAGAGCTGGCGGAGCTGGTGTCCAGCCCTGCACAACCCTGCGTGTCCATATACATGCCCACGCACAGGGTGGGAGCAGAGACGCGGGAGGGCCCTATCAGGTTGAAGAACCTGGCCCGGGAGGCCGAGAGGCAGCTGACCGGGGCAGGGCTCCCGCCGCGCCAGGCGACGGGACTGCTGAGACCGGTGGAAGCCCTGCTGGAGGACACTCTGTTCTGGAGCTACCGCAGCGATGGACTGGCGCTCTTCTCGTCTGCAGAGCTGTTCCGCTGCTACAGCGTGCCCGTAGCTCTCAACGAACTGGTGGTGGCCTCCAAACGTTTCCACGTCAAGCCTCTGCTTCAGCTGCTGACGGGTGACGGCAGGTTCTACGTGCTGGCCTTGAGCCAGAACAAGGTGAGGTTGCTTGAGGCAACACGCCACCTTGTGCAGGAGGTAGATCTGGAGGGGGTGCCGCAAAGCCTCGATGAGGCGCTGCGCTACGACGACAAGGAGCAGCAGCTTCAGTTCCACACGCCGGCACCGGTGGGCAGGGGCGAACAGGCAGCCGTCTACCACGGTCAGGGCGCAGGCATAGACGACGCCAAGAACGATATCCTGAGGTTCTTCAGGCAGGTTGACCAGGGCCTGGGCAGGTGGCTCAAGAAGGAGAATGCGCCGCTGGTGCTGGCAGGCGTGGAGTACCTTCTGCCCATATACAGGGAGGCAAGCACACTCCAGCACCTCATTGATCAGGGTATCAGCGGCAACCCCGAGGGCCTGAGCCCTGAGGAGCTGCGCGACCGGGCGTGGGCCGTCGTGGAGCCACGCTTCCTGAAGGCGCGGCAGGATGCAGTCGACAGATACAGGCAGCTTGCCGGCACCGAACGGGCCTCCGGAAAGCTGGCCAGGGTGGTCCCCGCGGCGTATCGCGGCACCGTCGAGTACCTGTTCGTGGCGGTTGGCGTCCAGAGATGGGGGGTCTTTGACGTCGGCACCAGCCGGGTCCGATCACACCAGAGGCCGAAGCCGGGAGACGAGGACCTGCTGGACTTTGCGGCCGTGCACACCCTTCTGCGTGGCGGGACGGTCTACGCGGTCGATCCCGGGGAGGTGCCCGAAGATGCCCCCCTGGCTGCCGTGTTTCGCTACTAGACGAGACCTGCGGGTGGTGCCGCCGGTTGGCGCGCCGGTGGCGTCAACGGATCGCCTGCCGATATGGCTCAGAGGGTCCCCAGGTGACCTTGATCTGGTCCCACGCCTCAGTGAGGCAACTGGGGCACTTCCCTGGTCTGGCCACCGACCGGGCCTGCCATGTGTGGTTGCACCTGATGCACCGGTGCACAGTGTCGCGGGCGCGGGCAATCCCCGTCAACCTTCCGTAGTCTTTCGAGCTTCTGTACTGCATCTCCACATCCCCTCTCCCACAACATGCACCCGGCGATAGAATGCTAGCCTGAGGCTGTGACCAGGCCGAATGGGATCGCCGATCTCGGTTCAGTCACCAGGAGGACTGGCTTTCACGCGGTGACGATGAGGCGGCAGGTGCCTGCGGGTATATCCTATGTTCCTGTAATAATTATGACATAACACCGATCTTGATGCAACCGCGCTGGGCTTCCCCGCGCACCTCCTCCGCCATGCCCACCCCGTCGTCTGCAGGCGCCGGGTGCACCGCCGGCACAAAAGCGATACAATCAGCCAGAAGGCCCGAAATCCCCCATCACACCCCGGGGATCTGCGGCCACAGGAGACGTCCCTGGCAGGGAGAAGGACAGCACGGACCATGGCAGACGATACTTCCCGACCCGGACAGCGAATCAGCGAAGGCGAGTTCCGCCACTACGTCTTCAGCAGGACTGAAGTGCGGGCCCAGACGGAGGATCTTCTGAGGCAGGCCGGGTATACCCTGAGGCCCAGGAAGTACGTGGGCCTGGTCGATCCGGACTTTCGGGCCAGGCGCACCGACGGGGGCTCCACCTTTGAAATCGTGGGCCTCTACTGCGACAGCCTGGAGCAGGCCCTCGAGACGCTGGTAAGGCTGGCGGCTATCAGGGCGGCCGATCGCGATGCGGACTGCGTTCTGGTCATGCCTCCTGTCAACGAGTACCAGCTGATTGAGTGGCTGACGGACAACAACGCCCGGTGGTACTTCGGCATGAGGGAATCGCGGATCATGCTGTGGTTCGTCAATCCCGAGAACGGCAGCACCATATGCTTCATCGGGACACCGGCAGATGCTGAGCTGAGCGAGCATTTCTACCTGAAGGGCGTGATGAGCTTCGACAACAGGGCCTCCCTCCTTCTCAGAAACAGGCTGCTGGCCGAGGAAGAGGAGGAGGACTAGAGCTCGGCCGGGGCCGCGTCCTTCGCCAAAGCGAAAGGCCGGGTGCAGCTCCCGGCCCGTCCGCTGGGCCACTCTGGACGAATTCCCCCAAATGGCCCCCAAGTGGCATATTCTTACGTACTACTTTGCCGTTGCCATCGCCTTCTTGCCGCCTCACGGCGCTTGAAGGCAGAAGTCGCTGTTCTCACAATGTAGGCATTTGCGAGCACGTTGCGCTCGTGGTAGGCCTGCGAATCGAATAGCCCTTCTTGTAGGGCCGCCGCCAGGTTCACCCGCGGATCTGCGTGGTCGAGGCCTCGGGCCAGTACGTCAAGCGCCTTCGGCACCAGGGAGCGCAGCCGGTCCTTATGCCCTTCCCAGAGGTCGAGGCGCTCCGCGTTCAACGTGGCTATGAATCAGGAGTTTGCGATATTCTGCCTCGAGAAGCTTGCTTCGGGTGCTAAAATGATGCGGAGGATTATGCCCCGTGTCTCTGGTTGATCGGCTCAAAGCGCTACTTTCCTCAAAACCTGAAACGCCAAAGCCAAGCGGCGCTGAGCTCAGATTCAGACTATATGACCGGTCAGACCCTCATGGTGGATGGAGGGGGGTTAATCTCGGCTTGGCGCCGAGCCGGAGACTATCAGCAGCCCTGAGCACCGAGATTGTCAGAGACGAGGAGGCAATTCAATGGGTCGTCTGTCAAGCAAAGTTGCCATCGTTACAGGTTCCGGGGAGGGTATCGGGAGGGGCATTGCCCGCCGCTTCGCTTCGGAGGGCGCCAAAGTAGTCATTGCCGAGATAAACCCGGAGACAGGCCAGGCGACAGCCCAGGAGATTGAGAAGGACTTCAGCACCCAGGCGCTTTTCATCAAGACCGACGTGTCGGTCAAAGATGAAGTCCTGGCCATGGTTGATGCCACCGTGAAGACCTTTGGCCGGGTGGACATCCTGGTCAACAACGCGTGGGGCGGGAAATCCGTGCAGACGATCGGCCGGGTGCAGCACATGAGCGACGTCGAGATGCAGGCGGCCATGCAGCTGGGCCTGATGGCTGCCTTCTGGGCCATGCAGGCCGTGTTTCCCCACATGCGGCGTGTGGGTGGCGGCCGCATAATCAGCATCTGCTCGCTCAACGGCGTCAATGCCCACATGTACACTGTCCAATATAATTGCACCAAGGAAGCGATGCGGACGCTGACGCGAACGGCCGCCCGCGAATGGGGCAAGTACAACATCCTGGCCAACGTTATCTGCCCGGGAGCGGCCACCGCTGCATTCAAGGAATATGCCAGACTCATGCCTGAAGACGCCAAGAAGGTCATCAAGCCAATTCCGTTGGGACGGATGGGCGATCCCGAGGCCGACATAGGGCCGGTGGCACTCTTCCTGGCTTCTGAAGACTCCCGCTACGTAACGGGTAACACGATACATGCCGACGGCGGCACTCACATCTGCGGTTCTTCATGGGGTGTAGATATGGACTTGCCAGACTAAGGACAAGCTGTGTCGGTGACACTCCGCCCGGCCAGTAGCAGGGGGATGACCGCCAGCTGCGCCGGTGATAGGTGTCGGGTATCGTCGCCCTTCGTCATGCGGACACCCCCCGGGAATGGCCTGAAGTGGCATATTCTTACGTACTACTTTGCCGTTGCCATCGCCTTCTTGCGGCTTCACGGCGCCGGAAGGCAGAAGTGGCTGTTCTTTGGATGAAGCGATTCGTGACTACTCTGCGCTGATACAGGACACGGCGTGGCTTTCAGACTGGGCACTTCAGTACGCGACGCTTGAGCAGGTGTATGAGAGTATCGGGCGGCCGTTCTTCTCAGGCGCCCTGGACGCGAATCTTCTTGGCTTTCGTGTGAGATTCTCGGGGCCGGGTGGTATGAGCGCCCTGGAGCCGCTGGAAATGGCAAAGAAGGAAGTACGCGCGAAAAGGGCGGCTATGGCTGAACAGAAGCCAGAGGAAGCCGCTGCGGAGATACTGGCAACGATGCCGGCTGCGGAGATTGTGAAAAGGGTGAAGGCCGCTATGGCCCATGCTGGCGCAAACCCGGCGCCCGTCGTGGACGCGTCCAGGATTGCGCCTGAGCCGCCGGCACCCAAGAGAACAAGGAAGGGGGGCAAGTAGATCCGCGGGCATATCGTCAAGCGGAACAAACACGGTTTCTCCTACACCATAGTTGTGAGCATGAAGGACGCGAAGGGCCGACGCAAGCAACATTGGGAGAGTGTGCGGGGCACCAAGAAGGACGCCGAACGGCGCCTGGCCGAAGTCCTACACCAGATAGACACCGGCCTATTCGTGCGGCCCGGCAAGAGCACCGTGGGTGAGTACCTGCTGGCAGCCGCCAAGAAGACAGACTACTATGCAGTCTTCCACCTGGCGCTGTATACCGGCATGCGGCGCTCAGAACTGCTGGCGCTGCGCTGGGGTGACGTTGACTTGATAGGGAGCCAGATATCCGTCACCCGGAGCCTGCACCGGCTCCAGGGCGGGGCCATAGTCTTCCAGCCGCCGAAGACGGCCAAGGGCCGGCGCACCATAGCGCTGTCGCCGTCAGCCACCGCCATGCTCAGGGAGTACCGGGGCCAACAGGAGTTGCTAGCGGGCACGCCTTCCCATGACGATCAACTCGTCTTCTCGCACCCGGACGGCTCCCCAATGCAGCCCGACGCGGTGAGCCAGGCATGGCGCCGGCTGGTGCAGCGCTGCGGCATGGGCGGTGTCAGGCTTCATGACGCCAGGCACAGCCACGCCACCCTGATGCTCAAGCTGGGGATCCACCCGAAGGTGGTGCAAGAGCGCCTGGGCCACTCCAGCATAAGCGTGACCCTGGACACCTACAGCCACGTTGCCCCCGGACTTCAGGAGTCCGCAGCCATGAGATTTGACGAGCTTTTCGACAAGGGAGTGGAAGCGCCACCTGCCAGCACTATTTCAAGGGCGGCCGCGGAAGTTGGTTAGCAAACGGTTAGCAGAAGTAGACATAAAGCTGGCGGGAGCGAATGGGTGTCGAACCCACCACGGACATTACTAGTGCCCGTCAACGGATTTGAAGTCCGCGGAGCTCACCGGAGCTCACTCGCTCCCCCGCGCGTGTGGCTAGGCGGCCGCCGGCTGGCCGGGCCGGGCTATCCACGCGGCCGCGATACTAAGCAAGTATAGCAGACCTATCGGGACGGCCACTATGGCACAGTTGATGGGATCGGGGGTGGGGGTGATGACCGCCGCCAGTAGGATGGAGCCCACCAGGCCCCACCGCCACTGCTTCGCCAGCCAGCGGTAGTGCAGGACGCCGATCTTGGCCAGAAAGAACGCGACCACGGGCAGCTCGAAGACGATTCCCATCCAGAACAGTATCTGGACCTCAAAGGAGATCAGGCTGCCTATCCTGATCTGGGCCTCAGCCAGGTCGCCGCCGAACCCCAGCAGGAACTCCAGGGCATGGGGCATGAAGACGAACCAGGCGAAGGCCGCGCCCCCGGCGAAGCACACGATGATGGCCGGCAGCAGCAGGTAGAGGTAGCCCCGCTCCCGGCGGGTCAGGGCCGGCCGGATGAAAAGCACGATCTGCAGCACGAAGAAGGGCAGGGCCATCACCAGCGCCGAGTACAGGCAGACCTTGAACCAGACGGAAAACATCTCCGTCACGTCAATGAAGATGACGGTCACGTCGAGCTTGGTGGCCTCGCGCTCCAGGAACTTGATGATGGGGTCCGTGAAGAAGAAGGCTACGGCGATGGTGATGATAAGGGCGATAATGCAGTAGACCAGACGGCGCCGTATCTCCTGGAGATGACCCAGGAAGGTGAGTCGCTTCTCCTTGTCCCTCTGCTTGTCAGCGGTCACCATCGGCTGGAGGCGCGGAGCATCAGGATCCGCTCTCCTTCCCGTCATGCCGGGCTTCTTCGCCCGGGTTGGCTTCGGTGGCCACGGTCTCCGCCGGCTTCTTCTCGGAGGCCGGAGGCTCCCGGGCGGCGGCGGTGATGTCGCCGGCTATGGCCTTGAGGTCCTTCTTGATGTCGGGGACTATCCTGGCGGAGTCCCGGACATCACGGGCGGCATCGCCCAGCTCCCGGGAGACATCCTTGAGCTCGGAAACCAGCCCCTTGTCGCCGGCCACCAGCTTGCTCGTCTCCTTGCCCGTCTCCTGGATCTCGTCGGTCACCTCTTTGAGGTTGCGGTTCATCTCGGCCGAGGCCTGCCTGAGCTTGCGCATGGCCTTGCCCATCAGGCCGGCGATCTCCGGCAACCTGGAAGGACCGAAAACGATGAAAAGGACGAGCAGGATGAGGACCAGCTCCGGGGCGCCTATGCCGAAAAAGTCCATCGTCCCTCGCTGCCCAGCCGCCTGGCTACCCGGAGCAACAAAACCGTGATCCCTGGGGTGTCCCCGCAGAACGGGATGGATGTGGAGGAGAAGGATACACGGAGCCCTGGCTGCATTCAGCCGGCTAGCTCTCGTCTCCTGTGTTGGCTCCGCACTCCATGCAGAACTTGGCGTTGGCCGCCAGCTTCTTGCCGCAGTTGGGGCAGAACCTCTCCTTGCCGAATGCGGCCGAAGCCGTCTCGCCCTTGGCCCCTCTCGAGGCCGCCGGCGAATCATCGTCCTTCTTGTCTCTCTCGCGCCTGAAGTCCCGGATGCTCTTGCCCAGAGCCCCGCCAACCTGTCCCAGCTTCCCTATTCCGAAGATCAGGACGATCGCCAGGACGATGAGGCCGATCTCCAGTCCACCGATACCGCGCATCTAATACACCTCCACCGCTCCGCACCACTGCCGGTCCCGGCTAATCTATAGCCATCCGGCATCCTGGCGGAACGGACCACCACGATACATGCAGATAAATTCTATGTTCGCTCTGTTCAGAATGTCAAGGAATTTCGCGCTGGGCGCCTCGTCCCGGAGCGTGGCGGCGCCCGGCCGCCGCCGCCCTGAATCCGGGCGCCCTTTATTGTAGAATAGGCAGTCATGGGGGAGCCTGGCGTCACACCCATCCGCAGGCAGTACCTCAGGGTGAAGCAGCGTTACCCTGAGGCCATCGTTCTCTTCCGGCTGGGCGATTTCTACGAGACCTTCGATGAGGACGCCCGCCTGGTCTCCCGGCTGCTCGAGATCACCCTGACCTCGCGCGAGATGGGAAAGGGGCACCGCATACCCATGGCGGGCATACCCCACCATGCGCTGGACAACTACCTGGCGCGGCTCATCGGCGGTGGCCACAAGGTGGCCGTCTGCGAGCAGCTGACGCCCCCCGGCAGGGGCCTGGTGGAGCGCGACGTGGTGCGGGTGGTCACCCCCGGCACTGTCATCGAGCCGGGCTTGCTGGAGGCGGCCGCCAACAACTACCTGGTCAGCGCGGTCGTGGACGGCGATCAGGCGGGGCTGGCATATGCAGACATAACGACGTCGGAGTTCGCCACCACCCAGCTCCCGGCGAAGCACCTGGCGGCCGAGCTGGAGCGACTGCACCCCTCCGAGGTCCTGGTCCCGGGCGGCCTGGACCTGCCGGACCTGGAGCGTTTCCCGGCCCTGACCCGGACCGACGATCTGTGGCCGGACCTGGAGACCGCCCGCCAGGCCCTGCTGGACCACTTCGACTCCGCCACCCTGGAGGGGTACGGCTGCGCCGGGCTGCCGCTAGCCGTCCGGGCGGCCGCCGCCATCGTGCGCTACCTGGAGGACAACCAGAAGGGGGCCCTGGCGCTGCTGACCCGGCTGGGCACCTACTCCACCGGCCGGCACATGCTCCTCGACGCCCAGACGCGCCGCAACCTGGAGCTCTTCCATGGCGGCCGCCAGGGAAAAGTGGCCGGGTCGCTGCTCTCGGTTATCGACCTGACCCGGACGCCCATGGGCGGCCGGCTGCTCAAGAAGTGGCTGGGCTACCCCCTCCTCGACCTCGATGAGTTGACCCAGAGGCAGGACGCGGTCGAGTGCTTCCACCGGGCCCACATCGCCCGGGGACGGCTCATGGCCCTGCTGCACCGGGCCGGCGACCTGGAGCGGCTGATCAACCGGGTCAGGGGCGGCCAGGCCACCCCGAAGGAGCTGGTGGCGCTGCGGCGGGGCCTGGAGGTCATTCCCGAGGTCAAGGCTATCCTGGCCGAGGCCGGTGCCCCCGAAGCCCTGTCGTCCCGGCTGCAGCCCTGCGAGGAGGTGGCGGCCCTGATAGCCCAGGCCGTGGTCGACGACCCACCGATGACCATGGACGAAGGCGGCGTCATCCGGCCGGGCTTTTCAGCTGACCTGGACCAGCTGCGCCATGCATCCAGGGATGCCCGGCAGTACCTGGCCAACCTGGAGCGGCAGGAGCGGGAGAGGACGGGCGTCAAGTCGCTCAAGGTGGGGTACAACCGGGTCTTCGGCTACTACATCGAGATCAGCCGGGCCAACATGGCTGCCGTTCCGTCCGACTACATCCGCAAGCAGACACTGGCCGGCGCCGAGCGCTTCTTCACCATGGAGCTGAAGGAGTACGAGTCGCAGGTCCTGAATGCCCAGGAGAAGACGGCGGAGTTGGAGTCCAGCCTGTTCCGCCAAGTGTGCCGGCAGGCCGGAGGGTCAGGGGAGCAGGTGCTGGCCACCGCCGAGGCGCTGGCACAAGTGGACGTCTTCTGCGGCCTGGCTGAGGCCGCGGTGCGGCACAGCTACTGCCGGCCCCGGCTGGACGCGGGCGACATGCTGTGCATAGCGTCCGGACGGCATCCGGTGGTGGAGCTCAGCCTGGGCGGCGAGCACTTCATCCCCAATGACACCGAGATGTCCAACGGGGAGGCACAGCTGATCATCCTCACCGGGCCCAACATGGCCGGCAAGTCGACCTATCTGCGGCAGGTGGCCATCATCGTGCTCATGGCCCAGATCGGCAGCTTCGTCCCGGCGGAGGCGGCCACCATCGGGCTGGTGGACCGCATCTTCACCCGGATCGGGGCCCAGGAGGACCTGGCGGCGGGCCAGTCCACCTTCATGGTGGAGATGGTGGAGACGGCCGGCATCCTGAACAACGCCACCCCCCGGTCGCTGATCATCCTGGACGAGATCGGGCGGGGCACCAGCACCTACGACGGTCTGTCCATTGCCCACGCCGTGGCCGAGTATATCCACAGCCATCCCCGCCTGGGCGCCAAGACCCTGTTCGCCACCCACTACCATGAGCTGGTGGAGCTGGCCGGCTTCCTGCCCCGGGTGAAGAACTTCAACGTGGCCGTGACCGAGGAGGGCGGCCGGGTGATCTTCCTGCGCAAGGTCATCCCCGGCGGGGCCGACAAGAGCTACGGCATCCATGTGGCCCAGCTGGCCGGCCTGCCCCGGTCGGTGATACACCGGGCGCAGGAGGTGCTCTCGGACCTGGAGGGAAACCATCAGCCCCGGGTGCCGCCGGCCCGTAAAGGCCGCCGCCCGCCGGCGCCGCCGCCCCCGGAGCAGATGGGCCTCTTTGGATCCAGGCCCCCGGCTCTCGATGAGCTGCTGGCGCTGGACCTCAACTCCCTGAGCCCCCTCGAGGCCCTGAACAAGCTCTACGAGCTGCAGAAGAAGGCGCAGGAAGGGTAGGGCGGGCCGCGCCGGGCCCGCCGCTCGGTATCAACAAGAAGCAACAAAAATAGACACATATGGTATAATGTATTGTGAAATGGCCAAGACAATGAAAACAGTGAAGGAAATCATGACCCCGGAGCAGGTGGCCGACTACCTCCAGCTGAACAAGGAGACGGTCTATCGCTACATCCGCGAGGGGAAACTGGCGGCATCCAGGCTGGGGCGAAGCTACCGGATCCAAAGGGTCAATGTGGACCTGTTCCTCCTGGCAACCAGCACGAGTGAGGCCGACCGGCTGGCACTGTCGAGGCGGCTGGAGAGCGTCGCCGAAAGAAACAAGGAGATCCCTGCCGACGAAGTCCAGAAGGACGTGGCCAAGGCCATCGCTGATGTCCGCCGCAGATACGCCCGATGATACGGGCAGTCGTAGACACCAACGTTCTGGTCTCGGGCCTGATATCGCCCTCCAGCTACCCTAGACAGGTCTTCCAGCACTGGCGAGCCGGCGATTTCGTACTGGTTACCTCTCACGCAATCATCCGGGAAGCAACCCGCGCTCTCTACTCACCCAGGATTCAGGTGAAGTATGGCCTCACTGACAGCGGCATCCAGGCCTTTGTCCTGGCCCTGAGATACCAGAGTGACTGCGTTGCCGGCGAGCTGACCGTCAATGGTGTCGCTCCTGATCCCGGCGACGACAAGGTGATATCCTGCGCCGTGGAAGGGAAGGCCGAGCTGATCGTGACGGGTGATAAGGCACTGCAGCGACTGGGACGGCACAAAGACATCAGGATCATCAGCGCGGAGACCTTCACCGGAATCCTCGCCGAGGGGAGGCCCTGAACAAGCTCTACGAGCTGCAGAAGAAGGCGCAGGAAGGGTAGGGCGGGCCGCGCGGGCCCGCCCCTGAGGTTGAACTAGCAAATCAATGGGTGGTCCCGGGCTCTCTGTCCTCGTACTGGAAGACCTCTTCCACTGTCACGCCGAAGGCCCGGGCGATCTGGAAAGCCAGCGTAACCGAGGGCACGTACTTCCCCTGCTCCAGGGCGATGATGGTCTGGCGGGTGCAGCCCACCCTGTTGGCCAGGGCCTGCTGCGTCATCTCCCCGTGGTCAAAGCGCAGCCGCCGGATGCGGTTGCTGACCTCGCCCTTGCCCATGCTATTTGGCCCTCCAGTAGGCGATCAGGGTGCCGGCGGAGGCGAACACGATGTTGGCGATGATGGCAGAGTAGAGCATGATCCAGACGAAGATCACCGGAAGCTGTCCCTCCTCGCGGTAGACCTCGTTCAGGGCCACGGCCCAGCCCGCCAGAGTGAAGAGGACGGCGAACATCTGGTAGACGGGCACCTTGCGCAGGATCAGCCGGTCGCGCTCATCCATGATGGGTCCTTCCCGGCGCATGCGCCAGCCGGTGACGTACAGCATGGCCACGTAGCCCAGCACCCCAGCAATGAACAGCCCGTAGACCCAGGCCCTCATGCCGGCATCTTCGTCAAAGGCCGTGGCCCCTTTGACCACAAACACGGCCACCATGGCCGCCGTCCAGATGATCCCTATGGCCAGGCCGTACCAGGCCCTCTTCTGCTGTGGTGCCATTTCAGACCTCCTTCCGCCGCCACGCCTTCTCACTGCGGCTATGCCGCCTAGTAAGCCACACTCCACATATTGTGACATATAGATGACTTCATGTCAAGTGTCGCTTACATTACGAGGGAGGCACGAGACCGGAAAGCGGGCGAGCGCTCACTCGGACGCCGGAGCCGCCGGCTCACCCTCGGGCAGCAGGACAATGATGTCACATCCCCTTCAGACGCAGGCGACAGATGATGTGCTATACTGTGGCCGAATCGAGGGCTGCACGCAGAATGGAGGCGCGCGCACCGGTGTCCACCGACTACCGCGTGGTGATAGATCGGATGAGCTACGATCACGCGTACCTGAAGGAGATGGTCAAGAACATGTCCCTGGATGGGACCTATGTCATCAACAACCCCGACTGGGTGCACAGGACGTCTACGAGGTGAGCACGGTGATACCGCCGCGGAAGGCCAGGTCGTGGAGCAGATGATTCGCCTGAACTCGTGCCTGGGCGAAGTCCCGGCGCCACAGGGCGTCTCCCAGAGGGACAGCGTGCAGGTCTCGTAGGGATTACGACAGAACAGGGGGGCACGACTATGGAAAACCGGGTAGCCATCTTCATAGATGGCAGCAATCTCTACCACGCCCTGCGCGACAACTTCAGCCGCGTTGATCTCAACTTCACCGAATTCACCACCAAGCTGTGCGCCGGACGGCCGCTCTTCCGCACCTACTACTACAATGTCCTTCAGGACCCCACCCAGAGGCCCGAAGGCCACCGCGAGCAGCAGGACTTCCTGGACACGCTCAAGAAGACGCCGTACCTTGAGGTGCGGCTGGGGGGCATGAAGCTCTCACAGGGCGTGCCGGTGGAGAAGGGCATCGACATCATGCTGGCCACGGACCTGCTGCATTTCGCCTGGAACAACCTCTACGATGTGGCTATCCTGGTCAGCGGCGACGGTGATTTCGCCTACGCGCTGCAGGCGGCCAAGAACATGGGCAAGCACGTCGAGGTGGCCTATTTCGAGAGCAACATCTCCAAGAGCATGCTGGAGGTGGCCGACAACAGGCACCTGCTCAACCAGGATTTCTTCCAGGGGCTGTGGCGGTCCGGTCCCAAGCGCAGGCCCCGCCGGGGGAGAAAAGCGCCCCGTCACGGCGAGCGGGCCAATGGCTCTCAGGGAGGCTCGGGGACCAACGGCGGTGAGGTCTAGGTCTGGTCCAGGCGCAGCCGGCACAGCCGCCGGGGTGCAGGCCCACCCCCTGGCGACAACCGGCTACAGGGCCCGGCCCAGGAACTCCCGAAGCCAGGGGCCCAGCTCGGGGTCCCGGAGCGCCAGCGTAATGGTGGTCTCCAGCCAGGTGCGCAGAGTTCCGGCGTCGAAGCGCTCGGTCTCGAACTGGTACGCGTAGACGCCGCGCTCCAGGGCCTGGCGCTGCAGGGCATCCGTCAGCTGGATCTCCTGCCCCCGCCCGGGGCGGGTGGCCTCCAGCGCCGGGAAGATGTCCGGTGAGAGCAAGTACCGGCCCATGATGGCCAGGCGCGAAGGGGCCCGGCTCCGCTCGGGCTTCTCCACCAGCTCCAGGGCCTGGTACAGCCGCGGCTCTATCTGCCTGGGCTTGATGACGCCGTAGCGGTCCACCACGTCCTCGGGCACCTCCATGACGGCCAGGACGCTCGACTGGTAGCGCTGGTGGACCTCCATCATCTTCTTCAGGGTGGAGGCCCCATCGGGGAAGATGTCATCCGGCAGGAATACCAGGAACGGCTCGTCGCCGATCACCCTCTTGGCCGTCAGCACCGCGTGGCCCAGGCCCAGCTGCTCCTTCTGGCGGACGTAGCAGATGTCCACCAGGTTCGACAGCCGGCGTATCTCCTCGGCCGCCTGCGGCTTGCCATGCTGCTCCAGGAAGTGCTCCAGGTCAAAGGCCCGGTCGAAGTAGTCCTCCATGGAGCGCTTGCCCAGCGAGGTGACGATGACCACCAGCTCCACACCGCACCCGATGGCCTCCTCGACGCTGTACTGGATGAGGGGCTTGGTAAGGAGGGGCAGCATCTCCTTGGGCTGGGTCTTGGTAGCGGGCAGAAAGCGGGTGCCCCACCCCGCCGCTGTGATCACCGCCTTCCTGATGTGCGTCGTCACCGGACCCGGCTATCCCCGTGTCTGCCTGGGCGACTTCGACGTCTTGCCCGAGGTTGAAGACGGCGTTCTGGCGGAGGACGTCTTCTTGGCCGAGGGCGTCTTCCTGGCCGCGGCCGGCCTGGCCGGGACCGAGGCCGGCCCGGCATTGAGGAAGGTGATCCGCTCCGCCACCACCCTGACCGCGGTCACAGGGTTGGGCACCCTGAGCAGCTGACTGGCCAGGATGTCGTCCCTGATGATGTCCCTCACCCAGTTGCAGAAGTCGTTCTTGGCTTCATTCACGTGGTAGGTGAAGGTGTACTCGCTCATGACCTCCAGCGCGTCACGCAGCTCCTTCAGGTTCCTCAGGATCTGGCCGTCGTTGCACCAGAAGACAAACTCCTGGGGCACATCAGCCAGGTAGGCCTGGCTATCGGTCATCGCTGATGTCGCCATTGAATCATGCCCTCCTTCATGAATTGGCCGCACCGGCCCTAGTTTGCCATATTTGAAATGCCGTGGCAACAGGCCCCGGCATGGCGGCAACCACGTCAACGGCCGCCGGCCGGGCTTCAACCGGCCACCGAGCCACGGTTCGGCCGTGGCGTTGCACGCCGTCTGTCACACAGAAGTCTGTCCTATGAGGGGTCAATTTAGCCCGGAACCGGGGGGCCTGTCAAGGGTCGCAGCGGAGTTGCCAAGCAGCACGGGACGGGCCTCCCCGGCAGCACAGCATCCGGCGCCCTGCATTTGACGGCCAACAGGCCGCCGCCTAGAATTGGGAACGGCGGGGCACCACGGCCGCTGTGCAGAACGGAAGGAAACGGAGCCACCTTGTTCAAGTTCTCTCTCACCCCCAAGGACAAGAAGTTCGCGGTTCTGTTCGAGCAGAGCGCCCACAATGCCGTCAAGATAGCCCGCCAGCTCCAGGACATGGTCTGCACCTGGGAGAACCTCCAGGAGAGGCTGGTCATCATCACCGACCTGGAGCACGACGGGGACGCCGTCACCCACCAGATCATGGCGGAGCTTCACCGCAGCTTCATCACCCCGTTCGACCGCGAGGACATTGCCCTGCTGGCGCACTCGCTGGACGAGGTGACCGACTACATACACTCGTCGGCCGACATGATGATCCTGTACAAGGTGAGCCAGCCCACGGCCAAGGCCCGGGAGCTGGCGGAGATCATAGTCCAGGCGGCCGCCGAGGTGGAGCGGACGGTGTCCCTCATACACAGCCACATCGACCGGGAGAAGCTGCTGAAGGGCTGCATGGAGATCAACCGCCTGGAGAACGACGGCGACGCCGTCTACCGCGCCGCCCTGGCGGAGCTGTTCTCGGACTCGACGGACACCGCGTCCCTCATCAAGTGGCGCGAGATCTACGAGCACATGGAGACGGCCATCGACCGGTGCGAGGACGTGGCCAACGTGCTGGAGGGCGTGGCCCTCAAGTACGCCTGAGGGCGGTGGCGCGCTCCCCCGGGTCAGGTCAGCGGGGCCACCCTGGGGACCGGGCTTTCGGGCAACCCGAGCCGCCCACCCGCTCAGGTGAACAAGGCCACCAGGCCGTAGACCAGGGCCCCGATGAGTCCCGATACGGGGACGGTCAGCAGCCAGGCCCAGACTATTCTCAGCGTCACGTTCCAGCGCACCGCCCGGAAGCGGTTGGCGGCCCCCACCCCCGATATGGCCCCGGTGATCACGTGAGTGGTGCTCACCGGCACGCCCAGGTGGGTGGCCAGGAAGATGCTGCAGGCCCCGGCCGTCTCCGCGCAGAAGCCGTCGATGGGCCGCAGCTTGGTGATCTTCTGCCCCATGGTCTTCACGATGCGCCAGCCGCCACTCATGGTGCCCAGGGCGATGGCGCTGTGCGCGGCCAGGATGACCCACAGGTTGTCGCGGAGACCCAGCCTCATTTCCGGTATGGTGCCCTCCACGTACAGCACGATCAGTATCATGCCCATCGTCTTCTGGGCATCATTTCCCCCGTGCCCCAGGCTGTAGGCCGCGGCGGAGAAGAGCTGCAGGATGCGGGACCACCAGTTCACCGTGCCCGCCGGCTGGCGGTGCACGAGCCAGGTGACGATCACTTTCAACACGAACCCCCCTACCAGGCCGATCAGGGGCGCCAGAATGATGAAGGCCATGGGCCAGTACCATCCGGACAGCTTGATGACATGAAAGCCGCCTTTGGCGATGGCCGCCCCGCCCAGGCCACCGATCAGGGCATGGCTGGAGCTGCTGGGCAATCCGAAGACCCAGGTAATGATGTTCCAGCAGATGGCGCCGGCCAGGCCGGCGAAGACCACCGTCAGCCAGGAGGACTCGTTAGGTATGTACACCATCTTCCCGCCGATGGTCTGGGCCACCGAGGTCCCGAATATCAGGAAGGCCACGAAGTTGAAGAAGGCCGCCCAGATCACCGCCTGCCGCGGTGTGAGCACCCTGGTGGAGACCACGGTGGAGATGGAGTTGGCGGCATCATGCATCCCGTTGGTGAAGTCGAAGATGAGGGCCAGGGCGATGATGAAGACCGCGAAGACGCTCAAATCGAGAGGCATGTCGTGGCAGGCACTCCGAGCATTCTGCCGTTCAACCATTCTAGGCTCCGTGGTCGGGCCCGGTCAAACAGGCGGCGGGACCGGACCGGAAGGCGGGCGCGGCCCCGGCGCCGTCCGGCCGCAGCCCGGGCCCCGGCCAGTTTGCCCATTCGGCGAAGCGGGGTATAATACACCAATCAACAAGCGATTTGCGGCTGCCGTCATCATGCTCGCCGATCGCATGAGGAGGCCACGGTCATGGAGTCAGAAGGTGCTTATCAGAAGGGCATGCTGGAGATCGAGGCCGATGTCGTCGCCATGGGCGGCATGGTGGAGAAGCAGATCGGGCGTTCCGTAGAGGCCTTGAAGAAGCGTGACCTGTCGCTGGCGCACAAGGTCATGGCCGACGACGTCAGTATCAATCACCAGCGGTTCACCATCGAGGAGAAGTGCATCAAGCTCATCGCGGCGCACCACCCCTCCGAGACCGACCTGCGGCTGGTGGCGGCCATCTTCAACATCATCGTGGATCTGGAGCGGACCGGGGACTACGCCGAAGGAATCGCCAAGATAGCCATCATGATCGGGGACGAGCCGCCCCTCAAGCCCCTGATCGACATCCCCCGCATGGCCGAACTCGCCATCGAGATGACCCGGGGCAGCCTGGAGGCCTTCGCGAAGCGGGACGTGGAGAAGGCCAAGAAGGTGGTCAGCCTGGACAACGTGGTGGACGGCCTGTATGACCAGGTCTTCCGGGAGCTCATCACCTTCATGATGGTGGACCCGAAGACCATCGACCGGGCCACGCGCCTCATCTGGGTGGCCCACAACCTGGAGCGCGCCGCCGACCGCTCCACCAACATCTGCGAGAGGGTGGTGTTCCTGGTGACCGGCAAGATGGAGGAGATCGGGGCCTCGAAGTACTAGCAGTGCCGGCGCCTTAGCGTCGATGCCGGCCGGCATCCCCAGGCCGGTGGTTACGCGGAGGGGCCCGGCTGCGGCCCTGTTTTCCCTGTCTCCTCCAGGTGGCAGATGTCGTTGAACAGCACCAGGCTGTTGCCCCGCGTGGTCATGTCCAGAACCGTGACGGAGGCCGGGGCCTGCCTGAGCTGGATCACCTGGGCCAGGTCCAGCTCCAGCGCCTGGCAGAGGATGGCCAGGTTGGTCAGGAGATGGGCCACGATCACCACTGTGCCGTCAACGTGCCTCTCCAGCATGCGGTCTACCGCCCACGACGTCCTCTTCTGAACGTCCTTCAGGGACTCGCCTCCGGGCAGGGGGGTGGAGGCGTCGCCCTCACGCAGCCCTTTCCAGGCATCCTGATGGCGGCCGGTCAGCTCGCGCTCGAACAGGCCGTCGAGCTCCCCCACATCGATCTCCCGCAGCTCCTCGACCAGCTGCACCGGCGCCCCGCAGGCCTCGGCGATGGCCCGGGCTGTCTCGGCGGCGCGTTTCAGCGGGCTGGAGTAGATGGCGTCTATCCGCTCCGCGCGCAGCGTCGCGGCCACCCGGTCCGCTTCCTTCAGCCCCTTCTGGCTCAAGCGCGTGTCGCTGCGGCACCCTTGAATCCGGCGCTGCCTGTTCCACTCTGTCTCGCCGTGACGCACCAGAATCAGTTTCATGCTAGCTCCCTGCCAGGACAATCCGGGTGCGATGGACCAGGTGGGGATGAGCCGTCAGGCCCAGCGCGGCCGTGACCTGCTCCGGGCGGCCGGTGCCCCGGCTGTCGCAGCGGAGCTTCATCCCCAGGGTGGCCACGCCCTCCCGCCATGTCTCCAGGGCCAGGCCCTCGATCAGCGGCCTGAGGTCATAGTGCCTGGGCCCGGTGTCCCTCATATGGTGCCAGGGCAGCTTCTCGGCGCCCAGGGTGGCGGCAATCGCCTCCCGCACCTCCTCCTCGGTCCCCCCGGAGGCCACCGAGACCCGGTACTCGACGGCCCGGGCCAGCGACTGGAGCGAAGGCGCGGTCAGGGACACCTGCTGGACCTCCAGCACCTCCATCCCCGGCGGCAGCTGCGGCTTCGTCTGCTGCAGGAACGAGTAGGGAGAGACCGCCTTCCGCACCACGATGTCCGCCAGCTCGGCCTCGCTGGTCACCCCGATGGGCAGGGGCACGGCCAGCGAGATCCTGGGGTGAGGCGAGAAGCCCTCCGAGTAGGCCATGGGTATCCCCGCCCGCCGCAGCATCCTCTCCCAGAGCCGCATGAGATCCAGGTGAGAGATGTACTTGAGCGGTTCGCCGCGGGCAAACCTGAGCCTGAGACGCTGCACGCGTCCATCATACCGTCGGGCCCCCGGCGGGGTCAACATGACATATCTTGACGCTCTTTTGGGCCAGACCTATACTCGACCTAAGATGGAGGTTTCTTACCTTCTCGAGCTTACAAGGGCCTACCTGTCCTCGGATAAGCTGGCCACCATAAGGCTGGCCTACGACTTCGCCCTCAAGGCCCACGAGGGCCAGCTGAGACGCTCCGGGGAGCCCTACATGCAGCACCCCCTGGAGACCGCCGCCATCCTGGCGGAACTGAAGCTGGACGCCACCTCCATCGCGGCCGCCCTTCTCCATGACGTCCCGGAGGACTGCGGCGTGCCGATAGAGGAGATAGAGAAGAGGTTCGGCCCCGACGTGGCCAGGCTGGTGGACGGGGTGACCAAGCTGAGCCACATATCGGGTCAGGTGGCCCAGAAGCCCAGCCGCGATGACCTTCAGGCGGAGAGCCTGCGGAAGATGCTGGTGGCCATGGCCGAGGACCTGAGGGTGGTCTTCATCAAGCTGGCCGACCGCCTTCACAACATGCGCACGCTGGAGGCCCTGCCCCTGGCCCGGAGGCGGGCCGTGGCCCGGGAGACCATGGAGGTCTACGCCCCGCTGGCCCATCGCCTGGGCATAGGGAAGATGCAGTCGGAGCTGGAGGACCTGGCCTTCTACAACCTCGATCCCCTGAAGTACCGCCACATCAAGCACCTGCTCACCAGGCGGGAGGCCGAGCAGGATCTGCTGGTGAAGGAGGCCGTGGATACGCTGGTGAAGGAGCTGGCCAAGGCCGGCCTCAAGGCCAAGGTGTCCGGCCGGTCCAAGAGCGTGTACAGCATTCACCGCAAGATGGAGCGGTATGCCGAGCTGGGGCGCAACCTGGATGACATCCATGACATCATCGCCATCAGGGTGCTGGTGGACAAGGTGGAGGAGTGCTATCACGCCCTGGGCATAGTCCACAGCATGTGGCACCCTATCGCCTCAGAGTTCAATGACTACATCTCCACCCCCAAGGAGAACGGCTACCGGTCGCTGCACACCACCGTCATGTGCTTCAACGTGCCCCTGGAGGTCCAGATCCGGACCCACGAGATGCATGAGAGCGCCGAGTACGGCCTCTCCGCGCACTGGGTCTACAAGGAGGGGGTGAAGCAGGACGAGTTCGGCGAGCGCATCTCGCGCCTGCGCCAGCTGCTGGAGTGGCACAAGGAGATCACCGGCACCGCGCAGTTCCTGGAGCTGGTCAAGGCCGACGTCTTCCAGGACCAGGTCTTCGTGTACACGCCGAAGGGAGACATCAAGAACCTGCCCGCAGGCTCCACGCCGGTGGACTTCGCCTACCACATCCACTCCGGGGTGGGCCACCGCTGCATCGGCGCCAAGGTGAACGGCAAGCTGGTGCCCCTGACCACCTACCTGCGCAACGGGGACACCGTGGAGGTCCTGGTGGGCAAGCCGGACAAGGGGCCCAGCCGGGACTGGCTCAATCCCAACCTGGGCTACGTCAACACCTCGCGGGCCAGGGAGAGGATCAGGCAGTGGTTCAAGAAAGAGGCCCGGTCGGACAACATCGAAAGAGGGCGGGAGGTCCTGGAAAAGGAAGCGAAGCGGCTGAGGATGGACCTGGGCAACCGGGAAGAGCTGGCCCGCTCCTTCAAGTACGAGAATGTAGATGACTTCTACGCCGCCATCGGCTACGGAGACCTGAGCGCCACGCAGGTGACCCTCAAGATGGCGGCCCAGCAGGAGCAGCCCAAGCTCAAGGGACCGCTGCCCGTATCCTCAACCAGCTCCATGGGCGTCAAGGTGATGGGCTCCGGCGACCTGCTGACGCGCCTGGCCAAGTGCTGCAGCCCGCTGCCGGGAGACGACATTGTGGGCTATATAACCCGCACTACCGGGGTGACCGTGCACCGCAAGGACTGCCCCAATGTAGTCAACGAGAAGGAGCGGGAGAGGCTGGTGGCCGTGGAATGGGGGCGGACGGACCAGCTCTACCCGGTCTGGGTCCGCGTAGACGCCTGGGATCGGGTAGGCCTGGTGCGGGACATAACCACCGTGGTCTCCAACGAGGGCGTCAACATCTCCTCCATGAGGTCCCAGGGCCATGGCGACAACTCCGCTTCCGTCTTCCTCACCCTGGAGACCAAGGGCGTGGCCCAGCTGTCGCGGCTGCTGACGAAGATCGAGGGGATCGGCGGCGTCACCAATGTGGTGCGCGGGTCGGAGTAGGGGCAGTGGCGGGCAAAAACATCTCGGGTGACCTCCCCAGCTTCCTGATCTTGGCTTGCCTTTGAAGCCTCTCGGCTTCTGCTCGATCCCCGAGTGAGCTTGGTGGTGTTACCCTACCTTTATTGCTCCGGCTCGCTTGGTCCTTTTAGCTGGTTTGACCACCCGAGAAGGATTCTGATTATAGCGGTTTCCGGGTGAGTGTCAAGGGACCCCAGGTCTATCTGCCGGCCTTCTTGCGGTATGGCATGATAACAGTTGGCTAATCCTGTCGTGATCCCCCCGTTTCTCTCGCTCTTGCTCTCTGTTTCATGGTACTCTGGCCGTCGCCAGGGCAATCAGTAGAACTATCTAGTGCGGTCCAGGTCCTTTTGCGGATGGCAGTGCCGGGAAAAGCGCCCAGGCTTGGAGTATGGGCGGTTGGGCTGCCCATCTATCTGGTCCAGGGAGGTGAGGAATGGCCAGGTACCTGTATCACGGATCATACACTCTGGAGGGCTTGAGGGGACTTCTGAGGGAGGGAGGTTCCTCCCGGAAGTCACATTTCGACGAGAACCTCCGCCACCTGGGAGGCCAGGTGGAAGCGTTCTACTTCGCCTTTGGAGGCGAGGATGTCTACGCCATCATTGACCTGCCGGACAACACCAGCGCCGCGGCTCTGTCGATGGCCATAGGCGCCGGCGCCGGCTTCCGCGGCAGCATGACCGTACTCCTGGCCCCTGCTGAGGTGGACGAGGGCATCAAGAGGGCGGCACAGGTCGGGTACCGTCCGCCCGGGCAATCGCACTGATTGCCGGGGAACGAGACGGCTCCCTGCCTGCGCTTTGAACCGGGCCCGCTTTCGTGCCACAATACGGTCACGGAAACGGAGGCCCGGAATTGCCTCACAACGTCTACGAACTGATGCAGCAGCGCCTGTCCGTCGAGTCTCTGGGCCTGGTTCGCAGGGCCGGCGAGCTGGCGGCGGCGCGAGGCGTGGAGATCTACCTCGTCGGCGGGGTGGTGCGGGACCTCCTGCAGGGGCGGGCCAGCTCCGACCTGGACCTGGTGGTAGCTGGCGATGCCATCGAGCTGGCAAGGACGCTGGCGGCAGAGACCGGCGGGAAGCTGGTGGTCCACCGCCGTTTCGGCACGGCCAAGGTCCGCTGTGGCAACCTGGCAATCGACCTGGCCATGGCCCGGGCGGAGACGTACTCCCGCCCCGGCGCCCTGCCCCGGGTCCGGCCGGGCTCCATAGACGATGACCTGGCCCGGCGGGACTTCACCATCAACGCCATGGCCCTGCGGCTCTCTTCCGGGGAGCCGGGAGAGATGGTGGACCCCTTCGGCGGGCAGAAGGACCTGGACGACAAGCTCATCCGCGTCCTCCATCACCGCAGCTTCGTTGATGACCCCACCCGCATGATGCGGGCCGTCCGCTACGAGCAGAGGTTCGGGTTCCGCCTTGAGCCCGCCACCGAGCGGTTGCTGCGCCGGGACGTGACGCGGCTGGGCACGATATCGGGCGACCGCCTGCGGCATGAGCTGGACCTGATACTGGGCGAAGAGCGCCCGGAGAACGCGCTCCTGCGGGCCGGGGAGATGGGCCTTCTGTCCCGCGTCCATTACGCCCTGCAGGCCGGCCGCTGGCTGCCGCCCATGTTCGAGAGAGCGCGCGATGTGGCCCCGACCGCCCTCCCCGCCCTTTACTATGCCCTCATGACCAGCCGGCTCAACGTGGGGGAGTGCGTGGACCTGATCACCAGCTTGAAGATGCCCGCCGCTGTGGCCCGGGCTGTGCTGGACTCGGCCAGACTGCGAGAGCGCCTGCCGGAGCTGGACGAACCGGGGCTACGGCCGAGCGCCGCCTGCGCGCTGCTGGAGGAATACCGGCCGGTATCGGTCCTGGCCTGCGCCATTGCCGAAAAGCGCAAAGCCAGGCAAAAACTGCTCCTGCTTTACCTCACCGAGTGGCGCGATGTCCACCCGGAGCTCGACGCTCGGGCCTTGCTGGAGGCCGGGGTCCCGGCCGGGCCGCGGATGGGGGACATCTTCCTGAAGCTGCGCAACGCGAAGCTGGATGGTAAGATAGAAAGCAGGGAAGACGAGCTGTCGATGGTGCGGCGCTGGCTATCCCGGGGGAGATGATATGGAGCAGTTCTGCTGTGTCTGCGGCGAAGCCCTCGACGAGGAGAACGTATCGAGCTGCCGCCTCTGCGGCGGCGCCTTTCACCTGGCCTGGACCACCGGGGCCAACCTCAGGGAGTGCGGCTCATACTACTTCCATCCGGAGAGCTGCGGCCTGAACTTCATCTGCCGCAACTGCGAGCCCAACCTGAGGACCGGGGATCAGTCGCCCAACCAGTTCACCACTTCCTGAGGCATCTGCCGCAGCCCGCCCCGCTTCACCGTGCACCTCGGCAGCGAATCCAGGAAGACCCGCCCGTAGCTCTTCGACTGCACCCGGCGGTCCAGGATGATGACCGCGCCCCGGTCGCTCCAGCTGCGGATCAGCCGGCCGAACCCCTGCTTGAAGCGAAGGACGGCCCGCGGGACCATGTACTCGTTGAAGGGATCGTCGTACAGCTCGGAGCGGGCGGCGAAGATGGGATCCGAGGGCACCGCGAAGGGCAGGCGGGTGATGACCAGGACCGAGAGCGCCTTCCCCACCACATCCACTCCCTCCCACATGGCCGAGGTCCCGAAGACCACGGTGTCGGGGTTGGCCCTGAGGTGGTTCAGGACCTTCCTGGGGCTCCCGTCCAACCCCTGCCCCAGGACCAGGATGCCATCCCGCCCCAGGGGCTCCTGCACGGCGGCGTAGGCCGTTCGCAGCGCCGCGTGAGAGGTGAAGAGCACCAGGGTCCGCCCCCGGGTGGCCCGGCACAGCTCCGTCAGGGCCACGGCCACTCCCTGCTGATAGCCGGGGGTCTCCGGCTCCGGGATATCCTGGGGCAGATAGATCATGGTGCAGCTCTTGTAGTCGAAGGGGGCGTCGATGGCCAGCTCCCCGGCCTCGCTGATCCCCAGGGCGTTCTTGACATACCCGAAGCTGCCGCCGGTGGTCAGCGTGGCGCTGGTCAGCACCACCGAGTCCTTCTGGGAGAACAGGGTCCTCTCCAGGATCTCGCCCACATGCAGCGGCGCGGCGTGAAGAGAGAGGCCGTACTGGGGATTCAGCACCACCCAGTAGATGGCCTTGGCATAGGGGCTGGAGACCACCGACTCCACCTGCGTCCGGAGGGTGCGCACCCGCTGCCGCAGGGAGGACATCTCCCCCAGCAGGCTGACAGTATCGGCGCCCTGCCCTTCGGGCAGATCGTCCATCACCGCGTGCAGCTCCCCCAGGCCCTTCTCCACACCGGCCAGCTCCAGGTCGAAGTTCTCCCAGGCGAGCTCGATCTCGGTCCACCTCGGCTGGCCCCGGATGGCGCCGGTGATCCTCAGATTGCTCTCGTATTCAGCGCGCCCACCCCTGCGGGATCCCTGGACGAAAGAGCCCAGGGCGGCTACCAGTCCGGCGGCCCGGTCCCGGGCCGTGGCGGCCGCATCCTGGATGGCCTTGAGCCGGTCCGTCAGCGCCCGCCGCCGGGCAGTGCCGGTGGCGTTGCGCAGGTGACCCCGGATGCGGAATCCCAGGCCTCCCTTGTCGCTGAACTGGTCCAGGCAGTGGTAGATGTCGTGCTCGGAGACCTCGAACCCCAGCTGATCGGTGGCCTCCTCCTCCAGGCGGTGCGCTTCGTCCACTATGAGGCAGCGGTACTCCGGCAGCAGGCTGCCGCTCTTGGCCAGGTCGGAGAGCAGCAGGGCGTGGTTGACCACTATCACATGCGCCCCCTGGGCCATCTGCCGGGCCCGGTAGAGGAAGCAGCCGTCCGGGTAGTTGGGGCAGCGGGCCGTCACGCAGTTGTCCTCGGAGGCGCAGGCCCGGGGCCACAGGTCCATCTCGGCCCGGTTGAGGTTCAGCTCCGCCCGGTCGCCGGTGGAGGTGGCGTTCACCCAGAGCAGCAGCCGGAGCAGGAAACGGGCCTCGTCCCAGGGGAGGCCCGGGGTCTGGCGCCACGAGTTCCAGCGCCTCAGGCAGAGGTAGTTGCTACGCCCTTTGAGCTGCGCGATCTGCAGGTCGGAGGAGGCCGCCCCGTGGCTGGCCCCGGCCAGGGCCTGCAGCAGGGCCGGTATGTCCTTGCTCATCAGCTGCTCCTGCAGGTTGATGGTGTTGGTGGAGACCACCACCGGCGCGCTGTTTTCCAGGGCAAAGATGATGGCGGGCAGAAGGTAGGCGATCGACTTGCCGATGCCGGTCCCGGCCTCCACTATAACCTGCTCTCCGTCGTTCAGCGCCTGGGCCACCCTCCTCATCATGGATACCTGCCCCGGCCGGTGCTCGTACCCCGGAAACACCTCGGCCATGGCCCCGCCTTCGCCCAGGAAGGCCGAGAGCCATTTCAGGTCCAGGGCCCTCATGGCGCCTGCGGGTGACAGGGGCTTCCTCTGCGGCAGGTCCGCCGGCCGGGCCACGAACTCCGCCTGCCAGGCCTGGCGGTCCCACAGCGACGTCCGGCCCACCATGGCGCTCTCCAGCTCCAGGAAGAGCCGGCGCCAGGACCAGGGGGCGGAGGCCGAAAGCCGGTTGATCTCCGTCAGGGTCGGGAGGTCCAGGGCGGAGGCCTTGTCGATTAGCGACTGCAGCACCCCCTGGACCGTGACGGCATCGGCCAGGGCCCGGTGCTGGACGGGGCAGGACACCGCCAGCTCCCGCGCCAGGGTGCCCAGGGTGTAGTCCGGCAACTGCGGCGCCAGCACGCTGGCCACCTCCAGGATGTCGTAGATGGTGTTGGAAAAGCTGAAGCCCTGCATGCGGAGAAATTCCAGGTCGAAGCCGATATTCTGCCCCACAATGGGGTGGCTGCCAATGAAGGCCTCCAGCCGGCCTCTCACCTCGGAGAAGTCGGGGGCGGCGTCCAGCTCTTCCTGGGTGATGCCCGTCAGAGCCGAGATGCGATAGGAGAGGGGCCGGTGGGGGTTCACCAGGGACTGGAAGGTCTCGATCTCCTGGCCGCCGCGGAACTTCACCGCGCCGATCTCTATGATGGCGTCTTCCTCTGAGCTCAGCCCGGTGGTCTCCAGGTCAAGCGAGATAAGGGTCTCGTCCTGAAAGCTGTCCATCGTCATCATCAGGCGCCGGTCCCGGGGTTGGCGGCCTCCGGACAGTCAAAACGCCCGCCTGTCCTTCCAAGGGGGCGGCCGCCGGGCGGCCACTGCGGAGAGGGAGGTCCGGGCCCATCCGGTCCAATGCCCGGGAAATGGCACACCACGATTATAGCCCCTGGCGCCGGGCCAGGAAAGCGCGCTGCTCAACCGCGCCGGCCGCAGCGTAGCCGGCCCGGCTCAGAGCGTTTCCGCCAGCCAGGCCTGTAGCCCTTGCCGCCTCAGCCGGCGGGCGATTCGATCCCCCTCATCCCGGCCGGACACCAGGCTGAACAGCGTGGGGCCGGCCCCGGCCAGATGCACCTGGGAGGCGCCGGCCTCCAGGAACCGGCGCCGGTAGCCATCCATCCCGGGGAACGCCGATGGCGCCAGGGCTTCGAAGGCATTGAAGCACTGGCTGTTGCTGACCCGCTCCCCCCGGCCCATGGTGGCGCGGAGCCGCTCCGCGTGCTCTCCGCCGGTGAACAGCTCCGGCCTCAGGCGCGAGTACATCTCCCGGGTCTTGTGGGCCAGCTCCAGCGGCGGCCGCAGCAGTACCAGCCAGGTCCGGCCCGGGGAGGCCAGGGCGGTCACCCGCTGGCCCCGGCCAGTGGCCAGGGCCGTGGGACGGCCACTGACGAAGAAGGGCACGTCGGACCCCAGCCGAGCCGCCATCGCCATGAGGCCAGCCGGCGTCAGGCCCACCTCCCACATCCGGTTCAGGGCCACAAGGGTCTGGGCAGCGTCGCTGCTGCCGCCTCCCAGCCCGCCGGCCAGCGGTATGCCCTTCCAGATCGAGATGGCCACGCCCCGCCGAGCGCCGGCGGCCGCCTGCATCAGCCGCGCCGCCCGGAAGGCCAGGTTGTGGGGAGAGACAAGCTCGGCCACATCGCAGCGCAGAATCAGATCCTGGTCTGCCTCGAAGCTGATCACGTCGCAGAGGCTGATGGCCTGCATGATGGTGACCACCTCGTGGTAGCCGTCCCGGCGCCGCCCCAGCACCTCGAAGGTGACGTTGATCTTGGCCCGGGCCTGCCTGGTGATGGGCTGCTCGTCAGTCGTCAAGGCGCTGCCCTCTCCCGGCACAGCCGGGCCCATTCCTCAAGGCTGAGCGTCTCCGCCCTCCGTCTGGGATCTATCCCCGCCCCCTGCAGCAGGCCGGCTGCCTCGTCCGTCCCGATGGCCAGCCCCTGGGCCAGGGAGTTGCGCAGCTGCTTGCGGGGCGCGGAGAAGCCGGCCCGGACCGTGTCGAAGAAGGCCCGGGACCCGGGCACGTCCACCGGCGGCCGCTGGTAGACATCCACCCGCAGGATGACGGAATCCACCTTGGGCGGCGGATAGAAGCTCCTGGCCGGCACCCGGGCCACGATAGAAGGCCGCCCGTAGAACTGAACGCTGATCGCCAGCAGGCCCATGTCGCCCGGACCGGCCACGATGGCCTTTCCCACCTCCTTCTGCACCATGACCACCATCAGGGCCGGCGGTGGAGAGGCCTCCAGGAAATGCCGAAGCACAGCGGAGGTGATGTAGTAGGGGATGTTGGCCACCACCTTGTAGGCCAGGGCTCCGCCGGCGCCCGGCGCCGGCAGGACAGAGGCCGGGTCGATGCGCATCACGTCGCCATGGACTATGGTCAGGTTGGGAGATCCGGCGGCCAGCTCGCTGAGAGCAGCGACCATCCCGGCGTCCGCCTCTATGGCGATCACGCGGCCCGCCCGCCGCACCAGCTCCCGGGTCAGGACCCCAAGCCCCGGGCCTACCTCGATTACCGTGTCCCCCGGCTCCAGATCCGCCGCGACCACCACGCGGCCCAGGGCCCGGCCGTCGACCAGGAAGTGCTGGCCCAGGCCTTTGCGGGCCCGAAGGCCATGCCGGGCCAGGACCTGCCTGGCCCTGGTGACGTCCAGATACGCCGGTTCAGACACGCAGCCCCCCGGAAAAAGAACAAGGGTCGTGCACCTGACTTCGACCCTGCCTCATGGCTTTCCCCGGCCAGACAGCTCCGACCAGGAGATCCTGTGGCACCCAGAAGCGGCTACTTACCGCTGCTTCCTTCCGGACCTCACGGGGTTCATAGCTTTCTGCCGCACAGGGCCCGATCTTCAATACCATCCGGGAGCGGCAGTCCCACGAGACATCGGGCCTCGGACGGGAATTCAGCCCCGCTATAGCGGATTTCGGGTTCAGGGCACCGCTAACTCCCCACCTAGCACGACCCAAAGCCAATGTTAGGCTGGGCCCTGCCGCTTGTCAAACGACCGACGTCACAGGCCGCCGTCGCACGTCAGCGACGGTCCAGCCACTGTCGCACGTCAGCGACGGTCCAGCCGCCGTCGCACGTCAGCGACGGTCCAGCCACTGTCGCACGTCGTCCGCATCCAGGGGCCCGCCGTGCCCCGTGAGCAGGGTCTTCGGCGAGTACTCCAGCACCTTCCGGATGCTGTCCCTCACCGGCGCCGGGTCTTTCACCCAGAGGGGATAGGCCGGCCTTCGGGGAGCATTGAATCGCCCCACCACCAGGTCGCCGACGATGGCCCTCTCGCCTGGAAACACGATGGAGATGGATCCCTCGGTGTGGCCCGGCGTGCGGATCCACCTGGCCTCGACGCCATACTCCGACAGGCCTCCCTCGTCACCCTGGAGCATGAAGTCAGGCTCGAAGGGCTCGCCCCGGATCCGGCTGACGAACGGCCTGGTCACCTTCTCCCAGCGGTTCCTGGCGGACAGGGGCAGGTTCCGGCCCGAACGCGGCCCCCCGGCATCGAGCTGATGGATGGCGATCGGGCAGCCCAGCCGGCGCTTGAGCGCGGGCGCACCCCCGAAGTGGTCCAGGTGCCCGTGGGTGAGCAGGATGAGCTTGACCCTGCCCGGGGCATCCTCCCCGCGCTCCCGGATGCCGCGCAGGACCTTCTTCACCCACCAGTCATTGAGGGCGTCCACCAGAATGGAGCCCTTCTCGCCCTCCAGCAGGTAGACCTTGCCGGTGGGGGTGTTTATCTCGAAGATAGATGCCACGTCTTTGTCCCGCGCGCGCACCACCAGCATAGTGCAGGCCGGGCCGTTTTTCAAACTGACCACGAGAACGAAGGCCGCAGGCCCCTGGCTTCAGCCACGCGGAGAACACCAGGGAGAGGAACGAACTGACCAAGCGATTAACCGATGGGAATTTGTGACGTCAGGGCCCGGTCTTAAGAGGCGCTGGAAACCCGCCGGCGGTAGAGTCAACCCGAAGGCTGCGATCGATGAGGACGCTGGCGCTGATATGCTATGGCTGGCTGGCCGGCCAATCGGGGCTGCTCTTCTGGATCCTGTGGCAGATCCGGAAGCACGGGGCCGTGATCCTGGACGAGCCCAACTCGGCCATACTCATCGCGGAGCTGGTGCTCTCGGCGGTGGTCCTGATGCTGGCGGTGGGCATGTTCATCAGGGAGCGGCTCTCCCGGTAGCGGCGCCGAATGGGGAAGGGGAGACTCGAACTCCCACGCCTCGCGGCACATGATCCTAAGTCATGCCTGTCTGCCAGTTCCAGCACTTCCCC
>CAYRGJ010000017.1:0-66408 GCA_964423835.1 uncultured Dehalococcoidia bacterium | reverse complement strand
GTCGGCGTGGAGAACGGCAAGGGCGAGGTCACCACTCCGGGGACGGCCGTGGTGGCCCTGCCGGCAAGGGCATAGCGCTCCAGCGTTGGGCGGCGCGGGACTGGTGATGGGGGTCAGGGATTGGGCAGGGGACTGCCTGCTGAGGTCGTGTTGAGAGACAGGAGTGCCAAGGAGAAACGCGGGGAAAGGCCTGACGGCCTGACTGCGCGAGACGAGTTTGAGCTGTGGACGCTGCTCAGCCAGGTGAATGACGGGATGCTGAGAGTCAGGGACAGGGAGCTGGGGTCGCTCGGCACCTCAAGCGTTCAGGTAGCCATACTCTACGCACTGGCCAATAACGATCATCCCATGACCCAGAGTGAACTGGCCAGTTGGGTCTTCCGCAAACCGCACACCGTGGCGGCCACGCTGAAGCGCATGGAAGAGCGGGGCCTGGTAGTCCAGTCCAGGGCGCCCGGCGGCAGACGGCAGATGAGCGTGGAGATGACAAAAGAGGGATTGGCCCTGTTCCGCCAACAGCACCGGGAGAGGGCGGTGGTGCCCAGGGTCCTGGGCTGCCTGGAACCTCATGAGCGCGACCTCCTGGTCCAGTTGCTCAAGCGTCTGCGCAGCAGCACCATGCAGGAGCTGGCGGACAGGCCTCCGTTCCCATAGGCCGGACGCGCCACTCGTCCAGCGGCAGGGCCGCGGGATGTCGAGCCGAATATAGACGAAGAAAGGCTGGTAAGGGCGATGGGCATTATCTACGAAAAGAAGGACAGGATTGCCTACTTGACGATCAACAGGGCTGAGGCCCTCAATGCGCTGGACACCACTACCTGGGGTGAGCTGTTCGGAGCCATCGATGACTTCAGGCGTGATGGCCAGTCCTGGGTCATGATCGTGACCGGAGCCGGGGACAAGGCTTTCAGCGTTGGGGCCGACCTGAAGTCAACCATCTCCTCGCTGGCCGACGGAAAGGCGGACGACCTGAACTGGACCAGCGAAACCAGCACCTGGTTCAAGGACGTCTACAAACCGGTCATCGCTGCCGTCAACGGGTTCTGCTTCGCCGGGGCCATGGAGATGGTGCTGGCCACCGACATCAGGATCGCCTCCGACAATGCCGTCTTCGGCCAGATGGAGGCCAAGTGGGGCATCATCACCTCCAGTGGCGGCACGGTGCGCCTGGTGCGCGAGGTCTCCTGGTGTCATGCCATGGAGCTACTGCTGGCGGCGCAGCCGGTCACCGCCCCGGAAGCCTACCGCATGGGACTGGTGAACCGCGTCGTGCCCCTGAAGGACCTGATGCCCACGGCAGAGGCGATGGCCCGCCAGATCTGCCAGAACGGGCCTCTTGCGGTCAGGGCCATCAAGGAAATAGGCCTGCGCTCGCTGAGCCTGCCCATGACTGAGGCCCTGAACATGGAATCCATTGTCGGCAAGATGATCTTCAACACCGAGGACGCGAAGGAAGGCCCGCGGGCCTTCGCCGAGAAGAGGCCGCCGCGCTTCATGGCGCGGTAGCCCCGGCCTGGTGACATGGGCGGCTGGGCGAGAGGCGAGCGGGATGTGGCGATAGATCGGAGATCAAGGAGGTGAACGGGATGATCCTGGACAGGTTTTCCCTGAAGGGGAAGGTGGCCATAGTCACCGGGGCTGGCAGAGGCCTGGGACAAGGTATTGCCGTGGGTTTCGCTGAGGCCGGCGCCGACGTCGTATGCACTGCTCGAACGGTGGAGCAGATACAGGACACGGCGGCCCGGGTGCGACAGGCGGGCCGGAAGGCCCAGGCGGTAGCCTGTGACGTGCGGGATGCGGAGCAGATCGAGAACATGGTGAAGGCCACCATGCAGGAGTTCGGCCGCATCGATATCCTGGTCAACAACGCCGGGGGCGGGCTCTTCAGGAGCGTGATGGGGGCCAGCCAGCGTTCGTTTGAGTCCGATCTGCGCACCAACCTGGTGAGCGTCTTCTTGTGCATCAAGGCCGTGGCCCCGATCATGCAGCAGCAGAAATCGGGCTCGATCGTGAACATCTCCAGCCGCGACTCCCAGATGCCGTCGCTGGGGATGGGCGCCTACGGCGCGGCCAAGGCCGGAGTCAACAGCATTACCAAGACCCTGGCCTGGGAGCTGGCGCCCTACGTCCGGGTCAACTCCATACTGCCCGGCTCGGTCCTGACGCCCACGAACATGGCTTTTTTGGGAGCGGTGCAGGAGCTTCTGGTGGAAGCCACGCCGGCCAGGCGCACCGGCCGGCCGGAGGACATCGCGCTGGCGGCCATCTATCTGGCCTCGTCGGCCTCAGAATGGGTGACCGGGAAGCTGCTTGAGGTGGATGGCGGCATGGAGTTTGCCTACAACATCCACCAGCAGCAGACCGCTCAGGCTGGCCAGGGAGGGAAGGCCTAGCGGCTCCGGCATGGAGCCGCGGCTGCTTGAGGCCCAGCGAAGGATGAAAGGAGCATAGTCAATGGCATCACCATTTCTGTTCAAGAACATAGGCAAACGGAACCTGGACTGGCACTTCGAGCTGGATGACAAGGGGAAATACTGGGACTGGTTCTGGCTGGACGGGTGGACCGAGCAGGGCTACTGGTACGGGCTCACCATGGCCTGGAGAATGGAGATGCTGGAGCACCGCATAGGCTGGGACAAGAAGGACTGGCCGATAGTCGACCTGCTGGTCACCAATCCCCAGGGCGAGACCCACCGCGTCATCAAGGCCTTCCCCCGGGAGCAGTTCAAGGTGGAGGAGCCTTGGGGGGTAACCATCGGGGACAACTACGTGAAGGGAACGGTCGACAGCAAAGGCAGGCCGACCGGATACAGCGTCAAAGTGGCCCTGGATGGCGCCGCCATGGACGTCAACTGCAAAGGCGTCGTGCAGGGGGTCCAGTTCGTGGAAGCGGAGCACGGCTACACCTTTTACCACCAGCAGGAGAACCTGGCGGTGGGGTGGTGGCCTCTGCTGGCCCGGTCGGACATGGAGGGTACCTTCACCTGTTTCGGCAAGACGGCTCCGGTCAAGGGCCTGAGCTACATCGAGCGCCAGCTCGGCAACGTAAGCTTCCAGGGCCTCATGCCGCACTGGGGGTACGGGCACTTCTACGCCGGTGACTACACGGCGCTGTGGATCGACAATACCTCAGCCGGGCCCAACTATCGCCATTTCTCCCCCCTGATACTGTACAAGGGCTCGCAGCCGATCCTCAGCACTCACAACCTCAACCTTCACTTTGAGACGTTTGCCCTGGACAAGGAGAACGGCATGCCCTATCCACCCATCGAGACCCTCCACGCCACCGAAGGCAACACCGAGCTCACCTCCCAGACGGACCCGGGCACCATAGTGGCCCGGGAATACGTGACACAGACGGCGGGCACCGACGTATCGGAGGAGAATCCGGTAGGGTATTTCCGGCAGTACGGCACCATCAATGTGCAGATACGGCGCTGGGACCAGATAGAGCGGCT
This sequence comes from uncultured Dehalococcoidia bacterium, assembly GCA_964423835.1. Classification (GTDB taxonomy): domain Bacteria; phylum Chloroflexota; class Dehalococcoidia; order UBA2247; family RBG-13-53-26; genus JAFGCL01. The sequence goes on along the minus strand of CAYRGJ010000017.1, from coordinate 62,950 downwards.
GAAGGGCGTGGTCCTTCGGGAGTTCGGCTGGATGACCCGGTGGTTCCCTGTACCCAGGTTCGAAAAGAAGGCGTAATGGAATTCGATCTGACGCCGGAGCAGCGGGATATCCAGGAGCGGGCCAGCAGGCTGGCAAAGGAATCCATAGTGCCCATTGCGGCCCAGGTGGACGAGGATGGCCGGATACCCCCCGACCTGAGCCAGAAGCTGGCCAAAGCCGGATTCGTGGGGATGCTGATCCCCAGGCAGTACGGTGGGACCGAAACGGGCATGCTGGGCTGTGTCCTGGCCATGGAGCAGCTGAGCTACCCCGTTTGCCAGTGCCTCGAGGCGATGGGCAACAACATCGTGGGCCGGGCCATCACGCTGACCGGCACCGAGGACCAGAAGCAGCGGTACCTGCCGGCGCTGGCCCGCGGCAGCCTGATGGGGAGCTACTCCTTCACCGAGCCCGGCACAGGCTCTGACCCCAAGTCCCTGGTGACGACAGCCCGGCTTGACGGGGACCAGTGGGTGATCAACGGCATCAAGCGGTTCCACAGCGGGGGCCACCTGCCGGGGCCAGCCATCATCTTTGCCAACGTGGATGGCAAGCAGACCACCGCCTTCCTGGTGGATAAGCTCGGGGATGGCTATCGCTGCTCCAAGCCCTTTGAGCTCATGATGGGCCGCGGACTGGAGACCGTGGATACGAAGTTCGAGGACGTCAGGGTGCCGAAGGAGAACGTCCTGGGTACGGTGGGCGGCGGCTTCAACATCCTCTTCTCCATCACTGCTGAGGGCCGGCTGACACTGTCGGCCATAGCCATTTCCCTGGCCCAGGCTGGCCTGGACGAGTCCGTGGCCTTCGTCAGGGAGGGGCTGGGGGGAGGGCGGCGGAAGGCGTCCCTGGAGGCCGCCAGGTGGCTCCTGGCCGAGATGGCTGTAAGGATACCTCCGGCCCGCATCACCGCATACAGGATTGCCTGGATGACTGATGCCGGGGAGGACACCCGCATGACCAGCGCCATAGTAAAGCTCTTCGCGGCCAGGGTGGCCACGGAGGTGACTGATATGGCCATGGATATCCACGGCCTGTCCGGGCTGGTGAAGGGAAGCAAGATGGAGCGGATCTACCGGCAGGCAAAGCAGTTCGATCTGACTGAGGGCACCAGCGAGGTGCAAAGGACCATCGTGGCCGGCTCCGTGCTAATGCAGTGACGGAAGACCGAGCCCGATCACTCCGGTAGCGACCCGGGAGGGACGATGCAATTTGAGCTGACAGAAGAACACAGGATGTTCCAGAAGCTGGGCAAGGACTTCGCCGACAGGGAGATCGAGCCGGTGGCGGAGGCCATCGAGAGGGAAGGCCAGATGCCCGCGGACATGCTGAAGAAGCTGGCGGACGTGGGGCTGCTGGGCATTTCGGCCCCGGACAGGTATGGCGGCCTCGAGACAGGCTTCCTTACCTACCTCCTGGCTGTCGAGCAGATGCACTACCCATGCGCCCCCTGCAGCTGGCTGCTGGCCGGCAACGAGTTCTCCGATGTGGTCGGCAGGATGGGGACCGATACTCAGAAGGAGGAGTTCCTGCCGGGGATCGTCCAGGGACGCGGGCTGCCCGGGTTCGCCTTCGGCGAGGATGGCGTTGAAGGGAGTAGCGCGGAGGCGGACGTGACTGCTAATCCTCAGGGAGATGGCTGGCTGATAAATGGCGCCAGGCGCTTCCAGGTCTTTGGCAGTGCAGAAGGCCCTGTCATCTTCTTCGCGAAGACGGGTGCAGGGCAGATCACCTCATTCCTGGTCCCCAAGCATCTGCCGGGCTACGCCGCCTCCAGGCCCATCCAGCTGCTGGGGTTGAGAGGGCTGGAGGTCGTCGATACCTTCTATGAGAACTTGAAGGTCTCGGCGGACAACATCCTGGGAGAGAAGGGCGGGGGCCTCCAGGTAGCCGGGATGCTGGCTGATTGCAGGGGGCTGCGGCTGTCCATGCAATCAGTGGCCTGCGCTCAGCGGGCCCTGGACGAGGCCGTCAAGTACTCCAAGGAGCGGACCCGGCGGGGGGTCCCCATAGCCGCCATGCAGGCCATACAGTGGCTGCTGGCGGAGATGGCCATGAGGGTCGAGCCGGCACGCTGGGCGACCTACGAGGCCGCGTGGCTGAAGGACCAGGGCCGGGATGTCCACGCTCGCAGCGCCATGTCGCAGCTGTTCGCGGGGCATGTTGCCAGGGAGGTGGCCGGCATGGCCATACAGGTGCATGGCTGCTATGGACTCACCAAGGACTATCGGATCGAGCGGATCTATCGACAGGCAAAGATGTTCGAGCTGATCGAGGGTTCCAGGGAGGCCCAGGTGGCGGTCACCGTGGACGCTCTCCTGGCCAACTAGAGTTGGACCGACGGCCGCAGGGAGAGCATCAGCGCCTTCCTGGAGAAGAGGCCGGCGCAGCCCAAGGGGGTCTAGCCGGCCCGGATCGGCGCCTGGCGGCGCCTCCGGACCACGGGACTATAACGGAAGAAGGGGAGGTATCATGAAGACAAAGCTGCTGGCGTCCGGAAGAAGCAAGATCGGGCTGGTCCTCTGCATCCTGGGGGTCTTGCTGGCCATCTTCGGGGTCATCTGGATGACCGTCGTCTGGCCCAATCTGTCCAAGCTCCCTGCTGACCTGAACCAGCAGGTCAACATCAAAGGGACCGTCAAGCTCTATGACGCCGCTGCCGGCGGTCCGGTGGCGTTTGATGTGATCGGCGCCCGCAAATACGCGGCCGTCGCCGCCTCGGATGATATGGTCTGGCTGCAAGAAGACATATGGTTCAACATCGCCGGCACCGATCCCCCGCAGGAGATATCGGCCGTTCGCGCCCAGTACCTGATGGCGCTTGACCGGGTGACGAAGCAGCACGTGGCAGGCCGGGGAGACGGGGTTGCCGGCGGATACTTCGCGCACCCCTTCGACGTTGAGAAGGACAAGGCCTACCCCTGGTGGAACGAAGGCAATCCGGTGCTGCTGGACAACGTGTATGTCGGCGAGAAGGACTTCCAGGGGCTGCATGTCTATGTTGTGGAGATGGCAACCCCCGAGGGAGGGGTGCCGACGCCGGGCAGCTTCGATACCCCGGCGATGGTCATAGAGCAGAAGGTGACCATGTACGTCGAGCCGGTTACCGGTTCGGGGGTGTACATGGAGGGCTTGACCAAGAGGAGCGGCATGATCCCGGTGCCGGATCCGGACTTCCCCACCACCGGCCCGATGACCTACCAGGAAGTCACCTTCTACGAGGACTCGCTGACGTTCACCCAGGAGACGATAGACGACCTGGTTGACATAGCGGCCAAAGCTAAGACCCAGATCAAGCTGGCCAGGGACCTGCTGCCATGGGTGAGCATAGGCATCGGAGCGCTCCTGATCGTGGTGGGCCTGTTGCTGGTTCTGAGGTTCGGCCGGCCGGCCGCCGCGGGCTCTGGGCCCCAGGCACAGTGACGTGAAGTCCAGCCGCCTGGCAGCCGGGCGGCGCAGGCAGGAGGTTGAGGTATGCTCCAGGACTACGTGGCGCTGGTAACCGGGTCGGAATCCGGCATAGGGCTGGGCATCGCCAGGGAGCTCATCGATCAGGGGGCCACGGTGGTGGGCGTCTCCAAGACAGACAGAGGGGGCGCCGGCAAGCTGGGAGACCGGTACGTCTTTCGGCAGTGCGATGTGACTGACCTGGATCAGGTGGAGGCCGTCTGCGGTTTCGTCGCCGAGAGGTTTGACCGGTTGGACATCCTGGTGAACTGTGCCGGCTTCTCCATCCATGTCTCTCCGGAGGACATGACCAGGGAGCAATGGGATCACCAGTTCCATCTGATCGTCAGGGGGCCGATGTGGTTTGTCAAGCAGTGTGCGCCCCTCTTGAGGAAGTCCAGGAATGCCAGCATAGTGAACGTCGGGTCGTGCTCTTCGGAGCGCGTGGGCCCGGGCCGGATGCTGTACGACGTCCCCAAGGCGGCGCTGAAGTGGTTCACTGATTCATGCGTGGCCGAGCTGCCGGGGATCAGGTCGAACCTGATCCAGCCGGGTTTTGTGGAGACTCCCATATTCGACCGGGTGGGCTACACGCCCGAGTACAAGAAGATGCTTTTCGAGTACAGCATGGCCAACACCATTCCAATGGGCCGGCTCGGCGAGCCCAGGGACGTGGCCAAGGCCGTGGCGTTCATCTGCTCAGAGGATGCCACCTTCATCAACGGGGCCTATCTCCGGATTGACGGCGGCTGGACGGTGTGCGCTCACATGCAGGTGAAAACCCGATATGACGGACGGCCCTATGTTGACCCTGGTCATGAGAGCTAGAGTGACATGGGCCGGGAGCACTCTCCCGGCACGATGGACGTATCACCGCCCAAAGGGAGCGGCGGGTAGCTGGTGAAAGGGGGTACACATGCGATACGTAGCCAGGTGTTCTGTTGCGCTGGCACTGGTCCTGCTGCTGCTCTCCGGCCTCGTCGTGGGCTGCAGCAGCGACAACGGCGAAACGACGGTCAAGGACAAGGTCAAGATCGGGTTTGTCACTGACCTGACCGGTCCCCTGTCGGGCATGACGAAGGACCTGGTCAATCCGATGGAAGATGCCGTGAAGTACGCCAACGAGGAAGCTCCGGTACAGGAGGGGCTGACATTCGAGGTTGTCTACGGCGACCAGAAGAGCGACGATTCTCTGAACGTGCAGATCTACAATTTCCTGAAGGAGAGAGGCTGCCCGGTCATCGTCAGCGCCACGGCTCCCTTCGCGGACACCGTGAAGCCTTTCGTGGAACGGGACCAGGTCTTGGTGCTTTCCATGGCCGTGAGCGAGGAACAGATCAATCCTCCCCAATGGATCTTCGCGGTCACGTCACCAGTGTATGGTCAGGTCCAGACCATGCTCAAGTGGATCAGCGAGGAGGATTGGGACTACGGCGCCGAGGGGAGGAAGCCCAAACTCGGCGCAGTCGTGTGGGACGAATCATATGAAACGGAGATGGTTAAGGCCGCCAGGGACTATGTTGCGGCCAACGCAGATGAGTTCGAGCTCGGGCCGGCTATCGTGACCCCATTGCTCACGTACACGTTCACCGCTGAGATCGAGCAGGTCAAAGACTGCGACTACCTGATCATACCGCAGATCAGCACTGCCCCGGCCCAGTTTGCCAAGGACTTCCGGGATCGGGGGTACACGGCGACGTTCCTGGGCACAGAAGCACTGACCGGCTACAAGGAGATCATTCTGGAGAAGGCCGGTTGGAGCTACCTGGATGGCACATTGACTTCAGCCACATCTCCCTACTGGACGGATGACTATCCGATCATAGAGGAGGCGTGGGCCGCGCTGGTCAAGTACCACGGTGAAGCCGAGGCGCAGTCCCTCAGGAACGTGGCCTACTGCAGCAATTACCCGACGACCAAAATGCTGATGGAGGTGCTGGCCAGGGCAGTCTCGGAGAAAGGGAGTGCGGACATAACCGGTCAGGACATCTACGATGCCGCTGTCGGGTATTCCTCGGATCTGGAGGGAGTGACCCGGCAGTTCTCCGACACGGATCGGATCTGGCGTGACAGCCTGGCGGTGTACGAATGGCGGGCCGCCGACCAGGATCTCTTCAGGGTGACGGACTGGATGCCGATAGCGGGCTAGTGCGCTCGATGGCTTCGGGCAGGTTGGCGGCCGGGGCGCCAGCCAGCCTGCCCGGGACAGGTGGTGCCTTGCGGGAAGAGGGCGACTCGAGGACCGTGGCTCCAGGGCCGGGTGCCGGACGCACCCTGCCCCAGTTGCTGCTGGGCAACCGGGAACGGTGGGGGGAGCGAAGCATCGCCCTGCGCACCAAGGAATACGGAGTCTGGAACCAGGTCAGCTGGGGGGAGTGCTGCGACAGGACCAAGGCTATCTTCCAGGGCTTGAGAAGCCTGGGGCTGGGGACAGGGACACGCGCCTGTATCCTGGGGCGCAACAGCCTGCCGTGGTTCCTCTGTGAAATGGCCGTGCTGGCGGCCGGGGGGGTGGTGGCTGGCATAGATGAAGGGCTGTCTGAGGAAGACACCGCGAGGCTGATGATGACAGCCGGGGCGGACCTGGCGTTTGCGGAAGACCAGGGGCAGGTCCACAAGCTCCTCGCGATCAGAGCCAGATTGCCTCAACTCCAGAGAGTGGTGCACTGGAGGGCGCCGGCGGTGGATCGTTACCAGGACCCGTTCCTGCTCAGCCTGGCCGGGCTGATGAGGCTGGGGGAGGCGGAATCGGCGCGCCGTCCCCAGGACTTCGAGGACTGCGTGGCCAAAGGCAGGAGCGAAGATGCGGCCATCCAGTTCCTGACACCCGGGAGGGGCGAGGTCAAGAGCGTGACCGCCACTCACCAGTTTCTGCTGTCTTTCGCCGAGTCGGCTCTGGCCGGCGGCGTCGACCGTGGCAGGAAGCGACCGGAGTACGTAGCGCTGGCCAGCCCGTGCTGGTTCTTTGAGCAGTCTCTGGGCTACGCCGGATGTCTGCTGCAGGGGCAGGTCCTGAATTTCCCGGAGAGAAGGGACACGGCCAGCCTCGACTTCCGGGAGATATCCCCACAGGTCATCGCCCGCCCGCCGCAGGCCTGGGACGCGGTAGCGTCGGCCATGAGCACCAATCTCCGCAGTTCCACAAGGCTCAAGAGCCTGGTCAGCAGGTGCGGCCTGTCCATCGGCAGGCGGTCAGCGAGCCTGCCGGCGAAACACGGACCCACCGCCCTCGTCCAGCGATTGCTCCTCCAGGTGGCGGAGCTCACGGTGTACGGCCCGTTGAGAGACAAGCATGGTTTGAACAGAGCGCGACTGGCGTATGTCGCCGGCGGGCCGGCGTCTGAAGAGACCAGGCTGCTGTTCACGTCTCTCAACCTGAACCTCAGAGAGATCTACTGTTCTCTGAAGGGCGGGATGGTGACTGCTGACCCCGGTGAAGAGGCTGGACTGAGCTGACATGGAGACACTGGTTCGGGCGGTCGCAGACGGGGTCCTGATGGGCGGTGTCTACGCTCTTATCGTTCTGGGGGTAGTGCTGGTGGCCAAGGCCACCAGGATCGTCAACCTGGCCTATGGCGGGACGCTGCTGGTTTTGAGCTACTTCACGTGGTGGATCGTGGACAGTGTGGGAGTGCCGTGGCCCGTAGGGCTGCTGCTGATGATCATGCTCGCCGCAGCCCTGGGATGGGTCATTAACCGGTTCTTGATGAGGCCGCTGATCGGCCGCCCCGAAGCGGAGATGGTGACCTTCATAGGGACTGTCATCCTGGGCTCATTTGTCCTCTATGGTCTGACCATCCTTCTGTGGGGGGGCGAGCCGCACATAATGCCCAGTATCATACCCACCGGCGTCATCGAGATCGGGTCGATCGTCATCTCACAGACGTGGGTAGTGGCGTTTGTGGTCGGGGTGATGATGTTCCTGGCCTTCGTTCTTTACTTCAGATTCAGCCGAAACGGCCTGGCCATGAGAGCGGTGGCGGAGGATCATCAGGTCAGCCAGAGCATGGGGATTAACGTGAAGCGGATCTTCAGCTACGTCTGGATAGTGGGGGTGGTTTCGAGCGGCCTGGGCGGCCTTCTTCTGGCATCCATGTATACCCTGGACAGCCAGACCGGCAACGTGGCGATGACCCGGGCGCTGCCGGTGCTGCTGCTGGCCGGGCTGAGCTCATTGCCTGGCGCCTTTCTGGGGGCGGTAATGGTGGGGTTGGCGGAGAGCCTGGGAGCCACCTACATCGACCCGCACGTTTCCACCTTCAGCCAGGTCTTGCCGTTCATCATCATGCTGGTGGTGCTGCTGGTCCTGCCAAACGGCCTGTTCGGCCAGAAGTCGCTGCGGAGGTTGTAGTCATGCTTCCTGGAGGGGTCTTTGCCTCCAAGTACGAAACCGACATGGCCATCGTTCGAACCCCGGCGCAGTGGGCCGCGCTGTTACTGGCCGTAGCTCTGGTCCTGGCCGTGCCCCTGTTCGCCAGCTCGTACTGGCTTTCATGGTTGACCAGCGTGGCCACAGTGATCATTGCCGTCCTCGGGCTCCATGTGCTCACCGGCCTTTGTGGCCAGGTGTCCCTGGGGCACTCCGCCTTCATGGGGGTCGGTGCGTATGCAGCCGCCATTCTGGCCACCAGATACGGGGTGAACGGGTGGCTCTGCCTCCCCGCCAGTTGCCTGGCGGCCGGCCTGGCTGGCCTCGTTTTCGGACTGCCCAGCTTCAGGCTGAAGGGGCTGTACCTGGCCATATCGACCCTGGCCGCCAGCTATATCATCGGTTGGTGCATGACCCACTACATGTCTGTGACCGGGGGGACGGTAGGCCTTCCGCTGCAGCCGTTGAGATTGGGGGCGATCGACTTCATGGACCGGACGCCGTTCTACATTCTGACCATGGTGATACTTATGGCCGCGACGCTGGGGGCCAAGAACCTCCAGCGGACCGCGACCGGCAGGGCTTTTCTGGCGATCAGGGACAACGAGGCGGCGGCCGAAGCCAACGGCATAGCCGTGTTCAAGTACAAGATGCTGGCCTTCTTCATTGCGTGCTGCTACTCGGGCGTGGCCGGCTGGCTATACGCGTACGCCAATCTGAGAATCACTCCGGGCGCCTTCAACATCGGTGAGTCAATGTGGTGGCTGGGCATGCTGATCATCGGTGGCATGGGGACCACCACCGGCGTCTTCCTGGGGGTGGGGGTCATCTCGGGCCTCAAGATGGTCTTCAGCAATTTCGTTAATCCCTGGGTGGCCGGCCTTCTCCCACCGGCGTCCGCCCAGCAGGTGTATCTGGCCCTGAGCCTGGTGGGGCTGGGCATGTTGATCCTGGTGTTCATGGTTCACGAGCCTCGCGGGCTGTACGCCCGCTGGGAGAAGGTCAAGACCTGGCTCAGGTTGTATCCCTATGCTGGCTACTATGAATAGCAGGGCCGACGGGAGCAAGGCGGTGGCTGACGGCACCGCGCTGAAGCTCGAGAGAGTAGAGCTGGGCTTCGGGGGTGTCCTGGCCCTGGACGGCGTGAGTTGCCAGGTCCGGCGGGGGAGCATCTTCGGCATTATCGGCCCCAACGGTGCCGGGAAGACCTCGGCCATCAACTGCATCAGCGGATTCTACCGTCCGCGGAAGGGCGACATATGGTTCGAGGGACAGAGGATAACCGGCCTCAAGCCCCACCGGATAGCCGGGCTGGGAATCAGCCGGACCTTCCAGAACATCCAGCTGTTTACCGGGATGACCGTCATCGACAATCTGATGGCGGCCCGGCACCGCTTCTTCCAGGCAACCTGGCTGGAGGGCTTTCTCTACTACGGACGGACGCATGGCGAAGAGGTGCGGAACCGGAGAAGGGTGGAAGAGATCGTCGAGTTCCTGGAGCTGGCGCGATGGAGAAAGGCCGTGGTGGGAGCACTGCCCTACGGACTCAGAAAGCGAGTTGACCTGGGCCGGGCCCTGGTTCAGGACCCCAGACTGTTGTTGCTCGATGAGCCAATGGCCGGCATGAACGTTGAGGAGAAGGAAGAGATGGTGCGGTTCATCGTGGAGGTGAACCGGCAGAGGGGGACCACTATCCTGCTTGTCGAGCACGACATGGAGGTTGTCATGGACATAACTGACCGGATAGTAGTACTGGATTTTGGGCGCCTCATAGCCGAGGGCACACCCGATGAGATCAAGAACAACCCGACAGTCATCCAGGCCTACCTGGGGGAAGATACAGAGCCGGAAGCATGGCCGGAGGAGCATGTCGTTGCTGCAGCTGAATAGCGTCGAGGTCAAATACTCGGACGTGGTGCTGGTACTCAGGGGCGTGTCGCTCAAGGTCGATGGCGGCAGCATCGTCGCCCTGCTGGGGAGCAATGGCGCCGGCAAGAGCACCACCCTCAAAGCGATATCCGGTCTGCTGAAGACCGAATACGGCAGGGTGACGCACGGCAGTATTGAGTTCGAGGGGCAGAGAATTGAGAACGGGGATCCGGAGAAGATTGCCAAGATGGGGATCATCCAGGTTCTGGAGGGAAGGAGAGTCCTGCCGCACCTGTCCGTTGAAGAGAACCTGCGGGCCGGAGGTTATGTGGTGGGCAACTGGGCCACCTTGCGAGACGACCTGAAGACGGTCTACGACTACTTCCCGCCGCTGAAGAGGCATCGCCACGATGCCAGCGGATCCCTCTCGGGTGGGGAGCAACAGATGCTGGTGGTAGGAAGAGCCCTCATGGCGCACCCGAAGCTGATACTGCTGGACGAGGCGTCACTGGGTCTGGCGCCGCTGCTGGTAGCGGAGATATTCCGCATTCTGAAGAGGATCAGCCAGGAGGCCAGGGTGGCGGTCCTGGTGGTGGAGCAGAATGCCCGGGTGGCTCTTTCGGTGGCTCACTACGGGTACGTCCTGCAGAACGGCGTCATAGCTCTCGAAGGTGAGGCTCAGGCCCTCATTCGCAACCCGGATGTCCGGCAGTTCTACCTGGGGGTCGGCACCTCCGGAGGAAGGACAAGGTACCGTGACCTGACGTACCACGGACAAAGCACACCTGCACCGATGCCAGGATCGAATCCGGCGCCATGACAAAGGAGGAACCCAACCTGTGACTACCCGGTACGCCGATGATGCCGGATTGAATGACGTCATCGGCTCGAATACCAGAGCTACCCGGGTACTGGTGGCGGATGATCGCCGCCTTGTCCGGGATGCCATGAAGTACCTCCTGGAGGAAGCCCCCGATATCGTGGTGGTGTCCGAGGCTTCCGATGGCGCTGAGCTGCTTTCCAGGTTCGCATCGGTGCGCCCGGACGTCACTGTTCTGGATGCCTTGATGGGCGGCTCAGGCAATGGCGGGCTGCTGCAGGCGATCCGGTCCCTGGACCCGGATGCCAGGACCCTTCTGGTGGTGGCCAGTCCCGATCCCCTGAGCGTCACCATGGGCATTCAGGCCGGCGCCACAGGGTGCATCTCGAAGCATGCGGAGCCGTCCGATCTCTATCAAGCCGTCCGCCGGGTCGCCGCGGGAAGGCTCCACATCTCCTCCGAGTGCCGGGGGGCGGCCATTGGACTGCTTCTGGGGGTCGGGACCCTGTCCCAGCGGGAGGAGGAGATCGTGTCCCTGGTGGCCGCCGGGATGACGCAGAAAGACATAGCCCGCGAACTTGGCATAGACTCCAGAACCGTTTGGACTTACGTCTCGCGCGCCGCCCGGAAGCTGGGCGTCTCCAGCAACCTGGAGTTGTCACTCTCTGCCGTCCGTAATCACCGGCTTTTCGCCTGAACCAGGGGCAGGCGGTCCCCTCCCGCAACTGGCGGCAGGGTGGTGCCCGGCCAGTTCTACTCCGTGCTGGCCTTTTCCGGTCTGCTGGCGTAGCATCTTGCGGTGGCCGGGGAAGAGATGACGCCTGACCGCCGAGAGAGGTCTGGACAAGACATGAGAATGAACAACAGGGTCACGCGCCTGCTGGGGTGCCAGTATCCCATAGTCCTGGGTGCGATGCAGGGGATCGGGAGATCCACCATCGCCGCCCCTGTCTCGGAGGCCGGCGGCTTAGGCATCATAACCGCCCACTGCTTCCGGGAGCCCGCTCAACTCCGCGAGGACATTCGAAGGGCCAGGGCGATGACGGACAAGCCCATCGGGGTGAACTTCAGTATCGGCTTTGTCAACCAGATTGACGCCATGTTGGAGGTGGCTCTCTCGGAAGGCATCAGGGTGATCGAGACGTCGGTCTTCCGCGCCGGAGAGTACGGGACACGGGCCAAAGATGCGGGGGCAAAGTGGATCCACAAGGCGGCCACCGTGGACCACGCGGTCGCCGCAGAGCGCGATGGGGCCGATGCGGTGGTGATCGTCGGGCTTGAAGGCATAGGCTTCAAGCACCCGTCCCAGTTGCCCACGATGGTCAGCATCGCCTGGGCCGTCAGACGAATCAAGGTGCCCGTGATAGCCGCGGGCGGAATCGGCGATGCCCATACATTTGCCAGCTGCCTGGCAGCGGGAGCAGAAGGCGTCTGCGTGGGTACGGCCTTCATGGCGACCGAAGAGTGCCGGATCCCTGCTGCCAGAAAGCAGCTCCTGGTGGGGGCCACGCCCACAGATCCGGTGGTCCGCGCTCAGGCCCTCAGCCCGGCGGACACGGAGCAGTTGAGGCGGGTGATGGCCGAGAAGGACCGGCTGCCCCTGGATGAATGGCTGAAACGACTGGAAAAGGTAATGCTCCTGCAATCCCCCGATGAAGCCATGAAGGTGAAAGAGAAAGCGGCGGGCTCACTGGCGGTGGCCTTCATCGACCAGGTGGTCACGGTGAAGAGCCTCATCGACAGTATGGTGCAGGGTGCACATCAGATCCTGACGGAGCTTCCCAGGCAGTTCGAATGATCAGACACCACCATGCTGACACCACCCGGGATGCCCAGGACATGGCCCCGTAACCTGCTATGGACTACAATTGGAGGGACCTGACGGGAGGTGAACATGACGTCTGCCGGAATCGAGGCCTACGGCGCCTACATACCGATCTACCGCCTCAGCCTGGAGACCCTGGCGCAGATGTGGGGCCGCGCGGCGAGGCGCGGCGAAAAGGCGGTGGCCAACTGGGACGAGGACAGCCTGACCATGGCCGTCGAGGCGGGCGTGGACTGCCTCAGGGGCATCGATCGCCAAACGGTAGACGGCCTCTATCTGGCCAGCACCACGCTCCCCTATAGAGAGAAGCAATCAGCCAGCATCGTGGCCAAGGCGCTCGACCTGCCCCGGGACGCAGCTACCATGGACGTGGCCAACTCCCTGCGGGGGGGCACCATGGCGCTGAGGGCGGCCCTGGACGCCGTCGCCGCAGGATCGGCCGGCAGGATACTGGTCATCGCCGCGGACTGCCGGGTGCCCCACCCCTACAGCTCGCAGGAGGAGCATTTTGGCGACGGCGCCGGCGCCCTGCTGGTGGGCTCATCCGCCAATGCCATCGCCGAGGTCGAAGCCGCCTGCACCATCTCCAGCGAGTTCATGGATGTCTGGCGCCGGGAGGAGGACCGGCACGTCCAGTCATGGGAAGAGCGGTTCATCATAGAGTCGGGCTACCTGGCGCACGTCCAGGAAGCCGGCCAGAAGCTGTTCCGCCAGAGCGGGCTGGGCCCGACGGATTTCGCCCGGGCGGTGATTTCCGCCTGGGACCAGCGGCGGCATTCCGAAGCGGCGCAGCGGCTGGGCTTCAATCCAAAGACCCAGCTCCAGGACAGCCTCCTCTCCAGCGTGGGGCATACCGGCACGGCGCAGCCCCTGATGATGCTGGCCGGCGCTCTGGAGGAAGGCAGGGCCGGGGACCGCCTCTTCTTCTCCAGCTACGCTGATGGGGCCGATGCGTTGGCGCTGAGGATGACGGGACGGATAGCGGACCTGCCGGAGAGGCGTGGCATAAGGAGGCACCTGGCCTCAAAGATGATGCTGCCTGGCTACGGCAAGTACGCCCGGTTCCGCGACCTGATGGAGTGGCAGCCCATAAGGGACATACCACCCTACTCTTCGCTGCCGGTCACGTGGAGGGACCGCCAGTGGATATGGAGCCTGCGGGGAATGCAGTGCCGGAAGTGCGGCACGATTCAGCTGCCGGTGAAGAGGGTCTGCACCTGGTGTCAGTCCAAAGACGATTTCGAGGAGGTGAGGCTGTCCGACAGAAAGGCCAGGCTGTTCAGCTACAGCACGGACACCCTGGGGGGTTTCAACCCGGACCCCCCCAACGTTCTGGCGGTCGTGGACTTCGACGACGGCGGCAGGCTGCTGACCACCATGACCGACCGGGAAGCGGACAAGATCCAGGCCGAAATGCCGGTGGAGCTGACCTTCCGCAAGATCTCGGAGCATTTCCAGATAAAGAACTACTTCTGGAAGTGCCGTCCCATAAGGGCCTAGGACTGGAGGCGAAAGATGGCAGAGAGCATAAAGGACAAGGTGGCCATCATCGGCGCCGGCTGCACCCGTTTCGGGGAGATGTGGGACAAGAGCTATGAGGACCTGGTGGTCGAGGCCTGCTATGAAGCCTTCGCCGACGCCGGGGTGGAGCCCCGTGACATACAGGCCGGCTGGGTGGGCCTGGGCACACCGCTGGCCCAGACCGGGGGGGCGGTCTCCATACCCCTGAAGCTTGATTACAAGCCCTTTACCAGGGTGGAGAACGCCTGTGGCACGGGCACCGAAGCCCTCAGGAACGCGGCCTTTGCCGTGGCGGCCAGGGTGTATGACCTGGTGCTGGTGGTCGGCATGGAGAAGCTCAAGGACACCGGGGCCGGCTTCGGCGCCGCCTTCAACCTGCCCGTGTATCACCCCGTTTACGAGGTGGGCTTCTCGGCGCCGGGCTTCTACGCCCTGGCGGCTACCAGGTACTTCCGCCGCTATGGCCTCAGCCCGGAGGCAGGAAAGAGGACCCTGGCCAGGATCTCGGTGAAGAGCCATCACAACGGCGCCCGCAACCCGCGGGCCCATCTGCGGATGGAGGTAACCGAGGAGATGGTCATGAGGGCCCCCATGGTGGCGGCGCCCCTGGGCCTTTTTGACTGCTGCGGCGTCAGTGACGGAGCGGCGGCGGCGGTCATCTGCAGTGCGGACCTGGCCCGGAGCTTCCGCCACGACTACGTGCTCATCAAGGGGCTGGGGGTATCGGCCGGCCCGGGGCAAGGCGGCATCCGGCAGGACTACGACTATACCTCGTGGACGGAAACGGAGTACGCCGCTGCCGAGGCCTATGCTCAGGCCGGCATCAAGGACCCCCGCCGGGAGCTTTCGACGCTCGAGGTGCACGACTGCTTCTCCATTGCCGAGCTCATTGCCGTGGAAAGCCTGGGCGTCTGCGGGAAGGGGAAGGCGCCGGAGGACGTCGCGGCTGGGGCCTGGAACCAGGAGGGCGAGATACCGGTCAACCTCAGCGGAGGTCTGAAGTCCTTCGGCCATCCCATCGGCGCCAGCGGTTGCCGGGAGGCCTTTGAGATCTGCCGGCAGCTCCAGGGCCGGGCGGAGGAACCTTCCCGCCAGCTCCAGAACCCCAGGATGGGGCTGTGCCATAATCAGGGCGGCGTGCCTGGCAAGTTCTACTGCGCGCTGGCCATCTTCGGTCTGCCGGAGTAGCATCCCGGGCGGGAGACAGGTTCAATGCCGGATTGGTATTTCGATGACATCCCGCTGAATGAGCCGATGACGACGCCGGAGTACCCGGTGTCCGAAGAAGAGATCATCGCCTTTGCCCGGAAGTGGGACCCCCTTCCCATGCACACCGATGCCGAGGCCGCCAGGGCCTCCGGGCACGGCGGCCTGATCGCGCCGGCGACCTACACGGTGGCCGTCCTCAATGCGCTGGGGCATCAGTTCAGCGCCAGGACCATGATCGTGGCCGGGAGCGAGTGGAAGGCCCGATTCCTGCAGCCGGTCCGGCCGGGCGATCGCCTGGTGGCCACCTCCGCCTGCATCAGCAAGCGGCCATCGCGGAGCAAGGCCGACCGCGGGATCGCGCAGTTCGTCAACACCCTGCGAAACCAGAGGGGCGAGATCGTCCTCGAGCTCGAGTGCACCGTGGTGGTGTCCAGAAGAGAGGAGGCGGACAGTGTCTGATGCCAGGATACTCGTAGAGAAGGCCAACGGCATTGCCAGGATGACGCTCAACCGGCCGGAGAAGCACAACGCGCTGGACATGCAGTTCTTTGACGAGTTCGAGCCCTGCCTGGATGGGTTGAACCGCGACCCCGCCGTGAGGGCCATCATCCTCACGGGAGCGGGCCGCTCCTTCTGCTCCGGAGTGGATCTGGCCGGGCTGGCTGACGCCGCCCGGGAGCCGGCCTCGGTGACCGTCGGCGGTCCCAGCCTGAGCCTGCCCTTCGGCCCGCTGCAGGGCGTGCCCCGGTCCCTCCGGGCCTGCCGCAAGCCGGTTATCGCGGCCATCAATGGCTTTGCCTCGGGAATGGGCATGTCCCTGCTCTGCCTGTGCGACCACCGCATCGCCTCGGAGCAGGCGTCCTTCGCCCCGGGGTTCATCAGGATGGGACTCTCGGGTGAGCTGGGGCTGACCTATCTCCTGCCGCGCCTCATCGGCTTCACCCCCGCCCTGAGGTTCCTGACCACGAGCGAGACCAGGGATGCCCGCTGGGCGGAGAAGGCGGGGCTGGTGGAGGAGGTGGTGCCCGCCGGGAACCTGGTCCAGGCCGCCGAGGCGCTGGCGGCCAGGCTGGCCGAGATGCCGCCGCTGGCCCTGGGGATGATCAAGGAGCTGCTGTACGAGGGGCTGAACGCCAGCTTCGATGCCCAGGTCCGGTCGGAGGCCTACGCGGCTTCCCTCCTGCTCAAGACGGAGGACTTCCAGGAAGCGGTCCGGGCCTGGCTGGAAAAGAGGCCGCCGGCCTTCAAAGGAAGGTAGGCGCCCGCCGCGCTCAGACGATCTCGCTGATCTGAACCTGGGGCGTGACATCCGTGAAATTGGCTATGTCCGCCGTCATGGTGGCGGCATGGGGGAAGAACCCGTTCTGGAACTCCTCCATGGTCTTGAAGTAAAGGTGCCCGATGCAGATGAACGGCGCGTTGGGATCGGCCGCCTTGTCCACCTCTGACTTCACCAGCACCTCCGGGCCCATGAGCTTCCGGCAGAGGGCCATGTGCTTCTGGACGTAGTAGTCCAGGTCGAAGCGCTTGCCCTCCTCATTCGGGTACATGACTGACATTCTGATCATCTTCCCCCCTTAGTACGACCGCGGATGGGTCGTGATGCCAGCATTTTAGCAAGATGCCCGGGCGGCTGCAAAGCAGGCTGCAGAGCGCTCCGGCGGCGCCGCCCGGATGATACAATGTTCGAGGCTGGCCGTCACGGGGACGCAGCCGGAGGTGCCCATGAGCCAATCGACGGATGAGCCAGTCAGCGGATCGCCGCAGGTGCCGATGAGGCAGCCGCCGGAGGCGCCGGTCAGCGGACCGCCGGAAGCGCCAGTCAGCGGACCGCCGGAAGCGCCACTGGGTGGATCGCCCCGGCCGCCCCTGGCCAGGTCGAAGGTGGCCCTGGTGCGGTGCGGGAGCTATGAACCGGACGCCGTGTACCGGGCCGTGCGCCGGGGCCTGGAGCTGATCGGAGGGCCCGCCGCCCTGGTGAAGCCCGGGGAGAGGATAGTACTCAAGCCGAATGTGCTCATCGGCGTTGATCCCGGCAAGGGGGTGTCCACCCATCCCTCCGTCTTCCGGGCGGTGGGGCGGCTGCTCCTGGAGTCCGGGGCGCAGGTGACCTATGGCGACTCACCCAGCTTTGGCCCGGCCGGGGTCCACATGAGAAGATGCGGCCTGGCGCAGGCCGCGGACGAGCTCGGCATCAGGCTGGCGGACTTCGACAGGGGGCGGACCGTCAGCCACGGGGAGGGACTGCTCATCAAGAGTCTGGTGATCGCCAATGGCGTGCTCGATGCCGACGGCCTGGTCAACCTGCCCAAGCTAAAGACGCACCCGCTGACCCGCCTTACCGGCGCGGTCAAGAACCAGTTTGGCTGCATCCCCGGGCTGCTGAAGAGCCGGTTCCACGTGACGCTGCCTGATCCCTTTGACTTCGCCGCCATGCTGGTGGACGTGAACACGGCGGCCCGGCCCCGGTTCGTGGCCATGGACGGCATCATGGCCATGGAGGGGAACGGCCCCCGCAGCGGAACCATGCGGAAGCTGGAGGTGCTGCTCTTCTCCACCGACCCGGTGGCGTTGGACGCCACGGCCTGCCGCATCATCAACGTGGATCCAGGGGTGGTGCCCACATCGGCGCTGGGGGAGAAGGCCGGGCTGGGGCGCTACCGGGCCGATGACATCGAGCTGGCCGGAGACGCCCTGGAGCCTTTCGTGTGCCGGGACTTCGATGTCATCCGCGCCCCGCAGGAGCACCCCGGCCGGAGCCGGGTGAAGACCTTCATCAAGAACCGGACCTGCGAGAGGCCGGAGATAGACCGGGCCAGGTGCACCGCCTGCGGCTCCTGCATCCGGATGTGCCCCGTGGACCCCAAGGCGGTGGACTGGCGTCGGGGGGCCCAGAAGGAGCCGCCGGTGCACAGCTACGACCGCTGCATACGCTGCTTCTGCTGCCAGGAGTCCTGCCCCGAAGGGGCCATCTCGGCCCGCAGCACGCTGCTGGGCCGGCTGGTGTTCGGCCACTGAGGCCGGCCCCGGGGCATGGGGTACAATGTTCATGTGATGTTGCGCCCGGGGCGCGCCACAGGGAGGTGACGGATGTCCTTTGTGATCACGGTCTACGTGCCGACCGCCATCGTGATGGCGTCGGACAGCCGGCAGTCCATCACCATCGAGGGCAAGGCCCCGGACGGGAAGCCGATGCCCAAGATCGAGACGGTCAGCTCTGATTTCGTCTACAAGACCTTTCTCCTGGGCCGGCAGAGAGTGGGCATCAACTCCTTCGGGGAGGCCCTCCTGGGCAAGATAACCACCGAGAGCCACATCCAGAGGTTTGCGGAGGAGGTCCTGGATGACGATGATGATGTCACCACTGTCCCCCGCAAGCTGATAGACTTCCTCCGGAAGGACTTCCCCACGGCCGATTCCGCTTTCCACGTGTCCGGGTTCAAGAGGACCGGCAAGAAGAGCCTGCCGTACGTGTTCTTCTGCCACGTGAGCCAGAACAAGATCCAGAGGCAGAACGTGGCCCCGGAATCGGACAACGTGGTCTACGGGGCCACGTGGGGTGGCCAGGCGGACATCATCGCTTCACTGGTGCAGCCGACGCAGGCCCAGCCCAAGCCGCCCATCATCTGGGACGCCATGACCGTCCAGGACGCCATTGACTTCGCCATATACGCCGTCAGGACCACTATCGACACCATGCGCTTCCAGGCCCGGCCCAAGAACGTGGGCGGCCCCGTGGACGTCCTGCTTCTGAGCGCGGATGAGCCGCCGCGATGGATCCAGCGGAAGGAGTTCCGGGGCGAGATGGGCCGGTCCTGCTAGCCGCCTAGTTGTAGCGCCGGAAGACCAGCACCGAGTTGTGGCCGCCGAAGGCAAAGGCGTTGGAGATGGCCGCATCCACCTTCACCCTTCGCGCGCGGTGCGGCACGTAGTCCAGGTCGCACTCGGGGTCAGGCTGCTCCAGGTTGATGGTGGGCGGGACGATGCCCTGGTTGATGGCCAGGACGCACACCGCGGCTTCGATGGCCCCGGTGGCGCCGAGGAGATGGCCGGTCATTGACTTGGTGGCCGAGATGGGTATGCGGTGGGCGTGAGGGCCGAGCACGGACTTGATGGCCAGGGTCTCCACCCGGTCGTTGAGCAGGGTGGAGGTCCCGTGGGCATTGACGTAGCCGATCTCATCGGGCTCCACCCCGGCCAGCTCCAGCGCCCCCCGAATGGCCCTGATGGCGCCCTCGCCTTCGGGCGATGGCTGGGTGAGGTGGAAGGCGTCGTTGGTGGCCTTGTAGGCCGCCAGCTCGGCCAGGATGTTGGCCCCGCGGGACAGCGCGTGGTCCAGGCTCTCCAGCACCAGCATGCCGGCGCCTTCTCCCATGACGAAGCCGTCGCGGCCGGCGTCGAAAGGCCGGGAGGCGCCTTTGGGGTTGTTGTTCCTGGTTGACAGTGCCCGGGCGGCGGCGAAGGCGGCGATGGCGATGGGGCCCAGAGGAGCCTCGGTACCGCCGGCCAGCATCATATCCGCCTCGTCATGGCTTATCATCATGTAGGCCTGCCCGATGGCGTCGCTCCCGCTGGAGCAGGCGGACGACACCGAGAAATTAGGCCCCTTGAGCCCGAACATCAGCGCGATCTGGACGCCGGCGGCATCGCTGGTCATGGTCGGCGCCAGGATGGGGCTGATCCTTCTCGGCCCCTCCTTCTCCAGCACGTCCAGCTCCCGGCAGACCGCGCGCAGGCCGCAAACGCTATTGCCGATTACGACCCCCGCCCGCTCCGCCGTGCCGTTGGGAGTCTTCAGCCCGCTCATGCCCAGGGCCTCCATGCTGGTCACCACGGCGAACTGGGTGAAGCGGTCCATCCGGTGGGCTTCCCGGCGGGAGATGTACTGGCTGATGTCGAAGCCCTTGACCTCGGCGGCGAACTTCACCGCCAGCGTGGAGGCATCGAAGGAGTTGATGTAGTCTACGCCGGACCGGCCTTCGATGAGAGACCTCCAGGTCTCCGGCATCGAAAGACCAAGGGGAGTGACGCCTCCCATGCCGGTAACCACTACACGTCTCTTTCCGTTCAGCACTCGGATGGTCCTCCGCCCATTATGGCAACAATGAATATTACCGCGAAAGGGCTGCTCTGTAAAGGCAGAACGGGGCGGCCCAAAGCGGCCCGCCCGCGCCGGTCCACGTCCGGGCCCGGGCCGCGGGAGGGGCCAGCATGGCCATCTGGATCCGGTCCGCCGGAGGGGGCCAGGCCGGACCGGCCTGGCCGGCGGCGATGGCCCGGGCCGGCGCGCGGCGGCATATGGTTCGGCCGAAGGATCCGGGCCGTGGCCGGAAAAGATCGGGGGCACTCTTTTCGAGTGCCCCGCTTGATGATCTGTCTTAATCGCTGGCGGTATTAACCGCCTTGTGAAGAGTCCCACTCACGGAGACTCAGTCTGGATCAACTCCCTGAGGAGCCGATCACGCTTATATGTAGCCCTGCCTCCAGGCAGGGCCCTAAGCATCAACTTGCCAGATCCCATACCTGCCATGGAGCCGCATCACTAAACCTCCACCTATTCAATTTCTTACCCGATGCTCCTATTGCCGCGCATTATAGGCCAAAAAAGCGGCTTGTCAATACCTCTCCGGCGCCTTCAACAGAACATGACGGCGATAGAGCAGGCCGGCGGCGGTGGCGCCGATCAGGCCCACGGCGGCGGTGATGATGAGGCCCAGGACCCACCAGCTGAAGGTGGGGGTCGGGGCGCTTTCGCCCAGCGAGCCATTATTGGTCACGATGGCGGGCACGGCGGCGCCTTCGACGTCCCCCACTATGATGCCGGAAAGGACGACCGGGCAGGCCGCTGAGTCGGCGACGGCCGTCATGGTAACCGTGGCGAAGGTGCCTTCCCCGGAGACGGACTGGCCGGGCGAGATGATGGCCCCAAACGCCCCGGTGACCATCCCTTCCTCGTTATCGATATTGCCCGTGTTGAAGAAGGAGGCGGCGCCCTCCCGGGTGAACAGGTCGCCCTGGGCAATGGAGTCCACGGCGAAATGCTCGGAATCGAAGCGCAGATCGAGCTGAACCCCGGCTATGGCCGTGCCCGGGGCCACCAGTATGCCGACGTTGACCCGGTCTCCCGAGGCGACCGGCTGGGACGGGGCCGAGATGGTGACCTGGGTAGCCGCGGCGGTGCTTTCATCGGCCGCTGCCGTGGCCGGCGAGGCCAGCACGGCCAGGCCCGCGGCCGGGACTGCGGCCAGGGCCAGGGCCAGGCGTTTGAGCAGCGCTGTCGAGGTGTATCTCATTCTAAACCTCCGATTGTCTTATCCGGTCCAACCCTGGCCTATCAGGGTGGCGTCCAGGACATTGACCGAGCCGTCCTCGTTGATATCCTCGCGGACCCAGCCGGCGGCGCCGCTCTGGCCCCAGCGCTGTCCGACCCGGATCATGTCCAGGACGTTGACGGAGCCGTCATCATTGACGTCTTTGCGCAGCATGTTGCCCACGGTGATGGTGATGTCCTCGTAATCCGTGGAGCGGCCGTCCGTCACCTGGAACCTGACGGTGTATGAGCCGCTCTGGTTGTAGCCCGGCGTCCAGGAGAAGGCCCTGGTGGCCGGGTCGAAGGCGGCGCCGCTCGGCAGGCCGGTGGCGGAGTAGGTCAGGGAGTCGCCGTCGGCATCACTGGCGGACACCGTGAAGGTGATGGGAGAGCTTTCGGCCGCCACCTTGTTCCCGATGGGGGCCAGGACCGGCGGGTGGCTGGCAATGGTCACCTGGCCGCTGGCCACGGTCACCGCCACGGAGGTGCCGCTGGCGCTGCCCACGATGACGTTGGCCAGGCCCAGGGGGCACTCCCCTGTGGCCGATTTCGCGGTGAAGGCTATGGTGGCGAAGGTGCCCGCGGAGGAAACCGTCCGGCCGGGGGTGGTGATGGCTCCGAAGACGCCGGTGATGGTGCCGGCGGTATTGTTGATGGTGCCGGCGTTGAAGAAGGTGGAGGCGCCGGACTGGGTGAACAGGTTGCCCTCCTGAACGCTGTTGACGGACACCAGGCTGGCGTCGAAGGTCAGGTCGAACTGCATGCCGGCGATGGCCGTCGACGGCGCCACTAACACGCTGGCGCTGAACTGCGCCCCCGGCGCCACGGACGAGGCCGGGGCCGAGAGGGTCACGCTGGTGTTGGTGGCTGCGCTGGAGGCCGGGACAGAGGCCAGTGCCGCCAGGGAGACACCCAGAACGGCCGCCGGCAGGAACCGGCGCAGAAAGCGGGCGGAGATATGACTCTTCATGTCAAAGGACCTCCTATCATCCTGTCCAGTGTTGTCCCAGGACGGCCGCGTCGAGGACGCCGGTCATCGTTCGTGAATCGTGTAGCTGCCGTGGCGCCGCTGGCGCCCGGCTCGTGCTCCCTCTGCTGTGGTTGGCCAGTGTATCACCCTGGCCTCTCACGCGCGTCTCAGGCGTCGAAACGCCGGTCACAGAACCTTAACACCGGGCCCGGCGACGAGTGTTCCCCCCGTTGGACAGCGACGGTCCCGGGTTGGCCTCTCAGAAACCTCACCGGACCGGCCGCTCTCAACCCGGCTCATCACCTTGACTTCCGGGGGCTTTCTTGCTAAAAGAGACCTCTGGCGATAGCCAGGGAGTTGGCGAACAAGGGGGTACCTTCAAATGCCGGCTGATATGCCTGGACCGGCGGAGGCCGCCTCACATCGGGTTGAAGGAGGTCCAGCGATGAAGATCAATGTGCGACAGGCACGGCCGGAGGATGCCCCGCTCCTGGGCTGGTGCATGCTCATGGCGGGCCGGTCCCACCTCGATGTGGGGATATGGGACTTCGTGATCTCGCAGCCGCAGGAGCGCTGCATCCGCTTCCTGGAGCTGCTGGCCCTGGAGGGGCCGCGGCACATGGCTTACTACACCGAGTTTCTGGTGGCCGAGGTGGACGGGCGCCCGGCGGCCGCCCTGGAAGGCTTCGATCCGGTCGCCAACGGCGAGGACACCATGACCATCCCCATGGCCAACGTCATCCAGAAGATGGGGCTGACCGACGCCGACATGGCGCCGGGGGTGCCCAAGCTGGCCGCTTTCATGACCTGCCACTCGGCGTTCCTGCCGGCGGCCTGGGTGGTAGAGATGGTGGCCACCAGGCCGGAGTATCGCCGCCTGGGCGCCATCAGCGGCCTTCTGGAGGCCGTCCAGGACCATGGCCGCCGGGAGGGCTTCAAGCAGGCCCAGGTCAGCTTCTACATCGGCAACACCGCGGGCGAGCAGGCCTATAGGAAGGCGGGTTTCCGGTACCTGGACGAGAAGCGGCACCCTGACTTTGAGAAGGTCATCGGCTCGCCGGGGATGAGTCGCTACATCTGCGACCTGTAGGCCAGGCCTGCGCCCGGGCCGGCCCAGCGCCGCGCCCGCGAACCGAGGCGCCGCTGTTCGGCGCAGACACAGCGCAGCGCCGCGCCCGCGAAGCAACGGGCCCGCCTGCCGAGCGGCGCAGCCCGTGCCCGTGCCTCCTCTCCGCTACCCGGCTTGACAGGCCGTATGCAGGCTAGTAGAATATATCTATATACTAATATTAGAGCATGCACTTGGCATGGACCTGGCAAATCTATTTGGCGCGGGAGGCACGTATCGGTGGAGCGGACGGAAAGCGGGCTGCAGGCGGAGATCTTTCGGCGCCAGGCCGAGATCTGCAAGGCGCTGGCGGATCCCAAGCGGTTGATGATGCTCAGCGGGCTGAAGGATGGGCCGAAATCGGTCAGCCAGCTGGCCGAGATCGGGGGTTTGAGGCAGTCGAACGCCTCTCAGCACCTGGGCGTGCTGCGCCGGGCGGGCGTGGTCCGGGCCCGGAGGCAGGGCAACGTGGTCTACTACAGCCTGTCCACGCCCCGGATCGTGGATGCCTGCGACATGGTGCGCCAGGTCATCGCGGAGGAAGTGCAGAGGAATCGGGCGCTGGGGAGGGTCCTCTAAGGCCCCGGCGGCCCCCTGGCAACGGGAGAGAAGGAGACCGGAGATGGCGGTAGCAGGATATCAGTGTCAGCGATGCTGGGCGACGTTCCTGGAGGAGAGATCGTGCGGTGATACCGGGGAGGCCGCTCCCAGGTGCCCCTATTGCGAGAGCGACGAGGTGAAGAAGGTCGATCTGCCGGAGAGCTGGGCCGGCCGGGCGCGCAGCGGCCTGCGCTTTGGCTGACGGTAGCCGGGGAGAGGCCGTGGGCCTCATGGCAACCCAGGGCGGGGCAACCCCCGCGGCACTTGACGGACGGAGGCATCGCATGGCAAGTGCGGCAGAGATGCGTTCCTATCTGGAGGGCAGGCTCGGAGACCGGGTGTGTTTTGACCCGAGGGAGCGCAAGCTCTACGGGCATGACATAGCGGAGATTCCCGGCCTGATCAGGCCACTGGTCGGCGAGACCATCCCGGATGCGGTGGTCCAGCCGGTGTCCGAGGAAGAGCTGGCGGAGCTGGTCGCCTGGGCGGGGAAAAACCGCATCCCGCTCACCCCGCGGGGCAAGGCCACCTCGGGCTATGGCGGGGCGATCCCGGTCAAGCAGGGGATCGTGGTGGACTTCTATCGCATGGACCGGGTGCTGGCCGTCGATGACCGGGCCCTGACCGCCACGGTGCAGGCCGGGGCCGTCTGGGAGAAGGTGGACCGGGAGCTGGCCAAACACGGGCTGACGCTCCGTCTCTATCCGTCGAGCTACCCCTCCTCCACCGCCGGCGGCTGGCTGGCCCAGGGTGGGGCCGGCATAGGATCGTACGAAGCCGGGTGGTTTGATGACAACGTGGTCAGCGCCCGCGTGGTGCTGCCCGATGGCAGCGTGCGGGAGTTCAGCGGCCTGGAGCTGGCGCTCATCTCCGAGGCCGAGGGGACCACCGGCCTGATCAGCCAGGTTACCCTTCGCGTCCAGCCCCTGGAGGATCTGGAGGTGCTGGCCGTCTCGTGCCCGACGGCGGCGGACGTGCAGCAGTTCATGCAGGCCATCATCGATGCCAGGCTGCCCATCTGGTCCGTGCTCTTCATCAACCCCCGCATGGCCGAGCTGCGGAACAAGGCGCCGGGGCGGGAGCACTATGGCCATGAAGCCGAGGAGAAGGTGCCGCTGCCCGTCGCCTACATCATCATCCTGGCCTGCCGGGCCCGCGAGTCCGCCGCGGTGCTGGAGGGGCTGCCCCGGGCCCTGGAGGCCGGCCACGGCCGGAGGCTGGGCGACGACATCGCCCGGCACGAGTGGCAGAACCGCTTCCGGCTGATGGTGGTAAAGCGCCTGGGGCCCAGCCTGGTGCCGGCGGAGGTGGTGGTGCCGCTGCGCTCGCTGGGGGCCTTCATGACCGAGCTCGAAAGCCGGGTCAGCCAGCCCCTGGTCAAGGAAGGAGTGCTGGTCCGCGACGGGAAGCGGGGCGAGCCGGAGGTGGTCATACTCGGCTTCATACCCAGTGATCAGCGCCGTTTCCGGTACAACCTGGTGTTCCCCCTGTCACTGACCGTGGCCGGAGCGGCCCGCCGGCACGGCGGCCGGCCCTTCTCCACCGGCCTCTACTTTTCGGGCAACGCCGCCCTGGTGCTGGGCGAGGAGAAGCTGGCCAGGATGTCGGAGTTCAAGAAGAGGGTGGACCCGGGGCGCATCCTGAACCCGGGCAAGGTCACGGGAGGCAGCCTGGTCAGCGCGGCGGTGAAGCTGGCCGGCTCCTTCACCTGGCTGCTGCGGCCACTGGGCAACGCCGTCACCACGCAGGTGGGCGAGCGCCCCGGCGGGCCGGTGCGCGGCATCCCGGCGGATGTGGCCTGGTATGCCTATGCCTGCTCACAGTGCGGCTACTGCGTGGAGGAATGCGACCAGTTCTACGGCCGTGGCTGGGAGAGCCAGAGCCCGCGGGGGAAATGGTACTGGCTGCGGGAGTACATGGAGGGCCGCGAGCAGTGGGACCAGGCCATGGTAGACACCATGATGGTGTGCACCACCTGCGAGCTGTGCAACCTGCGCTGCTCGGCGTCGCTGCCCATCGAGCCGTCGTGGATGAAGCTCCGGGGCCGGCTCATCCACGAAGAGAAGAGGATGACCATCCCTCCCTTCGAGATGATGGCCGCGGCCACGCTGCGGGAGGGCGACATCTGGGCCGGGTACCGCCGCGACCGCGCCAGGTGGTTTCCCCCGGACCTCCTGGAGAAGCACGGCCCGGGCCACCGGTCGAAGACGGTGTACTTCGCCGGCTGCACCGCCAGCTACGTGGAGCACGACATCGCCATGGCCACCGTCAGGCTGCTGGACGCGGCCGGCGTGGACTTCACCTACCTGGCGGAGAAGGAGAGCTGCTGCGCCATACCCATGCTGGTGTCCGGCAAGTGGAGCGTCTTCGAGGCCACCATGCGCCGCAATATCAAGGCGGTCAAAGAGGCCGGCGCCGACACCGTGATCGCCTCCTGCCCCGCCTGCGACATGATGTGGCGGCAGGTATACCCGGAGTGGGCCCGGAAGCTCGGCATAGACTACGGCATCAAGGCCCGGCACTACAGCGAGGTCATCGCCGAGAAGATCGCCTCCGGCGAGTTCGCCTTCCCGAAGGGCAATGGCGGCCAGCCGGTGGCCGTTACCTGGCACGATTCCTGCCACATCGGGCGGGTGTCCGGCGTTTATGAGCCGCCCCGGGAGATGATCAAGGCCATGCCCGGTGTCAGGCTGGTGGAGATGGCGCACAATCGGGAGGGGGCCCACTGTTGCGGCAGCGTCCTGACGCTGATTAAGGAGCCGCCGGTGGCGGCCGAGATCGGCCGGACGCGGCTGGACGAGGCCCTGGACGCGGGCGCCGCCAAAATGCTCTGCCTGTGCCCCTGCTGTGAGTTCCAGCTGCGCGTCACCGCGGACAAGAAGCAGCTGCCGCTGGAGGTGGTGGACCTGGCCCGGTTCGCGGCCTCAGCCCTGGGGCACGAGTTCCCGGACCCCCACCCCGAGGTGCGCCGGCAGTGGGCCGTCTTTGAGGCCATGATCGCCCTGATGACGCCGCAGGGCTTTGCGGACCTGATGGGCACCATGTGGCCGGAGATGATCGACGCCATGCCCTTCGGCATGGGCCGGATGATGCGGGCCATGGGCAGGGTGCCGGGCGCCCTGGAGGTGATGAAGCCCGCCTTCCCGGTGCTGTTCGCGCGCCTGCTGCCCATGATGATGCCGAAGCTGATGCCGGCGATGCTGCGGAGGGTGTCCGAGCGCATTCCCATGCCCGACTACATGCAGGAGCAGATGCCCCAGATGATGCCGGGGGTGATGAACAGCCTCATGCCGCACATGATCGGCGATGTGGTGCCCCTGGTGGCGCAGCCCATGATAGACTACCTCCACGGGAAGTCCGGGCCCGGGCGGGGGTAGCCCGTTTTTGTGGCGGCGCCGGGGTTGTGCTATAGTCCGGGGAGATGAGCACCCTGACCCTCATCGTCATCCTGATGGTCCCCATGGTCATCCTGGGAGTGGTAGCGTTTGCCCTCATCATCGCCTACCTGAACAATGTGGCCCGGGTGACGGCCGAGCTGGAAGCCAGGAAGAAGCAGGGGGAAACCCTCTCTGAGCACCCGGCCGCCAGGGATGCCTCGCCTGTCGAAGGAGAGGCGGCCCCGGCCCCTGACCAATCCTCGCCGGGCACCGAGCCCCCCGGCGGGCAGTAGTTGACATGTTCTGTCTTGTCATGTTCTGTCCATAAGGGCGCACCGTGCGCCCGGGCCGCCGCCTGATGCCGGGAGGACGATGGAGAGCCGTTGCCGTGAGGTGCTGCGGACCCTGAAATCCCTGGGGGACCCGGGCAACGTCGCCGGGATGGCGCGGTTCGGCATACGTCCGGCTCTGGCCTGGGGCGTCCCCAAGCCGGCGCTGCGCAGGCTGGCCCGGGAGATGGGCCGGGACCACCGCCTGGCCCTTGAGCTATGGGCCTCCGGAGTGCATGATGCCCGGGTGCTGGCCAGCATGGTGGATGATCCCGACCGGCTGACCTCCGGGCAGATGGATGCCTGGGCCGGCGCCTTCGACAACTGGGACATCTGCGACCAGTGCTGCCTGAACCTCTTCCGGCGGACGCCCATGGCATTAGACCGGGCCCGGGCATGGGCTGAGGGCCCCTCTGAGTTCGTCAAGAGGGCCGGCTTCGTGATCATGGCGGCCCTGGCCATTCACGACAAGCGGCGGGAGGACGCGGTTTTCCGGGAGCTGTCCGGCGAGGCCGTCCGGCGCCGCCTGGAGTCGCGCCGGCCTTGACCGGCCGGCGGGTGGGGTATAATTGGCACAAGCGGGAGAGGAGGTCAGGAAGATGGAAGCAGAGCATGTCCCGGGACGGAATGCGGGGAAGGCCATGCTGTATGCGCTCAGCACCTGCCCCTGGTGCAACAAGACCAAGAAGCTCCTGGGCGAGCTGGGGGTGGAGTACAGCTACATAGACGTGGACGACCTGGACGGCGAGGAGAAAGAGAAGGTCATGGCCGAGATCAGGAAATGGAACCCGGCCTGCTCCTTCCCCACCCTGGTGCTGAACGACCAGAAGTGCATCGTGGGATACAAGGAAGACCAGATCCGAACGGCGCTGCAGAAATGAGCGCCCCGGCGGTGACCCCGGAAGAAATCGAGGCCGGTTACAGCCGGCTGAACCGGGAGGCCGAGGCCGGGGGGTACCACCTGAACCCCGATGCCGGCTTCACCCGGGCCCTGGTGAGGGGGCTGCTGGTCAACGAGAAACGGTATGGCTACCAGGCCTGCCCCTGCCGCCTGGCCTCCGGCAAGAAGGACGAGGACCTGGACATCATCTGCCCCTGCGACTACCGCGATGCCGATGTGGTGGAGTACGACACCTGCTATTGAGGCCTCTACGTGTCCCGGGCCGTCGTGAACGGCCTGAAGTCCGTCGGGCCCATCCCGGAGCGGCGTCCTCCGCCGGACCAGCGCCAGCAGCCGAAGCCCGTGTCGGCGGCTTCCGGCCTCGGCGTCCTGCCTCTGCCGGTGTGGAGGTGCAAGGTCTGCGGGTACCTGTGCGCCAGGGACGGGCCGCCCGAGGTGTGCCCCATCTGCAAGGCCAAGAAGGACCGCTTTGAGCGGTTCATCTGAAGCGCCCGGATGGACGGGTGATGGGTGGCCGGGTGTGCCCCGGGGACGCGGTTGAGGCGGTTGTTCCGGCCCCTGCCCACCATGTCGCAGCAGGAAGCGTCGAGCGGACTGCGCTGGCTGCTGTGGGAGGGGATGGCCTCGCTGGGCCTGGGCAGCATCACCACCAGCGGCTTCATGGCCGCCTTCGCCCTGATCCTGGGGGCCAGCAATCTACAGATCGGCATCCTGGCAGCTATTCCCTACCTGACCCAGCCGCTCCAGATCGCGGCCATACCCCTGGTAGAGCGCATACGAAGAAGGAAGCTCATCGCCGTGGCAGCCTGGCTGCCGGCGCAGCTGCTCTGGGTGCCGATCGCCCTGATACCGGTGTTCCTGGACGTACCCGGGGCGCCGGCCATCTCGGTCCTCATGTTGCTCATGGCGGCCCGGGGCATACTCACGGCGGTCTGCAACTGCGCCTGGAACGGCTGGACGAAGGACCTGGTGCCGGCATCGGTGCTGGGACGCGTCTTCGCCAGGCGGCAGACGCTGGCCGCCATCGCCGCCATGGCGTTCGGCCTGTCCGCCTCCCTCTTTCTTGACCACTGGCGTCACACCCACGCCAGCAGCCAGTCCGAGGCGATGGGATACGTCTATCCCCTGCTGTTCGGGGCCCTGACCTTGGGGCTGGCCAGTCCGCTGTTCATGAGCCTCATGCCGGAACCGCTGATGCAGCTCCGGGCCGGACCCAAGCCGTCACTGGCCGCTACCATCGCCTCGCCCTTCCGGGATGCGAACTACCGGTGCCTCATCCGGTTCCTCTTTTTCTGGGGGATGGCCATCAACCTGGCCACGCCGTTCTTCGCCGTCTACATGTTGGAGAGGCTTGGCCTGCCCGTATCGCTGGTGATCGGATTCAGTGTCATCAGTCAGGGAGTCAATATCATGTTCTTCGGGTTCTGGGGCCGCCTGGTGGACAGATTTGGCAACAAGGCCGTGCTTTCGCTATCCGTGTCGCTGTATCTGCTGGTCATCCTGGGGTGGGTATTCACCACCATGCCGGAGCGGTACTTCCTCACCATCCCTCTGCTGGTCATCCTCCACGTCCTGGCGGGCATTGCGGCCTCCGGCGTGGGTCTGACCACCGGGACCATCGGGCTCAAGCTGGCGCCGCAGGGACAGGCAACGTCCTACCTCGCCGCTTCGGCCCTGGCCTGGAACCTGGGCGCCGGGGTTGGCCCCCTGTTCGGAGGTGGTTTTGCCGACTATTTCAGCGTCAGGCAGCTGGGGGTGAACCTCTCGTGGATAGACCCGGCGCGGTCGTTCGATCTTGCGGCACTGAGTCTGACGGGTTTCGACTTCCTGTTCGGCATTGCCTTCATCTTGGGGCTGATTACGCTGACGCAGCTCTCATCGCTCCGCGAGGAGGGGGAGGTGGCGCCGGAGGTCGTGCTGGAGTCGCTCTTTGCCCCGATGCGGTCTCTGTCGCGTCCCATGAGCTCGGTCCCGATGCTGCACTCGCTGGGCCAGTTCCCGTACGGGCACCTGGCCCGCAGCCGGACACATGGACTGGACACGGCCATGGGTGTGACGGTCTATGAGGTCGCCGGCATGGCCAGGGCGGTTACCGCCTCCGTCGCGGAAGGGAGGAAGGCCGCCGAGGGGATCGCCGGGCCGCTGGAGGTGGCGTATTCGTCGCTGTGGAAGGCTCTGGACAATGCGGCCTACCATGGAGGGGAGCTGGCGCATCACACCGCCCGCGGTGCCATGCATGCCGCCCGCGGCGTACCCCGTTCCACCGATGCCGCCTATGATGTCATGCTGGCGGTGACCGGGTCAATGGCCCCGTCCACGGCGGACACGCGGGAGATCGTCAGGGGGACCGCGGCGGGGACAATACGGGGAGCGCATGAGGCGGGGCTGGACCTGGGCCGGGCTGCCCAGTGCCTGGTGCGAGGAGCGAGTGAGGCCTCTGGAAAGGCCGGCCTGCCATCCGGAGTGGCCGTGACTGAGGCCGTCAATGGCATCATGGAGGCGGCTGAGGTCATTGGCCCGGAGGCCGTGGCCCAGGCCGCAGAGGCGCTGGGTCCGGACCTGGGCCGTTCCAGCGGCGGCACGGGCCCGGCGGATTGACAATACGATATACGCAGCGATATATTAGGGCCTATCGGCGCCGATTTGGCGCCCGGGCCGGCCTGGCGCCTGGCTACGCCAGGCCCCGAGGCCCCGAAGGAGGAACCTGTGGGCATCGGCTCGTTCTTCAAATCGCTCAGGGGCATCTGCGAGACCAAACCTCTGGCCCCGGACCAGTGGACCATGGAGGGCGGCAAGGCGGTGATCCAGAAGCCGGATTCGATCCCCAGGGGGGGCGCGGCCTACCTGGAGGGGAAGGGGCTTCAGCAGCCCCTGCTCATCGTCCACACCGATGACGACCAGTACCTGTCATTCTCCAATGTCTGCCCCCACGGGAAGCGGAAGATCGACCCGGTTAAGGGGGAGCGCAAGCTGCGCTGCTGCAGCGTCAATCATTCTCAGTTCGACTACGACGGGAAACCGCTCAGCGGCCCGGCCAAAGAACCGCTGAAGCGCCAGCAGGTGGAGATCTCGTCGGGCAAGCTGGTGGTGACGGTCTAGATCTTCTGCCCGCCCCACTCCTGGCGCACCTTCTCGAGGTGGGCCAGGGTGGCGCCGGCCAGGTCGGCCAGGACGCGCTTCATCTCCGGGGAGTCCGCGGCTGCTACTTCGTAGTACCGCTGCTCTATGATGCTCTCCTCGATGTACAGGGCTACCGAGAGGGCGTTGATGGGCGATAGCCCGGGCTCCCGGGCGCTGGCCGTCTCGCGCTCCAGGTAGCTGGAGAAGGCCCGCACGGGCTGCGGCTTGAAGCGGTCCTTGTTAATGGAGATGGCGCCCTCCTTCATCCTGGCCTGCAGCCCCCGTATCCATCCGGCATGGGCCATCTCCTCTGTCGCCAGCCCGGACCAGAAGTCCTTCTGCGCCGGGAACTTCTCGGCGTAGGTCTGGTAAAGTCGGCCGACGGCCTCCTCGTTCCGGGCCATGGCCTCGATGACTTCGCTGGCGCTGCCTCTGAAATCCAACATCACGCACCCCCAAGAGGATAGCAGACCTGCAAAAGCTGATGCAAGAGGGGCGGCGCTCCCTCTACCGGGACAGCGCCCCATCCGCGGAGATGGCGGCCCAGAGCAGTTCGGGGAGCATGACCACCCGGACGTTGCTGTCGGGCCCCAGGGCCTGCGCCAGCGCCGGGGCGCAGCCTCCGCAGGGAGTAACCACGACGCGGTTCCGGATCTCGCCCGTCAGCGCCCGGAGCTGGTCGGGGCGGGTGCAGCAGAGGCGGCTGTCCAGTTGGCGGAGGCGCAGCCCGTCGATGCGGTCCAGCAGCGCGGAGATGGAGTCCAGGTCGGGAAGGCCCCGGTTCAGCCTCCGGTAGTGGAAATAGCAGCCGGGATAGTAGTCGGCTTCGAGCTCCAGCCGGCCGCCGCGGAAGAGGCGCGCCAGGAGCGTGGGGTACCACAGTATCTCCTCCGGCACCGAGTCGCGTAAACGGGCATACACCAGGTCGCATCCGGCGCAGAAGGCGATGACCTTCCGCGCTCCGCACTCTCGGGCCTGGGACAGGTTCCTCTCCAGGAGCTCGCGGGCGACGGCGTCAGCCCGCTCCAGGTCGGCGCCCGTCTTGTCCCTGGCGCCCTCCCGCACCGTGAGGTGGCCGCAGCAGTACTCCTGGCGCAGCAGCGTGTAGTCCACGCCGAAATGGTCCAGCAGCAGCCGGAAGGCCCGCATGCCGGCGGGGACGATGGACGGCAGGTAGCAGCCGGCCAACAGGGCGTACTCCGCCCTGTCCGCCCTCCGGAACCCCATTTCCCGGAGCAGCCCCGCCCGGGCCGCGGCCCCGGCGGCTCCCTCGGGCGTGCCGTGCTGGCGGATGTCGGAGATCAGCTTTTCGTCGAGCATGGCGGAAACGGAGGCCCGCGATCTGGATCGGGCGCTCCAACCGGATACTAATCGATGGGGGGGCCGAACGTCAACCGCCAAACAGGTTGCCCCGGGCAAAGCATTTCGGCGCCGGAAAGGCTTGACAATTGGTTATACTATTGCTAAAATACAAACAGTTTGTATAATGCAAATGGACCGATGGGAGCGACGGCGTCAGGGAGTTGAGTGCAGTGCCGGGAGAGGGCCCGACGGTATCTGGGTGCCACCGCGGGAAACCCGGCTGAGGGAGTGAGTGCAAAATGCTGATGCGATCAACCGGTCTGGGAAAAACGGAGCTGAGCGGGCGGATTGCCGGGCTCGTCCGCCAGCAGGACTACCTGGTGCTCCAAGTTGAAACGGTGCAACCGGTCAAGTGGAAGATCCGGGTGGCCATTGCCCGGCCTGATATCTGGCAGGTCATCAAGGGCGTACTCAGGTGGGAGAATATGAAGCTGGTGCTTTCCACCAAGTGGAAGGCGGAGCCGGCGCACCCCGGGGAGTTCTAGGAGCTCCCTGGAGCCGGGCCTGACAGCGGCCGGCCCGGGGGATAGGCGATCATGGTGGGCCCGGCCCGTGCTGCGGGCCGGAGAGGCCCCTGCAAGGCGCCGGGAAGGGAGGACGCAGCATGCAATGGGGAATCGTCCTCCCGCTTAACCTGGCCGCGCCCTTTGTGGCGTACTACCTGGTGCGCGATCGAATTGCGGAGATACCCTACAACTCCTTTCCAGCATAACGGGGGAGCTCACGCTCCCCCGTTGGGCTTTTCGGCCTCGGCGACGCCACTTCAGGCGGATGCCGGCCTCGGCGACGCCACTTCAGGCGGATGCCGGCCTCGGCGACGCCACTTCAGGCTGATGCCGGCCTCGGCGACGCCACTTCAGGCTGAGGTGAAGGTGAGGTCGTTGACATTCACCCAGCGGGTGCCCCAGACGGCCACCAGATCAGTCAAGTAGAAAGCATCTCGCGGCTCCCGCGCCTGCACGGGGACGAAGCTGATGTAGTCCTTGATCCGCTCGAAGTATTGCGTCCACTCCTGCGTGGAATAGACGTAGGCCATCGACATCCGCACCGGCACCACCTTCATGATCACCCTGTCGTTGCTCTTGAACTCGGATTTGACAATGGAGAGAGACGGTGACAGGACCTCCGCCGGGAGCACCACTACCCCCTCGGTATCGTCCGTCAGGTAGACGAACCCCAACCCTTCCGGGATGTCGAACCCGCTGATGGAGAGGGGGCCCAGGTAGACGTACGTCGCCACCCCGGCTATGGAGACATAGTTGCCCTGGTACGTGGTCAGATGTGCATTCAGCTCCGAAGGGCTGACGGTCTTGGTGGCGCTGACCTTGATCTGCTTGGTCTTCTCAAAGGCGCCTGCGTCGTCGCGGGCCCTGAAGGTGATCTGGTGATAGCCCTCGGCGCTGGCCGAGGTGTCCCAGGCAGCGGTGGCCACGCTCCAGTCACTTCGCTGCTCCAGGGTCATGGATACGGTCTCCCCGCCGTCAACCTGGTAGCTGGCCGAGCTGATGGCGCCATGGTGGCTGTCGATCTTGACGGCCAGGTCCACCTTCCCGTCGACGATGGTCTCCAGGTTGGGGTCGATGGTCCTCTCCTCCTCTATCCCCTTGTAGAGGCTGTCGATCTTGTCTCCCTTCACGGTGACCAGGCGGTAGCCGGGGGGCCTGCCATCCGGATTGACGCCCTGCCACCACTCCCCGGAGACGGCCGCGGTGACCTGCTCCGGGAAGTCGTTGAAGGTCATGGCCAGGTCCTGGTGCAGGTGCCCGCTGAAGAACGTGGCGGTACGGCCCCCGAGCAACCTCACGAACTGGCTGCGGTTGGTCCAGTTCACCGTGGGCTCGCTGAAGAAGAACAGGAGCCGGGCATCGCCCGCGGCCGCCAGGTTCCCTTCCAGCCACTGCAGCTGCTCCTGGGGCAGCCGGTAGACCTGCTCCCCGTTAATCAGGTCGTTGGGATCCAGGACGATGCAGTGGTAGCTGCCCTGGTCAAACGAGTAGTAGGTCCGGCCGTCTTTGGCGAAGCGCTCCAGGAAGAGGCCCTTGCCGTAGCTGAAGTCCGTGTTTTGCTGGTTGTCGGAGCCGATGCCGACCACATCGTGACAGCCAACGGCGTTGTACACCGGCATCTGCAGGCCCGAGACGGCGTTCTGGTAGACGTCATACCACTCTCGCGCCTGGGCCTCCGTGGCGGTGTTGCCTTCGAAGATCAGGTCGCCCAGGTTGACCACGAAGTCGGGAGCATCCGCGTTCAGCCTGCCCACGAGCTGGTTGATGGTGTCGGCATGAGCCGGGTCCGCGTGGACATCGGTGATAATGGCGAAGGTGAAGTCCGCGGACCCCGAGTCCTTCGAACAACCGGCGTTGGCCAGCAGGGCGAAGCTGACCACCAGGAGCAAGGCCATAACCTTTCGAATCATCCCGTTTCCCCCCTTCTTCGGCGGTGATAGACCGCCGCCGGCCCAGCGACCGCGGCCACGCTGACCGGGCGCGGCCCTTTGACTGGGTGCAGCCCTGCTGATCGACAGCGCATCTGCTGACCGGCAGGGGCCCCTCTGAATGGCCACTACTGCTGACTGGCCGTCCCTGGTCCTCGCCAGCGTCCCTGGTGCACGCCAGCCGCGTGCTGCCGCAAGAGCGGGTCTATGATAGCACACGCCATTTTGGAAAATCCAACAATCCGGGGCCGGAGACGGCTGTGGCTGCCGTCCCCGACGGACGGGGCCGGCGTCCCGGCCCTGGTGCTGGGCTCCAGATCTGGCCCGGGGCGGGCGCTGCCGGGATCCGGACTGGGCGCCGCCCGGATCTGGCCCGGGCGCTGCCCGGATCTGGCCCGGGCGCTGCCCGGATCTGGCCCGGGCGCTGCCTATATCCTGGCCAGGACCACCGTGTAGTTCTTGCCGTAGGCCTTGGCGCAGGCGGGGCAGGTGGTGTAGAAGAAGTAGACCTTCCCGGGCTCCTTGCCCTTCGAACGGACGTAGCTGTTCATCTCCTTGAGCCATTTCCCCGCGTTCTGGAAGGGCCCTTCGAACACCCTGCTGAGGAAGGTCCCGGAGATCTTCTCCATCCTGGCCCCGGGCACGTCCTGGCTCACTGCGATGTACAGGTCGGCCCCCCAGAGGGATGTATCGTCATAGAGCATCAGCGGCTGCGGCGGCAGGGCATTGGCGGCCTTGATCTTCTCCGTGGTCGTCACCATCACTTTGCCGAATCCGAGGGGCATGTGGAGGAAGGTGCGTATGTGCTCCTTCAAGAACAGCTTGTCCTGGAAGACCACCTCCTGGCCGTCCCAGGGCCCCGGGTCGAACCTGGGGCAGCAGCCCGTTTCCGCAGTCTCGTAGAGCTTGTCCATCATCCGTGCTCCTTCCTCCGGACGGCGCGCCTGGTGTCGCGGATGGGGCAGGGCCAGAACCGCCGCAACTGCCTGGATCGCCCGGATGATGCAGATTGTACCACCGGCCGTAAGGCTCGGGCCTGGTCCAGCCAGCGCCGGGTTGATCTCCGTTGGGTAGTGCGATCCGGAGCTATTTACCGAAGACCAGGCTGATCGGCCCCTGCCGGCCTCTTTGACAGCCGCGGCCCGGCCTGGGGATAATGACCGGGCCTGGCCATTGCGGCTGCAGGCTGCCATGAGAAGGATTGTGCTGGCATCAGCTTCCCCGCGGCGCAGGGCGCTCCTGCGCCAGATCGGGCTGCCGTTCGAGGTGGAATCCACCGGCTACGACGAGGGCGCGGCGGCCTCCCGGGAGCCGCGCCGGATGGCCCGGGAGCTGGCCCTGGGGAAGGCCCGGAAGGCCGCGGAGAGGAACCCGGATGCCCTCATCATAGCGGCGGACACCCTGGTGGTGCTGGGGGACCGCATCATGGGACAGCCGCGCACTGTCGCCGAGGCCCGCCGGATGCTGCGGGCCCTGAATGGCCGGGCACACTCGGTGATCACCGCGTTCACCGTTCTGGACGCGGCCTCCGGCCGGATGAAGACCCGGTCCGTGGAGACCAGCGTGCGGATGAGGCAGGTGCCCCTCAAGGTGATCGACAGCTACGTCCGCACCAGGGAACCCCTGGACAAGGCAGGGGGCTATGCCATTCAGGGGCTGGGGGCGGTCCTGGTGGACCGCATCGAGGGGGACTACTCCAACGTGGTGGGGCTGCCCCTGGGCGCCCTTGCGGAGGTGCTGAAGGAATTCGGCGTCGCGGTGCTGTAGGCCCCGGGCCGAAGGGCCGAAGAGCTTTGCCGCCGCCCGGTCAGGGACTCTCGCCGCTGCCGGCCATTACCATTCGCGCCGCCTCCTCTCCCGCCACCCACCCGGTAGAGAAGGCCGCCTGCAGGTTGAAGCCGCCAGTGGCGGCGTCCAGGTCCGTGACCTCGCCGCAGAAGAGCAGCCCCTGCACCCGGCGGGAGGCCATGGTCTTCGGATCGATCTCGTCCAGGGAGACGCCTCCGGCCGTCACCGTGGCGGCGGTCAGCGGCAGGGGCGCCTTGATGTTGAAGCGGAGGGACTGGAGCAGTCCGGCCAGGCGGTCACGTTCCGCGGCCCCCATCTGGTGGCCCAGCCGGTCGGCCGGCAGGCCGGCCAGCTCCAGCAGGGGGTCGGCCATCTTGCGCGGCAGCAGGGTGTCCAGCAGGTGCCGCAGGGAGCGCTTGCCGAAGCGGTCAAACTCGGCCTGCAGGCGCTGCCGCATGGCTTCGGGGTCGAGGTCGGGGAAGAGGTCGATGGAAACGCTCACCGGGCCCCGCTCCAGGGCATCGGCCACGGCCAGGCTGATGAGCAGGGTGATGGGGCCGCCGATGCCGAAGTGCGTGAACATCATCTCGCCGGTGCGGCTTTCGATGACCATCCGGGGCGGCTTCCGGCCGGTGATGCCGCGCCCCGAGTCGGCCGGAGGCCGGGCCGGCCGCTCAATGCAGGCGGCCTCGCACTGGAAGGCGGTCAGGCGCACGTGCTTCAGGGGCACGCCCTGCATGGCCCGGGCGCGGTCGATCTCTTTCACCATCAGGGGCACCAGGGCCGGGCGCAGCTTGACCACGGTGTGGCCCAGATCAGCGGCGAGGCGATAGCCGTCGCCGCTGGACCCGGTCTCAGGATAAGAAGCGCCGCCGGTGGCCAGGACCAGGGCGCCGGCCGGCACTGCCTCCGGGCCGACCATGACCGCCGCTATCCGCTGGCCCGAGAGATGGATGCCGGTGACCCTGGCGCCGGTGCGCAGGACGGCCCCGGCCTCGTCTGCGTAGCGCCGCAGAGCCTGCACCACGTCGGCGGCCTTGTTCGAGGCCGGAAAGACCCTCCCGTCCGGCTCGGCCCTGGTTTCGACGCCGTAGCGCCCGATGAGATCCAGAAGCTGATCGCGGAAGAAGCGGCTGAAAGCCCCGTGCAGGAAGCGCCCGTTGGGCCCGTAGGCACCCATGAAGTCCGCCAGGTCTGCGGTGTTGGTCAGGTTACCGCGGCCATTGCCGGTGAGCAGGAGCTTGTTGGCCGGCCGGTTGGTCTTCTCCAGGAGAAGGACGCTGGCGCCCATCTCCGCCGCCCGGCCCGCGGCCACCAGGCCGCTGGCACCGGCGCCGGCCACCACTACCTGCTGCTTCGTGAAGTCCGATGCTCCCACCGGGCTCCTATTGTACTACAGCTGCCCTTCCATTGGCTTTGCGGGCAGGCACGATGCTACAATTTTGGTGAAGCGGCCCCGGAGAGACAGCCGGCGGCGGATTCGGGCAAAGCAAAAGGGGGCGCGCGGGGCGCGGAGCCCCTGGCGAGGAGCGGCGAGAGTGGCAAAGATCAACAAGCCAAAGGACATGGTGACGATTACGGCCCGCGCGGCGAGGGAGCTGCGGGCCATCCAGGAAGCGAACGCCAGGGACGAGACGCACATGCTGCGCCTCGAGATGGAAGGAGAGGGGTGTGGGCTGTGGCTGGGCCCGGTGCTGGACGAGGATACGGTGGTGGGCAGCGAAGACACCATCCTGCTGCGGGCCTCGCCGGATTTCGCCCGCTACCTGCGGCGAACGAAGGTGATCATAGACTGCGTGGACTACGAAGACAGCCAGCGGCTGATCTTCTACCCCGAAGGGCAGCCGCCGCCGGAGCTGCTGAAGGCCGGGAAGGATCGCCGCCGGGCCAGGCCCGCGGCCTCGAAGCAGGGCTCCTCAGTGGCCCCGAAGCAGGGCAAGCCAGCCGCCACCAGGCAGCAGGGCAAGTCTGGAACCCCGAAGCAGGGCAAGCCAGTCGCCACCAGGCAGCAGGGCAAGTCTGAAACCCCGAAGCAGGGCAAGCCAACGGCACCGAAGCAGCAGGGCAAGCCGGCGGCCCCCAAGAAGTGAGGCGGTTGGGGCCCGGGGCCGCTCAGTTGCTCTGGACTGGCCGGTGCCACAGGCGGCTGGTCAGGCGCCGCCACCATGAGGTCTGGGGCCGGTCCGGCCGCGGCGCCTCCAGAAGCTTGATGTGCTGGGTCAGGCTGATGATGACCGTCTGAAGGCGGGAGACCTCGTCCCGCAGGAATGTTATCTCGTCCCGGAGTATG
Organism: uncultured Dehalococcoidia bacterium; assembly: GCA_964423835.1. Classification (GTDB taxonomy): domain Bacteria; phylum Chloroflexota; class Dehalococcoidia; order UBA2247; family RBG-13-53-26; genus JAFGCL01. The sequence continues at coordinate 23,261 of CAYRGJ010000017.1, read as the reverse complement.
TCTACCTCGTCCCTGAGTGTCTCTTCGATCGCCGCCGCGGACCGGGCCAGGCTCAGGCTGGCGGCCACGCCGGCCGCGTCGGCCGGAACATGCTCCGGGCCGTACTCCCGCTGAAAGGACGCCATCCTGGCCTCATCCATGATAACCTGCCACTGCCCGTCGTCGTTCTTCTGCGCCTTGAGGCTGCCCCTCTTGATGCGCTTCCTGACGGCCTCGGTGGATATGCCCAGCACCCGGGCTGCGTCGCCGATCTCCAGGGTTCGTTCTGTCATGTGTCCGGCCATCTCCTCCTCAATGTCGTTCCGCTGATCGCGACAGACATGATAGCACGATGTCCGGACGCCGGCTAGATGTCCGGACGGGTTCAGGGGTGGGGCGCGGCGATGATATCGGCGGCGCCGAAGCGGGGATCGGGGGAATCAGGTGCCCGGCCCGGCCGCCGGCGGCCCCCCGGGCGGGCTGCCAGCATGTCCGGCGGGCTGGCCGCTGCCATACCCGGAAGCGGGCCCGCAAGCCTTCTTGCCCCCGCCCGCCAGGGATGTCAGGGCGGCGACCAGGGCTATGCCGGCGCCGGTGACGTAGGCCCTCTGCAGGCCGCAGAGGAAGCCTTCCATCTGCTCCTGGCTCAGGGCCCCGGGCTGAAGAGAGTGCGCGCCGGGGGCGCAGCTGTAGAGCACTGCGCCGGCAACGGCGATCCCCAGCGCCATGCCCACGTTGCGCATGGCGGCCAGGATGCCTGAGGCAATCCCCAGGTGGGGCGGCGGGACGCTGCCCATGACGGCGCTGTTGTTGGGGCTGCTGAAGAGCCCGCCGCCGGCCCCGGCCAGGGCCAGCCGCCAGGCGACGTCGGCGGAGCTGGAATCGGGGCCCAGGCGGCTCAGCAGCACCAGGCTGGCCGCCGACAGGCACATGCCGCAGAACGCCAGCGGGCGGTAGCCGATGCGGTCTGACACCACCCCGCTGAGCGGCGCCACCAGGAGCGTGGCCAGGGGAGAAGCGGCCATCACCACGCCAACATGGAAGACGTCATGGTTGAGGGCCAGGGTGAGATAGAAGGGGGTCAGGAAGACCACGGCAAAGGTGGCCACGAAGTTGAGCAGCGCGCTGAGGTTGGCGAAGGCGAAGACGGGGTGCCTGAAGAGGGACAGGTTCACCATGGGCTGGGCCGCTCTCCTCTCTATCCAGACGAAGACCGGCCCCGAGACCGCGGCTACCGCCAGCAGGGCCAGGCAGGATGGCGCCGTCCAGCCCCAGTCGTCGCCGCGGTTGGCGTACAGCAGCACGCTGGTGAGGAAGACGAAGGCGGCCACCGCCCCCTGGATGTCCAGGCGCTGGCCCGGCTTGCCCCCGCCGCGGGGGACGATGCGCCAGGCCCAGAAGACGGCCGCCAGGCCTATCGGAAGGTTCACGAAGAAGACATAACGCCAGCTCAGGTTCTGGGCGATGAATCCCCCGACGGTGGGGCCCAGGCCCAGGCCCACGGCGATGCTGATGGCGTAGATGCCCATGGCCTTGCCCCTCTCCCGGGGCGGGAAGGCGCTGGTGATGATGGCGTAGGCTACCGACATCATCATGCCCGCGGCCAGCCCCTGCAGGGCCCTGAAGGCTATGAGCATCCAGATGCTCTGGGAGACACCGCACAGGACCGAGGTTACCGTGAAGGCGGCCAGTCCCCAGAGAAAGACCTTGCGGTAGCCGACCATGTCGCCCAGCCGCCCGTACAGGAGGATGAGACAGCTGATGGTGAGCAGGTAGACGCTGGGCACCCACTGGGCAATGGAGATGTCGGTGTGGAAGTAGCCGGTTATGGAGGGCAGGACGGTGTTGACGATACTGCCGTCCAGGGGCCCCATGATGCTGCCCAGCATGACGGCAGCCAGGATGGCCCATTTGGCCTCCAGGCCCCTGTCCGCGGCCGCTGTCCCTGTCCCCGGGCCGTCCGGTGTCATGCCCGCGTCAGCTGCCGTTGCTGTCCCGGGGCCAGATCGGCTCCAGAACGACCCATTGCTCAGGGCAGCTCCTGATGTACTTCTCCATGATCTCGATGATCTGCTTGTGGTACCCGGCGGCGGCCCCGTTGCCGGTATGGGTGACCTCGATGGGCGGCTCCACCCAAACGTCGTACCGGCCATCATCGCGGCGCCGGTTGAACACGGGCACGATGGCGGCCCCGGTGCGCAGCGCCATGCGCACGGCGATGTCGGGGACGCCGGTCTCCTTCCCGAAGAAGAGGGCCTTCGGCGAGTCTCCGGTCAGGTCGCGGTCGCAGGCGAAGAGCACCATCTCGCCCCGGCGCAGCGAGCGCAGGATGTTCTGCAGGGCGCCGGACCGGGCGGGGATAACGTTCAGCCCCTGGCTCCCCCGCAGTGACACCACGTGGTCCAGAAGCTTCTGGGGCCTGAGGGCCTCCACCAGGATGGTGGTCTGCACGGACCTGGCCGCCAGCACCTGCACGGCCATGTCGAACGAGCCGAAGTGGGCGGTCACCAGGACCACCCCCTTGCCCCTGGCCACGGCGTCCACCAGGTAGTGCACGTCGTGGGCCGATACCAGCCGCTGTATGTCCTCCGGCTTGAGGCGGGGCATCTTGATCAGGTCGAAGTAGTTCTTGGCCAGGTTGCGGAGCACCCGGCGGCTGGCGGAGCGTATGGCGGCCTCGTCAGGCCCGGGGCCGAGGACGTGCCTCAGGTTGTCGGCTATGCTGGCGCGGAGGCGCGGGTGGAGCATGTAGACGATGTCGGCCGTCCGGTGGGCGATGAAGTAGCCGGCGCCGGTGGGCAGACGAGACAGGAGGAACTCGGCCAGCAGGAAGAGGTAGTAGTTGACCATTGGCGGGCTGTCACATCCCGGCGTGAGCGCCGTTCAGGCGCTCCTCGAACTCGTTGCGGCTGAAGGCGTAATCCTGGGTCCCGTAGGACTCGACGGCGAATGAGGCGCAGACGCTGCCCATCAGGGCGCACCGGGTGACCTCCAGCCCCTGGACCAGCCCGGTTATGAGCCCGCCCCGGTAGGAGTCGCCGGCCCCCGTGGGATCGACGACCTTCCGGGGGCGGATGATGGGTATGGCGGTCTCCCCGGCCGCCGTCCAGACGTGGGACCCCTGGTCCCCCATGGTGGTGATGATGGCTCCGGTCCTCTGCAGCAGCTGTCTCCGGGTGAGGCCGGTCTTGCTCTTGATCAGGTCCAGCTCGTAGTCGTTGGAGATGAGAAGCAGGCTGCCCTCGATGGCGCTCAGCAGGTCACGCGGGTTCCAGGTGGGAAGGGACTGCCCGGGATCGAAGATATAGCGGATCCCCCGGGCCCGGCACTCGCGGGGGTACTTGACCATGTCCTCCAGGTTGCCGGGGGCGACGATCACCAGAGTGTCCGAGGCGGTCAGGCCGTCGAAGCGCAGCTCCGATGAGTACTTCATGGCCCCCGGGTTGAAGCCGGTGATCTGGTTGTCCGCCTGGTCGGTGGTGATATAGGCCCCGGCGGTGAACTCGTCTTCCACGACCCTGATGAGGTCCGTCGATATGCCGTTCCGGGCCAGCCACTGGAAGTACCGCTGGTAGTCCTGTCCGATGGTGGCGGATATGACGGGGCTCTGGCCCATCATCTTGAGGGCATAGGCGATGTTGCCCGCCGTGCCCCCGACCTGCTCCCGCATGCCGTTGACCTGGAAGCAGACATTGAGCACGTGGATCTTCTCCGGCAGTATGTGGTCCGCGAAGTAGCCGGGGAAGACCATGATCCGGTCGTAGGCCAGGGAGCCGGAAACGATGATGCTCATCGGAGTAGAGGCTACACTCGCGGCGCGCGGGCTGTCAAGGCGCTTCGCGCAACCGCTTGATTTGAGGCGCCCGGCGTCGTAAACTGCTGCAAAACGAGGTAGGATATGGCACGTGCGAAGCTAGCGTCAGGGCCTCGGAAGGCGGCGCCGGGGCCGAGCAGAACGGCGCCGGGACGGCGGACCGGCCCAACAGCCCGGGCCGGGGACCTGGCCATAGACCGGGCGATCGGCAACACGCCCCTGGTGGCGTTGAACAACCTGGACGGGAACCCCAGGGTCCGCATCCTGGCCAAGCTGGAGGGCGCCAACCTCTCGGGCTCCATCAAGGACCGCCCCGCCCGCTACATGCTGGCCAAGGCCGAGGAATCGGGCCATCTCACCCGGGAGAAGGTGATCATCGAGGCTACCTCGGGCAACATGGGGATCGCGCTGGCAGCCATAGGGGCGGCCAAGGGCTACCGGCTGCGGCTGTTCATGCCGGAGTGCGTCAGCCAGGAAAGGCAGAGGGTGCTCACCGCGCTGGGGGCAGAGATAGTGCTCACCCCGGCCAAGGAGGGCACCGACGGGGCCATCCGGGGAGTGCACCAGCTCCTGGAGCAGGACCCGGACAAGTACTTCATGCCCAACCAGTTCGATAACGAGGGCAACTGCATGGCCCACTACGAGACCACCGGCCCCGAGATATATGCCCAGACCGGTGGACGGGTGGATGTCTTCGTGGCCGGCATGGGAACCACCGGGACGCTGATGGGCACGGGCCGCTATCTGAAGGAGAAGAAGCCGAAATGCCTGATCGTGGGCATAGAGCCCACCGTCGGGCACACCATTCAGGGCCTGAAGAACATGGAGGAGTCCATCGTGCCCGGCATCTATCATGCCAGCGTGTGGGATGAGAAGGTGACGGTGCAGGACGAGGAAGCCTTCGACACCACCAGGCTGCTGGCCACCCGGGAGGGGCTGTTCCTGGGGATGTCCAGTGGGGCGGCGGTGGCCGGGGCCCTGCGCGTGGCCAGGGAGATGGACCGCGGGACCATAGTGGTTATCCTGCCTGACCGCGGCGACCGCTACCTCAGCACCACCCTCTTTCGCTCCATCTGCGCCCGCTGCCCGCCTTAGGGCGCCGCGGCCTTTTCCAGTACGCCGGGGCCTTACCGTGCCCCGCCGCGGCCCTCCCGGGTGCCAGCGGCGGCCGGTGGTGGCTCGATGGCATCGCCACGCAGCGCCCTTGCCCTGTGCCGGTGAAGGATTGCTGGTGGTTGCCCGACTAAGAAGGTGTAGGGCAACCGTGCGGGCGGGGGCGGCAATCGGTGAGGCCGTAAGGCGCAGGGGGATGCAGCTACTGCCCCCTCCCGCACTGGCTCCAGACACCACAGGGCCCTCGACATGAACGCCGGGCAGATGCCCGGCGTCTTCTTTTGGGCTGTGCACGGGGCGCCCTCCGGGGTACAATACCAGCAGCCGTACGAAACTGTGGCCACCATCGGGGTCCCTTTGGTGGCCGGTTATGGACGGGTGGCTCAAGGTGGAGAAGTTCTGCTTCTACCAGGAAGTGCAGCGGTTCCGGCAGCTCTGGCTGTGGGCGCTGGTGGCCGGAGTAGCCGGCGTCTCCATATGGAGCTTCGTGGTCGAGATTATCCTGGGGCGGCCCGTCGGTGAAAACCCGGCGCCCGATGTGGCGGCGAGCATCATCGGCGTCGTCTTCGGGCTGGGGCTCCCGGCCTTCTTCTGCGCGGCCAACCTGACCGTGCGCGTCTGCGCCGACGGCCTCTACTACCGGTACTTCCCGTTGCACTGGAAGTTCCGCAGGATAGCGCCGGAGGAACTGGCGGGGTTCGCCGCCCATACCTACCGGCCCCTGCGTGACTATGGCGGCTGGGGCGTCCGGTGGGGCCAGGCCGGAAAGGCCTACAACGTCAGCGGCAACCGGGGCGTCATGCTGGACCTGGCTGACGGCCGGAAGCTCCTCATCGGATCGCAGAACCCGGAGCAGATGGCGGAGGCTATGGGCCTGGCCTTTGGCCGGAAGCCCGGCCCGGCCACCGGCCGCTGAGGGCGCTGGCCCCGCCTCGCCGGTCCTTACCCGCCTATGGAACGGATGTATTCCAGGATGGGCCGCAGGTTCTCCGGCCTCACCCTGTCCCCTCCCGCCGGGCCTATGCCGGCCGGCAGCTTGAAGTAGCGGATCCGGCTGCGGATCGCCTGCGGTATCTGCTCGTAGCTCTTCTGGCTGGCGGCGCTCTGCGGCGGCGACAGGCCGACGGCCACCAGGATGACGCGCTTCTCCCTGAGGATCCCCCACCGCTTCTCGAGGTAGCCGAGCAGCCTGATGCGGCCCATGTAGGTGGGAGAGCAGATGATGATCAGGTCGTAGTCCAGCGCGCTGCGTTTTCCCGAGGCGGCCTTCGAGAGGTCCGCCTCCAGGGCTTGCTGCAGCCAGCGGGCGTATTTCCTGGTAGTTCCCAGGGTAGACCGGTACAGAACAATGGTTCTCATGGCGCGGGATCATACTAGCGGAACGGGGGGTAGGGCGCAAGGGGCAGCCGGATGGTCACGGGAGGGGCCTTCGGAGGCGGCGCGGCCCATCAGGCGCCTGGCGCGGGCCGCGCCGCTCCGTTGTCATCTTATCCGGTCCAGTGCTGGCCGATGACGGCGGCATCCAGGACGCTGATGGCCCCGTCGCTGTTGATGTCTTCGCGGATCCAGCCCTTGGCGCCGGTCTCGGCCCAGCGCTGGCCGACGCGGATCATGTCCAGGGAGTTGACGTCACCGTCGCTGTTGACATCGGGATCGATGTTGGCGCTGGCGGCGGTGACCGTGATAGAGATCTCCTCGTAGTCGGAGAGGGCCCCATCACTTACCTGGAAGCGGACGCCGGCATAGGTGCCGGCCTGGCTGGCCTCCGGGGTCCAGGTGAACGTGCGCGATGAAGCGGAGAAGGCGGCTCCCGACGGCAGGCTGGAGGCGGAGTAGGTCAGCGAGTCGCCGTCAGAGTCGGTGGCGGAGATGGTGAAGGAAAGGGCGCTGCCGGCCGTGACCGTCTTGGCGCCGATGGCCTTCAGCACCGGGGCGTGATTGGTGTAGGGGGTGGACGATGGCGGCGTGGCGCCGTACCAGTTGTTCCAGACATAAACGCGGTACTGGGGCATGTTGTTGCTGCCGCTCCATGCTCCGCCCTCGCTGCCTTCCAGGTCCACGAACTTGCCTATGGGTATTTCGTAGGACCCGTCCGAAGGGTAGAGGCCGGCGTGATTGGTCTTCTTGGTCCAGTTGTTGTAGAAGTTGGTCTCGTCCAGGGGGATGCCCCGGATGCCGCCGTTGGCCTTGTTTCCGTTGCTGGAGAAGGTGTTGTGGTGGACCTCGTAGTGGCGGCCGGCGTACCCGCTGGAGCTGGCGCCGGAGCCGTGCGCGTCCACCTGGCAGGCATAGTACTTGGTCCCGCCGACCTTGTTGGCTGACCAGTACCAGGAATCCCCGAATATGTTGTAACGTATCTCATAGCTGAAGGCCGAGCCGTGGTCACAGGCTATCAGGTGGCGGCAATCGTACATCTTGCAGGCCTCGATCAGGGCGGACAGGCCCTTGCCATTGCTGTTGGATTGAAGCACGCCGTAGCCCCAGCCGTGGGCCTGGGCGCCGTGTATCTCGCAGTGGTGTATGTTGTGCCGGTGGGCACTGTTCCAGTTGAGGTTCTCCGGGCCGGCGGCCTTGATGTTGTCGATGCAGATGATGCCCTGCGGGAAGTTGTACAGCTCGCAGTTCTCTACCTCCACGCTCACCGCGCCGGAGAGCTTCAGGGCGAACATGGTGTAGCATCCGCCCACCGAGCCGGGGGTGCCCAGGTTGGTCGGCCCCTCGATGGTCAGGCCGGAGATGACGGAGTTGCTCTTGCAGTAGATGCCGGTGCCGAAGGCCCCGGTGCAGGTGCCGGTGACCTTGATCTTGCCGCCCTCTGCGCCGTCCTGGCCGCGATTGGAGGCCAGTACCACGCCGTTGCCCAGGGCGTTGGGCAGGATCATCCTGCCGCCGGCGTTGGCCACCTTGGGCACGGTGATGGTGGTCCCGTCCGGGATCCAGATAACGTCGCCCGAGGTGGCGCTGGCCATGGCCGAGTTCAGCTGGGAAAGCGTGGTCACCACGTAGTCCGCGGTGGCCCGCGAGTATCCGTGAGGAGAAACGTAGCCGTCGCCTCCGCCGATAGGGTTGGAGCCGGTGTACGCGCCCGCCCCGTAGTCACCGGCGGCGGCCGCGGCCGGGCGGCTGTCTCCGCCGATGGCGGCCAGGGTTGCGGCGATGGCGCAAGTGATGGCCACCGTAGCCAGTAGGAGCTTCCTCATCTGCTCACCCCTCGAATTCCCGAATGAAAGCCAGCATCAACACACACATGGCGGTCATTCGATAGTGGCGAAGCAGGCGGGGCGAGCCCGTGCTGTGGACTGCTCCGCCTGATCGCCCCCTGCTGCGGGAAAGAGTCTATCACTCGTCCCTCTCGTGGGTATCTCAAGGGATAATCCGGAGGTCACAGGATATTAACACGGAGGCCAGGGCCGCATGTTCTGACCGGTCGGCGGCGACAGCCCGGGGGGCGGCCTCACAGAAACCTCACGCCGGCGGCCCGGCGCCTTACAGCGGGGCCAACGCCGGCCCGGCCCCTGACGGCGGGGCCAATGCCGGCCCGGCCCTTGACGGCTGCAGCCATCTCCGGCCCGGCCCCTGACGGCCGCAACGGCGGCCGCGGCTGCGCACCTAGGCTCCACCGGGGTGGTGTGCTAGAATACATGGCGGAGTATCGCGCTTGACGGAAGACGGAGGCCTGGGCCGGTCCCCGGCGCCTGGGATGCGCCGCGGCCGGCCGTTGGGAGGAGACAGGGCGGCAGCGGTCCGCCCTGTAGTGTTGTGGCCCCCGCGTGAGCCGGGCGCGGGCCCGGGACAGCCATGAACGAAAGGGCGGAAGGACGGGGCCGGTGAGTCAACCTTCAGTCTTCAGGCAGGTCTTCTCGCTGTCGAAGGACTCCATCATCTATGGGCTCAGCACGGTGCTCAGCCAGTTCGTGGGCTTCCTGCTGGTGCCGGTCTACACCGTCAAGCTGGGAACGCAGGGCTACGGCGTCATCGAGGTCCTGAGCACCACCGGATCGGTACTGGGCATCATCCTGGCCATGGGCGTTGGCACCGCCATGCTGCGTTTCTACGCCGGCCGGGAGGACGAGGATGGGAGGAAGCGGGTCGCCAGCACGGCGGTGATCTTCCTGGCGGTGACGGGTCTGGTGGCCCTGGTGGTACTGGAGCTGGCGGCGGGCCCCATATCCTCCGTGATTCTCTCCGACCGCACTCGTGACCGGTCCCAGGATCCCTTCTTCTTCCGGCTGCTGTTCGTTTCCCTGTTCCTCAACGGGGGTGTGGATATCGCGCTCACCGTCTTCCGGGCCAGGGGCGCGCCTGTAAGGTACGCCGCGGCCTCCGTCACCCAGTTCGTCATGCATGTGTCCCTGAACATCCTCTTCGTGGTGGGGCTGAACCGGGGCGTGGAGGGTGTCCTCTACTCACAGGCGATCACCGCCGCCATCCTGTACGTGGTCCTCATGGGCACGCTGCTGCGCCGGGTGGGCGTCAGGGTCCACTGGCCCGACCTGAAGGCCATGCTGGACTACGGGCTGCCCCTGATACCCTCCGGCCTGGGGGCCTGGATACTGGTGATGGCCGACCGGTGGATCCTGATGGGGCTGATGGGCGCCGGGCCCACCGGCGTGTACTCCCTGGGATACAAGTTCGGCATGGTGATACAGGGGATCCTGGTGGGGCCTATCCAGCTGGCCTGGCTGCCCTTCCTGTTCTCTTCAGCCTACAAGCCCGGGGCCAGCGCCACCTACACCCGCATCTTCACCTACTTCCTGGCCGTGGCCCTCTTTGCCGCGCTGGCCCTGTCTGCCCTGGGCGAGGAGCTGGTGCTGGCCATGGCCACGTCGCCCTTCCACAACGCCTACAAGGTGATCCCCCTGGTGGCGCTCTCCTACGTGCTGTACGGCTGCTACTTTCAGATGGCGGCCGGGATCTACATCGAAGGCAAGACGCGGAAATCGGCCACCCTGATGGTGACCGGGGCGGTGGTCAACGTGGGGCTGTGCTTCGCCCTGGTGCCGCATTTCGGCATCGTGGGGGCGGGCGTGGCCACCCTGGTGGCCTACGCCATACTGCCGGTGGGGGCCTACTTCTTCGCGCGGCCTTACTACCCCATCGCCTACGAGTGGGGCCGGGTGGTCAAGGTGGTGCTGGCCGCGGCCGTCATCTTCGCCGGCTGCCTGGCGGTGGGCGCCGGCGTGCGCTACTACCTGGAGCGGTCCACAGATGACGATGGCACCTTCCAATCCGGGGAGACCTGGACCTGGACCTATACCCGCTCCGTGACCCAGGCTGAGATCGACGGCGCCGGCGACGGCGGCGTCAGGTGCGCCGCCACGGTGAGCAGCGACCAGCTGGATGCCCGCAGCGACGCCGAGGAGGTGCCGGTGGCCGGGATGTCGGCCTGCATACTCCGCCTGAGCGTCACCGATGTGGCCGGAGATGGCCCCGGCGCCCCGGTCGATGCCAAGGGTGACGTCATCTCTTACAGGGCGGTGGCGACCAACCCCGGGATCGGGCCCCTCTCGGACATTGCCCTGGCGGACTCGCTGGTCGACCTGTCTGAGAACTTCTCCCTGGTGAAGTCATCCAACGACGATGACATCCTGGACCCCGGAGAGGCCTGGACGTGGACCTATCACTACAAGGCCACGCAGGATGACATCGACAGCTATGGTGGCGGGGACGGAGATATAGACAACACCGCTACCCTCACCTGCGCCGGTCTCCCCCCCAGGAGCGACAGCCGCGAGGTGTCCATCTACCGCAAGGGCTGGTATGCCTGCCGCATCTCCCTGGAGGTGACCGATGTCGGCGGCGATGGCCCCGATGGCCTGGTGGAGGCCGCCGGCGACGGCATTACCTGCCGGGTAGAGGTAGCCAACGTCGGCGACTACAGCCTGACGGGGGTCAGCCTGTCCGATCCCGCGGCCGACCTGTCCGCCATCTCGCCGGCGGAATCGGGGGCCGCCGCCAGGTGGCCCAGGGTGCTCATCGGAGGAGGGCTGAAGGTGCTCCTCATCCTGGCCTTCCCGCTGCTGCTGCTGGTCATCGGGTTCTTCCGGCCGGACGAGATGGCCCTGGGAAGGTCAGTGTTGGGCTCGGTCCCCGGCATGGCCGCCAAGCTGGTGCGCCGGAAGCCACCCCGGTCCTGATCCTGCTGGCCGAGCCGGGCCCCGCTGCCACCCCGGCGGGCCCTGCTGCCACCCCGGCGGGCCCTGGTTGGATCAGCCCGCCCCCTCAGGCCTCGTCAGAGTCGCCCATCTGCAGGAACCAGCCGTCAGGCTTCTGCAGCTCCGCGGTGAGCTCGGGCGAGAACCCGCAGGCGGTGACCAGCTTGGTCCTGGAGCGGGGCGCGGCGATGAAGCCCTGCCGCCTGTAGGCCTCGGCCAGGGGTGTGCCCGCCAGCCTGGCCCCCCAGACCAGGGCCGCCTTCCCCTCGCGGCAGCGCTGCACCGCGGCCGCGATCAGGCCCTCCGCCACCGGCTGGGACTCGGCCACCACCTCGGCGATGAGGCCGGTCACGGTGCCTTCGGCGTCGGCGCAGCTGAAGACGGAATAGCCGGAGATGGCGGCGGCGCTCCCGGCCGCCAGTATGGTGTAGTGGCGGTCCGGCACGGCCACGTACCGCCAGCTGAGGTATTCCTTCTTGCGGGAGACGGCCGCGCGGTAGCGGCCGGCGACCCTGGCCCACAGCTGATCGAAGCGATCATCGAAGCCGTCCACCTGGCTGATGGCCACGCCCTCCGGCAGGCGGGCCTTCGCCGGCCGCATGGCTACCGCGGCCAGGAGCCGGCCGGCCGCCGGGCCGGCGGCCGTCACCACCGGGTTCCGGGTCTGGGCGGCCAGCGTGGCCCGCCAGTCCAGGGGCCGGAACACCTTGGGCAGGGTGGCGGCGTCGAACATGCCTACCTTGCCGGACAGGCCGGGGTAGGCGTAGGAGTACTTGCTGCGGAAGGCGTACTCGGCCCGGATGCCGCGCTTCAGGCTCTCCTGGCGCCTCAGCTCCACCGTGGCGGCATAGGTCCCCTGCCGGCGGTAGTCCGGGTGGGTCATGGCGTCCAGCCCTATGGCCGCCAGGACGTCGGAGTCCCCGATCTTCATCATGATGGGTATCTCCGCGGTGTGGGCGATGATGAGGCCGTCATGATCGGCCAGGGCGATAACGCCCGTCCCGGCGGGGTTGTCCCGGTACATCCAGCGCCACCACTTCATCCACTCCTGGCGCACGAAGGTGCGGTCCGGGTAGACGGCCTTCCACAGCTCGAGTATCCCCTCTTCGTCCCCATCCCGGTAGGGCCGGGCAATCCATTTCGGGGAAGCGGCGCTCACTGTGCCCCCACGGCTGCGCTCATCCTGCCTCCTCGCGGGCCGGTCCTCATGGTTTCCTCTCCCGGTTGATGACGGAGGCCAGGTCCGGGTACAGGCCGGAGACGCTGAGCCGGAAGGTGGTGAAGTCCCACTTGGGGGAGACCCGGGCCAGGCCGTAGGGGTCGGCCCCGGGGCCTACCAGCCGGTTGGGCAGGGCATACACGGCGCAGGTGTAGCCGCTCTCGGCCAGTATGGCCTTGATGCCGGCGCTGACGTTGCCCTCGCGGCCGTCGGGGTAGGCGAAGGTATCGCAGGGCTGGCCCACCTGCTCCACGATCCGCTTTCGGGATTCCACGATCTCCTGCCGGGCCTGCTCCAGGGGCAGGCCGATGAGGGTGGGATGGTGAACGGTGTGGGACCCGAAGGTGATGCCGTTGGCGGCCATCTCCCTGACGTCGTCCCAGTTGAGTATCATGCCGCGGGCCATGGCGGCCGGCACGTCCGCGCCCAGCTTCCGCACCAGCTCTTCGATGGCCTCGTTCTTCTCGTGGTCCTGCATCTGCTTGAGGCGCACGTCCATGGTGGCCACGGCCTCCCACCTTCCGGCCTCGGTCCCGAGATCGTAGGCCCCCAGCCGGTCGCTTTCCAGCCTTCCGGCGGTGGAACTGAGCACGGCGTAGCTCACCCGGTCCCACCAGAAGGGATGGCCCTGATCGATGTGGGAGGTGGCCAGGAAGATGGTGGCCGGGACGCCGTGCTTCTTCAGAATGGGGTAGGCGTGGAGGTAGTTGTCGCGGTAGCCGTCGTCGAAGGTGATGGCGGCGGCATTGCGGGGGACCTCCCGGCCCTCGCGGATGGCCTGGCCCAGCTGGGACAGCCCCATCAGCCGGTAGTGGCGCCGCAGGTACCGCACCTGCTGCTCGAAGTCGGCGGGGGTGGTCAGCGGCACATCAGTGGGCAGCTCGGCGCCGGGGCCGACCCGATGGTACGACAGGATGCAGGCGGACCACCGGACCAGGCGTCTCCTGGCCATCCCGTAGGCATCGATGGCCCCCAGCGCACCGGCCACCCCGGCCAGGCGCAGGCCCCATCTCTGCCCCGCCCCCAGGCGCACGTGCGGCTGCCCGGGCTTGTCTGGCGTGCCGCGCTGGCTGGTGGCCACGCTAGCCGGTGTCCTGCAGGTGGCCGGTGATGTAGTAGGCGTCTGAAGCCCCGTCCGAGTAGATCCGGTTCACCGTCGGGTCCTGCTCAAACTTCTCGAAGTCGGCATCGTTGAACCGGTCCAGGCTCTTCCAGACCGTCTGGTAGGCCACCTTGTCGTACCGGTTGATGTTGGCGTACACGTCCACCGGGTACAGCTCCCCCACGGTGGTGTGGGCCCGGGACCCCTCGACATTGGGTAACGCGACGTACCCGAAGTGGTCCCGGAACTGCAGCCAGGAGATGTCCTTGACGTCCGTCCGGGTGGAAGTGACCGTGGCCCCCAGGATAGCCTGGGAGAAGCGGTCCGGCGACGACATGATGAAGAAGGTGTAGGCGGTGGGGTCCTTCTCGTGCAGCAGCCACTCCATGCCCTGGATGTCGGAATCGGAGACCTGGTCCCCGGGGCGGATCTGCCAGGGAGAGTTGTGGTGCCCGGCCACGTTGAGCACGCAGGCCACTATTATGATGATGGTGACCAGGCTCCAGGCCAGGCCCCTGAGCCTGGCCCGGCCGGCCAACTGCCACAGGGTGAAGCCCACCAGCGGGATGGCGGCCAGCTCCACGTACACCACGATCCTGGTGGCGGAGAGGGACTCTGCCCCCGGCGCCCCGGCGTAGAAAGCGAAGTAGGCCAGGGTGAAGATGATGAACAGCACGCCCACGAAGACCAGGCGGAGACGGTTGTCGTCGCCGCTGTACTGGGCTTCGAAGCCCGGGTCATCCGCACCCTGGTACGGCTCGCGGCCGTCGGCGCGGGACCAGTCCTGGCCCCCGGCATCTTCCCGGTTGAGAGAGCGAAGCTGCCAGTAGACGATCAGGATGCCGAGGCTGGCCAGGACGCCCACCAGGAATATCTGGCCGTACATCTTGACTATGATGGAGACTATGCCCCCGGCGTCCAGGTCCACCTTGGCCAGGCTCTCTACCGCACGCGAGCCCTGGGAGGAGCCGCTGAAGTTGATCAGCTGCCACCACAGGGCATCCACGTTGCTGCGGAAGGCCGAGCGGGTGAACACCCAGGGCAGGAACACCAGCAGCTCCATGGCCAGGGGCCACAGGACGGGCCCGTTGCCTATCCAGGCCGGCACCTCCGCGCCCGAGCGACGCAGCAGGCGAGCGTAGACCGGCTTGAGGAACTCGATGGCCGCCAGGGACACGATTATGATGAGCGCCGACAGCGGGTGAATGAAGGGGTAGGCGATGATGAGCATGATCAGCAGGATCCTGAAGGCCGGCTCCTCTCGCCGGAAGTAGCAGTAGAAGAACAGCGGCAGCAGGAGCATGGACCAGGTGTTGGGCACCAGGTTGAAGCGGCTCAGGGCGGCCATGGTCCCGGCGGCGAACAGGGTGGCCGTCAGCTGCTGCCCCCGGTGAGGCAGCACCACGGTGGTCAGCAGGAAGGTCACCAGGACAAACACCATGAAGATGAGGGGGGTGTTGAGGTTGACCACCTGGTCTATCGGCCAGTCGAGTACAGCCGAGATCTCGAAGAGCACGGTGTGGGTCACGGGGTAGGGGTTGTAGCCCGGCAGGTGGCCCGACGTGGCGATGTCCTTGACGAACCCGATGTGGGCCATCTGGTCGCCTCTCCAGGTGAAGTAGTTCCGGATCACCGGCAGGCACAGGAAGGCCGTGGCCGTCAGCATGATGACCGCGAAGCCGATCAGGTACGTCCGCGTCTCCTGGTATCTCCCCGAAGCCAGCTGGTGAACCACGATGAAGATGCCTCCCAGCAGGCTCAGGAAGAGCAGGACCCAGACCCCGGCCGGGGTGGCGCTGTATATCGAGAGCTCGTAGCCGGCGGTGGGGGACTGGTACATCAGCAGGAGGGCCACCACCACGAAGAAGACGCACAGCAGGGCCAGCAGCTTCAGCATGATGTCGGGCTTGGCCACACCGGGCAGCCTGCGATGGTCCACCCAGGGCTTCCTCATGCTGGCGCCTCCGCCAGCACCTCCTCATAGATGGCCACGGTGCGCTCACCGACGCGGTCAAAGCTGAACTGGGCGGCGGCCCTGGCGCAGGCCTCCCGCATGGCGCCTGCGTCCGGACGCGTCAGAACGTCCACGATGGCCGCGGCGTACTGCGCCGGGTCCTTGGGAGCGATCCGCCCCAGGGCGGGGCCGGTAATGACCTGGGCCACGTCGCCAACCGGGGCCGTCACCACCGGCACGCCGCAGGCCAGGGCCTCCTTGACCGTGGTCGGGCTGCCTTCGTACATTGAGCACAATGTTAGCACATCCGCGCAGTTGAGTAACTCCGGGACGGTCTCCGGGGGCCGGGAGCCCAGGAAGAGCACCTTCTGCGGCAGCAGGTCCCGGGCCTGCTCCTCCAGCTGCCCCCGGTGCCGGCCGTCGCCCACCAGCACCAGCCGGGCCTGCGGCGCCTGCGCCAGCACCAGCCGGAAGCTCTCGATGAGGAATCCCAGGTCCTTCTCTATCTCCAGGCGGCCCACGAACATGACCAGCTTCTCCTCGCTGCCGAAGCCGTGCCTGGCCCTCATGGCGGCGCGGTCCATCACCCGGAACCGGGCCAGGTCTATGCCGACGGGCACCACCCGGATGCGGCCCCGCAGCCAGGGGTACTCCTTCTCGTAGAACTCCCGGGTGCCCTCGTCGACGGCTATTATGGCGGCGCTGCGCCGCAGGCACAACCGCTCCACCAGGCCATAGGCCAGGGCCACGAAACGGGAGCTCTTCAGCCTGACCCCGTGCAGTATCCTTCCATGAAGTGTAACCATTCTGGGCCGCCCGTGGCAAAACAGGACGAAGGGCAGCGCGTACTCCGGGCGCTGGACGTGGACGATGCCGCCCCGGGGCACCGCGGCGAAGGCGCGGCTGAGCGCGATCCGGAGCACAAAGCCCTGGTTCCCCAGGTTGGCCCTGCTGGAAACGGGAAGGAAGGTGAAGTCGCCCTCGGTGCCCCGGCCGGTGACGGACGAAACGCCGATGAGGAAGGTGCGCCGGCCGGTCTTCCTGAGGTAGCCCAGGAGGTTGGCCGAGTATGTCTCCCCGCCGCCGATCCCCGGTGAAGCGGGGTCCATGGCTTCGACGATGGCGATGATCACGGCTACCGTTTCTCCACCAGGTACACGCCC
Source organism: uncultured Dehalococcoidia bacterium (assembly GCA_964423835.1). Classification (GTDB taxonomy): domain Bacteria; phylum Chloroflexota; class Dehalococcoidia; order UBA2247; family RBG-13-53-26; genus JAFGCL01. The sequence goes on along the minus strand of CAYRGJ010000017.1, from coordinate 6,762 downwards.
ACCGGTGAGAACCGGTCGAAGAAGGCGGCGGGGACCCGCCCGGCGATGCCCCGGGCCGTCTTTCCCAGGGAGCGGATGGCATGGCCCTGGCTGAGGCAGACCACCCGGTGCCCCCGGCAGGCCGCCCTGATCTGGCCGTAGCCCAGGCCGATGTGATGCCTGACCCGGCTCTCGATGGTGAAGGCCCGGAAGGCCCGGTCGAAGTACCACACCAGGTTCCCCCTGGTCTTGGTCCAGGAGAGTCCGATCTCGTCTATCAGGCGGTCCCGGTTGGGGAAGGCCAGGTAGAGGAGCCCCCCTTTCCGGAGGACCCGGAGCATCTCGCTGATGCAGGCCTCATAGGGCACGATGTGCTCCAGCGTGTGATTGCAGAAGACCAGGTCGAAGGACCCGTCCTCGAAGGGAATGGCGGTGGCGTCGGCCAGCAGGGACTTGAAGGACCGGCAGATGTCCGGGTACTTCAGCAGCTTCTCCGCCTCGATCTCCAGGCAGTGGATGTCCCACCCGGTGGCCGATGACAGGCGCCGGGCGATGAAGCAGCTGTTGGCGCCGACCTCCAGGACGCTGATGGGCCGTCCGCCTATATCGGGGTACCCCGCGGCCTGGATGTCCGCCAGGATGGCATCGGCCTTCTCCTGGCGGCTGGCGAAGTACTCCCGGTCCTCCTCCCTGATGCCGTCGAGCGCTGGCCCGCCGCTAGGCTCCATGGCTCTCCCCGGCGGAGGCGCTCTTGCGCCCGGCCTCCAGGACATTGGTCACGATCACCCTGGTGGTGTCCTCCCACTCGCTGGCGAGGGCCTGCCGCAGCGTCTCCTGGGTCTTCTCCTTGACCTTCTGCTCGATGATCATGCTGGCCAGGTCCATCGTGGGGTGACCCTGGTCCGGCTGGAAGAAGATGCCCTTCCGCACCAGCTCGGTGTTGACCGACATGTACCTTCCTCCCGTGTACACTACGGGGGTGCCCAACAGGCACGACTCGCGGGCCATGGTATCGCCCGAGGAGATGGTGAGCCGGGCGTAGTGCATGAGGGAGTAGATGTCCTTCACCGGCTCCTGGAGGATGATGCAGTGCGGGGCGAACTGGTCCGAAAGCGACTTGTCCTCCAGCGAGAGCACCACCCCCAGCCCCTTCTCCCTCACCCGGGCGCAGACGCCGGCCAGGCCGCCGGTCTCCAGGTGGGCGTAGTTGCCGCTGACCTTGCTCACCTCCCGGACGAAGATGTAGCCCGAGGGCTGCAGCCCGTACTCCTTCAGCGCCCCCTCGTCCGGCCGGAAGTGGTTGGGGTGCAGGTAGGCCAGCTCCTTGAAGCCTTTGTAGCGCCGGATATTGCGCCCCTCGGCCGGCACCTGGGCCGGGAGCAGCAGTCGGGTGGCGAAGGGCTTGTAGGGCCAGTAGCCGAGGCCGTACTCGATGTCATCATCGAAGATGATGCTGGGCTTGCGCAGCAGCCAGGTGGCGTGGGAGACCACGATCCCGCCGAAGGAGGTGACCACGTCATAGCGGCCGCGGCGCACGTGGCGGGCGAACTGGGGGAACCGCCAGGCGTGCATCAGGAGCTTGCGGGCCATGGTCTTCTGGAAGGTGCCCATGGCGGTGAAGGGGTGCCCCGGGAGCTCGCTCTGGAGGATGGCCACCATCTTGCCCCGCGGTTGCAGGGTGATATCCACCTGGCAGCCGTGCTGCTGCGTCCACTCCCGGATGGCGTTCTTGAAGAAGTTGACGTCCACCGGGTGATTCAGGTCTACCAGTATTCTCATCGCTGCTTTCCCGGACCAGGTGGAATCAATCGAGCTGCCGGAAGGCGAAGGGCCCCAGCGCCCGGACGACGGGCAGCGGCAGCCTCTTCCAGACTCCGGTGACCATCTTGTACCTGGTCCCCTGCCGGTTTGACCCCATCAGCTTCGGCACGCTGGGATAGTAGTAATAGTGCAGCTTCTTCTCCTGGGCCTTCCACTTCTTCTTGTACTGGGCCAGCCCGGTGTTGTCCGCCGGCGTCTTGCCGAAATCCAGGTAGCGGAAGCCCTCCCGCCCGCCATCCTCCATCTCCTGCCACGAGACCGCATCGTTGGGATGGTGCTCCAGGTAGGCCCGGTCGGACGCCTGGTGGGTGGCGTTGACCACCCCGTTGTAGCAGATGGCCACCCCGGCCGAGACCACCCGGCCCTGGTACTCAGCGGAGTAGAGCCGGAAGCAGTCGCCCAGCTCCCGCTGCATGGCGGTGAAGAACTTCAGGGGATGGGCCGGAGAGCCCAGCCGCGTCTTGGTTCGCAGGTTCACCTCGTAGAAGGCCCGGAGTGACTCTTCCGAGGCGTCCGTCTTGACCACCACGCCGTCCTTCCGGGACTTGTTTACCGAGTTGCGGGTGCGATGGTCCAGGGCCTTCCAGCCCTTCGGCGGCTGGTACAGGGTGACGAAATAGGTGGAGAAGTACTGGCTGGCCGGCAGGTCCAGGGGCAGCTCCCGGGCGGCGCGGATCTCCACGTAGCGGCATTTGAGCTCGTCGCAGAGGCCCCTGGCCCGGTCTACCAGGGCCTTCAGGGCCTCGTCGGAGTCGGCCAGCGGGCCGCACTCGCTCACAAAGGGCGTGGACACCAGGTGGCTCCCTGACAGCAGGCTCTTCACCTGGAACAGGGGCAGGAGGCCGCACAGCTTCCCGGCCTCATTGCGGGCGAATACGTAGCACGGCCGGTGGCCCAGGCTGTCCCTCAGCACTGCCTGCCAGCCCGGCAGGTGGGCGTAGGTCGCCTCCGGCCGGCTGTCCACAAAGGCCCGCCACTCCTCCGGCGGGATGGCGGGGTTCACTTCAACGCTGATCATGGGCTGCTACCTCCGTGCCGGTCTCATTATACACATGCTGATGCACCGGTTCACCCTCTCTGGCCGGAGAGGCGCCGCCTCAGGGCCAACGCCCGCTTGACCAGGCGCACCGCCTGGTCCATGGCGTAGTCCCGGGCCCAGTCCAGGCGGCTGTCCGCCCACCGGCCGGCGTGCGTGTTCAGGTAGAGGTGGGCGCACTGCCGGGAGCGCAGCAGCGCTATCACATCGTCGGTCGAGCTCACCCGGGGCACCGGGTATGGCGGCTCGGTGCTTCCGGGTTGGGGGGGGAGCCAGTCCTTGACCTTGAACTCCGGGCCCCAGGTGCGGCCGGTGTCAGAGAGATAACCGATGCGGGAGCGGTCAAAGGAGAGATAGGCCTCTCCCGCCAGGCCGAAGCTCTTGAAATCGTGGGCGCGCCACAGGTCGCGGTTGTCCCACCGCGTCAGGGGGTTGCCGTGCATGCTTATGGTCTTGATCTCCACCACCTCCCGGAAGTCGGCCAGCTCCCGGCGGAAGATCTCGACGGCCTTTGCCGGGTCGCCCCGGCCCTTGTCCATGGCCTCGTAGTGGTACCCCACTTCATGGCCCATATCCGCCAGGCGGCGCATCACGTCCGGGCGGAAGATGCCCGGCCGGTGCCGGAAATAGTAGGTGGCCCTGATGTCGAAGCCGGTCTCGATGCCGGCGATTGTCGGCTCCTGATGGGGCGTCGAGTCCACGTCATGCCGGACCACTGCCAGCCGCTCCGGAAGCGGGTCGGCCTCCAGGTAGGCGCGCACGGTCATGGGCGTGTACCCGGACTCGACTATGGCCCGGCAGAGGTCCCCGTACCTCTCCATGGTGAAGTCCAATCTCATCGTCTTTGCCTCTCGGCCCGTTTCGCGCCGGCCGCTCAACAGGGTATCTTATCACCACTGGCAAGATGGCCCTGGCCGGGCCTTGCCGGCCGGTCCCGGGCCTGCCGCCCGCTCCGCGTGGCCCTGGCTGCCATCGCTGTCCTGGAGCGGCCGCTGCCTGCCGGCGGCGTCAGTGGTTGACACGCAGATCGCGCTTTGCCATACCCTGGCAAAGCGCGATGCTGATTGCGTTGGAGGGCTGGCCGTGCGCTACCTGGCGCGGCGCGTTACCCCGGGCAGGAACTCGTTGGCTTCCGTGATCTCGCGGATGTCGGGCGCGGGCTGGGGGCGGTAGACCCCTGCCGGCCTGGTGACGGCGGCCCACTTCATCTCCATCCTCCAGGCGAAGTTGTTCAGCAGTAGCCAGCTCACTTTTCGGATGTACTTGCCGTACCGGATCTTGGATTTCTCCCCCTGGTACCGGGCCGGCATGGGCACCTCCACGGCGCGGACCCCGGCCACGGTGAACTTGGCCAGCAGGTGGTTGCAGTAGCCGTAGTAGGGATAGAGGTCATCCAGCCTTATCCGCTGAAGGGCCTCGGAGGAGACCGCGGCATAGCCGTTCTGCGGATCGTCGATATGGTAGTTGCCGGAGGAAACCCGGGTCAGCCACTTCAGGATCCAGTTGCCGAACCGCCGCAGCCGGGGCATTCCCTTGACGGTCCGGGCGGTAGCCATCCTGTTGCCCTTGCTGTAGCCGGCCTCCCCGCTGACGACGGGCGCCAGCAGCTTGGGCAGCTCCGTCGGGTCCATCTGGTTGTCGCCAGCCATGACCACGGCGATGTCCATGCCGTCCTCGAGACATCTCTGGTAGCCGGTGACAATGGCGGCCCCGACACCCTTGTTCTTCTTGTGCTCCACCAGCCGCAGCCGGGGGTTGCCCCGGCACAGCCCGGACACGACCTCCCGGGTGCGGTCGGTGCTGCCATCGTCAACGATGTAGATCCGGTCCACGTAGGCGGGCATGTTCTCGACCACGCTCGCCACCAGCTTCTCCTCGTTGTAGGCCGGGACCGCTACGCCGATCTTCTTACCTTGAAACACTGGTTCCCTCCTGCCGGATGACCGCTCGCTGACCGGTCGGTCTCCGGCTTCCTCCGTTTTTCCTGTTGGCTCTCCCCGCCGTCGCCATGACCTTCGATCTGCAAAAATAAAACCGACCTCAAGTGGGTCGGTTTCACTACTGGCTCCCCGTCACCCAAGTGACCAGATACAGGTGGCGGTTCAACGCTTCCCGGGGTGGTGGTCTGTCTTTCTAGCTGATCTTCGGTCTCCTCATCCTTCCTTGCCCGCTAGATTAGTCGTTTGGCGGTCCGGCAATCCCTTGCCCGTTTCTCTCTCTTCTCCCTCTTTTGACGCTCCGGTCTTCGGGCTCCGGAAAATAAGACCCGACCCGCATTCAGGTCGGTGTCCACTTATCGCATTGTCTTGCAGCGAAGGCGGCACGCTCTCCTGCTGCTTGGCCATGCCATTCGACGATCAGTATATCACGCAGATGCAATGGGGTTCCAGAAAGGGCCACGCTAGGCGAGTTACAATGTTGTGACGTTCACCGCTCCCCTGGGCCGGGTGGCCATCGGCCTGCTGTGAGGCCGCCGCGTTGGATCGGCCGCCGGCCGGCCTGCTGTGAGGCTGCTGCGTTGGATCGGCCGCCGGCCGGCCTCTTGACAGCCGGGGGCGCCAGGCCTACACTAGGTAAACAGTTACCTACGGCCGGCGCCACCGTTGGGCGGAGGCGGGTAGCTCCCGCGATGCAGCGGGGCCACGGAGCGAGAGAATGAAAAAGATGGTCAAGGTCATACCCTGCCTGGACGTCAAGGACGGCAGGGTAGTCAAGGGCATCCGGTTCGCCAGTCTGAGGGATGCGCGCGATCCGGTGGAGGCCGCCGGCGCCTACGAGAAGGAAGGGGCCGACGAGATCGCCTTCCTGGACATCGCGGCCACGGTGGAGAAGCGGGGCACCATGCTGGAGTGGGTCCAGCGGGTGAGGCGGGCCATCTCCGTGCCCTTCGTGGTGGGTGGAGGCATACGCCACCTGGCCGATATGGCGGAGCTGTTCGATATCGGGGTGGACAAGGTGTCCATCAATACCGCGGCCTACCGCAACCCGGACCTGGTGGCCAATGCCGCGCAGCGCTTCGGGGCCCGCACCCTGGTGGTGGCCATCGACGGCAAGAAGAACCCGCCGGGCGGGCCGGGGCCCCGGCTGGAGCTGGTGGTCAGCGGCGGCATGGAGGAGACGGGGCTGGACATCGTGGAGTGGGCCCGGAAGGTGGAGGGGCTGGGCGCGGGTGAGATCCTGCTGACCAGCCGCGATGCCGACGGCACCAGGGAGGGCTATGACCTGGAGATGACCAGGGCGGTGGCCGAAGCGGTCAGCATCCCGGTGACCGCGTCCGGGGGCGCCGGCAAGCTGGAGCACCTTTACGACGCCGTGGTCCAGGGCCAGGCCGCGGCCGTGCTGTGCGCTTCGGTGTTCCATTTTGGCGAGATCACCATCCCCGAGGCCAAGAGGTACCTGGCCGGCAGGGGCATCCCGGTGAGGCTGTAGGGTCGAGGAGGGCCGGTGGGAGACAGGCCGCGAAGGGCAATCTGAAGGAAAGAGGCGGAACATGGCAGTATACAACCCATTCGAGACGGCGCAGAGGCAGATAGACAGGTGCGCGGACATACTGAAGCTTGACGCCGGCACCCGGGCCATACTCCGGGTCCCCAGGCGGGAGCTGCACGTGGCTTTCCCGGTGCGCATGGACGACGGCTCCATGAAGCTGTTCCAGGGGTTCCGGGTGAACTACAACGATGCCCGGGGCCCGGCCAAGGGCGGCATCCGTTTTCACCCCGACGAGACCATCGATACGGTCCGGGCCCTGGCGGCCTGGATGACCTGGAAGTGCGCGCTCCTGGACCTGCCGCTGGGCGGCGGCAAGGGCGGCGTCGTCTGCGACACCAAGTCCCTCTCGATGGGGGAGCTGGAGCGGGTGAGCCGGGCCTATATCCAGAATGTGTACCAGATGATCGGCCCCGAGACGGACGTGCCGGCCCCCGACG
>CAYRGJ010000016.1:0-73188 GCA_964423835.1 uncultured Dehalococcoidia bacterium | reverse complement strand
CCCCACGACGGTGATGGAGACCGCCTACGACATCCTGTTCTTCTGGGTGGCCCGGATGATCATGATGGGGCTGGAGAACACGGGGCGGGTACCGTTCCGCTGGGTCTACCTTCATGGACTGATCCGCGATGAGAAGGGCGCCAAGATGAGCAAGATCAAGGGGAACGTGGTCAATCCCCTGGACCTCATCGACCGGTACGGGGCCGACGCCCTGCGGTTCTCCCTGGTCCTGGGCACCTCCGCCGGCAACGACGTTCCCCTGGGCAGCGGCAAGATCGAGTCCGGCCGCAACTTTGCCAACAAGCTGTGGAACGCTTCCCGGTACGTGATCCGGAGCCTGCAGGCCGCGCCGCCGGGCACCGGCGCCACCCAGGGCACTGCCGCCACACAGGATACCGCGGCCCCTGGCGGCCTGCCCGTGGAGGACCGCTGGATAGAAAGCCGCCTCGACCGGCTGGCCGCCAGGGTCAACCAGCTGCTCACCGAGTTTCGCTTCGGCGAAGCCGAGGCGGAGGTCTACGAGTTCATCTGGGGTGAGTTCTGCGATTGGTACATCGAGCTGGCGAAGATACGACTGGCCCAGCCCGGGGCCCCCTCCCCCGTCCCCGTCCTGGTGCGCACGCTGGAGCGCTCCCTCAGACTGCTTCACCCCTTCATGCCCTTCATCACGGAGGAGATATGGCAGAACCTGGTGTCCGGGCTGCCTCCTGACCCGGCCCGGCCGGACTCCCTGATGATAGCGGAGTATCCCCGCGGCGCCGGCGTGACGGACGCCGCGGCGGAGCGCGAGATAGGCCTGATCATCGATATCATCCGCGCCATACGCAATGCCCGCGCCGAATCGAAGATCGATCCGGCGAAGCGCATCGAAGCCCGCCTTTACGCCGGGGACGGACAGGCGATCGAGGCCCACCGCCGGGCCATAGAAACCCTGGCGCGGGTGCAACCCCTGCACATTCTGGGTCGCCGCACCGAGGCCCGTGGCGACGGGGCCCAGGTCCTGCACGTCGGAGAGGTGGAGATCGTCCTCCCCCTGACGGTGGACGTCGATGCCGAGAGCCAGCGGCTGCTGCAGGAGAAGGAGTCCCTGCAGGGCCGGATCGCCGGCCTGGAGGCCCGCCTGGGCGATCCGGCCTTCCTCTCCCGGGCCCCCGCCGCCGTGGTGGACAAGGAGCGCGGCAAGCTGCAGGACGCCCAGATGAAGCTGCGGCAGGTGGCGGAGCGGCTGGCGGAGCTGGCCCGGATGAAGCCCCGGGAGCCCTGACCTTCGGGCACCCGAAGCCTCGAGGATACGAGGCCGTCGGAAGGAGAAGACATTACTATGTCCATCGAAGACAAGCTGCAGAACCTGGCCCGGCTGAGAGAGCAAGCCATGCAGGGCGGGGGCGCCAAGCGCGTCGATTCCCAGCACGCCAAGAACAAGCTCACCGCCCGGGAGCGTATCTCGCTTCTCTATGACCCGGACACCTTCGAGGAGATTGATTCCTTCGTCACCCACCGCACCAGCGATTTCGGGCTGGATAAGGAGAGGTTCCTGGGGGACTCGGTGGTCATCGGCTACGGCAAGATCAACGGGCGGCTGGCCTTCGCCTACAGCCAGGACTTCACCGTCATCGGCGGGACGCTGTCGCAGGTGGCCTCCGAGAAGATATGCAAGGCCATGGACCTGGCGGCCCGCAACGGCGCGCCGTGCATCGGCCTGCTGGACTCCGGGGGAGCCCGCATCCAGGAGGGCGTGGACAGCCTGCGAGGATACGGCGAGATCTTTACCCGGAACACCCTCTACTCCGGAGTGGTCCCCCAGATATCGGTGGTGCTGGGGCCGGCAGCCGGCGGAGCCACGTACTCTCCCGCCATCACCGATTTTATCTTCATGGTGAAGGGGACGGCCCAGATGTACATCACCGGGCCCGATGTAGTTAAGGCGGTCAGCGGGGAGGAGGTCAGTCACGAGGACCTGGGCGGCGCCATGGTCCACGCCCGGACCAGCGGCAACTGCCATTTCGTGGCCGAGAGCGAGGAGGAGGTCTTCCTGATGATCCGCCGCCTGCTCACCTTCCTGCCCCAGAACAACATGGAGGAGACCCCGCTGGCGACGGCCGGCGACGACCCCAATCGCCGCGATCCCGACCTGCACCGGATCGTCCCCGTGGAGCCGAACAAGGCCTACGACATGCACGAGGTCATCGCCCGTGTCTTCGACCGCGGCGACTTCATGGAGGTGCACCAGCACTGGGCCAACAACCTCATCGTGGGGTTCGCCCGGCTCAATGGCCAGAGCGTTGGCATAGTGGCCCAGCAGCCGGCCTACCTGGCCGGGTCCATTGACATTAACGCCTCCGACAAGGGCGCCCGGTTCGTCCGGTTCTGCGACTGCTTCAACATCCCCGTCATCACCTTCGTCGATGTCCCGGGCTACATGCCGGGGACAGACCAGGAGTTCGGGGGCATCATCCGCCACGGCGCCAAGTTCCTCTACGCCTACGCGGAGGCCTCCGTGCCCAAGATCAGCATCATTACCCGCAAGGCCTACGGCGGAGCCTACGTGGTCATGAGCAGCAAGAGCCTTCGCGGCGACATCAACTACGCCTGGCCCACGGCTGAGATCGCGGTCATGGGGCCGGACGGGGCGGTCAACATCATCTTCCGCGGCGAGATAGCCAAGGCCGAGAAGCCCGATGAAAAGAAGAAGGAGCTGGTGCAGGACTACCGGGACAAGTTCGCCAACCCCTATGTGGCCGCGGCCAGGGGGTACCTGGATGACGTGATAGACCCGCGGGACACCCGCCCCAAGCTGATCAGGGCCCTGGAGATGCTCCGCAACAAGGTCGATCACCTGCCCCCGAAGAAGCACGGCAACATCCCGCTGTAGAGCAGTCATGATGGGTCCCAGGGAGATACGCGCCGACGAAGTGATCCAGGCGGTGGCCCGCATGGCCAAGGAGGCCAACTTCTTCCTGCCCGAGGACGTGCTGCATGCCATCAGCCAGGCAGCGGCCAGCGAGGAATCGCCCCTGGGAAGGGCCACCCTGCAGAAGATCCTGGACAACGCCTCCGTCGCCTCCCGGGAGCGGGTGCCGCTGTGCCAGGATTGCGGCCTGGCCGTGGTCCTGGTGAAGCTGGGGCAGGACGTACACGTTACCGGCGGAGGGCTCAACGACGCCATAGAGGAGGGCATCAGGAAGGGCTACGCGGACGGCTACCTGCGAAAGTCCATGGTGCAGCACCCCTTCTCCTCCAGGACCAACACCAGGAACAACTGCCCGGCGGTCATCCACACCGAGGTGGTGCCCGGTGACGGGCTCACCATCGCTCTCATGCCCAAAGGCGGAGGCTCGGAGAACATGAGCCGCCTGGCCATGCTGTCGCCGGCCCAGGGCCGTCGCGGCATCATCGATTTCGTGGTCAGGGCGGTAGACGAGGCCGGGAGCAATCCCTGTCCGCCGGTCATCGTGGGGGTGGGCATCGGGGGCACGGCCGAGAAGGCCTGCCTGCTGGCCAAGGAGGCCCTGCTGCGGCCGCTGGGGCGGCCCAGCGCTGACCCCGAGGCGGCGGACCTGGAGCATGAGCTCCTGCAGAGGATCAATGCCCTGGGTATCGGGCCCCAGGGGTTCGGCGGCAGCACCACCGCGCTGGGGGTCCACGTGGAGGTCTTCCCCGCCCACATAGCCAGCCTGCCCGTGGCCGTCAATATCCTGTGCCACAGCGCCCGGCACAAAGAGGTCACCCTGTAGCGGCCTTTTGGCCCGGCAGGCACGCTCAGCGGGAGGCCGGGCAGGCACGCTCAGCGGGAGGCCGGGCAGGCACGCTCGGCAAGGCCCGGCCAGCGTGCTCGGATCATTTGACAACTTGAACGCGGCGCGCCTAGAATTAGGTCGAATCCTCCGCACCTGGCATCTCGGAGACAAGCACATGGTTGAAATGAGCGTTGACAGCATTCGGGTGAGCGTGATGAACTCACAGAGGGTGGTCATCCTGAAGGAGACCCGCTCTGACCGCTACCTGCCCATCTGGATCGGCCCGGCCGAGGCGGATGCCATTGCCGTGAAGCTGCAGGGCATCTCTGTTCCCCGCCCGCTGACCCATGACCTCCTGTACTCGATCCTGAACGCCCTGGGGGCCAAGATCAAGTCCATCCTGGTGAATGACCTCCAGAACGACACCTTCTTCGCCCGCATATTTGTCATGTCGAACGGCAAGGAGATTGAGATCGATTCACGCCCCAGCGATGCCATCGCCATAGCCGTGAGGGCCAAGGTGCCCATCTTCGCTTCGGAAGAGGTGCTGGAGAAGGCCGGCATAGTCTTCGATCAGAGCGGCAAGCCCATGCACAGCCATGGTGAGGACGAGAAGCATCCCATCAGCGACGATGAGCTGCGCAAGCTGTCCGCATTCACCGATTTCATCAACACGCTGGACATGAAGGACCTGGGCAACGCCGGAGACAGCCGGGATCAGAAGGACCAGCAAGAGTAGCCCGGGGTGTCCTATGGATGAGAGGTTCTTGAAGAAGCTGCTGGCCACCATGAAATGTGGCATGTGCGGCAAGCACTATCAATCAGGCAACGTCAACATACTGGGCCGCAAGGACGACCTGTGGTTCCTGTCCGTCTTCTGCCCTTCCTGCAAGAGCCAGGGCCTGGTGGCTGCCGTGGTCAAGGAGGGCAAGGTCAGCGAGGTGCTCACCGAGCTGACTCCCGACGAGCAGAAGCGGCTGGCCTCGGCCACGCCGCTCTCCGCCGATGACCTCATGGACATGCACTCATTCCTCCGGGACTTCGACGGCGATTTCCAGTCGCTGTTCGGGGCCTAGCGCATACCCCCCCAAAGGGCCGCCCCCGGATCATCTCGAACAGCCGGGCGCGCCGCTGACCGGTTCAATCCGCTCAGTTCGCTCTGAGCTTGCGCAGCTCGCTTATCAGCGGAGGAAGCACCTCGCGGAGATCTCCCACGATCCCCACGTCAGCTGCCTGGAATATGGGGGCCTGCGGGTTCTGGTCTACCGCCAGGACGAACCTGGCTCTCTCGAACCCTGTTGAGAAATGCATGGCTCCGGACGCTCCCAGGCTGATGAAGAGGTTGGGCCCGATGACCTTGCCGCTCTGCCCGATCATGCAGTCCGGGGTGATCCAGCCCTTGTCCAGGAGCGGCCGGGTGCCGGCCACGGCGCCCTCGAGCACCGCGGCGAGCTCGTGCACCAGGTCCATGCCGCCCAGCGAGTTGACCCCCCAACCGGCCGCCACCACCACGTCCGCCTGTTCGATGGGCTGCTCGCTTTCCGCCTCATCCCTGATTTCCAGGGTCCTGGCCCTGAAAAGCCGGCCGGAGAGCCGGGGGGTGATCCTCACCACCTGGCCTCGGGCGTCCGCTTTCTCCGGCGGAACCACGAAGACACCCGGCTTGACCGTGGCCATCTGCGGCCGCCGCTCGGGACACACGATATCCACCCTCTTGCCGCCCCCCCAGCCCGGCACCGTCTGGAGCAGCGTGGCCACTCCATCGCGCCTCTCCACCCTGAGGTCAATGCAGTGAGCGGTGAGCCCGGTGCCCAGCCTGGCCGCGATGCCCGGAGCCAGGTCCTCGCCGATGGCCGTCGCCCCCAGCAGCAGGACCTCCGGACGATGCTCCGCCGCCAGATCGGCAATGGCCGCCGCGTAGGCCCGGTTGTGATAGTCCCGAAGCCTGGGATCTTCAATGACATAGACTGTATCCGCGCCGCGAGCGACGAGCTCGGAGGCCAGCGGCCCTACCTCGCTGCCCACCAGCACCGCCGCCAGCTCCCCTCCGATCTCATGCGAGATCTCCGCCCCCTGGCTCAGCAGCTCCAGGCTGACCCGGGCCAGCTGTCCCCTCCTGTGCTCCGCGTAGACCCAGGTGTCTCTGCTATCGCCCATGCTGAACCTCCTTACAGTCCACCCAATTGCCGCAGCCTGGCCACGGCGTCGCTGGAAACGTGCTGCGGATGGCCCTGCAGCACCTCGGAATGGCGGTCCTTCTTGAACTCCCGGACGCCGGCCACGCGCGTGGGCGAGCCGGCCAGCCCGGTCCGGTCGGCCGCCAGGCCGATGTCATCCGCCCCGAAGGTGGCCAGCGGCTTGCCGGCCACTCCTATTATGCCCAGCACATCCGGAATCCGGGGCTCGTTGATGGCCCGGCTGACGGTGACCAGCGCCGGCAGGCTGAGCTCCACTGTCATCCAGCCTCCGTCAAGATCGGCCTCCGCCTGGCAGAGCCCCTCTCCGCTGACCTCCAGGCGGCGCACGTTGGTGGCATAGGGGATGTCGAGGAACTCCGCCAGCATTGGCCCCACCATCCTCGTCCCCGAATCAGCCGTCTCGCAGCCACACAGCACCAGGCTGAAGGGGCAGAGCTTCCCGATGGCTTCGGCTATGGTCAGCGCCGTGGCATAGGCGTCGGCCCCGGCGAAGGCCCGATCGCAGAGGAGGATGCCCTCATCGGCGCCCATGGCCAGCGCCTCCTCGAGGGCCTCCCGCGCCTGGGGCGGACCCATGGTCAGCACCGTCACCTTGCCCGGGAACCGGTCACGCAGCTGGAGAGCCGCCTCGATCGCATTCCGGTCAACCGGGTTCATCACCAGGGGCACGCCATCGCGGCGGATGGCGTTTGTCACCGGGTCCAGCGTTATGCGGCTGAAGTGGTCCGGATTAGGCACTTGCTTGATGCACACTACCGTATCCATGGCCCCTCTCCTCTTCGCCTGCCCTGTCAGCCGGTGATGGCCCGGCCGATCACCACCTTCATGATCTCCTGCGTGCCGCCGGCGGTCAGCAGCTCCAGCACGTCTCGCAGGTACATCTCCACCCGGTACTCCGGCGACTGGCCATAGGCCCCCATGGCCTGCTGCGCCTTGAGGCAGTGCCGCAGCGCCACATCGACGGTCAGCAGCTTGGCCCGGGCGATATCCGCCCCCAGGTCCTTCACCGCCTGGCCCTGGTCCAGGAGCACCGCGGGCCGGTAGGCAACCCACCGGGCGGCATCGATCTCGGTGTTCATATCCACCAGCAGGAACTGCAGCGACTGCAGGTCCGCGATGGGCTTCCCGTAGAGCGTCCTCTCCCGGCAGAACTTGAGGGCCCCTTCGTAGGCCCCCTGGGTGGCCCCCAGGGCCACTCCCGCGGCCCCGGTCCGGCCTATGGCCGATATGGTGGGCAGAGCGGCCGCCATGCCGCGCCCCTGCTGCCCGATGAGATTGGCCTGGGGAACGTGGCAATCGGTGAAAGAGAGCTCATTGACCGGAATGCAGCGGAACCCGGCCCGCGGCTCCCTCCGGGTCACCTCGAACCCCGGCGTCCCCTTGTCCACGAAGAAGGCGCTGAAGCCCCCTTCGCTGCGGGCCACGAAGCCCAGCAGATCGGCCACGTCGGCGTTGGTAATGTAGGTCTTGCGCCCGTTCACCGTGTAGCCCGCCTCATTGCGGCTGGCCGTGGTCATCATGGAGGAAGGATCGGACCCGCCGCTCTGCTCGGTGACGGCGAAGGCGCTCACCCTGGTCCCCTGGCACAGGCCCGGCAGGCACCGGGCCTTCTGCTCCTCGTTGCCGAAATTTTCCAGGGCGTACATCAGAAGGTTGCCGGCCTGCAGGAAGAAACCGAGGCTGGGATAAACGCGAGCCATTTCCTCGATGACGACAATCCGGGCCAGGTGCCCCATCCCGGAGCCGCCATACTGCCTGGAGTTGACCAGCCCGATGAGTCCCATCTGGCCCATCTGGCGCACCAGCTCAAAGGGGAACTCCCCCTTCTCGTCCGTCTCCCGCGCTCTCGGGCCCACTCTGGCCTCGGCAAACTGCCTGGCGGCCTGCTTCAGCATCTCCTGTTGCCGGCTCAACCCGAAATCCATCTCAGTTCTCCTCTGTCCATCGGCATGCGCAGCCCACGGCAGGGCTCAACTCCAGGGCGGTGATGCGAGGGTCCCTCGCAAGAAGGCTCCGGACCAGCGCAGACCGGTCACGGTTGGTAGCCCGCCATCTGACCCGCGCTCCCCCCAACCTGGTCAGATGTCAGACGTGACCGAATGGGCGATCTATCAACCCGCTTCTGCGCCGACAGGATACGCCTTGTAGAACGCATCCTGACATCTGGCAGAATTATGTCACAAAACGAGAGAGATTTCAAATCACGGATAGTCAGGGGAAGACAAACTGGATGGAGTGCCCTGTCCCGGTCCGGCGGATGGCGGCCGGCCCCCGGGCCCGGAAGCGCAGAGGTTTGGCTAGGCTGGCGCGTCCCCGCCGGCGCTCTTGAGCCGGGCCATGGCCTCCTCCGGCCGGCACAGCAACTGCTCCCCCCGGGCCATGTCCCGCAGGAGCACGGAGCCCGTCCGCAGCTCCTCTTCCCCGATGACCAGGGTGTGGGAGTGGCCCAGCGCGTTGGCCTGCTTCAGCTGCGCCTTCAAGCTGCGGCCGTCCACGGCCAGGGTGGCGGCGATGCCGGCGCGGCGCAGTCGGGCGCTGAACCTCAGCGCCTCCTCCCTGGCCTCGGGCCCCAGGTGCGCCACGAAGACCCTGGCCCCCGCCGCCGGCGGAGGCTCCAGGCCCTGCTTCTGCAGGTTGAGTATGATCCTCTCCAGGCCCGTGGCGAACCCCACCGCCGGGGCCGGCCTGCCGTCGAGGATCTCGATGAGGTCGTCATACCGCCCGCCACCGCCGATGGTGCTCTGGCCGCCGACGTCAGCCGGCTGTATCTCGAACACGGTGCGCGTGTAGTAATCCAGGCCCCGGACCAGGCGGGGATTGACCTCGAACGGGATGCGAAGCAGCGCCAGGCCATCCTTGACCAGTGCGAAATGGGCCTGGCAGTCAGGGCAGATGTGCTCCGTGATCCGGGGGGCCCCCTCCGCGACCTGGCCGCACCCCGGGTTCTTGCAGTCCAGCAGGCGCAGGGGGTTGCGGGACAGCCGGCCCTGGCAGTCCCGGCACAGCTGGCCCTGCCGGCCGGCGTAGTAGTCCGTCAGCAGCCTCAGATAGGCCCGGCGGCAGACGCGGCAGCCGATGCTGTTCAGCTGCAGGGTCAACCCGCCCAGTCCCAGGGACGCGTACAGGCTCCAGGCGATGTCGATGATCTCGGCGTCCAGCGTGGCATCGGCCGCGCCGATGGCCTCGCAGCCGAATTGCTGGTGCTGGCGGAACCGGCCAGCCTGCGGCCGCTCGTAGCGGAAGATGGGCCCGAAGTAGAAAAGCCTCACCGGCTGGGGCAGATTGTGCAGGCCATGCTCGATGTACGCCCGGCACACCGGGGCCGTCCCCTCCGGGCGCAGGGTTATCCGGTCGCCGCCGCGGTCGTCGAAGCTGTACATCTGCTTCTCCACGATGTCCGTCTCGTCTCCCACGCTGTGCAGGAACAGCCCCGCGTCCTCGAAGACCGGGGTGTCTATCCGCTGATAGCCGTAGAGCGGGGCCATACCGGCCGCCTGATCGGTTATCCACTTCCAGTAGCCCTGCTCCGCGGGCAGGATGTCCTTCGTCCCCCTGGGCGCCTTGAACAAGATCGTCCTCCTAGCTGTAGCCAGAATATATTCCGGCGGCAGGGCAAGTCAAGGAAGCGGCACCGGTGCTGCCGATTCCCTGGTGCCGCGGCACCGGTGCTGCCGATTCCCCGGTGCTGCGGCACCGGTGCTGCCGGGCGATGTTTGATATGGGTCCCGCTCTTCTGATATCCTTTTGGTGGTCCGCCCCAGCGCGGGCCAAGTGCGCGTTTTCGTAGAGACCGGCTTGGCTACAGAGTGTTTGTAGAGACATAGGGGGCAACTTGGATTTCGAGCTTTCCGAAGACCAGAAGATGCTGCGCAAGACCGCGCGGGACTTCCTGGCCAACGAGTGCACCAAGGCCTACGTGCGGGAGATGGAGCTGGACGAGAAGGGCTACTCTCCCCAGATGTGGCACAAGATGGCCGACCTGGGATGGATGGGCCTGCCGTTCCCCGAGCAGTGCGGCGGATGGGGCGGGAGCTTCCTGGACCTCGCCGTGCTGATGGAGGAGATGGGGCGGGCCTGCCTGCCCGGCCCCTTCATGGCCAGCGTGGTGCTGGGCGGCCTGACCATCCTGGAGGCGGGGAGCGAGGCCCAGAAAGAGCGATACCTGCCCGCCGTGGCCGGGGGCGAGGTCTTCACCCTGGCGCTCACCGAGCCCGACGGCCGCTATGACCCGGCCTCGATCCGCACCACCGCCCGGGCCCAGGGCGATGACTACGTGATCAGCGGCACCAAGCTCTATGTCCCCGACGCTCACGTGGCCAGCCACCTGGTGGTGGCGGCCCGCACCAGGGAGGGCGCCGGCGACGACGGCATAAGCCTGTTCGTGCTGGACGTCCCCTGCCGCGGCCTGGAGCAGGCCATGCTCAAGACCATCGCCAGCGACAAGCAGTGCGAAGTGGTCTTCGACAACGTCCGGGTGCCCAAAGCGAACCTCCTGGGGCCGCTCCATCAGGGCTGGCCCGTCATCCGTCGGACCCTGCAGCTGGCGGCCGTGGCCAAGTGCGCCGAGATGGTGGGCGCGGGCCAGCAGGTGCTGGAGATGAGCACCGCCTACGCCAAGGAGAGGGTGCAGTTCGACAAGCGCATCGGCGCCTTCCAGGCCATACAGCACCACTGCTCCAACATGCTGGTGGACCTCGACGGCATGCGCATGCTCACCTACGAGGCGGCATGGCTTCTGAGCGCCGGCCTGCCGGCGGACAAGGAGGTGGCCATGGCCAAGGCCTGGGTCAGCGAGGCCGTGGTCCGGGTAGCCAGGCTGGGCCACCAGGTGCACGGCGGCGTGGGCTACACCATCGACCACGACCTGCAGCTGTACTATCGCCGCGGCCGGGCCGCGGCAGCCCTCTTTGGCGACGCCAACTACCAGCGAGAGCTGATCGCTTCGCAGCTGGGCCTCTGAGGCTTCGACATGGAGCAGTGCGTCTTCTGTGACATCGTGGCCGGCAAGATACCGGCCACCATCCTCTACCAGGATGATCGGGCCATCGCCTTTGCCGACATCAATCCCCAGGCGCCGGTTCATGCCCTGGTCATACCCCGGGAGCACGTTGCCTCGATCGACGACCTGCGGGGCCAGCACCAGTACCTGGCTGCCCACCTCATCTACGTGGCCCACGAGGTGGCACGGCGCGAGGGGCTGGCCGCTGTTGAAAAGGGGTATCGGGTGGTAATAAACTACGGGCGCGATGGCGGGCAGGAGGTGCCCCACGTGCACCTCCATGTCATCGGAGGACGGCCGCTCAGCGGGACCATGGGCTAGGGCCCGGGCCCGGAGGGCGCCCCCGAGACACCGGCCCGCGGGGTTTGAGCAGATGACTTTCAAGTCCAAGCTCCTCGAGGCGGCCGGCCGGAACCAGAGCCTGGTCTGCATCGGCCTGGACCCGGATCCCGGCCTGATGCCGGCCATGGACATCCTGGAGTTCAACAGGGCCATCGTCGACGCCACGCTGGACCTGGTCTGCGCCTACAAGCCGAACCTGGCCTTCTACGAGGCCCAGGGGACCAAAGGCCTGGCCGCCCTGGAAAAGACCGTAGCTCACATTGCCGGCCGGGTGCCCGTCATCGGGGACGCGAAGCGGGGCGACATCGGCCATACCGCCGGGGCCTATGCCCGGGCGCTCTTCGAGGTCTTCGGCTTCGATGCCGCCACGGTCAATCCCTACATGGGCTTCGATGCGGTGCAGCCCTTCCTCAGCTACCGGGACAGGGGCGTCTTCATCCTCTGCCGCACCTCCAATCCCGGCGCAGCCGACTTCCAGGACCTGGCCTGCACGGCGGCCGGCGGCGGCAGGCCGGTGCGGCTCTACCGGGTGGTGGCGGAGAAAGCGAGGGAGTGGGACCAGGCGGACAACGTCGGCCTGGTGGTGGGCGCCACCCATCCGGAGGAGATCCTGGAGGTGAGGCAGGTCTGCCCGGGGATGCCGCTGCTGGTCCCCGGCATCGGCGCCCAGGGGGGCAACCTGGACCTGGCCGTCAGGTATGCGGCCGGCACCGGCGGCGGGGCCCTCTTCGCCAGCTCCAGGCAGGTGCTCTACGCCTCGACGGGCACCGACTTTGACCGGGCGGCCAGGGAGGCCGCCGACAGCCTGCGCCGCGAGATCAACTCCATCCTGTCAAGGCGTTCCGCCGGGTAGGGGCTATTGCGCACCTTTCGCATCGGGGATATACTTCGGCTTAGGAAGCCGCATCCCTGCGGCGGCAGTGAGTGGGAGGTGGTGGGGCTCCCCGGGACCGATGCCACCATCAAGTGCCGGACATGCCACCGCCGCATCGTGCTGGGCCAGGCTGTCCTCGAGAGACGGATGAAGGGCCCCAGAGACCCGAATCCAGGCCCTCGCCGCTGAGCTGCGGCGCCGAGCTGGTATCCTCTGAGGAAGGGAGGTGTTGCGAGATGGCCGTGGAGCTGGAATTAGGCAAGGTGACCGATTTCTTCTCCCGGGCAGTGGTGGCGGGCATAGATCTCATGGACTCCCTGCAGACCGGCGAGAAGATACACATCAAGGGCCACACCACTGACCTGGAGATGGTGGTGGAGTCAATGCAGATTCACAACGCCAGTGTCAACCAGGCCGGGCCCGGCGACTCGGTGGGCATCAAGGTCCCTGACCGCGTGCGCCGCGGTGACCTGGTCTTCAAGGTCGTGGAGTAGGCCGGATTACGGGGCCAGAGACTTGAGCAGGTTGGCCATCTCGATGGCTCCGGTGGCGGCCCGGGCGCCCATGTTGCCCTCCTTGACCCCGGCCCGCTCGATGGCCTGCTCGAGGGTATCGGCGGTGATGATGCCGAAGATGACCGGCACGCCGGTGTCCAGGGACACCTTGGCCACACCCTTGCTGGCCTCGGCAGCCACGTAGTCGAAGTGGGGCGTCCCTCCGCGGATGATGGCCCCCAGGCAGACGACGGCCTGGTACTTCTTGGACTGGGCCATCGTCTGGGCGATGAGCGGTATCTCAAATGAGCCCGGCGTCCAGGCGACCTCGATGTCTTCCTCTTTCGCCCCGTGCCGCAGCAGGGCGTCCTCCGCTCCCTCCAGCAGGCGGGAGGAGATGAACTCGTTGAACCGCGACACGACCAGCGCGAACTTCAATCCCTGGGCCAGCAGCGCTCCCTGATAGACCTTCTTCATCCGTCCCTCCTAGTCTCTCTGAGGCAGGAAATGGTGCCCCATCTTCGCGCCCTTCGTCTCCAGATAGGAAGCATTGTAGCTGTTGGGCGGGGCCACTATGGGCACCGTCTCCACCACCTTCAGGCCATGGCCCTCCAGGCCGACCACCTTCCTGGGGTTGTTGGTGAGCAGCCGAATGCGCTCCAGGCCGATGTCGGCCAGGATCTGGGCGCCGATGCCGTAGTCCCGCAGGTCCGCGGCGAACCCCAGAAGCTCGTTGGCCTCCACCGTGTCCATGCCCTGGTCCTGCAGCGCGTAGGCCCGCAGCTTGTTGTGGAGCCCGATTCCCCGTCCCTCCTGCCGCATGTAGAGGATGACGCCCTTGCCCTCAGCCACCACCGCCTGCATGGCCATGGCCAGCTGCTGGCCGCAGTCGCAGCGGAGGCTGGCGAAGACGTCCCCGGTGAGGCACTCGCTGTGCACCCGCACCAGGACCGCGTCGCCCGACACCACATCGCCGTAGACCAGCGCCACGTGCTCGTCGGGGTCGACCTTGCTCCGGTAAGCCATGACGGTGAACTCGCCGAACCCGGTGGGCAGCTTGGCCTCCGCCACCCTCTGCACCAGCTTCTCGTGGCGGCGGCGGTAAGTGATGAGGTCGGCCACGCTGACCATCTTCATGCCGTACCGGGCCGCCATCTCCTCGAGCTGGCGCAGGCGCGCCATGGAGCCGTCCTCGTTCATAATCTCGCAGATGACGCCCGCCGGGTACAGCCCGGCCAGCCTGGCCAGGTCCACCACCGCTTCAGTGTGGCCGGCCCGCACCAGCACGCCGCCGGGCCTGGCCTTGATAGGGAACACGTGGCCGGGGCGGGCGATGTCCTCCGGTTTGGTGGCCGGATTGATCACCGTCCTGATGGTCGTGGCCCTGTCCTGGGCCGAAATTCCGGTGGTCACGCCATGCTTGGCTTCGATGGAGACGGTGAAGGCAGTGGAGAACCGGGCAGTGTTGTCCTGGACCATCATGGGGATGCGCAGCTCCTCCAGCCTCTCGCCGATGACGGGCATGCATATCAGCCCGCGCGCCTCGCGGGCCATGAAGTTGATGGCTTCGGGGGTGACCTTCTCGGCCGCGATGGCCAGGTCGCCTTCATTCTCCCGGCCTTCATCGTCGACGATGATGATGATCTTGCCGGCCTTGATATCTTCTATTGCTTCCGGGATCGTCGCTAGCGCCATGTGGTTCGCCTCCGGGCTCAGTTGCCGGGCCTGGTGGACGTGAAGCCGTGCTCCGACAGGAAGTCGAGGGTAACTCCGCCGCCACCCTTGCCCAGTTTCTCGACATATTTGGCCATGATATCTACTTCCAAGTTTACTTGATCTCCGATCTTCCTGCTACCAAGAATGGTGTGGCTGAGCGTGAAACCGACCAGGGAGACGGTGAACGAGGTGCGATCGAAGGCGACCACGGTCAGGCTCACGCCGTCGACGGCGATGAACCCCTTCTCCACCACGTAGCGCAAGATCTCGGGCCCGGCGGCTAACCTGGCCAGGATGGCTCCGCCTTCAGGCGTGAGGGAAACGACCCTCCCCGTGGCGTCCACGTGCCCCTGCACCAGGTGCCCGCCTATGCGCCCGCCCACCTGGAGCGCTCGCTCCAGGTTCACCATGGACCCGGGGCGCAGCTGGCCCAGGCCGGTCCGCCTCAACGTCTCCGGCATGACCTCAACCGAGAAGGAGGAGGGCTCCAGGGCCGTGACCGTCAGGCAGGCCCCGTTGACGGCAATGCTTTCACCCAGACGGGTGCCATCGAGAACCACGGCGGCGGACACGGTCAGCCTGCCCGGGCCGACCGATGTGACCGTGCCTACCTCCTCCACAATGCCGGTAAACAAAGCAGCCTCTTTCCTCTGACTGTCCCCGCCGCGGCCCGCGGGCTAAGGAGCGATGTAGCCGCTGATCAGGACGTCGCTGCCCACCGTCTCCACCCGGACCCGGGTGATCGCGGTGGCCTGGGAGAGCTTCTCCACTCCCTTGCCCTCCACAGGGTTCTTGGCGCCGTGCCCCCCGATGACGATCGGAGCCACGAAGACCAGCACCTTGTCCAGCAGCTTCCCCTCGAACAGCGACCCGAATACCGCCGCTCCGCCTTCGACCATCAGGCTCATGATCTGCCGTTGACCCAGGAGCTTCAGCAGCTCGGCCAGGTCCACCATGCCCCCGTTGTCGGGCAGTTCCACCACCTCGGCGCCGACGCCGGCCAGGGCCCTGACCTTCCCCGGGTCCGCCGCCCTGGTCGTGGCCACCAGGGTCTGGCCCGGCACCTGGAAGACCTTGGCTGCCGGTGGGGTGCGGCCCCGGCTGTCCACTATAACCCGCAGCGGCTGGTTCTCCATCCTCCCCCCTACCAGTCCGGCCCGCGCCGTAAGCTGCGGGTCGTCCCTGATGACGGTGTCCACCCCCACCATGATGGCCGCCACCTGGCTTCGCAGCGTATGAACATACCTCCGGGACTGCTCTCCGCTGATCCAGCGCGATTCCCCGGTCTTGGTGGCGATCTTCCCGTCCAGGCTCATGGCGAACTTGCCGGTGACGAAGGGCAGGCCGGTGTGGGTGTACTTGATGTAGGCCTCGTTGACCTCCTGCGCCGCCTCCTCGTGATCGCCCACGCGGGTCTCGATGCCTGCCTCATCCAGCCCCGCCCGGCCGCGGCCACAGACAAGGGGATTGGGGTCAATAGTAGCCATGTGCACCACCGCGATGCCCGCGGAGATGATGGACCCGGTGCACGGGGGCGTGCGCCCGTGGTGGCAGCAGGGCTCGAGCGTCACATACATGGTCGCCCCCCTGGCCTTCGTCCCGGCCTGCTGCAGGGCCACTATCTCAGCGTGATTTGAGCCCGGGGGCTGGGTGTATCCCTCCCCCACGATCACATCGTCCTTGACTATGACCGCTCCCACCGCCGGATTCGGGCTGGCGTGCACCAGGGCCAGCCTCGCCAGCACCAGGGCCCGGTCCATGTAGTCGATGCGATCGGAAGCACGGCGCCGGGGCAGGGCGGCCTGCACCGGCAACTGGTCCGCCCTCTCGATCATGGCGCCATTCTAGCATCTGGGTATTCTGACTGCAAACAGGCGTCAGCCACGCCAAAAGAAGAGAGCCTCATCGAGGCTCTCCGTGGCGGGGTGTGCTGCCTCGATGGCAGCTCCTATCGCGGTCCCGGGTCTACCCTGGCCTCCGCCGTCCTCTGCCTCCGCCGCCAGAGCCAGACGGCGCCCGCCGCCACTCCCAGGACGACCGCGGTGGCGGCCAGGCCGTACTCCGCCGGGCGCAGCCAGCCGCCGTGGCTGGCAGGAGGGGTCACCCTCTCCGAATCCGACATGTCGAACGAGTACAGGTGGCTGTAGTCGCTGCTGACCATATTGAGATATGATTCATCAAGGATCTCCGGAATGGGGCTCAGGGCCGCCGGCGGCAGCGCGGTGCTGTTAACATTCAGGGACATGTTGCTGCCGCTGGGGGCCGACACCACTGCGAACTCCTCCGCCTCCCCCCTGGCCACGGCCTCCTCCCCACCCTCCTTCAGCACCACCCGGGTCAGGTCGGCCGCAGAGGCTTCCACGCTCCCGAAGACAAGCCCATCGGCGGAGAGCGCGTCCACCGCCGCCGAGGCGTTGTCCGTGCCATCCGGCACCACCAGGACCGCCGGTATCCGCTCGTCCGAGCCGATGCTGCTTCTGACCCCGTTGACCGCCCAGAAGGCCCCGCTGGGGCCGTACTGCGCCAGCCCGTCCTCCATGTATGAAGAGGTGGCGGCCTTGCCCTCGAAAATGCCAGCCTGGTCCACGGCCACCGCCGCCACCAGCAGCACCACCACCACGGCCGTGGCATAGCGAAGGGCCGGCAGGAGCCGCCGCCCCGGCAGCGGTCTGGCCGGAGCCACGGCAAACCGCCTCGATGTCACCGCCTCCGGCAGCCCCCGCAACAGCGCCACCGTCGCCTGGAGCGACTCCAGGTCCGTCCGGCACCGGGAGCAATCGGCCAGGTGCCGCTCCACCCCGGCCCGGCCACCCGCGTCGAGCTGCCCATCCATGTACTGAGATAGAAGCGCCTTCGTCAGGGAGCACCCGTCCCTTTTAAACGCGCCGAAGAGATGCATTTTCTTTGCCTCTACTCACTATGACGCTATTTCTTTGATATTAGTTCCCGCTCCACCAGGTAGTCGCGCAACCGGGAACGCCCCCGGTTGATGCGCGATTTGACCGTCCCCAGGGAGCAGCCCATCACCTGGGCCACCTCCTCGTAGGTCAGCCCCTGGACGTCGCAGAGCACCACGGCCAGCCGCTGGTCGCGGGGCAGTGTGGCCAGGCCTCTCTGGACGTGCTCGCCGGTCTCCCTCCGCATGGCGTAGTCCTCCGGCGACTCGGCGGAGAGCGATGGGGGATCGTAGGGGAGCGACTCCAGGGGGATGACCGGGCGTCTCTTGATCCGGCGCAGCTCATCCCGGCAGGCGTTGGCCGTGATCTGCATGACCCAGGACTTGAAACTCCCTCCCCGGAAACGCCCCACGTTCTTCCACGCCGAGATGAAGGCCTCCTGCGTGGCATCCTCGGCGGCCTGGTGGTTCCCCAGCATCCGGAAGGCCAGGTTATAGGACATCTTCTCGTAGCTCCGGACCAGCTCGTTGAAGCTGTCCAGGTCGCCGTCCTGGCTGGCGCGAATGAGCTCCATCTCGTCCATGACATCAGATGCCGGCGATTAGAATAGCAGCCGCCGGATGCCCTATAATCAAGCCGCGCATTAGCCACTAATAATAGCACCCCGTGTCCGGGGCCATCTAACCGCCGGTAAAGGAGAAGGGCATGAGCGAGACAGCCAGCGCCGCCGAAAGGATGTTCCGGGAGGCCGGAGCCATCATTGAGGGGCATTTCCTGCTCACGTCAGGGCTCCATTCGCCCGTCTACTGGGAGAAGTTCCGCGTGCTGGAGCAGCCCCGGTACACGGAGCGCCTGTGCGGCATGATCGCCGCCCACTTCAGGGACCGCGACGTCCAGTTGGTGGCCGGCCCGACTACCGGCGGCATTATCATTTCCTACGAAGTAGCCAGGCAACTGGGCCGGCGCAGCATCTTCGCCGAGCGCGAGGGCAATGCCCGCGTCTTCCGCCGCGGCTTCGACATCCCGCGGGGGCAGAGGGTGCTGGTGGTGGATGACATCCTGACCACCGGGGGCTCCATCCTGGAGGTGATCCGCGAGGTAGACCGCAAAGGCGGGCAGCTGGTCGGGGTCGGGGTCCTGGTTGACCGGAGCGGAGGCACGATCGACTTCGGCGCTCCGTTGTTCAGCTGCTACAGCACGTCGGTCCCCAGCTACCGGCCCGGGGAGTGCCCTCTGTGCCGAGCCGGAAAGCCCCTCACCAAACCGGGCAGCGGATAGCCGTAGCGGGCGTTTGTGTCACACCCGAGGTGACGCCTGTCATCGCGAGAGCGTGACGCCTGTCATCGCGAGAGCGTGACAGGCTTTAGCCCAGCGTGCCCTTACTCAGGGTCGCCAGGAAGTCAGCGTTGCTCTTGGTCTTGGCCAACCGCTCCAGGACCAGCTGAGTGCCGTCGTGAGCGTTGGAGCTGGAGTCGGAGGCGATCATGCTCACCATGCGCCGGAGCAGCCAGGTCTGCTTGATGGTCTGCTCGTCCAACAGGAGCTCCTCGCGCCTGGTGCCGCTGCGCGGTATGTCGATGGCCGGGAAGATGCGCCTCTCCGCCAGCCGGCGCTCCAGGTGCAACTCCATGTTGCCGGTGCCCTTGAATTCCTCATAGATGACGTCGTCCATGCGGCTGCCCGTGTCCACCAGGCAGGTCGCCAGTATGGTCAGGCTGCCGCCTTCCTCGATGTTCCTGGCGGCGCCGAAGAAGTGCTTGGGATGATACAGGGCCACGGGGTCGATGCCGCCGGAGAGCGTCCTGCCGCTGGAGGGCGCGCCCAGGTTGTAGGCCCTGGTGAGACGGGTAATGCCATCGAGGAGTATGACCACGTCCGTCTTGGCCTCCACCAGCCGCTTCGCCCTCTCCAGGGCCAGCTCGGCCACATGCGTCTGGTTCTCCACCATCTCATCAAAGGTGGCCGCCACTACCTCGCCCCTGACAGAACGCTTCATGTCCGTCACTTCCTCGGGCCGCTCGCCGATGAGGCACACCATGATGTGAGCATCCTCATAGTTGGTGCACATGGCGTTGGCGATCTGCTTCAACAGCAGCGTCTTGCCGGCCTTGGGGGGAGAGACAATGAGGCCGCGCTGCCCCCGGCCGATGGGCGCCACCAGGTTGATCAGGCGGCAGGCCACATTCTCCGGGACGGTCTCCAGGTTGAACATCTTGTTGGGGAAGATGGGGGTCAGGGCGTCGAAGTGCGGCCGCCCTTTGGACAGCTCGGGCTCCAGGTCGTTGACCAGCTCCACCCGGAGCAGGCTCTGGTACCGTTCTCCCTCCTTGGGCGGCCGGGCCTGCCCCATGACCATGTCCCCGGTGCGGAGCCCGAAGCGCCTTATCTGCGATGAAGAAACATAGACATCGCCCGGTCCCTGGAGCAGGTTCTCGCCGCGGAGAAAGCCGTACCCGTCGCCGGTGATCTCCAGTATGCCGCCGGAGAAGATGTTCCCGTCCTTCTCCGCCTGAGAATGGAGGAGCGAGATGATGAGCTCCTGCTTCTTCAGGTTGCTGTAGCCGGAGATGCCCATGTCCTTGGCCAGCTCCAGGAGGTCTTCCCTCTTCTTGGTGCCCAGTTCTGCAAAGTTCATATGCGCTACCCCCTCATCCTTTGCCTGCGGCTTTTTGCGCGTCTTCCAGGAATCGAGATATGCCCACCGTGGTGAGCGGATGGCTGATCATCTGGGTCAAGACCCCGTAAGGCACCGTGGCTATGTGAGCCCCGACCTGGGCCGCCGCCACGCAGTGCAGCGGGTGGCGTATGCTGGCGGCGATCACCTGGGTGCCGAAACCATAGCGTTCGAAGCAGGATACTATGTCGGCCACCAGCGCCATGCCATCCTGGCCAACGTCGTCCAGCCGGCCCACGAACGGGCTGACGTAGGCGGCCCCCGCCAGCGCCCCCAGAAGCGCCTGGTTGAGGGAGAAGCACAGGGTGAGATTGACCTTGATGCTCTCCTTCGCCAGGGCCGATATCGCCTCCAACCCGGCATCGCAGACCGGGATCTTGATTACCACGTGCTCGGACCATTTCGCCATCGACCGCGCCTCTTCCACCATGGCCTTCGTGTCCTGGCCCAGCACCTCCACCGAAACCGGGCCCTGGACTATGGAGCAGATGTCCTGCACCGCCGAACGGTAGTCCTTCCACCCTGCCTTGTAGACCAGGCTGGGATTGGTGGTGACCCCGCTGATCACCCCCAGCTTTACGGCCTTGCGAATCTGATCGACGTCGGCGGTGTCAAGATATAAGCGCATCAGTCTCTAGCCTTCCCCTCCGTTCCCTGCAGGGGCAAAGGATGCTGCGCTCCCTCGCGCATGGTCCGCTTCGCCGCCTTCACGAAATCGAGGAATAAAGGATGCGGCCTGTTCGGCCGGGACTTGAATTCGGGATGAAACTGGGTTGCCAGCATCCAGGGATGATTCTTGAGCTCAACGATCTCGACGAGTCTGCCGTCAGGGGACAGGCCGGAGGCCATGAGTCCTGCCTGCTCCAGAGTATAGCGGAAGTCATTGTTAAACTCAAACCGGTGGCGATGTCTTTCGTTGACGAGTGGCTCGCCATAGGCCACCGCCGCGCGGGTCCCGGGCACCACCTGGCAGGGGTAGGTCCCCTTCCGCATCGTGCCCCCCTTGACTTCCAGGCCCCGCTGCTCCGGCAGCAGGTCTATGACCGGGTAGGGTGTGTCGGGCATGAACTCGGTGGAGTTTGGCTCCTCCGAGCAGTAGATGTGCCGGCAGAGCTCCACTACCATTACCTGCAGGCCGAGGCAGAGACCGAAGTACGGCACCTGGCGCTGGCGGGCATACCTGGCCGTTCTGACCATGCCCTCGAAGCCCCGGTAGCCGAACCCGCCGGGGACCAGGATACCCTGAACGGAGCCGAGGTACCTCTCCACGTTGGCATCGTCCTTCGTCAGGTCCTCCGACTGTACCCATCGGAGCTCGACTTCGGAGTTCAACTGGGCGGCGGCGTGGCCCAGGGCTTCCCGCACCGAGATGTAGGCATCCTGAAGCTCCACGTACTTGCCCACCAGGGCGATGGGTATGGGATCCCGGGGGGTCTTCATCCCGTCCACCAGGGCCCGCCACTCCCGCAAGTCCTCACCCCGGTTGGGGACCTTCAGCATTTCCAGCATGATGTTGCCCAGGCCCGCTTCCTCCAGTATCAGTGGCACCTCGTAAATGGTCTGGACCGTCATCAGCGGTATCACTGCCTTCTTCTCCACGCTGCAGAACAGGGCCAGCTTGTCCGTGATCCCGTCAGTAACCGGACGATCGCTCCGGCATATGATAATGTCAGGCTGGATGCCTATGCGGCGCAGCTCGTTGACACTGTGCTGGGTGGGCTTGGTCTTCAGCTCCCCGGTGGACCCGATGTAGGGCAGCAGGGTCACGTGCACGTAGAGCACGTTATCCCTCCCCACCTCGGTGCGCATCTGCCGGATGGCCTCCAGGTAGGGGAGCCCCTCGATGTCCCCCACGGTCCCACCCACCTCGACGATCATCACCGAAGCGCCGCTGGCCTCCCCCAGTTCCCTGATGCGCCGCTTGATCTCGCTGGTCACATGGGGCACCACCTGGATCGTGCCACCCAGGAAATCTCCCCGCCTTTCTGCGGCCAGTATCGAGCTGTAGATCTGTCCCGTCGAAACGCTGGATGCCGCCGTCAGCTCAATGTCGATGAAGCGCTCGTAGTGCCCCAGGTCCAGGTCGGTCTCCGCGCCATCCCGGGTGACGAACACCTCGCCGTGCTGGTAGGGGGACATGGTCCCGGGGTCGACATTCAGGTAGGGGTCGAGCTTCTGAATAGTGACGGCGATGTTGCGACTCTTGAGTATTCTGCCAATCGAAGCGGCAGTGATGCCCTTCCCAACCGAGCTAACCACACCACCAGTTATGAATATGTATTTCGCGGCGGGCTCCTTACGGTGAAGAGTATCAGTTACCGAGGGGAACTTAATCCACCGACAAGTATACCAGCTTTCGACCCTCTGTCAAGGCCATTTTTGCCGCCTTTTCCGGCTGTTCCGGCAGCCCTTTTCTTCACCTGTTCCGGCGGCCGGTCCGGCTGAAGATCCCGGCCAGGGATGCGGCCCGGGTAGGCCAGCCTCCGATGGCGCCCGCTCCTAGCGGGATTCCTTCTTGTCCAGCCAGTCGTCAGCCTCTCTCCAGTTATCGAAGGTCCCCTTGTACATGCCCGACTCCCGGGAGAAACGGTCGACGGCCATCCTGGTTATGACATCACTGCCCACCAACTCCGCCACCCTGGAAAGGCCGCTGCCCATGAGGACCTTCTGGGCTTCGGTATGGAGCGGCACCACATCCTGCGGAGGTGCCTTCATTCGACTGACATCCGAGAGAACCGTGAATCCCCTGGACAGCTCGCGTATGGCCTTTCTCCAATCATCGATATACCCCGGCACCTCCGTGCGGCTCTTCCAGTACCCGATCAGCGTCAGATAGGCCCGATTCTTGGCCGGGTCCACCGCAATGACGTAGTTGTCGTTCTGGGCAATGGCCTTCATCATCTTCAGCGCTTCCTCCCTGGATTGACCCGGTATCACCGCTCAGGGCAGGCGATGTCACAAGAATTCAATATTCGCCACGGATGGTTTCACAAACGGCCGCCCCTGTCAAGGGGCGCGTCCGGCAGACGCCGTCGCCCGTGGACCGGCATCAGCCGCTGCCAGGTTGGCCGGCAGCGCCGCTGCCGGGGGGCCCGCAGCTACTCGCTGTTCTTCCTGGCCCGGGGCTGGCGCTCCTTCCGGTCCTGCTTGCCGAACTCCCGCATGACCCTGGCCAGGCGCTCCAGCCGCTTCTGGGCCCGGTCGTTGATGGACCCGGCCTCGAACCGCCCATCCCCCAGGCGCCTGCCCGCGGCGATGCCGGTCAGCACCTCGATCCCTTCGTCAACGCTCTCCACGCTGTAGACGTGGAACTGCCCGCCCCGGATGGCCTCGACCACGTCCTCCCGCAGCATCAGGTTCTGCACGTTGCTGGCCGGTATGACCACCCCCTGTTGCCCGGTCAGCCCCTTGGCCCGGCAGACGTCGTAGAAGCCCTCGATCTTCTGGTTGGCGCCCCCGATGGCCTGGACTTCGCCCTTCTGGTTAATAGATCCGGTGACCGCCAGACCCTGCTTGATGGGAACACCGGACAGGCTCGATAGAAGGGCGTAGAGCTCGGCGCTGGAGGCGCTGTCGCCCTCCACCTCACCATAGCTCTGCTCAAAGACCAGGCGGGCCGACAGCGACAGGGGCATCCCGCCGGCGAAACGCTCCGCCAGTATGCCGCCCAGTATCAGAACGCCCTTGGTGTGGATCGGACCGCCCAGCTTGGCCTCCCGGTCGATGTGCACCACACCCTCCGGCCCCACGGCGGTGCTGGCCGTAATCCGGGTGGGCCGTCCAAAGCTGAGGTCGCCCAGGTCCATGACCGAAAGGCCGTTCACCTGCCCCACTACCTCTCCATCCGTCTCTATCTTCAGCAGGCGCCGCTCGATCATCTCCCTCATTCGCTCCAGTATCAGGTTGGAGCGGTAGACCTTCTGCTCGATGGCCTGGGACACGTCCTCCCCGGAGACCAGGGGCTGCCCCCGCTTCCCCGCCCAGTAGTCCGCCTCCCGGATTATGTCCGCTATCTCGGCGAACCTGGTGGAGAGCTTCAGCTGGTCCTCGGCCAGCCGGGAGCTATGCTCCACCACCTTGGCCACCGCCGAGCTGTCCAGGTGGCGCAGGTTGTCCTTGGTGCAGACGCTGCACAGGGTGGCGGCGTAGAGCCGGGTGGTCTCCTCGTCCCGGTCCATGGAATCGTCGAAGTCCGCCTTCACCTTGAACAGCTCCGGGAACTCGTGGTCGTAGCGGTACAGGAGATAGTAGTAGAAGCTGTTTCCGATCAGGATAACCTTGATCGTCAGCGGGATCGGCTCCGGCAGTATGGTCTTGGCCGTCACGAACCCCAGCCTCTCGGCCATCTCTTCGACGATGATCTTGCGCTCCCGCAGGCACCTCTTCAGGCCATCCCAGGCCATCAGCTCCTGCGCGATGTCCTCCATCCTGATCACCAGGTAGCCACCGTTGGCCCGGTGTATCGAGCCGGGGCGGATCATGGTGAAATCGCTGGTGAGGGCCCCGAACTGGGCCTCCTTCTCCGTGCGACCGATCAGGTTGTTGAAGGTGGGCATCATCTCGGTCACCACCGGGGCCCCTTTCAAGCTGGTGTTGTCCACCAGGACGTTCACCTGGTACTTCTTGAAAGCTTCAGCCAGGGCCCTGGCGGCGAAGGGGTTGCCCTCGGCCGCTTCCGGCGGCGATCGGAACAGGTCCCGGTTCTCAATGATGTCGTTGCCCACGGCTTCCAGGTAGTCGGCCACCCCCGGGGCCTCGCTGTATTTCCTTTCCAGGTCCTCCACGAAGGTCTGCAGGATGAACTCCACCACCTCACGGTCTATCTTCTCTATCTGCTCCTTGACCTCCCGGTCCCAGCTTCTCATCTGGGTGACCGCCTCCTTGATATGCCCCTGGATGCTCTCCTGCCGCCGGGAGAGGCTCTCCTTTTCCTCGGGGCTCAGGGCCAGCACCTCCTGGTCCGTGAGGGGCTTGCCCTTGGACAGCGGTACCAGAAGTATGCCCATGCTCGACATCTGGAGGGCGAAGCCGCTGTCGTGGGCCAGCATGTTGAGCTGGCTGAACAGCCGCTCGCGGTTCTCGTTGAAGGCCTTGGCCGTAGCCTCCCTCCGCTTGGAGTAGTCCTCGCTGTCAAAGGCCCGCCTTATGTCGGTCTGGGCCGTCTCAATAAGACGCCGCATGTCGCGCTGGAACTGCAGCGCCTGCCCGGGCCTCAGCTTCAGCGCTTTGGGCCGGTACGGGTCGTCGAAATTGTTGACGTAGCACCAGTCGCTCGGGGTCTCCTTGTCCCGGGCCAGCCTCTCCAGGAAGCCGGTGATGGCGGTCATCTTGCCCGTGCCTGGCGGGCCCGCGGCATAGATGTTGAATCCCGAGTTCTGTATCTGCAGCCCGAACTGCAGGGCCTTGAGGGCCCGGTCCTGGCCGATGATAGCCTGCGGCGCTTCGAGGTTCTCCGTGCTGGCGATTCGCAGGCTCCCGGGGTCACAGGTCCGGCGCGCGTCTTCAGGGTTCAGCTTCCTCGTCATACCCGTCCTTTCTGCAGTAAACGGAGCGCCAGTGGCGTCGAGTTGGCGCCCATTCTACCACATACGCAGTTGCGTTTGTCTCCGTCCAGGAGCCGTGTTACGATACTCGTGGAGAGATCGAAAGGGGTAATCCGAAATACCAGGACCCGGTTGGGCGGACCAGGAGGTGCAGACAAAGGCAGACTCTCAGTGATAGTGGGCCTCTTCTTCACTTGGCACCGCCACGAAGAACCGGGAGCACTCTGGCAGTTGAGAGACCGCCGCAGGGGCTCCTCTATTCTTATGGACTGCCCGCCAAATGGCACCCGCGAGAAAC
Organism: uncultured Dehalococcoidia bacterium; assembly: GCA_964423835.1. Classification (GTDB taxonomy): domain Bacteria; phylum Chloroflexota; class Dehalococcoidia; order UBA2247; family RBG-13-53-26; genus JAFGCL01. The sequence continues at coordinate 47,416 of CAYRGJ010000016.1, read as the reverse complement.
TGGGCTTCACAGGCAGGAGGTAGGCATGCAGACAGTCGAAACCAGTGCAGAGCTGGCGTTGCCGGCGGACAAAGACGGGGCTGAGTACACCGCCCGCATCCTCAAGAACGTCAACGACATCGTTGACCTGAACACCGGCAAGTCGGGGCGGCTGATCAGGGTCCTCCAGCAATCCCAGGAGCGCGTCGGTTACCTGCCGCCGGAGGTGCTGACGGCCATCTCGCAGATCATGAAGATCCCGCTCAGCGAGGTCAACGGGGTGGTCAGCTTCTACAACTTCTTCACCACCGTGCCCAGAGGGAAATACGTCCTCCAGGTATGCCTGGGGACCGCCTGCTATGTCAGGGGCGGTCAGCGGATCCTGGATGTCATGAAAAAGGAGTACCACCTGGAGCCCGGCGACACCACCCCGGACGGGGTACTGTCGCTGGACACCGTGCGCTGCCTGGGGGCCTGCGCCCTGGCGCCGGTGGCCACCCTGAACGGGCATGTCCACCGGCGGGTAAAGCCTACCACCGTCAAAGAGCTAGTGAGCGGCTGCAGATAGGGGGGCGACACGTGAACAAGATAAGCACCTTGCAGGACCTCGACGAGATAAAGAAGCGGGTGAGGCCGCTTCTGGCCATCCGGGAGGACACCAACTTCGCCAAGTTCAGGGACGCCAGGCAGATAGACGTTCTGGTCTGCCGGGGCACGGGCTGCACCGCCGCCGGCGCCGACGAGGTGGAGGACGCCCTTCGGGAGGCGATCAAGAGGAGGGGGCTGGAGAAGCGCGTCAGGGTGAGTGTGACCAAGATAGGCTGCCGCGGCTTCTGCGAGAAGGGGCCCAACGTTACCATCACCCCCGGGGACATCCTCTACACCAGGGTCCGCCCGGCGGACGTGGACGAGATCGTGGAGAAGCACCTGGTCCGCGGGGAGATAGTGGAGCGGCTGGTCTACGTGGACCCCATAACCAGCAAGCCGGCCCCGGCCAACAAGGATATCGAGTTCTACAAGCGCCAGAAGAGGGTTGTCCTCTTCCTCAACGGGCTCATCGACCCCTGGAGCATCGAGGAGTACATCGCCTTCGACGGCTACCGGGCTTTTGTCAAGGCCCTGACCACCATGAAGCCGGATGAGGTGGTGGACGAGGTGCTGAAGTCCGGGCTCAGGGGCAGGGGTGGAGCGGGCTTTCCCACGGGGCGCAAGTGGGGCATGGTCCGCAGCGCGGAGGGGGACGAGAAGTTCGTGGTCTGCAATGGTGACGAAGGAGACCCGGGCGCCTTCATGAACCGCTCCGTGCTGGAGGGCAACCCCCACTCGGTGATCGAAGGCATGCTGATCGGGGCCTATGCCATCGGCAGCGTCCGCCAGGGCTATGCCTACATCCGCGCGGAGTACCCGCTGGCCATTGACACGTTCCAGCATGCTCTCAGCGAGGCCCGGAGGCTGGGCCTCCTGGGCCAGAACATACTGGGGACCGGCTTCAGCTTCGACCTCGACGTGTTCCCGGGCGCCGGGGCCTTCGTCTGCGGCGAGGAGACGGCCCTGCTCATATCTATAGAAGGAAAGCGAGGCAACCCGCGGCAGAGGCCGCCGTTCCCGGCCAACAAGGGCCTGTTCGACAAGCCTACCACGCTCAACAACGTGGAGACCTGGTCTGTCGTCCCGCAGATCGTGCTGAAGGGGGCCGACTGGTACAAGGGAGTGGGCGTCGGAGGCAATGCCGGCACCAAGACCTTCTGCCTGGTGGGCAAGATCACCAACTCCGGGATCGCGGAGGTGCCGGTCGGTACGCCCCTGGGGCACGTGGTGTTCGACATCGGCGGCGGCCCGCCGAAGGGCAAGGCCTACAAGTCCGTGCAGATCGGCGGCCCGTCCGGCGGGGTCATTCCCATAGAGCATATCAACACCCCGGTGGACTACGAATCGGTGACCAGCCTGGGGGCCATCATGGGGTCCGGCGGACTCATCGTCATGGACGAGGACAGCTGCATGGTGGACATGGCCAAGTTCTTCCTCCAGTTCACCAAGGACGAGTCCTGCGGCAAGTGCCTGCCCTGCCGGGCCGGCATTCCCAAGATGCTGGAGATACTCAACAAGATCACCCAGGGCCGGGGCACCATGGAAGACCTGGATGTCCTCCAGGAGCTGGCGGAGATGGTGGGCTCGGCCTCGCTTTGCGGGCTGGGGCAGACGGCCCCCAACCCGGTCCTGTCCACCATTCGCCACTTCCGGGAGGAATACGAGAAGCACATCATCGACAAGAAGTGCCCGGCGGCGGTCTGCGCCGGGCTGTTCCGGGCGCCGTGCCAGCACACCTGCCCCGTCGGCCTGGACGTGCCAGGGTACGCCGCCTTCATCAAGGATGGCCGGTTTGAAGAGGCCTACAAGCTGATCAGGCAGCGGCTGCCCTTCCCCTCCGTGTGCGGCCGGGTGTGCCACCACCCCTGCGAGGGCAAGTGCCGCCGCGGACAGATGGACGATCCGGTGGCCATCCGGCAGCTCAAGAGGTTCGCCGCCGACTGGGCCGCCGAGAAAGGCTTCGAGTACATGCCCCGGACGAAGCCCAGCAAGAGCGAGAGAGTGGCCATAGTCGGCGCCGGGCCCGCTGGGCTCTCGGCCGCCCACGACCTGGCCATGGAAGGCTACCAGGTCACGGTCTTCGAGGCGCTGCCGGTGGCCGGCGGGTGCCTGGCAGTGTCCATCCCCGAGTACCGCCTGCCCAACGAGATGCTCCACCAGGAGATCCGGAACATCGAGAAGCTGGGCGTGGACATCCAGCTGAACAGCCGCGTGGCCGACATCGATTCCCTGTTCGCCCGGGGCTTCAAGGCGGTCTTCCTGGCCGTGGGAGCCCACGCCGGTGAGAGGATGAGGGTCCCCGGAGAGGACGTGAAGGGCGTCTACGACGCCGTGGAGTTCCTGCGCAACGTGAACCTGGGGCGCGACATGGAGATCGGCAAGAAGGTGGCCGTCATCGGCGGCGGCAACACCGCTACCGACTCCGCCCGCGTGGCCCTGCGGATGGGCGCCCAGGAAGTGCACATCTACTACCGGCGCGAGAAGAAGGACATGCCCGCCATCGAAGAGGAGATAGTGGGTGTGGAGGAAGAGGGCATACAGATACACGAGCTGACCGCTCCCACCCGTGTGCTGAGCCAGGAGGGCAGGGTCACCGGCCTGGAGATGGTCCGCATGGAGCTGGGCGAGTTCGACAAGAGCGGGCGGAAGTCGCCGCGCCCGATAAAGGGCTCGGAGTACTCCGTGGACTGTGACACCGTGATTCAGGCCATAGGCCAGAGGCCTGACACCGGCTTCAGCGAGAAGTACGGCATCAAGATCGGCACGGGGCGCACCATAGCCGCCGACCCGAGGACCCTGGCCACGGACCGCCCCGGCGTGTTCGCCGGCGGGGATGCGGTGACCGGGCCGGCGACCGTGATCGAGGCCATCGCCGCCGGCCAGAGGGCCGCGTGCTCCATCAACCGGTATCTCCAGGGACAGGAGTTGGGGCCCAGGGTGGACCGGCCGGACCAGGAGACCTTCCTGATCCCCCGGCCTGACGACGCGGAGGACATCAAGGAGAGACCGCGGGTGACCATCAATGAGCTCCATCCCGGCAAGAGGACCAGCTCGTTTGAAGAGGTCAGCATGGGCTACACCGCGCAAGAGGCAATGTCGGAGGCTGCCAGGTGTCTCCGGTGCGATGCTGAAGCTGGAGGGGACTAGATGAAGGAAATATGGCTGACTGTTGACGGCCGGAAGGTGCAGGGGCATGAGGGCGACACCGTTCTCGATGTCTGCCGCAAGAACGGGATAGACGTGCCCACCCTCTGCGAGTTCAAGGGCCTCACCAACGTGGGGGCCTGCCGCATGTGCGTGGTGGACATCGAGGGCGAAAGGCGCATCAATCCGTCCTGCACCTACCCGGCCCGTGACGGGCTGGTGGTCCATACCCGGACCGAGAAGCTGGAGAACTACCGCCGTCTCATACTGGAGCTGATGTTCACCGAGAAGAACCACTACTGCATGTACTGCCAGAAGAGCGGTGACTGCGAGCTGCAGGCCATGGGCTACCGCTACCAGATGGACAATGTCCGCTACCCCTACTCCACTCCCGCCACCCCGGTGGACGCCCTCAGCGAATACATCGTCATCGATCACGGGCGCTGCATCACGTGCGGCCGCTGCGTACGGGTCTGCCGCGAGATCGAGGCCAACCACACGCTGGACTTCGCCCGGCGCGGCTTCAAGACCGTGGTGGCCGCCGATCTCAACCAGCCGCTGGGGGCCTCATCGTGCACGCAGTGCGGGGCCTGCCTTCAGGTCTGCCCCACCGGCGCCATCTTCTCCAAGCTCAGCATGTACCGGCCACGCACCAGCGAGTGCCAGCGAATGAGGACCGTCTGCCCGGTCTGCGGCGTCGGCTGTGAGCTCTCCGTGCTGGTCAAGGACAACAACGTGGTCAGAATAGAGTCTCCCGACTCCACCGGCATAAGGGGCCCCCTCTGCCGCATGGGGCGCTTCGGCCTGCTGGCCGACGGCCACCAGCGCATCACCTCGCCCATGATACGGGACAAGGAAGGCAAGCTGAAGGAATGCACCCTGGACGAAGCCATCGAGGCCGCGGCCAGCCGCATGAAGAAGCTGGGCAAAGACTTCACCGGCGTGGCTTCAGCCAGGCTGCCCTCCGAGACCATCGCCGCCTTCTGCCAGTTCATGAGGAAGGCGGTAGGCAGCAGCCGCATCGACACCATGGGCGGCGAGGCCTTCCGGGTCATCACCGAAGCCGTCAAGGCCTTCAACAAGAAGGCGGACGGGGCCGGGATCGAGTGCTCCATCGACGAAATCCTGAAGTCGGACTGCATACTCCTGGTGGGCGCCGATCCGGTGAAGACGCACCCCATAGTGGCCTCTCTCATCCGGCGGGCCGTGGACGGCAACGGGGCCAGCCTGATAGTGATCGACGCGCAGAATGACGTCCTGCCCCTGTGGCGCTCGCTGTGGCTGAAGCCCGGTGCGGTCGGCGTTGGGGCCCTCCTCAACGGCCTGATGCATCTGCTGGTGTCGAAGGGCCGGCTCAAAGGGAAGGCGGCCCCGGCCAAGCTGGCCCAGGCTCTGTCCCAGTATGACGCGGCGAGGGTTCAGGCCGAGACCGGCGTCAGCGCCGCCGACCTGGACACGGCCGCCGAGATCTTCGGCCAGGCTAGGCATGCCGTGATCGTATATGGCCAGGGCGCCTGGCACGCCCAGCCCGCGGCAGTGGTGACCGGCCTGCTGAACCTGGCCGACCTCAGCGGGAACCGGGACGGCGACCGCCTGAGGATCATCTCCCTCAAGCCGGCGGCCAACAGCCGCGGCGCCTGGAACCTGGGGGCGGCCGCCAGGGATCTGTCCCAGAGCCAGGTGCCGGGGCTGTATCTCCTGGTGTCGGACGAGCGGGTGGACAATGACGAGGTCCTGGGCTGGCTGCGGACCATCGACTTCCTGGTGGTGCAGGCCAGCTACCGCTCAGCGGTGACCTCGATGGCGGACGTGGTCCTGCCCTCTCCCACGTGGGCGGAGAGGGACGGCGGCCAGTACGTCAGCCTTGACGGCCGCGCAGCCAGGTCCTGCCGGCTGATCGATCCGAAGGAAGGCCTGCTGCAGGACCGGGAGACCCTCAGCGAGCTTTCCCGGAGACTGGGGCACGAGTTGAGCTTGGATCAGGAGGTTAGCTGTGGCCAAACCTAAGATTGCGACCGCGTGGCTGGCTGGCTGCGCCGGATGTCACATGTCCTTCCTGGACATAGATGAGAAGATACTGGACGTGGTCAAGCTGGTGGACATCACCGCCAGCCCCATCACCGACTTCAAGGAGTACGAGCAGGTGGATGTGGGCATTATCGAAGGCGCGGTGAATACCACCAAGGACGAAGCGGTGCTCCGCGACCTGCGGGCCCACTGCAAGATCCTGATGGCCTGGGGTGACTGCGCCTGCTATGGCGGGCTGCCGGCGGCCCGCAATCCCATCGACAAGGCCGACTGCCTGCGCAGAGGCTATATCGAGACGGAGAGCACCGTGGACGGCAAGATACCGATGTCGGACGAGATACCCCGGCTGCTGGACAAGGTCAAGCCGGCCAACCACGTTGTGAAGGTGGACTGCTTCGTGCCCGGATGCCCGCCCGATGCCGATCAAATCCTCTATGCCCTGGTGGAGCTGTTGAATGGCCGGATCCCGGTCCTGCCGGCCAACATGATGCGCTTTGACTGATTTCTGGTGTTGCGTGGAGGCAAGGTGAAATGAGCAGGAAGATCGAGATAGAGCCGATAACCAGGATTGAGGGCCACGGCAAGGTTACCCTGCAGCTGGGTGACGACGGCCGGGTGAGCGAGGCCAGGTTCAACGTGATCGAGTTCCGGGGGCTGGAGAAGGCCTGCGAGGGGCGCCTCTTCTGGGAGATGCCTCTGTTCATTTCCCGGTCCTGCGGCATCTGCCCCGTCAGCCATCACCTGGCCGGCGCCAAGGCCGCGGACGCGATCATGGGGGTGCAGATAACCCCCACCGCCAGGAAGCTGCGCGAGCTGATGCACATGGCCCAGTTCCTTCAGTCCCACGCCCTCCACTTCTTCCACCTGGCCAGCCCCGACCTGCTGCTCGGCTTCGACGCCGACCCCGCCAGGCGAAACGTGGTGGGCCTTATCGCCGAGAAGCCGGACCTGGCGGTCAAGGGAGTCATGCTGCGCAAGCTGGGCCAGTCTATCATCCGCATGCTGGGCACCAAGAGCATCCACCCCACCTTCGCCATAGGCGGCGGGGTCAGCCGCGCTCTGGCCCGCGAGCAGCAGGAGGAGATATTGAAGCAGATCGACGGCGCCATTGCGGATGCGCAGGTGGGCGTCAGCATAATCAAGGACTACCTCGAGAAGAACAGGGAAGAGGCCGCCGGGTTTGCCAGCTTCCCCTCGGGCTACATGGGGCTCACCGACGAGGACGGCAACCTGAACCTCTACGACGGCACCATCAGGATGAGGAACGACAAGGGCGCCATCCTGGAGGACAAGGTGGACCCCAGGGACTACCTTTCCATCATCGAGGAGCGGGTGGAGGACTGGACCTATCTCAAGTTCCCGTACTATAAGAAGCCGGGTTGCCCGGACGGTGGCATGTACCGCGTCGGTCCCCTGGGGAGGCTGAACGTGGTCGACCGCATCACCACTCCGCTGGCCGGCAAGGAGTTCAAGGAGTTCAAGAAGCTCTCCAAAACCGGAATCGTGGAGGGCTCGCTGTACTTCCACTATGCCCGCATGATCGAGTGCCTCTACTCGGCGGAGCGCATCAGGGTCCTGGCGGAGGACGATCAGATCTGCTCCACCGACATCTACGCCGGCAGCGGCAAGATCAACGAAGAGGGCGTCGGCGTCCTCGAGGCCCCCAGGGGGACGCTCTTCCATCACTTCTGGGTGGACAAGAGCGGCGTGATCAAGAAGGTGAACCTCATTGTGGCCACCGGCAACAATAACGCCGCCATGAACCGGGCCGTGTACGAGGTGGCCCGGAAGTACGTGGACGGCAACAAGCTCACTGAGGGCATGCTGAACCGGGTGGAGGCTGCCATCCGCTGCTACGACCCGTGCCTGTCCTGCTCCACTCATGCCCTGGGAGAGATGCCGCTGGTGGTCCAGCTGGTGTCCCCGGCGGGCGAGGTCCTGGACACAGTGAGGAGATAGCATGCGACTTCAGCGTCACCCGGGGCCGTCCGCAGAGCCGTATTCCCGTGCCGTATCGACGTTGACACCTTCGGAACGTCTTTCGTACAATGAATATGTCGCTGTGAGCGGCGACTCAAAGCCGGCACCATCGGCATGAGCGAATACTTGGGTTGGGTTAGTCGGGTGGGGTTGACAGCAGAGAACAACCTTGAGTGAGACAGGAGCAGACAAGCCAAACAGCCCAGAGCCTCAGAGGTCCAAAGGCTTCAAGATAAGCCGGCGGGCCTTTCTTGGTGTTTCGGCCGGGGCCGCCGCCGTGCTGGCGGTCGTCGTGGCGTTGAAGCGTCCCCGGACCGGTGTCCAGCAGGGCTTCGAGACCCAGACCACCAGAGGGCTGGCCACAAACGCAGACGGCACGCCTGCCGAGGTGTTCATCCCCACGTCCTGCCTGAACTGCCCGACGCGTTGCGCCGTCCGGGTCCGAAGGGTGGAGACCACCCTTGGCCAGACCCGGGTGGTCCGCATACTGGGCAACCCGGCGTCAAGCTACTCAGAAGGCAAGTGCTGCTCCCGTTCTCACGTTGGCCTGCAGGTCCTCTACAATGCCGACCGGTTCCCGCGGCCTCTTGTCAGAAAGGCGGGCACCCAGAAGGGCAGAGGCGTCAACTACGAGGCCGATTTCGAAGAGGTCAGCTGGGACGAGGCCCTGCCCCAGGTAGCCGCGCACCTGAATGCCACCCCGGCGGAAAGGCTCCTCATCCTGCAGGGCCTCAACACCACCAGCAACGAAGACCTCATCCGGCAGTTCGCCCTGGCCTGCGGCACCCCGAACCTCTTCAAGGAGGAGGGCCTGGAGACGGACGCCAATCATGAGGGCAAGATGCTGGCGGACGGCCTGGGGACCAGCGGGTACGAGCTGGTATCCGAGGGCAACGCCTCGGCCAGGTACATCATCGCCTTCAGCTCCGGCATCGTCGAGTCCGAGCGCCCCCTGGCCCGCAACCTGCGCCTCTGGGGCATGATGCGCCGTGAGTTGCCCATCAAGACCAGGGTGGTGTCCTTCGATCCCCGGTACTCCGTTACCGCCTCGCGGGCCGACGAGTGGCTTCCGATCGTTCCCGGCTCCGAGGGCGCTGTGGCCATGGCCATCGCCCACGTGATCCTCTCCGAGGGCCTGCATGACGCGGACTTCATCGCCAACCACACCGAAGGGTTTGAGGCCTTCAAGGCAGTGGCCCTGGCCCCCCAGTTCAGCCCCGAGAGCGTGTCCGCTGCCTGCGGCGTCGACGCCGCGGCCATCGCCAGGATTGCCCGGGGGTTCGCCCAGGCCCGGCCGGCCATTGCCTGGAGCGGCGAGGCCGCCGCCGGCTGGCCCTATGGGACGTTCGCCAGCCATGCTATCTACTGCCTCAACGCCCTGGTGGGCAGCATCGATGTCCCGGGCGGCATAGTCTACCAGGAGTATCCTCCGTACGCCCCCATGCCCACCGCGGGCCTGCCCGCCGAGACAGGCATCAGCTGCCGGGAGATGGACCGGCTGGTGCATGGCGCGGGCGCGGCGTCAGTCATAGGCTTCAACAGCAATCTCATCATGTCCGTCCCGGAGAGCGGTGAGGGCGGCAAGTGGGACGAGGCCCTCAAGAACCTGTACTACGTGCACGTCGGTCCCGCCAAGAGCGAAATGGCGGCCTACGCGGACGTCATCCTGCCCGCCTGCACCTACCTGGAGGACTGGGGCTATGAGAGCGCCATCGCCGGCTCCGGTTACGCCGAGGCCCGCATAAAGCAGCCCGTCATCGCGCCGAGGGACGAGTCCCGGCCCCCGGCCAGGATCATCTACGATATCGCCAGCCTCCTGGGGAGGTCTGCGGCCTTCCTGCCGGCATCGGGGGCCGTCTCCGGCGATCCGGAGGCCTTCCCTGAGCAGTTCGCAGCGTACCGCACCAGCCCCTTCGTGGGATGGGTGGACTTCAAGAACGTCGGCGTTTGGAGAGGCAGCCCCTACACCTACGGGCGCTACGCCTTCGGCACCCCCTCGGGCCGCTTCGAGTTCCACTCTGAAGGGCTGGAGCGGGTGCGCAACGTGCAGCAGCCCCGCGAGGACGCGGTGTACGGCCTGCCGCTGGCCATCTACCGCCCGGTCCTGGAGATCCGCGGAGGCAGCCAGAACTTCCCCTGGGCCCAGGAGATGTACCTGGTCATGCACGGCCGCGGCTGGAAGAACCTCATCGAGATGAACCCCGAGACCGCCCATCACGCCGGTATCGGTGAGGGCGACGAGGTCATCGTCAGCTCCGTATACGGCGAGATAGAGGGCGAGGCCCGGGTCATTGAAGGCATGCACCCCGGGGTCGTGGCCATCGCCACCGGCCAGGGGCATTTCGCCTCCGGGGAGTTCTCTGACGGCATGGGCTGCAATCCCATGGAGGTCATCGGCACGGAATATGACGAGGAGAGCGGACAGCCATCCCTGCACGGCGCCAGGGTAGGCATCCGCAAGGCATGAGGCGGTAATGGCTAACTGGGGAATGGTCATCGACCTGGACAAGTGCGTAGGGTGCCAGGCCTGCTCGCTGGCCTGCAAGGCGGAGAACAACGTTCCGCACGGCACGCCCTATGAGCACAACCGGCACCATGATATGTACTGGCACAAGGTCATCTCCGCCACCGAGGGCGAGTACCCGGCGGTCAATACCCAGATCATCCCCATGCCCTGCATGCACTGCTCCAGCCCGCCCTGCGTGAACGTCTGTCCGTCGAAGGCCACCTTCAAGAGGTGGGACGGCATCGTGATTCAGAACTTCCGCCGCTGCCTCGGCTGCCGGTACTGCATCGTGGCCTGCCCTTACGGCGCCCGCAGTTTCAACTTCAAGGACCAGGCGGACGAGGAGTACCAGCGGCCGGACCTGCCTCCCGATCTGGGCCTCGACTATGGCGCCGAGATCGGGCCCTGGCCCTACCCCCATCGGACTCGCGGCGTGGTGGAGAAGTGCACCTACTGCTTCCACCGGATAGACGAGGCCGTGGCCAAAGGGATGGAGATCGGGAGCCCGAACGGGGTGGTCCCCGCCTGCGTTGAGGCCTGCCCCACGGAAGCCCGGTTCTTCGGCGACCTGGACGACCCGCAGAGCACGGTCTCAAAGCTGCTGGCTTCCCGCACGTACCTCAAGCTTCGAGAGGACATGCTCACCCATCCCAAGACCATCTACCTCCCGAGGTAAGGAGACTCAATGCAAGTCGACTTCGCGGCCATCAAAGGAGACTCGAGGAACTACAAGATCCTGGTGGGGGTCCTGGCTGCGATCGTGATTGCCGGCCTGGCCGCCTATGGACTGGCCTACATGTATGGCTTCCGGCTCTGGGGCGTGAACAACTCCGTGACCTGGGGGCAGCTGATCACGGTGGACTTCTTCTTCATCGGCCTCAGCGCCGGCTCCCTGGTCGTCTCCTCCCTGGTGTACGTCTTCGGGCAGGAGCGCTACAAGCCCATCGGGCGTCTAGCGGTCCTCATGGGGCTCCTGCTCATGATCGGCGCCATGCTGACCGTCCTCACCGACCTGGGCCGCCCGGAGAAGTTCTGGCGCCTGTTCATGTACTTCTACCTGAGCAACATGAAGTCCATGTTCGGCATCAACGGTATCTTCTACGCGGGCTACATCCTGCTCCTGGGGACCTACCTGGTGGCGGCCCTCTCAGGCAGCAAGCTGACCAAGTTCATCGCGCCGGTGGCCGTCCTCTGGGCCATGCTGGTGCACATGGGCACCGGGGCCATCGTGGGCTTCATCGAGACGAGGCACGTCATGTACTCCTCGCTGAAGCCCATAGAGTTCATCTCGGCGGCCTTCGCCTCCGGCCTGGCTCTGGTCATGCTGCTGTCCTACGTCACCCTGAGATTCAGCAAGCGGCCGCTGGACAAGGAGATGTTCGTCTCCCTGGGCAAGTTCCTGGTGGTGCTGATCCTGGTCCTCATGGTGCTGGTGACTGTCGACAAGCTGACGCACTTCTATCCGCCCAAGCGCGAGGCGGTGATGTTCCTCATCGCCGGCCCCTGGGCCTGGATCTTCTGGCTGCAGGTGGCCCTGGGCTACTTCATCCCCCTCGGCATATTGTGCAACCCCTGGCTGCGCAAGAAGGTTAACTGGGTCATTGCGGCCTGCGCCATCTGCGTCGTCGGCATCTTCTTCGAGCGCGCCGCCATCATCTTCCCCGGCCTCTCCCAACCGCTGGAGTACTATCCCGGCGAGATCGCCGGCATATGGGGCGCCCGGGGCGGCTTCCTTATCACGCCGGCCGAGACGCTGCAGACTCTGGGCATCGTGGCCGTCCTGGGGCTGGTCTTTGTCCTGGGGCTGAAGTACATGGACCTGTTGCCCGCGCCCGCCGGCGGCGAGCATGCGGAGGGCGAACCGGCAGCAGCGGAGCCGGCGGCCCCGGTTGCGGAGGGAGCCCAGGCATAGCCATGGCTAACATGCCCGGTGGCGCTGTCTTTCTCTGCCGCTGCAACGGCCGGGTCACCTCCAGGCTGTCGCTGGAGGACGTACGGTCGTGGCTCCAGGACAGGCAGCCCGGCATCAGCGTCGTTATCGCCGACAATCTCTGCCAGGCCCACGTCATGTCGCGGACCATTCAGGAGCATCAGGCGCTGCCCTCGGTCGTGGCCGGGTGCTCCCACCTCAAGTCCGAGATCAGCCTGTGGCGAGAGCCGGAGAAGTGCCCCGTCAACCCGGACTCCGTGGGCACGGTGGACCTGGTCCGCGAGGTGGTAGCCCCGCACAGTGATGCCGATCTGGCTGCCAGGGCCAGGCTCCTGCTCTGGGCCCAGGTCAAGCGCCAGGAGCATTTCAAGGGCGTGCCGGCCACCGCCCGCCAGGTGCAGTTCGCCAGGCCGCAGGGAGAGATCAGCCGCCGTGATCTGTTCCGGTCGCTGGTCCCCAGTTATCGCGTGACGCCCTATATCGACACCTCTCTGTGCCTGGGCGAGACCTGCCGCGTCTGCCGGGCCGGCTGCGATTCCCGGGCCATTTCGGCCAGCGAACGCACCGTCTCCATAGACAGCGCCGACTGCAAGGGCTGCGGCGTGTGCACCACGCTGTGCCCTCGCCAGGCCATAATCTACCCCAACTTCTCTCCGGAGCAGCTGGAGGCGGAGATCGAGGGACTGCTGCTGGGTGACATCGAGCGTCCCCGGCCCCGGGCCATCGCCTTCGTCTGCCGCAGCACAGAGCGCCTCGACCTGGACCTGGACGTCAACGTGCTGCCGGTGGAGGTCCCCTGCCTGGGCCTGATTTCCCCCGGGCTCATGCTCCGGGCTCTCGAGCGCGGGGCCCAGGGCCTGGCCCTGGTTTCCAGCCGGGAGAGATGCCGCCTGAAGCTGGACTGCTCCAACTGGAAGGGCACCGCGCTCTTTGTGCAGCGCCTGCTCCAGCACTGGGGCCTGGAGCCCGACCGGGTGACCTCGTTCGACGAGGCGGACCTGGCCCGCCAGGCTCACCCCTGGGCAGGGCGGATGGCGCAGCTGGAATCAGTCTCTTTCACATCTTCACAGTCCACGGCCCTGCCGGACAAGGCCCTGGGGCTGCCCGCAGCCATCCTGGCCATGTCCGACAAGCTCGGCGCCACGGCCACCGGGGAGATTGCCGCCGGGACCGTGCCCTTCGGGAAGATCACGCTGGATGCTGCCAGGTGCACCGGTTGCGCCGTGTGCGCCGCGCAGTGCCCCACCAAAGCCCTGGCCGATCTGAAGGCCAGCGGGTCCTGCCGGCTGGCCTTCCGGCAGGAGTCGTGTATCGGTTGCGGCCAGTGCGTCGATGTATGCCCTGAGAAGTGCCTCGAGCTCACCAAGGTCCTGGAGGTCGGCAAGCTCGGCCACCAGCCGCAGATGATGTTCGAAGGAGAGTTCGCTCATTGCCGGGTCTGCGGCGAGCCGTTCGCTCCCAGGGCCATGGTGGACGCCGTGCGGGCGCGGCTGGGGAGCACCGGAGAGGCCGCAGTGCGGCTGGAGATGTGCCCCCAGTGCAGAATGAAAGGAAAGGTCCGCCCGACCAAGAGCGGCGCAGGAGTGTAGGCAGATGGATCAATTCCTGAGAGTGGTGGCCGTCCTGCTGGAGGTAGCGGTCCTCGGCGTCATGATTTTCTGCCTGGTCTGGGGACTGAAGCTCCTGCTGCAGGACCTCGGGCTCAACCCGAAGTACAACAGGGTCATCACCATGGCGCTGGCGGTGGTCTTCTTCATATGCGTGATCTTCTTCACCTTCCACCTGTCGGCCTTCTACCCGGCCTTCAGCGGAGCATGACGACATGACCAGATATCACTTTGATGACAGACACGCGGGCTGCGGTCCGATGATCAGGAGGACCTCGTAGGACCTATGGACAGTTTCTGGGGAGGCTCACAGGAATTCGGCCAGCTCTGGTATATCCAGAACATCTTCGCGCCGGTGATCATCGGCTTCCTGATCTTCAGCACGGTCCTCATGGCCCTCTTCATCTATGCCCTGTCCCGCCGCATCTTCATGTGGACCCGCGGCGCCAAAGAGACCCGCAAGGGCCATCTCGGGACTGCGCTGGGCGTGATGGCCGGGTACACCCGGATGATGAACGAGGCCTACCCCGGGTGGATGCACTTCCTGATTCTCTGGGGCACGGTCATGTTCGTCGTGGGCAAGATCATCCGCCTGTTCTCCTATACGGTGAGCATCAGCAGCCCGCCGCAGACCATCTTCCTGGCGGCCTCCTTCATGTCGGAGATCGGCGCCGCCCTCATCATCATCGGCGGCATCCTGGCCATCATCCGGCGCTTCTTCATCAGGCCCCCGCGCCTGGACAACAAGTTCGACGATGCGCAGGTCTTCCTGTTCGTGTTCATCATTCTCTTCAGCGGCTTCATGATCAAGGGCTACCGCATCGCCATATCAGAGGTGGCTCTCAACGGATGGAGCGAGTGGTGGTGGTCGCCCATCGGCTACTGGTTCTCCAAGGCCTTCATGGTCTTCCCGGCCAACTACCGGAATGAGATCCTGACCTGGCACCGGGTGGTGATCCACACCTTCATCGCCTTCGCCTTCCTGGCGCTGATCCTGCTCTATCGCTCGCGCCTGCACCACATTCTGCTGGTGCCGCTCAACGTCCTCTTCCGGTCGTCCAAGCCCAAGGGGGCCCTCACCCCCATCGACCTGGAGACGGCGGAGAGCTACGGCGCCTCCAAGATCGAGAACTTCACCTGGAAGCAACTCCTGGACCTGGATGCCTGCACCCGCTGCGGGCGCTGCCAGGACCAGTGCCCGGCCTACCTGAGCGGCAAGGCCCTCACGCCCAAGAAGCTGATCCAGGACCTGAAGACTCACATGAACGAGGTCTACTCCATCCCGTTCTGGCCCAGGCCGAAGGAGCCGCGGCCGGACATGATCAACGACGCCGTGACCCAGGAAGTGGTCTGGGACTGCACCACCTGCCGGGCCTGCATGGAGGCCTGCCCGGTGTACATCGAGCACATCGACAAGGTGGTTGACATGCGGCGCAACCTGGCGCTCGAGAGAGCCGAGTTCCCGGAGTCCGCGCAGGGGGCCCTGCAGAGCCTCGGCACCCGCGGCCATCCCTGGCGGGGCACCACGGCCACCAGGACCGACTGGATCTCCGGCCTCAACGTGAAGGTGCTCTGCGACAGCCCCGATGTGGACGTCCTGTACTGGGTCGGCTGCACTGCCTCCCTGGAGGACCGCAACATGAAGGTGGCCATAGCCACCGCCAAAGTGCTCCAGGCCGCCGGCGTCAACTTCGGCATACTCGGCGTCGAGGAAGGCTGTTGCGGCGACCCGGCCAGGCGCATGGGAGATGAGTACCTCTACCAGACACTGTGCCAGAAGAACATCGAGACACTGAAGGGCTACAAGGTAAAGAAGATCATTGCCAGCTGCCCTCATTGCTTCAACACCCTGAAGAACGAGTACCCTCAATTCGGGGGCGACTTCGAGGTCATTCACCACTCGCAGTTCCTGGTCGATCTGATGACCCAGGGCAAGCTCAGCATGGGCAATGTCCCAGACATGACGGTGGCCTATCACGACTCCTGTTACCTCGGCCGTCACAATGACATCTACAAGCAGCCGAGACAGGTCCTGGATGCCATCGGCGGCATCAACCGGGTGGAGCTGGAGCGCCACGGCGCCAGGGGATTCTGCTGCGGCGGCGGCGGCGGCCACATGTGGATGGAGGACTCGGCCGAGAAGCGGCTGAATATCCGCCGGACACAGGAAGTCATCGATGCCAAGGCCACCTGCGTGGCTACCGCCTGCCCGTACTGCCTCTCCATGTTCGAGGACGGTATCAAGGCCAAGCAGATTGAAGAGACCGTCACGGCCATGGACCTGAGCGAGCTGATTGTCCAGTCGATGGGCAAGAAGTAGGGCGCGCCGCTCCGGCCCAGGTTCAACCCCTTGCTGTTTTGTCTGCAGGCATGCTCCTGTAGTAACATGAGACTGGAGAGGGGGACCGTCAGCGGGATTACGTTCAAATGGCACTGGCACCTTTTAGAGAAGCAGTAGATGCCGTGGCGCTGGCCGGCGGTGAAGCCCTCAAGCAGTGCTACCAGTGCGGACTGTGCACCGGCACCTGTCCCTGGAACCTGGTCAAGAGCTTTCCCACTCGCAAGCTGATACATCAGGCCCAGATGGGTCTGGTCGATTTCGAGAGCGAAGACGCCTGGACCTGCGCCACTTGCCGCGCCTGCGTCGACCGGTGCCCCCGCGGCGTGGCCATCATCGATATCATGAGGGCGCTGCGCAACATCGTAGTCGAGATGGGCGCTGGGCATCTGCCGGACTCGCTGAGGGTCACCCTCAAGAACATCGCCGGCACCGGGAACCCGCTGGGCGAGCCGGCCGAGAGGCGAACCGACTGGATCATCGATGGGGAGATCCCCACCGTCGCCGAGAATGCCGAGGTGCTCTACTTCTCCTGCTGCGTGCCCGCTTACGACCCGAACGTGCGGCGGGTGGCCCGGGCCACCGCCAGCGTGCTCCGGAAGGCCGGCGTCAGGTTCGCCGTCACCGGCGACAGAGAGAACTGCTGCGGGGAGAGCGTGCGCAAGTCGGGGAACGAGACCCTCTTCCAGAAGCTGGCCCGCAACAACATCGCCGCTTTTACCGACAGCGGCCTCAGCCGGATCGTGGTGACCTCGCCGCACTGCCTTTACACCTTCAAGAACGAGTACCCCAAGCTGGGAGGCAACTTCGAGGTGGTCCACTACACCGAGTTCATGGCGCAGCTGCTCAGGGAGGGCCGTCTGAAGCCCGTCAAGCCGGTGGACGCGAAGGTGACCTACCACGACCCATGCTACCTGGGGCGCCACAGCGGCGTGTACGATGCGCCCCGGCAGCTGCTGCGGAGCATCCCCGGGATTGAGCTGGTGGAGATGCCCGACAGCGGGCCGGACAGCATCTGCTGCGGCGGCGGCGGGGGGCGCATATGGATGGAAACCAGGAAGGGAGAGAGGCTGTCGGACCTGAGACTGGAGCAGGCGGCGGCCACCGGCGCCAGCGTGCTGGCGGCGGCCTGCCCCTACTGCATCCTCAATTTCGAGGACAGCATCCTTACCACTGACCAGCCGGGCCGGATCGCAGTGAAGGACATCTCGGAGCTGCTGGCGGAGTCGCTATGACGGGGAAGGCCGGGAAAGGGAGTTGAGCAGGTAGACCATGGCCAGGATTGGAGTCTTCATCTGTCATTGCGGCACCAACATCGCCGGAGCGGTGGATGTCCCCCGGGTCCTCGAGGCGGTGAGGAAGATGCCGAAGGTGGCCCACGCTGAAGAGAACAAGTACAACTGCAGCGAGCCGGGCCAGGCCGCCATCCGGGAGGCCATCCAGAAGAACCGCCTGGACCGGGTGGTCATCGCCGCGTGCTCACCCCGCATGCATGAGAACACCTTCCGCCGGACCGTGGCGGCGGCCGGCCTCAACCCGTACCTGATGGAGGTGGCCAACATCCGGGAGCACTGCAGCTGGGTGCACAGCGACGTCAAAGAGGACGCCACTGCGAAGTCCATCGACCTCATCAGGATGGCGGTGGCCAAGGTGGCCCGGCACGAAGCGCTCTTCCCCCAGAAGGTGCCCATTACCAAGAAGACCCTGATCATCGGCGGAGGCATAGCGGGCATACAGGCGGCCCTGGACATCGCCGCCGCCGGCTACCAGGTGGTCCTGGTGGAGCGGGAATCCACCATCGGCGGGCGCATGGCCCAGCTGGACAAGACCTTCCCCACCCTGGACTGCTCATCATGCATCCTCACCCCCAAGATGGTGGATGTGGCCCAGCACCCCAATATCACGCTCATGACCAGCGCCGAGGTCAAGGAGATCAAGGGCTTCGTGGGCAACTTCGAGGTCAGCATCACCCAGAAGGCACGCAAGGTGGACCACACCAAGTGCACCGGCTGCGGCACCTGCTGGCAGAAATGCCCGGTCAAGGTGGACTCCGAGTTTCACCTGAACCTGGGGAAGCGCCCCGCCATTTACATACCGTTCCCCCAGGCGGTGCCGCCAAAACCGGTGGTGGACACTGCCAGCTGCCGCTACATCAAGTACCTGGACTGGGAGGCCGCCGGCAAGGAGGGCAAGGCCCCTCCCCAGTGCCGCATCTGCGAGAAGATCTGCCCCACCCAGGCCATCGACTGGCAGCAGACCGACCAGGTCATCACCGACCGCTTTGGGGCCATCATCGTGGCCACCGGCTACCAGCCGTTCGACCCCAGGGGCTACACGGAGCTGGGCGCCGGCCGGCACCCCGATGTCATCACGGGCCTGGAGCTGGAGCGCCTTATGAGCGCCTCGGGGCCCACCAACGGCGAGGTGATGCGCCCCTCGGATGGGGCCCACCCCAAGGAGGTGGTCTTCATCACCTGCGTCGGGTCCAGGGATGAGCAGCGGGGGCACACCTACTGCAGCAAGGTCTGCTGCATGTACATCGCCAAGCACGCCATCATGCTCAAGGAGCACGACCCGGAGGTCAACTGCTACATCTTCTACATGGACGTCAGGGCCGTCAGCAAGGACTACGAGGAGTTCTACAAGCGGGCTCAGGAGAGCGGCGCCACCTACATCCGGGGCAAGGTTTCCCGGATACGCCAGGAGGACGGGAAGCTGATCGTGCGGGGGGAGGACACCCTCCTGGGCGACATGGTGGAGATACCGGCCGACATGGTGGTCCTGGGCGTCGGCATGGAGCACAGCGCCGGGGCGTCGAACCTGGCCCAAACGCTCAAGGTCTCCTATGATGTCAACGAGTTCTTTGTCGAGGCCCATCCCAAGCTGCGCCCGGTGGAGACCATGAGCGACGGCGTGTTCGTGGCCGGCGCCTGCGTCGGCCCCCGCGACATCCCGGAGTCCGTGGCCTCAGGCAGCGCGGCAGCGGCCAAGGTGGCGGCCCTCTTTGGCCAGGACTTCCTGGTGGCCGACCCCATGGTCTCGTCCATCGATCAGGCCAAGTGCAGCGGCTGCCTGCTCTGCACCACGATATGCCCCTTCAAGGCCATCGACACCAAGGTCCTTCGCGATGGCCGAACGGTAGCGGTGGTCAACGAGAGCCTCTGCAAGGGCTGCGGCCTGTGTGTGGCCGGCTGCCGTTTCGGGGCCGCCAACCTGCGCGGCTTCACACAGCAGCAGCTGCTGGCCGAGCTGGAGGGCGTGCTCAGCTGACACCGCCCCGCCATGAGGGGCAGCCAGCCCCCGGGCAAATCCAGGCCGGACCGTGCTTGATCTCCCTTTGCCTTGTGATGGCGTTTATCGTAAAATCTATATGAGGCTCGAAGAGGTGGCGAATGGGCGGTGGGAAGCCGCCCGTTTGTATGCCTCGAGCCATTCTGACGGGAGAGATGAACTGATGGTGACTGGAGCCAGTGTCACACCTTCACCTGTCAGCGATCTCCGGACCTTCGTTGAGAAGCAGAGCGGCCAGCGCATCTTCGACTGCTACCAGTGCGGCAAGTGCAGCGCCGGTTGCCCTGTGGACTACGCTATGGACCTGGGGCCGCGACAGATCATGCGCCTCATCCAGTTGGGGCAGAAGAAAGACGTCATGCAGAGCTCCACTATCTGGCTCTGTGTCTCCTGCGAGACCTGCTCCTCCCGGTGCCCGGCCAAGATCGACATCGCCAAGGTCATGGAGTCCCTGAGGATACTGGCCACCATTGAGGGCACCCCGCCGGCGGTCAAGAAGGTGAATGCCTTCCACCAGGAGTTCCTGAAGGCGGTCGAGCAGTACGGGAGGGCCCACGAGCTCACCTTGAGCGCCAAGTACGTCATGAAGACGCTCGATTTCTCCAACATGGGCATGGGCCTCAACATGCTCTCCAAGGGCAAGCTGGTATTCAAGCCGCCCAGTGTCTCCGGGGCCTCGGAAGTCAAGAGGATCTTTGCCGCCTCCAGGAGCGCGGCGGGGTCCAGGGCCCCCGCGGCCGGGGCAGAGGACAGGCACTAGCATGACCACCAACGTCTACGCTTACTATCCGGGTTGCACCCTCCATTCCACCGCCAAAGAGTATGACGTCTCGGCCCGCGCCGTGTGCAAGCAGATGGGGATAGAGCTGCAGGAGCTGGAGGGCTGGACGTGCTGCGGGGCGTCGTCGGCCCACACCACCAACGAGATGCTGGCCACCACGCTGCCGGCCCGCGACCTGCGCTCGGCCGAGGCCACCGGCCTGCCCCTGGCCGTGGCCTGCGCCATGTGCTTCAACCGCCTGAAGCATACCCAGCACGCCCTGGCGGACCAGGCCGTGGCGGACCGGACCGCGAGGGCCATCGGTGGCTCCCTGGCCAACAAGACCGAGGTGGTGCACCTGCTGCAGATACTGGATGAGCGCCGGAATTCGCTGGCCATCACCAGGCCGCTCAAGGGCCTCCAGGTGGCTTCCTACTACGGCTGCCTGCTGGTGCGCCCCCACGAGATCACCGAGTTCGATGATCCCGAGAACCCCCAGATGATGGACCGGCTGATGGCGGCGCTGGGCGCGCAGCCGCTCGAGTGGGACTTCAAGACCGCCTGCTGCGGGGCCAGCCTTCCGCTTTCCCGGCAGGATATCGTGGTGAAGCTTTCGTACCGCATCCTGGGCCAGGCCAAGAAGCTGGGGGCCGACTGCGTCGCGGTCGCCTGCCCGATGTGCCAGATGAACCTGGATGCGTACCAGAATGAGATGACCAAGCAATACGGTGCCAAGCTCAACATGCCCGTGCTCTACTTCACCCAGATCGCCGGGCTGGCGATGGGGCTGACGCCCGCGGCGCTGGACCTGGACAAGCATTTCACGGATCCCATGCCCATGCTGAAGAACAAGGGACTCGCATAGAGGGGTTAGGCTATGGCTAGAACTGGAGTATTTATCTGCTACTGCGGCGCCAACATTGGCGGCACCATCAACATCGACAAGGTGCTGGAGGCGGCTGCAAGGTTCCCCGGGGTGGCCTTCGTGGACGCCAACAAGTACACCTGTAGCGAGCCGGGCCAGCTTTCGGTGCGCGACGCCATCGTCAAGAACCGACTGAACCGCGTCGTCATCGGCAACTGCTCGCCCCGCATGCATGAGAACACCTTCCGCAAGACCGTGGCCCAGGCGGGGCTCAACCCATACCTGCTGGAGATAGCCAACCTGCGGGAGCATTGCAGCTGGGTGCATGGCAACGACAAGGACGCCGCCACCGCCAAGGCCATCGAGCTGGTGAGAATGGCGGTGGCCAAGGTGAGCCGCGATGAGGCCCTCTTCCCCAAGCGCTTCGGCCTCACCAAGCGGGCCCTGGTCATCGGCGGCGGCGTGGCCGGCATCCAGGCGGCGCTGGACATCGCCAACTCCGGCCACGAGGTGGTGCTGGTAGAGCGGGAGCCGACCATCGGCGGGCGCATGGCCCAGCTGGACAAGACCTTTCCTACCCTGGACTGCTCGGCCTGCATTCTCACGCCCAAGATGGTGGACGTGGCCCAGCACCCCAATATCACCCTGCTCTCCTGCGCCGAGGTGCAGGAAGTCAAGGGGTTCGTGGGCAACTTCGAGGTCAAGATCAAGCAGAAGGCCCGCTACATCGATATCAAGAAGTGCACCGCCTGCGGTGACTGCACCAAGGAGTGCCCCGTGGAGGTGTCGAGCGACTTCAACATGGGCCTGGGCCAGCGCAAGGCGGTCTACATCCCGTTCCCCCAGGCCGTGCCCAACAAGTATGTCATCGACAAGCGGGAGACCCCTCCCTGCAAGAGCACCTGCCCCATTCACATGGACGTCCAGGGGTACCTGGCCCTCATCGCCAGCGGCAAGTTCAAGGAAGCCTACGAGCTGATACGGCGGACCAACCCCCTGCCGGCCGCCCTGGGCCGCGTCTGCTTCCATCCCTGCGAGCAGGCCTGCAAGCGGGGCTTCGTGGATGAGCCGCTGTCCATCTGCTCTCTGAAGAGGTTCGCCTCTGATCAGTACGACATCGGCGACCTGCCGGTGCCCGAGATCACCAGGACCGGCAAGAAGGTGGCCATCGTCGGCGCCGGTCCCGGGGGGCTGGTGGCGGCCCATGACCTGGCCCTGGCCGGCCACGAGGTGACCATATTCGAGGCGCTGCCCGAGCCCGGCGGCATGGTGCGCGTGGGCATACCGGAGTACCGCATGCCCAGGAAAGAGCTCAAGAGGGACATCGAGTACATCCAGAAGCTGGGAGTGAAGATAGAGACCAACGTCAGGGTGGGAGAGAAGCCGAAGCTGTCGGAGCTGCAGAAGCTCTTCGATGCTGTGCTCCTGGCCAGCGGCGCCCACAACAGCCTGAAGCTGGGAGTGCCGGGCGAGGAATCGTCGGGCGTCTTCCACGGCATTGACTTCCTGAGGGCGGTCAACCTGGGCCAGAAGGTGGAGATCGGCCAGCGCGTGGCCGTCGTCGGCGGCGGCAACACCGCCATCGATGCCGCGCGGGTGGCCCGCCGCCTGGGCAGCACCGTGACCATCGTCTACCGCCGCGGACGCGATGAGATGCCGGCCAACGACGTCGAGATCGAGGCCGCCGAAGCGGAGGGCATCCAGATCATGCTCCTCACCGCGCCCACCAAGGTGATCGCCGAGGGCGGCAAGGTGACAGCCATGGAGTGCGTGAAGATGAAGCTGGGAGCGCCGGACGCCAGCGGCCGGCCCCGCCCGGAGGTCATACCGGGCTCCGAGTTCAAGCTGGATGTAGATACCATCATCCCGGCCCTGGGCCAGGCCCCCAACCTGTCCTTCGCCCAAGACCCGGAGATCGCCGCCACCGGCCGCGGCACGGTGAAGGTGAACGAGGCCAGCCTGGCCACCAGCGTCGCCGGCATCTTTGCCTGCGGCGACGCGGTCACCGGCCCCCTGATGGTGGTCGACGCCATGGCCTCCGGCCGCAAGGCTGCGGCCTCCATCAACCTGTACCTGGCGGGAGAGCCACTGCCCACCGTTCCGGAGCCAAAGGCTGAAGCCGCCAAGCCCGGCGATCAGGAGATCGAGGAGCTCAAGGCCAAGTTCCCGGCCAAGCCCCGCCTGAAGATGGCGGAGATGCCGGTGGACTCGCGCCTCAAGAGCTTCGCCGAGGTCGAGCTCGGCTTCACCCGGGAGCAGGCCATCGAGGAAGCGAAGAGATGCCTGGCCTGTGGCGTCTGCTCCGAGTGCCGCGAGTGCGTGAAGCTGTGCCAGGCCGGCGCCATCAATCACGAAATGAAGGATGAGGTGGTCACCTACCAGATAGGGTCCATCGTCGTGGCCACCGGGTACAAGACCTCCGATCCCAGGGCCTACGGGGAGTATGGTTACGGCCGCCTGCCGGACGTGATCACCGGCCTGCAGATGGAGCGGCTGATGAACGCTTCCGGCCCCACCAGCGGCGAGGTGGTCCGCCCTTCGGACGGCAAGCACCCGCACACCGTGGTCTTCATCTCCTGCGTCGGCTCGCGGGATGAGCTCAAGGGCCACAGCTACTGCAGCAAGTTCTGCTGCATGTACATGGCCAAGCAGGCCATCATGCTGAAGGAGCACGACCCCAACGTGCAGTGCTACATCTTCTACATCGACATCCGCGCCGGCGGCAAGGACTTCGATGAGTTCTCCCGCCGCGCCCAGCAGGAATACGGCACCCTGTGGCTCCGCGGGCGGGTCTCCAAGCTGTTCCAGGATGGCGACAAGGTCATAGTCTGCGGCGAGGACTCCCTCATCGGCAGGCCCGTTGAGATAGCCGCCGACATGGTGGTCCTGGCCACGGCCGCCGAGGCCAACGACGGCGCGGCCGAGCTGGCCCAGACGCTCAAGGTCAGCTACGACACCAACCACTTCTTCATCGAGGCCCATCCCAAGCTGCGACCGGTGGAGACCCAGACCGACGGCATATTCCTGGCCGGCTCCTGTGTGGGGCCGCGGGACATCCCCGAGTCGGTGGCCCAGGGGAGCGCCGCGGCGGCCAAGGTGGCGGCCCTGTTCAGCCAGGAGTTCCTGACCAGCGACCCCATGGTCTCTGCGATAGACCCGGCGAAGTGCAGCGGCTGCCTGATGTGCCAGGAGGTCTGTCCCTTCAGCGCCATCGAGTCCCAGAAGCTGCGGGACGGCCGCACGGTGTCGGTGACCAATGAGAGCCTCTGCAAGGGCTGCGGACTCTGCGTGGCCGCCTGCAGATTCGGGGCCGCCAACCTGCGCGGCTTCACACAGCAGCAATTACTGGCTGAGGTGGTATCGTTATGGCAGTAGAGTTTCAACCCAGAATCGTGGGGTTCCTGTGCAACTGGTGCAGCTACGCCGGGGCCGACAGTGCCGGCACCGCCCGTATGGTCTACCCCCCGAACATCCGTATCGTGCGCGTGCCATGCTCCGGCAGGGTGGACCCTCTCCTGATAGTGAAGAGCTTCCAGATGGGCGCCGATGGTGTGCTCATCGCCGGCTGTCACCCCGGTGACTGTCACTACACGGAGGGCAACTACTATGCCCGCCGCCGTTTCGCGCTGCTGAGGCCCTTCCTGGAATACCTGGGCATCGAGGCGGCCAGGTTCCGGGTGGAGTGGGTCTCCGCCTCAGAGGGCAAGCGTTGGTCAAAGGTGGTCACCTCCTTCACTGAGGACCTGACCAAACTTGGCCCCCGGAAGGCCCAGGTTGCGGAGGCAACGAAATGAGCGAGACTGAGCAGATTCGCGCCAAGGCCAAGGAGCTCCTGGAGAGCAAGAAGGTGGACTGCGTCATCGGCTACGAGCGCGCCACCGACGGCCAGAACGCCCGCCCCATGTTCGCCTACAACGCCCAGGAGGCAGACAGGCTGATCTTCGACCAGACCTGCCGGCACAACCTGGTGAAGTATCTCCTGAACCGCAAGGACAAGACCACGGCCGTCGTGGTCAAGCCGTGCGACTCCCGGGCCATCAACCTCCTCATCAACGAGCACCAGCTGGACCGGGAGAAGGTGGTCGTTATCGGGGTGGTGTGCCCGGGCATAGTGAAGACCGACTGGAACCAGACCGGGGACAAGCTGCGCGAGGCCTGCCAGCTGTGCCAGCAGCGCAACCCGGTGGTCTACGACATCCTGATCGGCGAGCCCCGGAAGGCAGAGCCGCCGGCCGAGGCCTACCCTGACGTCACCGCCATGGAAGGCAAGTCGTGGCAGGAAAGGCAGGCCTTCTGGGAGAAGGAGTTTGCCCGCTGCATCCGCTGCTACGCCTGCCGCCAGACCTGCCCCGGCTGCTACTGCGGAGAATGCTTCGTGGACCGCCTTGATCCGCTCTGGGTGGGCATCAGGATCGCCCCGGCGGAGAACGAGATGTGGAACACCATGCGGGCCTTTCACCTCAGCGGGCGCTGCATTGGCTGCAACTCCTGCGAGCTGGTGTGCCCGGTGAACATCCCCCTCAGCCTGCTGAACCGCAAGCTGGAGAAAGAAGTGATGACGCTCTTCAAGTTCCAACCGGGCATGGACCCGGATACGCCGCAGCCCCTCGCCGCGTTCCAGAAGGACGAGAAGCTGGGGGTGGGAGAATGAGCAAGTTCATAGCCAAGAAGGACCTGAGCTCCTGGCTGGGCAAGGTGCGCGAAACCCGGCGCCTCGTAGCGCCGACGAAGGCCGGAGACCTCCTGCTGTTCAAGGACGTGGACCGGGTGGAGGACATTGCCTCGGATTATGTCAACACCGACATGTCGCCCAAGGAATTCTTCTTCCCACCGACAGAGGTCCTCTTCAGCATGGAGAGGAAGGACGGCGGCGAAATCGAGCTGGTCCCGGCCAGGGTGGAGCGGGAGACCGTCATCTTCGGCCTGCGGCCCTGTGATGCCAAGGGCGTCATCGCCCTGGACAAGCCCTTCCTGGAAGAGCCGGCCGATCCCCTCTACCGGGAGCACCGGGACAAGACCACACTGGTGGGCATGGCCTGCCTCAAGGCCTGCCCGGAATGCTTTTGCTCCAGCATGGGCGGCGGCCCGGACGACCCCGCCGGCCTGGATATCATGCTCACCGAGGTGGCGGACGGCTACCTGGTGGAGGTGCTGACGGATAAGGGCAAGGCGCTCCTGCCGGACTCGGCGCTGTCGGAGAGCACTGCAGCCAAGCCCAGGGCGGCCGAGCTGTCAAAGGTGCCGGCCGAGGGCGTCAACAAGAAGCTGCGCGCCAACTTCGACGATCCCTACTGGGGACGCCTGGCCGACCGGTGCCTGCACTGCAACATGTGCTCCTACGTCTGCCCCACCTGCTACTGCTTCGACATCAGGGACTACCCCAACAAGGGGAAGTCCGACCGGGTGCGCAGCTGGGAGAGCTGCCAGTCCGCGGGGTTCACCAAGATCGCCGGCGGCCACGATCCCCGGGCCAACAAGGGCATCCGGATGAGGCAGCGTTTCGCCCACAAGCTTCTGTACTTCCCGGAGCAGTTCGGCGTCAGTCACTGCATCGGCTGCGGAAGATGCGTGAAGTCCTGCCCGGTGAACATCGATATCCGTGAGATCATACAAGACGTCCAGAAACTGGGGGCCAAAGGTGAGTAACAACCAGAATCCACTACTCCCGCACATGGCGACACTGCAGAATGTGGTCGACCTGACCCCTGATGTCCGGCTGTTCCAGATCGAGCTGGCTGACCCCGACTTCAAGGCCAAGTTCGACTACAGGCCGGGGCAGTTCGTTTTCGTCTCCGCCTTCGGCACCGGGGAGTCGCCCTTCGGCCTGACCTCCGTGGCCTACCGCAAGGGGCCCATCGAGGTAGCGGTAAGGAAGGTGGGCACGGTCACCAGCTCCCTGCACGACCTGGAGCCCGGCGCCTCCGTTGGCGTGCGGGGGCCCTTCGGCAACTTCTTCCCCATGGACCAGTTCAAGGGGAAGAATATCCACATCATCGGGGGAGGCATCGGCTTCGCGCCGCTGCGGCCCATCATACTGACCGTCCTGGACCATCGTGATGACTATGGGGACCTGTTCATCCTCAATGGCGCCCGCACGCCCTCCGACCTGGTGTTCGCCAACGAGTTCGACACCTGGGCGGGGGCCCCCCGGACCACGCTGGAGCTCACGGTGGACGCCAAGGACGACAAGTGGACCGGCCGGGTGGCCCTCATCCCGGCGGTGGTCAAGGAACGGCAGCTCTCGCCGGAGAACTCCGTGGCCATCATCTGCGGCCCGCCCATCATGATCAAGTTCACCCTGACCGAGCTGAAGAAGCTGGGCTTCGCTGACGAGCAGATCGTCACCACCCTCGAAGGCAAGATGAAGTGCGGCCTGGGCAAGTGCGCCCGGTGCAACGTCGGTGACAAGTACGTCTGCAAGGATGGGCCGGTGTTCACCTTCAAGCAGATCTCGGGCCTTCTGGAGCAGTTCTAGCGCCGGGGCGGACCCGGGGCCGGCCGGCAGCGGCGGCCCGGGGGAACCAGCCCAGCTTAGATAGCGAAAGGGCGACCGCAAGGTCGCCCTTCCCTTTTGCGCCAGGCCATACCTGATATACTTAGGTCACCCGGCTTTCGGGTCGAATACTGCCCGGCGGGCAACCCGCCAGCGCGCTTCCGCGCCGGCTGCACCAGGCGGAGCCCGAGGTGCCCGGCTCACTCAGGCGGAGGGAGCGCCCATCCATGAAAGGAACATGTGCTGGTGAATTGGCACAATCTGTCCGTGGCCCAGGCCCTGAAGGAGCTTGACACCTCGCAGTCCGGCCTCTCTGATGAAGCAGCCAGGGAGCGATTGCAGCGGTATGGGCCCAATCGACTGGCGGAAAAGGGCAAACGACCGGCCATCATCGTCTTTCTGCGCCAGTTCGCCAGCCCCCTCATCTATATCCTGCTTTTTGCCGTCGTAATTGAATTGGCCGTTCTGCGCAAATCGGCCGATGCGGCAGTCATCATGACCGTGCTGGTCCTCAATGCCGTAATCGGTTTCGTCCAGGAGAGCAAGGCGGAACAGGCAATGGAAGGTCTCAAACGGCTGGCCACGCCCCATGCCAGGGTACTGAGGCAGGGATCCGTTGCCAGGATCTCCGCCCATGACCTGGTCCCCGGCGATGTGGTCCTGTTTGAGGCCGGAGACAAGGTTCCCGTTGACGCCAGGCTGATTGAAGCGGTGAACCTGTCGGTAGATGAGTCCATCCTGACCGGCGAATCGGTCCCGGTGGAGAAATTCACCGGCGCTATTGAAGGTGAGGCCACGATAGCGGACATGGGCAACATGGCGCACATGGGGTGCACCGTGGTTAACGGCCGAGGCACGGCCGTGGTCACGGCTACCGGCATGCAAACCGAGATCGGCCAGATCACCGCCCAGGTCCAGGAGACCAAGCCCCCGCCTACTCCGCTTCAACGCAATGTGGCCCGGCTGGGGCGCCAGGTCGGCATCCTGGCGTTCTGCATTATCGTGGTGCTCATTCTCATCGGGGTGATCAGGGGATATGGCTTCGAAGACATGTTCGCCCTGGCGGTAGCCGCCACTGTCTCAGCCATTCCTGAAGGCCTCCCGGTCATGGTAACCGTAGTCCTGGCTATGGGGATGAGGCGGATGGCCAGGAAACACGCTCTCATCCGGAAACTGACGGCGGTGGAGACGATGGGCGCTGTTACCGCCATCTGCTCGGACAAGACCGGCACCCTGACCGAGAGCGAGATGACGCTGCGCCAGATGTATGTTTCCGGCAGGACGATAGAAGTCACCGGAGCCGGCTACCGCCCGGAGGGAGATTTCCGGGAAAACGGTCAGGAGATTGAACCGGCGAAGGATCCGGCCCTGCTTCTGTCCCTCAAGATCAGCGCCCTGTGCAATGACTCCACGCTGCAATCGGCCGGTGACAAGCATCAGCTCCTGGGTGACCCCACTGAGGGGGCCTTGCTGGTAGCCGCTCTCAAGGCGGGACTGGACAGAGATGCACTGTGGGCGGAGCAGCCGCGACTGGCTGAGATGCCTTTCACCAGCGAAAAGCGCTACATGGCCACTCTCCATCCCGATCCGGACATGGGGGCGGTGGTCTACGTGAAGGGAGCAGTAGACAAGGTGCTGGCGATGAGCCGCCAGATGCTGGTGGATGGCGTGGCCCGGGAAATGACCCCGGAGAAGATGGCTGAGGTTGAGGAGGAGAACCGGGCGATGGCATCGAAGGCGCTGCGGGTGATGGCGCTGGCCTATGCCGAATGCCCCGCTGCTCCGGAGCAGCTGACTCACCAGCACCTCAATGGCGCCCTGACCCTGGTGGCCCTGGTAGGGATGATTGACCCACCCCGGCAGGAGGCCAAGAGGGCCATCGCCGACTGCAAACGGGCCGGCATCAAGGTGATGATGATAACCGGGGACCAGAAAGCCACAGCGGTGGCTATTGCTGATGAGCTCGGTCTCCCACCCGGAGGTGCGGTCACCGGCCTGGAGCTGGCCCGGATGAGCGACGAAGAGCTCAGCGCCGGGATAGAAAGCGTCTCGGTCTTTGCCCGCGTGGAGCCGGTCCACAAGCTGAGGATAGTCAATGCCATGAAGTCCAAGGGCTACACCGTGGCCGTCACCGGAGACGGCGTGAATGACGGACCGGCGCTGAGGGCGGCCGATATCGGTATAGCCATGGGCATCAAAGGCACCGATGTCGCTCGCGAAGCTTCGGACATGGTCCTCACCGATGACAACTTCGCCTCCATAGTGTCGGCGGTGGAAGAGGGAAGAGTCATCTTCAGCAACATCCGCCGCTCTGTCTTCTATCTCTTGAGCACCAACGTGGGCGAGCTCTTCACCTGGATTGTGGCTATCGCCTCCGGCATGGCCCTGCCCGTGGTCACGGTCCAGATCCTCTGGATAAACATGGTCACCGACGGCGTCTGCACCGTGCCCTTGAGCCTGGAGCCGAAGCACTCCAATGTCCTCACGGAGCCGCCGCGGCGGCGGGACTCAGGAATCCTCTATAGCGGAATGCTGTTGAGGATCATCTTCATCGCCCTGTTCATGGCCGCGGGGACACTGCTCCTCTTCAGGTGGGAGCTGCCGAGGGTCGGGCTGGACAAAGCCAGGACCATGGCTTTCTGCCTGCTGGTGGCTTTCCAGTGGCTCAACACCCTCAATGCCCGCTCTGATCAACAGTCGCTCTTCAAGCTGGGCCTGTTCAGCAACCGTTTGCTGCTGGGCGCCATAGGTCTGGCCATCCTTCTTCAGATGATGGTCGTCTATGCCCCGCCGTTCCAGAGGCTCTTCTACACCGTGCCCCTGTCTGTCCAGGACTGGGGAGTGATTGTCGCGGTGGCAGCCGGCATCTTTGTCCTTGAGGAGCTGCGCAAGCTGATAGCGCCGCGCATCTTCACCCGGGGAAAGTAGTAACGGGAGCCGGCCGCCGTCAGGCGCTGGCCGCCCGTCTGTCAGGCAATCCCTGACAGACCCCCGCCGTCAGGCGTTGGCCGAGCATCTGTCAGGCCCGCTGACAGACCCCCGCCGTCAGGCGTTGGCCGCCCGTCTGTCAGGCAATCCCTGACAGACACCCGGCGCCGGCCCAGACTACTCTTCCAGTCCAGCACTTCACCGTCCTTGGGCCATCTCGCCTGGCCGCCTGCGGCCTGCCGGGCGAACAGAAAGGGGGGTTCTGGTATGTCCAATAAAGAGTATGACGTCATAGTGGTGGGCGCCGGCCTGGGGGGCCTGGTGTGCGGCGCCCTCCTGGCCAAATGGGGCCGGAAGGTCCTGGTGATCGACAAGAACAAGTCCCCGGGCGGCAAACAGATGGGGATCTCGGTGAGAGGCTTTGCGGGCGAGATGTGGCCCACCTACGGCATACCCATGGAAACCGGGCCATTCAAGGACGCCTTCGAGCAGCTGGGGATTGCCCAGAAGCTGGACCTTTCGCCGGGGTCCAACGCCCTGATGTACCGCCAACCGAGAGGCAGATGGGTGACCACGGTCAACCTCCCCCGAAGACAGGACATAGATTCCACCATCAACATGTTCAAGGCCTGGCAGCTCACCCCGGCCCAGACGGAGACGGCCATGAAGGTCCTGGCGGAGATGGCCCTGATGACCCCGGAGCAGCTGGACGCCCTCTCTGACGTCAGCGTCCGCCAGTGGGTGGCCCAGCATGGCGAACTCCCCCGCCCGCTGTTCAGCTTCCTGGCCGTCCAGTCCAACCTTCTGGCCACCGGCCTGTATGAGCTGGTGGCCATATGGGAGCTGGCCAAGATCATGCAGATATTTGCCAGCAGCACCAATGCCTATCCCCGGGGGGGATACTTCAAGCTGGTCAAAGACATCGCCGCCGCCCTGAAGTCGCACGGCGGGGAGCTCAAGCTCAGGGCCAGGGTGGAGAGGATAGCGATCGAGAAGGGACGGGTGGCCGGGGTGGCCACCAGGGACGGTCTCTTCAAGGCGCCCATCGTGGTCAGCAATGCCGGCATACAGCCCACCGTGCTCAAGCTGGTGGGAGAGAAGCACTTTGACCAGGGCTATGTCAACTACGTGAGGGGCATCGTCCCCAGCCTGGGCTTCTGCTGCCAGCGCTACATCTTCCGGGAGCGGGTCATGGAGCAGGGTGTCTACATAGGGACATCCGCGGACAGCTACATCGATGTGCAGCGGCACGAGCAGATGCGCGCCGGGGCGATTCCTCCGGTGGTGTCGATATACGCCGTCAACCCGTCCCATTTCGACCCGGACATGGCCCCCGCGGGGAAGCAGATGCTGCTGATCGGGACCTGGTGCCGTCCGGACCCGAAGGCCAGGGAGATCCGGGCGCTGCAGGAGAAGGTGGACCAGCAGTTCGTCGAAATGTTCCCGCGGGAAGCCAGGTACATCGAAGCCAGGGAAGGCTATGTCGGCCCGGCCCAGGTATCGGCCCTCACCCGGGACTCGGTGCTGCCCGGCCTGGGCGGGGAGGCGGTGGGGCTGGCGGTGAGCGTCGGCTACTGCGGCAAGAGCAAACCGTCAGTCAGGTCGCCCCTCCAGGGGCTGTTCTACGTGGGGCACGATGCCGGAGGCGCGGGCTACCTGGGCACCCACCAGGCCGTCAGCTCCGGCCTGAGGACGGCCCCCGTAGTGCTTCTGGCCTCCCAGGAGCGGACCATGTTCGGTTAGCGCGGATCATCGGCGCTGGCACGGGCGGGCCATCAGGGGCCAGCGCTGACTCAGAGGGGCCGCGCCGGGTGGCCCCCGGCGGGCTGGCCGCGAATGCTCCCGGCGCCAACGATACCAGGAAGGAGGAAGAGAATGCAGGCTCGACAGATGGGTCCCACCGAGCTACAGGCCAGGCTTTCGCGCTGGCTGCTGCAGAAGATGCCCAGGGCCGCAGATCTGGTGATGGAGAACACCGCCCGGTCCGGGGCCGGGTTCTCCAACGAGACCATGCTCTTCGACGCCAGGTGGAAAGAGGGCCAGAAGCACGTCAGCCGCGGCATGGTGCTGCGCACCCCTCCCCGGGCCTACCCGGTGTTTCCCGAGGTGGCCCTGGTCAAGCAGTTCAGGGTGATGAAGGCTCTGGGCAAGGCAAAGGTGCCAGTGCCCAGGATGCTGTGGCTGGAGGAGGATCCCGAGGTGCTGGGGACGCCCTTCTACGTCATGGAGAAGCTCCAGGGCACCGTGGTGAACGAGTACCCGCCCTACCACACGTCCGGGATCTACTTCAACGCCACGCCCGCCAACCGCGCCAGGATGTGGTGGGAGGCCCTGGAGAACATGGCCAGGGTGCACCTGCTGGACTGGAAGAAGCTGGGGCTCTCCTTCCTCGGCGTCCCGAAGCCCGGCACAGGCCCGGTGGACCGGCAGATCGAGTACCTGGACATGTACCTGAAATGGATGAAGGAGGGAGACTCGCAGCCCATATTCGAGACCGCGCTGCAGTGGCTCAAGGACCACCGGTATGCGCCGGAGCGGGCGACGCTCTGCTGGGGCGACCCGCGCCTGCCCAACACCATGTACAACGAGGAGACCCTGGACCTGGTGGCCATCCTGGACTGGGAGATGTCGTTCCTGGGCGATCCCGAGGCCGACCTGGCCTGGTTCCTGTTCTGCGACTGGCAGCACAGCGACGGCTACGGCGTCCCCCGCACGGAAGGGAGCCCCAGCAGGGAGGAGACCATCCGGCGCTATGAGGAGATAACCGGTTTCGCCACCAGGCACCTGCTCTATCAGGAGGTGGTGGCCGCCCTCTTCTTCGGCATCATCATGGCCCAGATATTCAAGAACTTCAAAAAGATGGGGGTGGCCATACCGGGGGACGCCAGTGAGTTCAACACCGTGGGGCACCAGAGGCTGGCTGCCCTCCTGGACCTGGCCCCTCCCTCGACCCCTCAGCGGCAGGTCACCAACGTGGAGCAGATAAAGGTCACGGTCCAGTTCCGGATGACCGGCCCGGGCGGGAGCGACTGGTACCTGGTGTGTGACAGGGGGAAGGCCACCAAGTTCGAGGGCCTGGCCGAAAACCCGGAATGCGGCCTGGTGGTCTCGGCGGAGGACTGGGCCCGAATGCAGAGGGGCGAACTGGAGAAGTTCAAGGCCTGGACCGACGGCAAGCTCAAAATAGAGGGCGACATGACCCTGTTCCTGCAGCTTGAGGACACCATCTCCCGGTTCACCAAAGGGGGAGGATGAGCCATGATCTCGGATTTCGACGACTATCCTATCCATCAGACCCCGGAGCCGGTGGCGCAGCCCGGCACTACCGACTTCAACTTCTACGACCGCTACTGGTTCAATGGCATCTCCGAGCACGACGGGCTGATCTTCGTCGTCACCCTGGGGCTGTATCCCAACCGGCGGGTCATGGATGCTTCCTTCAGCGTGGTCGTCGCCGGCGTGCAGCACAGCTTCCACGCTTCGCGTCTGGCTCCCCTGGCGCGGAACCGGACGGAAGTAGGCCCCCTGAGGGTGGAGGTAGTGCAGCCCATGAAGAAGGTGCGGGTGGTCCTGACACCCAACGAAACCGGCATCTCCGGCGACCTGACCTTCACCGCCCGCACCGCGCCCATCGAGGAGCCGCGCAGCCTCATGCGGCGCCAGGACCGCGTGGTCATGGACACCTCCCGTTTTGCCCAGTTCGGCCGCTGGCAGGGGTGGATCGAAGCCGGGGGCCGGCGCCTGGCCATCGAGCCGAAACAGGTGGCCGGGACCAGGGACCGCTCCTGGGGCATCCGCCCCGTGGGAGAGCGTGATGCCGGGATTGGCGCCTCCTTCGTGCCACAGGTGTTCTGGCTCTGGGCCCCGGTACACTTTGAGGGCTTCTGCACCCACTACGGGGCCTTCGAGGACGAAGAGGGCCGCCAGACCCAGGCCAGCGGGTACATCGTCCCGGCCTGTGAGGCCCCGGAGAGTATCCCGGACGGATCCGGCATCGTGGTCAACGAGATGGCCTCCGTCTCACAGAAGACCGCCTGGGAGCCGGGGAAACGGCTGGCCCGCCAGGCCGAGATCACCATGGTGGAGAAGGACGGCACCCGCCATGTTATCACCCTGGAGCCCCTGCATCGCATCTACCTGCTGGGAGTGGGCTACCTGCATCCGGAGTGGGGGCACGGCATGTGGAAAGGCGACCTCAAGATGGCCGCGGAGACCTGGAAGATCGCCGAGCTGGACCCCGCCGACTACCGCCTGCAGCACATCCAGCACGTCTGCCGCGCCCGCATGGGTGACCAGGTGGGCCTGGGTACCCTGGAGCAGCTCTCCTTCGGCACCCACGGGCCATCCGGGTTCGTGGGGTTCCTCGAGGTCGAGGCCCGGTCGTAGCCCCCGGCGCGCGGCGGTTGCCGGCCGCCGGCGGTCCGGGGCACTTGCCGCAGCCCGGGCAGATTGGCCCCCGGCGCCTCCGTGGAAGGAGTTGCCGCAACATGACGGGGGATGTATCCTGACCGGGGACGTTTTCTGCCGCCACAGGAGAAAGGATGAATCAATGAGGACACTCCGCAAGCTCTTCGAGCCCATTAGAGTGGCTGACGTGGAGATCAGGAACCGGATCGTCATGTCGCCGATGGGCCTGGGACGGGCCACCGATGACGGCTTCGTCACCGATGTCTTGGTGGACTTCTACATCGAGAGGGCCAGGGGCGGAGCGGGGCTGATCAACATCGTCTGCGGCTACAACGATTTCTCCGTGTACCTGCCGCATATCCCGGCCCTGCAGGATGACAAGTACCTGCCCGGTCTCAGAAGGATGACCGGCGCCATCCACGAGCAAGGCGCCCGGACCTTCGCCCAGATCATCAATATGGGATCGTCGTCCTTCTCCACCAGAGATGGTGGCCCGCCACTGGCGCCGTCCGCGATCCGCAACACTCTGATTGGAATCGTGCCCCGCGAGATGACCACCGCCGAGGTGGCGCTCCTGGGGGACCACTTCGCCGAAGCCGCCTGGCGGGCCAAGGAGGGGGGCTTCGACGGCGTGGAGCTGTGCGGAAACAGCGGCTACCTGCTGAACCAGTTCCTATCCCCGCTGACCAACCAGCGGACGGATGAGTATGGCGGCGACTTCGAGAAGCGCCTGAGGTTCCCAACGGAGATACTGCGGAAGATCCGCCAGCGCGTGGGCCCCGGGTTCCCCATCTCTTACCGGATCTCGGGCGACGATTTCATGAAGGGCGGGGTCCGGCAGGACGGAGTAAAGTTGATCGTCCGGGCTCTGGAGAAGGCCGGCGCCGACATGTTCAATGTCACCGCCGGCTGGCACCAGGCCTTCCTGCCGCTGGCTTCCATGGACGTTCCCCGCGGCGCCTACGTTTACCTCGCCGAAGGCGTAAAAGGGACGGTCAAGGTGCCGGTGGTCGCCTGCCACCGCATCAACACGCCCTTCCTGGCGGAGCAGATCCTGATGAACGGCCAGGCGGACATGGTCGGCATGGGCCGGCCCTTCCTGACCGACCCAGAGTGGCCCCGGAAGGCCGCAGAAGGACGCTTCGACGAGATCCGCCAGTGCACCGCCTGCGACCAGCGCTGTCTGGACTCCGTCTTCTCCATGTCGGAGATCACCTGCACCTTCAACCCGGCCGCCGGCCGGGAGAAACAGTACGCCCTGGTCCCGGCCGCCAGGCCGAAGAAGGTGGCGGTCGTGGGCGGTGGCCCGGCCGGCATGGAAGCGGCCCAAACCCTGGCCCGGCGGGGGCATCAGGTGACCCTCTACGAGAAGTCGCCGCAGCTGGGCGGCCAGCTGCGGCTGGCGGCCGTCCCTCCCGGGAGGTCGGAGCTGGCCACGGCCGTCACCTGGCTCTCCGGCGCTCTGTACCGGGCGGGGGTCAGGGTGGAGCTGGGCCGGGAGGTCACCGCGGCGGAAATCAAGGCCCTCAAGCCGGACGCAGTGGTGGTGGCCACTGGCGCCAGGCCGCTGCGGCCGCCGATCGCGGGGATCGACGGCGACAACGTGGTCTGGGCCTGGGAGGTACTGGAGAACCGGGCGGCCCTGGGCCGCAAAGTGGCGGTCATCGGCGGCGGCGCGGTGGGGCTGGAGACGGCCCTGTTCATCGCCCGGCAGGGGCCGATATCGGTGGAGTCCGCCGTCTTCCTGGCCTCCGGCGGGGCGCTGGATGCCGAGACCGCCGTCAACATGACGCGGCAGGGGCCGAAGGTCACCGTCCTGGAGATGCTGGACCGGATCGGTCAGGACATGGGGCCGACCACCCGGTCGTCGGTCCGCTTCGCGCTGCGGCTGCACGAGGTCAAGGTGGTCACCAAAGCCACCGCCCGCCGCATCACAGAGGCCGGCGTGATCTACGAGCGCGACGGCCGCGAGGAGCTGGAGGAGGCCGATACCGTGGTCATAGCCGCGGGCTCAGTGCCAGAGGCCGGGCTGTACGATGACCTGCAGGCCGCCCTGCCGGACGTGCAGGTATACCGCATCGGCGACTGCGTCAAAGCGCGGACCGCCTGCGAGGCCATAGAAGAAGCCGCCCTGCTGGCGCGGAAGATATAAAGTGTGGCTCTTCAGTCCCCCCCTTACGGACTGAAGAGCCACTGGATCAGGCCTTTCCCTGAGACTCCTGGGGCTGGAGATTGGTCATCGGGCCGCCGGACTACTCCATGTCCCTCACTGCCTCAGAGCCGTTCTCCCCAAGACCGCCCAGCAAGCCTCTATCTGACGGCCCCGATGACGTTAACCGATGCCTGCTCCCGCGCCGCGGCAACAGTATGGCCGCGGTGCCAAGAA
This sequence comes from uncultured Dehalococcoidia bacterium, assembly GCA_964423835.1. GTDB lineage: Bacteria > Chloroflexota > Dehalococcoidia > UBA2247 > RBG-13-53-26 > JAFGCL01. The sequence continues at coordinate 10,186 of CAYRGJ010000016.1, read as the reverse complement.
TGGCCGCAGTCTAGAAGACCTGGGTATAGCGACGCCTGGTGTCAGCCGGATTCTGCAGCGGGGCCTTCTCGGTGAAGTCCTGGAACGCGGCCGCCGCCGGGACAGGGGCCTTCACCTCGGGCGCAGGTGGGGAGCTGACGGGCTGCGGGAAGGAGACCTCGGCCGGCTTCGGGGCGGCGCTCAACGGCGTACCTCTCAGGATCTCCTCGGCCTTCGACTCCGCCATGGATATCAACCCTCGCAGCTCCTTTATCTCCTGCTCCAGCGTCGCGGCGCGGGCGAACGCCTCGTTCCTCTCGTGCTCCACCGCATGAAGGTGGTTCAGAGCCGCATCGAGCTTGTCTAAGAGTGACCCTTCTGCCATGATTCTCCTTTCGAACTTCCCCCCATCTACCCGGAGGTGTTACAGGAGCAGTCTAAGGCCCCGGACTCACCGCCGCGTCTCAATGGCCGTTGGCCCGATTCACCGAGGTGTCTCACCTGCACACCGGAAGCTAACAAAAAAGTCACTATGCCAAAAGGCAGATTGCAGGGTATAGCCTGGCCCGGCCGCAGTCCTCCGCCATCACCAGTAGGAGTCCAGCCGGCCCGGCAGGACTCCTACCTAGAACGCGAAATGTTTGACTTTCGGAAGATTATCTTGCTAGACTAGCGCTGAGATCGCCGCCGGCGGTCGGGAGTCTATTCATTGGGGGGGTGCCGCCAACGCATCATCCCTAAAAAAGGGGGGCATCTTGCACACCAAGGAGAAACCCAGGTTGAAGACCAAGGCGTTGGAGCAATTCCAGGAAGCCACCAGTACCCTGGTTAACCCCTCCATCAGGAAATGGAAGGAGAATGGGGGCAGGATCATCGGCTGCTATTGCTCCTACATCCCCGAAGAGATCATCACCGCCGCCGGCTATGTCCCCTTCCGCATGAGGGGCACTGGCAGCACGGGCACCGATCTGGCCGACACCTGCATGAGCAGCATCAACTGCAGTTTCTCCCGCCATTCCCTTGATCTCGGCCTGCGCGGAGAGTACGCGTTCCTGGACGGAGTCGTCTGGGTCAACAGCTGCGACCACGTGCGCCGCATCTATGACCACTGGAAGCGGAAGGTCGACACCCCCTTCGTGCGCCTCATCAGCCTGCCCAAGAAGGTGGAGGAGCCGCAGGTCGAATGGTTCCGGCAGGAGATCTCCGACTTCAGGGAGGCCCTGAAGAATCACTTCGGCGTCTTCGTCTCCGATGAACGCCTGGGGAAGGCCATCAAGGTCCACAATGAGACGCGCCGGCTGCAGAGGCAGCTCTACGATCTCCGCAAGCGTAAGGACCCCCCCATCACCGGCGCCGAGGTACTTTCGGTGGTGGTGGCCGGCACCGCCATGCCGCGTGAGGAGTACAACCGGTTGCTCAAGGAGTTGGTGGACGAGCTGGGCAACATGAAGGAAGGCCATAGCGACTACCGCGCCCGGTTGATGCTCATCGGCGGCATCCTGGACGACCCGGCCTATGTCGAGGTCATCGAGGGCCAGGGCGGCCTGGTGGTCACCGACTCCCTTTGCTTCGGCACCAGGGCGATGTGGAAGGAAGTCGATGAGACGTCCAGCGATCCGATAACGGCCCTGGCCCGGTATTACATCGCCGACCGGCCTTCCTGCGCCCGGATGTTCGGCGATCAGCCTCGCCGGTCGGCCTTTATCCAGCAGATGATCAAGGATTTCAAGGTGGATGGAGTGGTGGCCCAGCGCCTGGTCATGTGCGACAACTGGACCGGCGAGCAGTTCATGGCCGGCGAGGACCTGAAGGAGGCCGGCGTGCCCTACATCCGCCTGGACAGGGATTATGTCAATGTCGGAGCCGGGCAGCTGCGGACTCGAATTCAGGCGTTCCTGGAAATGATGGGGAGGTAGACTCATGGTAACGAAGTACAAGTACGAGCCGGAGAGCTTCAGGCGATACAAGGAGGAACGCGACTACTTCAGCTTCCTCTCGGGCATACTGGCCACCATGCCGGACTCCATGAGCCAGCTGAGCAAGGAGATCACGGACATCACGGTGGAGCGGTACGACACCATTATGAAGTCCGCCGAGGAGGGGAAGCCCTTCGTGGCCGGCTACTTCTGCGCCGCCCCGGAGATCTACGAGGCCATGGGCATGCCCTGGTACATGCTCATGCAGACCCCGTTCCTGGCCGCCTCGGCCCCCTTCCTGACCGGGGACATTGACGCCGCCGAGGCCATGGGTCTGGGCACCGACTGGTGCACTGCCTGCCGCCTGGCCCTCTACTATGTCGAGGCCGGCCTGACACCCAAGCCGTGGGCGCTCATCGGCCTGATACACCCCTGCGACGCCGGGAACCTGCTCCACCAGGCGGTGAAGCGGAACCAGAAGTGGCGCGACGTACCCATATTCGCCAGCGACCCGCCGTACTTCGAGGACCTTCGCGGCATAGACTACTACGCCAGCGAGCTGCGGCGGATGGTGGCCTTCCTGGAGGAGCACACCGGCCTGAAGCTGGACCTGGACCGGCTGAGAGAGGTGTGCAAGGAGACCAACAAGCAGTACGAGATCCTGTCGGAGTACACTCAGCTGCGGCGGGCCAGACCGTGCCCCCACGGATGGGGCATCGGCGGTCCGCAGGCCTTCGCCGCCACCCAGGTCTTCCAGACCGGCAAGCCCAGGGGAACCCGGTGGCTGCAGCAGCTCTACAAGGATGCTGAGGAGCGCGTCAAAGCCGGGACCGGTCCCGTGGAGAAGGAGAAGATACGGTATTTCTGGTTCGACCTGCTGCCCTTCGGCTGGGTCTTCGAGTTGATGCCGTGGCTCGAGTCCGAGTGGGGCGCCGTGATGGTGCAGGACATGTTCGGGTTGCAGCCCTACACGCCGGTGGACCTTCGCAACGAGGAGACCATCTTCCGGGGCCTGGCCAAGAGGAACCTCTACGATTCGCCGATGATCCGCCAGGCGCGCGGACCGGCCGACTACTTCGCCTCTGACATCGCGCGGGTGGTCAAGGACTACAGCATCGACCTGGTGGTGTGGCCAGGGCACATGGGCCACAAGGACGGGTCGGCCAGCACCGGCATAATGAAGGAGATCTGCAACGAGCTCAAGGTCCCGTACATCCACATCGGGCTGGACCTGTTCGATGGCAGGTATACCACCCCGGATGAGTGCAAGGACAAGCTGAGCAAGTACTTCACTTCCATGGGGCTGGGATAGGAAGATGAGCGGGGAGGGGGTACCCTGCCGGGGGATCGAGCCCGGGCCCGGTCCCCCGCGTCTAACCTGGGGCACCGGGCCGCTTGGCCGTACCCGCCAGGAGACAAGGAGAAGAAATGATCGTTGGAGGCTGTGATATCGGTTCCGCCACCGGCAAGTCGGTGATTTGGAAGGATGGCGAGATCGTGGCCTACTCCATAACGCCGTCCACCATCAGGCCCGAGGAGACGGCTCGCCAGTCAATGTATGAGGCGCTGGCCAAGGCCGGGCTGTCTTCGATTGACGAGCTGGAATACCTGGTGGGAACGGGCTACGGAAGGCTGAAGGTCGGCTTCGCCCGGGAAAACGTGTCGGAGATCACCTGCCATGCCCGAGGGGCGCACTGGCTGTGCCCCTCGACCAGGACGGTAGTGGACATCGGGGGACAGGACTCCAAGGTCATTTCCGTCAGCGACAAGGGCAAAGTCGTGGAGTTCGCCATGAACGACAAGTGCGCGGCGGGGACCGGCCGCTTCTTCGAGGCCATGGCCCGCACGCTCCACATCACCCTGCAGGAGCTGTCCACCATCGGCCTGAACTCAACCAAGCCGGTGCACCTGGCCAGCCAGTGCAGCGTGTTTGCCGAGTCCGAGGTTATTACCATGATCAACGAAGGCGCCGACCTGCCCGACATCGTGGCCGGGATCAACAATGCGGTGGCCGGCCGGCTGGCGGCCATGGTGGGACGGGTGGGCCTGGTTAAGGACGTGGTGCTCACCGGCGGCTGCGCCAAGAACGACGGCCTGGCCCGGGCACTGGAGCAGCGGCTGAAGGTGCAGATCAGCCGGCTGCCTATGGACCCGCAGGTGGCTGGAGCCATCGGGGCCGCGTTGATCGCCAGCGAGAAGGTGGCGCAGCAAGCCCAGGCCGGTTCCGGCGCCAAGTAGGGGCGCGCCGGGCCTTCTTCGTTACTCCTGCGCAGAGCGCCAGCGGTATACTGGGGGCAACGTGTCCATTTACGACGCCTACATACCCAGGATCAGCGAATACGTCGAAGACCTGCGGTCCCGGGGCCGGCAGGTGCGGGAATACCGTTGTCCCCCGGATCCGGCTCAGCTGCTGGACGGGCTGCCCATCCGTGTCGGTCCCGGCGCCAGCCAGGGCATCATCCTGCGCAGCGACACCTTCCTGGAGATCGGCAACCCAGAGGCCGGCTCCGCCGCCTTCCTGGTGTGGACGGACAAGCCGTCGCTGGTGAGCGACGGGCGCATCACCCTGGTCGGGCCGGATATCCCGGAATCGCCTGATGCCAGCCTGCCCTTCGGCCAGGTGCTCATCGTGGGAGGGTCGGGGCTGACCCAGAAGGACCACCAGTCACTGGAGCACACCCAGTACGTGGCGGACCGCATCGAGGGCTACATGATCCGCAGCGTGGCCCAGGTGATCTGGTCCCGGGTCCGGAAGGAGACCGCCGCCAGGGGGTTCCGCTTCGAGACCCTGGGAAGGGCCCTCATGTCCATCTTCAAAACTGACGTGCCCCGGGTCGAGGCCATGGAGATCGTCTTCGTCACCTCGAGCCGGGATGACCTGGAGCCTCTGGTCACCGTCGGGGCCCAGGTGAACAAGATCTTCAAGAGCATGCTCCGGGAGGACTGGAAGTCCAGGGGCTACGACATCTACGAGTGCGCCTCCGGCTACGACTGCCAGTCCTGCCCCGATCAGGTGGTGTGTGACGACATCAGGGAAGTGATCCAGGTCCGCAAGGTCAAGGGCGATGAGTCAGGAACCGGCTCGGTCTCCTAGGCCGGCGGCCAGGACGCTGGTGGCCGTCTGCGGAAAGGGCGGCACCGGCAAGACGGCTTTCACCGCCATGATGGCCCGGGCCCTGCTGGAGAGCGGCCGGAGCGGCAGGCTGTTGCTCATTGATGCCGACCCGGCCCAGGGCCTGACCAATGCCGCCGGCGTGAAGGTGAGGCGGACCATGGGGCAGGTCCGAGAGGACATCATCCACACCGCCAGGGGCGGCGACCAGAGCGAGAAGACACAGCTGGCGGACCGGCTGGACTACATGCTCCTCGAGGCCCTGGTCGAGACGAAGGCCTTCGCCCTGCTGGCCATGGGAAGGACGGAGACCCTGGGGTGCTTCTGCCCGGTCAATGACCTCCTGCGGGGCGCCGTCGAGGCCCTGTCCAGGAGCTTCGACACCATACTCATCGACGGCGAAGCCGGCGTGGAGCAGATCAACCGCCAGGTGGTGCGCCGGGTGGACGCGCTCATCATCGTCAGCGACGCCACCGCCAGGGGCCTGCAGACGGCGGCCCTGGTGCACCGGATGGTCAGGGAGGACCACGTTATCGAATGCGGGCGCCTGGGCCTGGTCTTCAACCGGGTGACGGGCGACCGGCCGCTGCTGGAGCGCTCCGCCCGTGACATCGGCCTGGACGTGCTGGGCTTCGTGCCCCAGGACGAGAACATCGCCCGCCACGATCTGGTCGGCCATCCTATCCTGGAGCTTCCGGCAGACTCGCCGGGGCTGGTGGCGGTCCGCGGCATCGTGGACCGGGCCATCCCGGGCTAAAGAGGGAGATGCCATGGCCCTGGCCCTCGGGGGCGTGATCGGGTGAATTACGAGACCAGCCAGCCGAGCGGCGGGGCCGGCCAGGCTAATGACGGAACCGGCCCGGCTAATGCAGCAGCAGGCCATCCGACAGTCGGGGCCGGCCGGCTGATCGATACCCACGCCCACCTGGAAGAGCTCGACCCTCTCGAGCTGGACCAGGCCATCGGCCGGGCCCGGCAGGCCGGGGTAGTGGCCATCGTGGCCGTGGGCTCCGAGTACGAGTCCAACAACCGCGTCCTGGAGATCGCCGCCCGGTACCAGGGCCTGGTGTATCCGGCCCTGGGGCTGCACCCCGGGGTGCTGGACCGCGCGGGGCAGCGGCTGGAAAGAGAGCTTCAGTTCATCGATAGCCACCTGGACCAGGCGGTGGCCGTGGGCGAAGTGGGACTGGACTATCACAAGAGGGCCCTGGCCGGCGCCGGGAAGGAGCAGCAGCAGCGCGTCTTCCGGGCCCTGCTGGCGCTCGGCCGGCGGCACGGCCGGCCGGTCATCATCCACTCCCGCTACGCCTGGAAGGACTCCCTCTCCCTAGCCGCCGAATCAGGGGTGGAGGCGGCCGTCTTCCACTGGTTCACCGGCCCCGAAGGCGTGCTGCAGGCCATCATCGATGCCGGCCACTACGTGTCGGCCACCATCGCCGCCGAGTACCATGCCGAGCATCGCCGGGCGGTGAAGGAGGTGCCCCTGGACAGGCTCCTGCTGGAGACTGACTGCCCGGTCATCTACCGCGGCCACCGGTCCGAGCCGGCAGATGTGCGGCGGTCCCTGCTGGCGGCGGCCGGCATCCGCGGGGTCTCTCCGGAAGAGGTGGCCCGGCGGACCACCGAGAACGCCGCCCGGCTCTTCCGCATCGTTTGACAGCCGCCGAGCCAGCGTGCTATACGTCCATCAGGAAGGGGGGACGGTCATGAACATCTGCCTGGCCCACATCACCGAGATGCCAGAGGGCTTCCACGAGGCCTGGTTCGGCATGGTGGAGCACAGCTTCAAGAAGGTCCTCCGGCCGGATACCAGGGTCACCCTCAAGCCCATCCAGCGCGGTCTGAAGGGGGACAACGTCCTCGACTTCGACAACCCCTACTTCGCGCTCATGGACAAGCGCGAGATCATCGAGGCGTTCATCCAGGCGGACAAGGAAGGCTTCGACGCCGGCGTGGTGCACTGCTTCGGAGACCCCGGCATCAAGGAGGCCCGCTCCGTGGTCGGCATGCCCATCTTCGGGCCCGCCGAGTGTTCCATGCATCTGGCCTGCCTCCTGGGACGCCGCTTCGCCATCATTGGCACCAACATGCCGGGGCAACGGGCCCAGATAGAGGATCAGGTGCGGGAACAGGGCCTGGAGGGCCGCCTCATAGCGAACGGGGTCAGGTTTGACCGGGAGCCCTTCGTGACCGCCTTCGGAAAGTGGCTGGGCAACCCGCAGCTGGCCGCGGACGCGGTGGCCGAGATGGCCCGGGAGTGCGCGGCCGACGGCGCCGACGTGATAATCCTGGGCTGCGCCGGCACCAGCATGTTCTGCAGCATGGTGGGTTTCAACCAGATCACCATCGACGGCCAGGCGGTCCCCATCATCGACGCCGTCATGGCCGCGGTCAAGACCGCCGAGATGGCCGTGGACATCAAGAAGGGCACCGGGCTGCCCATGCCGGCCAGGACGCGGAACTACGTGCTCCCCGCCAAAGAGGACTGGACCCGGGTCAGGACCAACTTCGGGCTTCCAGCGTAGCTGCGCCGGGGATGCCTGACGGTGCAGGATCATGGCATATAGTATTTTGATCACTCATGCCCACGCTCCTACATGTGCAGCTCGACTATGTCCCCATCATGCAGGATGTAGTCCCTCCTGACTCGTTGCCCATCGAACTTGCCTGACCCCCAGACCTGGGCGTACTTCAGGTTCCGGGCAATGTCCTTGTGCACCGTCTGTGCCAGGTCTTCGACCGTGCTGCCGCGCCGGATGACGGACGGCTCAGAGAGATCGGCCTTGCCGCCCGGCGGCCTGGTGTAGACCCGGATTACCTTGAGGGCCCGGTAGATGGCCTCCCGCAGATCCTCCAGGCCCTGTCCCCGGGCGGCCGACACGGCCAGCACGGGCACGGCAGACCCGCCGCTGGCGGCCGGCACTCGCAGGGCAGCGCCGCCGCTTGAGGCCAGCACGTCCAGCGCAGACCGCGCGTCAGGGGCGTCCAGCTTGTTGGCGACGACCAGCGCCCGCTTCACGTGGGTCATCCCGGCCGGCGGCTCCTCCATCTCATTGGAGACAGCCATCCGGTGCCTGGCCAGCCAGGCGATGACGGCCTCCAGCTGCCCCCCCGGGTCCCCGGTCAGATCCAACACGATCAACACCAGGTCCGCGTTCTTGACGATGTTGGGCAGCCAGGAGCTCACCTCCGGCGCCGTGATGGCTGGCAGGTCCACCAGCTGCACCTGCACGTTCTCATAGTGCATCATGCCGGGCAGCGGCAGCTGGGTGGTGAAGGCGTAGTCGCCGATCTGGGGGGCAGCCTGGGTCAGGACCGAGACCAGCTGCGACTTGCCAGCGTTGGGCAGCCCCACCAGGGCCACCTGTCCCGCCCCCTCCTTCCGCACCCAGTAGAGCTGGCTCCCCCTCTTGGCCACAAAGGGACGCCTCTCGGCCTCCTCGGACAGCTTGGCGATCCTGGCGCGCAGATCCGCCCGCAAATGGTCCGTGCCCTTGTGCTTGGGCATAAGGGCGAACATCTCTTCGAGGGCCTCGATCTTCTCCTGGGGAGTCCTGGCCCCCCGGTAGCGCTTCTCTGCTTCGAAGTACTGGGGCGGCAGATTGGCCGGCATGGCAATCTCCTCATGGGTCGGCGCGACGGGCCGGGCCCGGGGCCACCGGGAGGCCGGGCGCGGCGCCCTGGCCGTATGATATCGCAGGGCCAGCTAAGCGCGCAATGGCCTTGACTTCACCCACGCGCTGTGCTACTCTAATAAGTCGTCAACAGGACCTTAACAACTGGATAGTGGAAGGAAGTTTTGGAGGGTTTGATCCTAGCTCAGGATGAACGCTGGCGGCGTGCCTAATGCATGCAAGTCGAACGGTACTCTGATTTCGGTTAGAGTGCAGTGGCGAACGGCTGAGTAATACGAAGGTAACCTACCCCCCAGTGGGGAATATCTCCGGGAAATCGGAGTCAATACCGCATATCGTCCTCACACGCGAGTGTGAAGATGAAAGCCTTCGGGCGCTGGAGGCTGGGCCTTCGTCCCATCAGGCAGTTGGCAGGGTAATGGCCTACCAAACCTGAGACGGGTAGCTGGTCTGAGAGGATGGTCAGCCAGATGGGGACTGAGATACGGCCCCAACTCCTACGGGAGGCAGCAGCAAGGGATATTGCGCAATGGGCGAAAGCCTGACGCAGCGACGCCGCGTGAGGGATGAAGGCCTTCGGGTCGTAAACCTCTTTTATTGGTGAAGAGTAAGGACGGTAACCAATGAATAAGCCTCGGCTAACTACGTGCCAGCAGCCGCGGTAATACGTAGGAGGCGAGCGTTATCCGGATTTACTGGGCGTAAAGCGCGTGTAGGCGGCTTTCTAAGTTGGCAGTGAAAGGTTCCGGCTCAACTGGGATTTGCCTGTCAATACTGGGGAGCTTGAGGGCATCAGAGGAAAGTGGAACTCGCGGTGTAGCGGTGAAATGTGTAGATATCGCGAGGAACACCAGTGGCGAAGGCGGCTTTCTGGGGTGTTCCTGACGCTGAGGCGCGAAAGCGTGGGGAGCGAAGCGGATTAGATACCCGCGTAGTCCACGCCCTAAACGGTGAATACTTGGTATGGGGGGTATCGACCCCTTCCGTGCCGAAGCTAACGCTTTAAGTATTCCGCCTGGGAACTACGGTCGCAAGACTAAAACTCAAAGGAATTGACGGGGGCCCGCACAAGCAGCGGAGCGTGTGGTTTAATTCGATGCAACACGAAGAACCTTACCAAGGCTTGACATGCTAGTGGTAGGAACCCGAAAGGGGGACGACCAGCCTTCGGGTTGGAGCTAGCACAGGTGCTACATGGCTGTCGTCAGCTCGTGCCGTGAGGTGTTGGGTTAAGTCCCATAACGAGCGCAACCCCTGTTCTGTGTTGATTTCTCACAGGAAACTGCCCAGGAATTCTGGGAGGAAGGTGGGGATGACGTCAAGTCAGCATGGCCTTTATGCCTTGGGCTACACACACGCTACAATGGGTGGTACAAAGGGCAGCGAAAGAGCGATCTGGAGCTAATCCCACAAAGCCACCCCCAGTTCAGATTGCAGGCTGAAACCCGCCTGCATGAAGTTGGAGTTGCTAGTAACCGCAGGTCAGCATACTGCGGTGAATACGTTCTCGGGCCTTGTACACACCGCCCGTCACGTCATGAAAG
>CAYRGJ010000015.1:0-74605 GCA_964423835.1 uncultured Dehalococcoidia bacterium | reverse complement strand
GGTGGCCCGCACCTGCTGCAAGGTGGAGGAGATCATCATCAACAACGGCACGGCGGTGGGCGTCAGGCTGGCGGACACCGCCCCCAGGGGCGAGAAGAGGATCTGGGCCAACAAGGCGGTGATCAGCGCCTGCGATATCCGGCATACATTCAATAAGCTGATCGGGCCCAGCCACCTTGACCTGGGCTTCCTGCAGAAGATACATGACCTCAGCCCCAAGGGCGGCAGCCTCTACGTGACCCACTGGCTGACCAAGAAGCAGCTCAAGTTCCGGGACAAGTGGGCCGGGGCCATGTCCGGGGAGGGCGTGTTCACCGGCGGTCCCTTCGTGGGCGGCGCGGGCACCAGGAAGGAGTACTTCGCCCACATGGCGGAGGCCCTGGGCTGGAAGGGCCGGCCCCGCATCCCGGCCAAGGAGGGCCTGTTCCTGTGGGTGGGCAACCAGAACTACGACGAGACCCATCCCCAGTGCACCCGGCCCGGCCAGTACATCTGCGGCCCCTTCGACACCATCGTGGCCACCCCGGAGTACGACCCGGAGGGCATGGAGAACATCAACAGGATCAAGAACGAGCTCAATGCCTACAACCTGGAGCTGGCGGGCGTGGTCTGCGAGAACCTGGATTCGGACAACATCGTCAAGACCTTCGTCAACACCCCGTACGACTCCGAGCTGCGCAACTCCGGCCTGTTCGGAGGCTCCTGGTACGGCGTCCGGCACGACAAGGATGAGTGGTGGACCACCCGTCCCCTGCCGGAGCTGGCGCGCGGCCGCACCCAGATTGACGGCCTGTACCTGTGCCATCAGTCGTCCCTGCATCCCGGAGGCCTTTGCCTGATGGCCTGCGGCTACAACCTGATGCACACCATGATCGAGGACGGCATAGCCCAGCCGGGACCGTGGTGGTATCCGTCGCCGTGGTACATCCCGCAAGACGGCAAGATTTCGGCGAAGCGTCCGTAAAGAGAAGGAGGACAGATCAAATGGATGGTATAAGCGGTAAGCTATTCGACGAATTCCCTGCGGACAGCAACTGGGACGCAGTGGTCATCGGCGGCGGGCCGAACGGGCTTATGACCGCGGCCTACCTGGCGAAGGCCGGGGCCAAGGTCTGCCTGGTGGAGCGGCGCTACGAGGTCGGCGGCGGGCTGGCCACGGAGGAAGTGCTCTTCCCCTGCTACTACTCCAACATGCATGCCATCTACCACATGATGGTGGACTACATGCCGGCCATCAAGGACTTCAACCTTGATGTGCATGCGCTGACCTGGATCAAGCCCAACCTGCAGATGTCCATGGTCTTCAGCGACGGCACCTGCCTGCTGCTGACCAAGATGATAGAGGACACCATGGACTCCTTCCACAAGTACTCCACCAAGGACGCCATCGCCTTCGGCAAGCACATGCGCATCTGGCAGCGGATGATGGACGAGATCGTGGGGCCGGCCACCTACCTGCCGGCCAAGCCCTCGCTGGACCTGATCGTGAGCATGCAGAAGACCGAGCTGGGCAAGGAGCTCCTGGAGCTCAATGAGAAGAGCCCCCTGGCGGTCATGAAGGAGTGCTTCGAGAGCGACAAGATCCGGGCCCTGCTGCTCTACGCCACCTGCATGTGGGGGCTGGATCCCAATGAGACCGGCGTCGGGCTCTTCGTGCCCCTGCTGCTGACCCGGGCCATGGACAAGTGCGTGCTGCTGGGCGGTTCGCACAAGATGGCCGGCGCGTTCTCCCGCGAGATCCTGCGCAACGGCGGCATGATCCTGGACGCCACCCAGGCCAACCAGATCATCCTGCAGAACGGCAAGGTGGCCGGCGTCGACACCTGGGAAGGCCGCACCCTGCACGCCCCGGTCGTTATCTCCAGCCTCGACCCCCAGACCACGTTCCTGGACCTCATCGGGGCCAAGAACCTGCCGGGGACCTTCCTCAAGGACAGCGCGGAGGCCTGGAAGTACGACAAGTGGAGCTACTACACCCTGCACACCGTCTCCAAGGAGATGCCGAAGTACAAGTGCGACGATCCCTGGGCTGACGAGAGCTTCATGACCGTCGTGGGCTTCGACAGCTGCGACCAGGTGGTGAACCACTGGAAGAACGTCATGCAGGGCAAGCTGGACTACAAGCTCATGGGCGGTCACGTGACCTGCGAGAGCTTCTGGGACCCGCACCTGGTGCGGAAGCCCGGCGGGCAGGTCTCCTTCCTGCAGATGCACGCCCCGTATGGCATCGAGGGCGGCTGGGAGAAGAAGAACGCCGAGGTTGAGGCGGCCGTCATGGAGAAGTGGGCCAAGGCCGCCCCCAACATGAAGAAAGAGAACATCATAATGAGCCTGGGCGAGACGCCGGAGGACATCGAGACCCGCTTCCCCAACATGCGGCGGGGCGGGGTCAAGCACGGCGACTACACCCCGATGCAGATCGGCTTCAACCGGCCGAACATCGAGTGCTCCACGTCCAAGACGCCCATCGAGGGGCTCTACCTCTGTGGCGCCTCCACCTATCCCGGGGGCATGGTCACCGGCGGGCCGAGCTACATCGCCGCCAACAAGGTGGCCGAGGACATGGGCCTCAAGAAGTGGTGGAAGCCCACCAGGCTTATGGAGAAGTACCTCAAGACCTACGGATAGTTTGTGGCCGGGGGGACCTCTTTACTTCAGCGCGTGCTGGCTCGATGGGCCAGCACGCTGCTTTTGGGCCCGGTGAGCCGGGCGGGCGCGGTGCGGCAGGGCCCTCGAGGGGGCCGGCTGGAGCGGCCGCTGAAGGTGCGGCCAAAGTGTCAGCCATGCTGAGCATGGCGGCACGCACTCTGGCCCGGGCGGCACCCTGGTCTGGATACACATAGCCAATACAGGGCGCATGGGCGGGAGCGGAGTGACGCCGAACGTTTGACAGGCCTCGAGGCCATGCCCTAGACTTTCCTCACGTTCGGGCAGGAGGGGAGAGACGGGCGCGGCACCACGGGCCATGGTTCCACAGGGCGATCCGGAGCTGGATGATCTCGACCTCAGGATTCTGAGGGAGATGGAGGCTGACGGGCGCCAGTCTATTTCCGCGCTGGCCAAGACCCTGGGCGTCAGCCGGGCGTATGCCGGTAAGAGGCTGCAGGGCCTGCTGGACCGTGACGTGACCCGGATCGTCACCTTCACCGACGCCCGCGTCCTGGGGCTGCGGACCATGGCCATGGTGGGCCTGCAGGTCTCGCTGGCCGACCTTCACGCCGCGGCGGACCGGCTTCGGGCACTGGCCAGCGTCCAGCTGGTGATGATCACGGCCGGCACCCACAACATCGTTATCGAGGCCATGCTGGCTGATCCGGGAGAGCTCTCGGCGCTGCTCACCAGGGACCTGGGCGCCATACCGGGCATCAAGTCGGTGGAGACCACTACGGTCCTGGAGTGGCGCAAGATGTCCTTCTCTTACCTGGCGTCGTCCGGGCTGGTCAAGGAAAGACAACCCCCGGTGGCCGCGGCGCCCCGTTCGGAGCTGGCGGAGGCCCGGGCCGGGGAGCTGACCGTGGATGAGATGGACCTGCGGCTGCTGCACCAGCTGGAGGCGGACGGCCGCCAGCCGGTGTCGGACCTGGCCCGGAAGCTGGGCGCCAGCCGGGCCTACACCAGCACCCGGCTGCAGCGCCTGCTGGACCAGCGCATCGCCCGGGTGGTGGCCCACACCAGCCCCCTGGCCCTGGGCTATCACATCTTCGCCATGGTGGGCATAAAGACGCTTCCCAGCGACACCAGCGCCATCGCCGGCCGCCTGTGCTTGCTGCCCAACGTCCACGGGGTGGTGCTGGCTGCCGGGCGGCACGACATAATCATCTGGTCCATGTTCCCCACGCCCATAGACCTCTCCGCCTTCCTGGAGAGGGACCTGGGGGGGGTCCCCGGGATCATCTCCGCGGAGTGCACCATACTGCTGGAGCTGCGGAAGATGTCCTTCCCCTACCTGGTTCACGCGCACCTGGCGGCCCGGGCCGGGCAGTCGCCGGCCGGCCCGGCCTCATCCCGCCGACCTGAAGCTGGCTGACCCCGTCCGGCCGGCTTTGCTCTCTCACTCGCAAAGGAACGTCCGGCCGGATTTGGCCGGCCCGGCGGTTTGAAAACTGCCGCGCCAAGGTGACACAATGAAGGCGTGGACACTCCTGACCGCAGCCGCGGCCCTGACACCATGCTGGCCCCGTTCCGGGTGCTGGACCTCTCCGACGAGAAGGCCCTGATGTGCGGCCAGGTGCTGGGAGACCTGGGCGCGGATGTGATCAAGGTCGAGCCTCCCGGGGGGCACGAGTGCCGGGACCTGGGGCCGTTCTATCGTGACCTGCCCAGCGGGGAGGAGAGCCTCTACTGGTTTGCCGGCAACAGCAGCAAGCGCAGCATCACGCTGAACCTGGAGTCGGCCGATGGCCAGGACCTCTTCCGGAAGCTGCTGCCGCAAGCGGACTTTGTCATCGAGTCCTTTGCCCCCGGGTGCCTTGATCGCTGGGGATTGGGCTACGGGGCGCTCTCAGCGGCCAATCCCCGTGTGATCCTGACCTCCGTCACCCCCTTCGGGCAGAGCGGGCCCTACCGTGACTATCGCACCTGCGACCTGGTGAGCATGGCGCTGGGCGGGTACCTGTACCTTACCGGGGACCCGGACCGGCCCCCGGTGCGCATCAGCCTCCCCCAGGCCTATCTGCACGCGGGCCTGGCGGCCGCCGCCGGAACGCTGGTGGCGCACTACTACCGGGAGCTGACCGGTGAAGGGCAGCAGGTGGACGTGTCCATCCAGGAGGCCTGCGCCTGGATCCCGACGGACTCCGCCATCTACTGGGAGATGAACCGGCTGTTGGAGGCCAGGCATGGCGGCACCCGGGTGCGGCCGAGCACCGGAGCGCGCATGAAGCGGATATGGGAGTGCCGGGACGGGTACGTCAGCTTCGACATGTACGGCGCCCGGCTGGCGCGCAACTTCATGATGCCCCTGGTGTCCTGGATGGCCGAGGAAGGGGCCGCGCCCCAGTTCCTCCAGGAGATCGACTGGGAGCAGTTCGACTACTTCACGGCGCCGCCGGAGCTGGTGGAGAGGGTGGCCGGGGCCATAGCGGCCTTCTTCAAGCTGCGCACCCGGGAGGAGCTGCTATGGGAAGGGGTGGCCCGGCGCTGCTGCATCTACCCGGTGGGGTCACCCGGGGACGTGGGCGCCAGCCGGCAGCTTGAGGAGCGGGGGTTCTGGGTGGACCTGCCCCACCCCGCGCTGGGCGCGGCGGTGAGGTATCCCGGGTCCTGCATCCGGGCCTCGGAGGCGGCCACCGGGCCCTCGCGGAGGGCGCCGCGGGTGGGCGAGCACAACGTGGAGGTTTACGGCGGGCTGGGGCTCTCCCGGAAGGATATCCTCATACTGCGGCGAAGGGGGGTGATCTAGGTGGGGGAGCGGGCCCAGGCGCTTGACGGGGTGAAGGTGGCCGACTTCTCCTGGTTCATATCGGGACCGCTGGTGGCCAGGTTCCTGGGCGATTGCGGGGCCGAGGTGGTCCACATCGAGTCCGGCACCCGGCCGGACAACATGCGCAGCACCCTGCCCATGAAGGACAACATCCCCGGTATCAACCGCTCGGCGGCCTTTGCCCGCTACAACGGCAGCAAGTACGGCGTGACCCTGAACCTGGGCCATCCCAGGGGGGTGGAGATAGCGCGCAAGCTGGCGGCCTGGGCCGACGTGGTGGTGGAGAACTTCAGCTCAGGGACGATGGAGAGGATGGGGCTGGGCTACGCCGAGCTCAGGAAAGCCAATCCCGACGTGATCATGGTGAGCCTGCCCATGTTCGGGCACAGTGGCCCCCTGGCCAGGCACCCCGGCCTGGGATCGCAGCTGGCTGATTTCACCGGCTTCGGGCACCTTACCGGCTGGCCGGACCGCCCGCCCGTGTCGCCGCCGGGGGCCTACACTGACTTCATCTCGCCTTACTACGCCGTCTCGGCGGTGATGGCCGCGCTGGACTTCCGGCGGCGCTGCGGCCGGGGCCAGTACATCGAGGTCTCGCAATATGAGGCCGGCGTCCATTTCGTGGCCCCCCTGGTAATGGACTGGTTCGTGCACGGCCGGGAGGCCGGCCGCTGCGGCAACGAGTGCCCCGGGGTGGCGCCCCACGGGGTGTACCGCTGCCTGGGAGATGGCCGGTGGTGCGCTATCGCCGCCTTCAGCGAGGAAGAGTGGCGGGGGCTGTGCGAGGCCATGGAGATGCCGGGGTTGGCGTACGATCCCCGCTTCGTGACCGTGATAGCCCGGCTACGCCACCGCCAGGAGGTGGATGCTGTCATCGAGGAATGGACGCGCCAGCGGACGGCGGAAGAGGTCATGGCCCGGCTGCAGCAGCAAGGGGTGGCCGCGGGGGTGGTGTGCAACGGGCGGGACCAGAACGAGGACCCCCACCTGGCGGCCCGGGGATTCTACCGGGAGCTGGAGCATTCGGAGATCGGGCGGCACCGCTACCTCATGCCCCCGTTCCGGCTGTCGAAGACCCCGGTGGGGCCCAGCCGGCCCGCGCCCTGCCTGGGGCAGCACAACGAGCAGGTGTACCGGGAAATCCTGGGCCTGTCCGATGAGGAGTTCGTCCGCCTGCTGAACGAGGGAGTCTTTGATTGATTCGTAGGAAAGGAGTTCACATGAAACGCAGTCACGCTTGGCGGCCCGGTGTCGCCATCCTGCTTCTGCTTGTCCTGGCGGGCCTGATGCCCCTGCTGGCCTGCTCCATGTCGGGCAGTCAGAGCACCTTTCGTGACGCCGGGGAGTCCGACCTGGACTACACCGGCGAGGGCGGCGAATTCGCCAAGTACTCGCTCTTCCGCTTCGACACCGGGGCGGCGCCGCGCGCCCTGACCACTCCCGGCGCCGGCCAGATGATAGACAGCATCTCGTCCCCTACCGTGGGCCAGGTGATAGTCTTCGCCGTCTCGGCGGACGGCCCCAACGCGGTGACGGTCAACGGCGGCCAGGGAGTGACCGTCAAGCCCAGCGCGGCCACGGTGGCCGCCAACTCCACGCGGCTCCTGTACTGCGTGATCGACAGCACGGACGACGATCTACTGACCATCTTCTAGGGCGGGCATCCCCACTCCATCTAAGAAAAAGGGAGCCTGAAGTGATCTTCAGGCTCCCTCCGGCAATCGGTCGAAGGCCGGGATGTGTGTACCCTATATCCGGGGCAGGCCCAGCCCTCTCTGGGCGATGATGTTCCGCTGCACCTCGGATGTGCCGGCGCCCACCGTGGCGGCGGCGGCGTACAGGTACTGGCGCTGGAAGAACCCGGCCAGCGGCGCGTACTTGGAGCCCTCGCCCAGCAGCCCGAACCCGCGGGTGATCTGCATGCCGGCCTGGGCCGCCCGCTGCTGCAGCTCGGCCCCGAACACCCGGGACATGGAGGCCTCGTGGTCCATGGGCTTGCCGCTGCTCTGCAGCCAGACGATGCGCAGTGCCAGCAGCCGCGAGATCTCGCCCTCGATCACCAGCTGCACCAGCCGGTTGCGGACCAGGGGGTCCTGGAACAGCGCCACGCCGTTGCGCTTGTTCTCCTTGGCGAACTCCACCAGGCGCTCGATGTTGCGGCGGGCGGCGGCGATGCGGTGGATGCCGGACCGCTCGTAGCCGAGGGTGGCGCCGGTCACCCTCCACCCGTCATTCTGCTTCCCCACCATGTTCTCCTTGGGGACGATCACGTTGTCGAAGAATATCTCGCAGTAGGTGCCCACGATGTTGGGCAGGAAGCGCACGGTGACGCCGGGGGTCTTCAGGTTCACCAGGAGGAAGGTGATGCCCTTGTGCTTGGGGACATTGGGGTCGCTCCTCACCAGCGTGATGGCCCACTCGGCGCGGTGGGCGCCGGTGCTCCACACCTTCTGGCCGTCGACCACGAAGTGGTCCCCCTTGTCCACTGCCTTGGTGGAGAGCGCCGCCAGGTCGGAGCCGGCCCCCGGCTCGCTGAAGGCCTGGCACCACACCTCCTGCCCCTTGGCGATCTTGGGCAGGTGGTCCTTCTTCTGCTGCTCCGTGCCGTACTGGATCACGGTGGGGGCGCACATCAGGGCCCCCTGCAGGTCCACGCCGGGCAGCTCGTTGAAATACATCTCGTGGCTGAATATGAACTGCTTGGTGACGGAGTCCCATCCGCCGTACTCTTTGGGCCAGGCCAGCGAATGCCAGTTCTTCTCTCCCACCTTGCGCAGCATGCTGTGGGCGAACTCCCACTCCTCGCCGTCCTTGGCCTCCTGCATCAGGCCCGTGCCGCTCCAGGTGGGGGGCAGCTCCTTCTTTATGAAGTCCCGCACTTCCTGCTCGAAAGCCTGGTCCTCTTTACTGAACTTAAACTCCATGTGACCCCCTGATGGTATTCTCCGGCTAAAATTTTACGCTGGCCGAAGCCGGAGTGTCAAAGGTCCGATGTAGTAGTTCTATGATAGTGACATCCCTCAATGGTTCAGTGAATATGTCACCCGCGACGCCTTTTGGGCCAACTTGCCGCGCCCCACCTCGAAACGTATAATAGCCAGCTAAGGGTCAGACCGAATTCCTGGGGAGAGACGGAGGGCTACTGAATGGACAAGGCTATCCTGCAGCGAGCCAAACAGGAGAAGAGGACGCTCCTGACCGAGGTCGAATCGAAGCAGGTGCTGGCGAAAGCGGGCATCGGCATCGTCAAGGCCAGGCTGGCGGCCTCGGCCGCGGAAGCGGTGGCCACCGCCAAGGAGCTCGGCTTCCCGGTGGTGCTCAAGGTGGCCTCGCCGGATATCGTCCACAAGAGCGACATCGGAGGCGTCAAGGTCGGTTTGGCCAACGCTACCCAGGTCAGCAAGGCCTACCGGGAGATCATGGCGGCCGTGAAGAAGAAGGAGCCCAAGGCCAGGATACACGGCGTCTCGGTGCAGCCGATGGCCAAGCCGGGCGTCGAGGTCATCATCGGCATGACCAAGGATGCCCAGTTCGGCCCGGTGCTCATGTTCGGCCTGGGCGGCATCCTGGTGGAGATCCTCAAGGATGTGTCATTCAGGATCGTTCCCCTGGAGAAGAAGGATGCCAGGGAGATGATCCGCGATATCAAGGGCTATCCCGTGCTGGAAGGCTATCGCGGCCAGCCGCCGTCCGACGTCGCCGCCCTGGAGGACATGATCATGAAGGTGTCCGCGTTTGTGGAGAAGACGCCCGAGATCAAGGAGCTCGATCTGAACCCGGTCTTCGCCTACAACAAGGGGGCGGTGGCGGTTGATGCCAGGGTCGTGCTGGAGCCTGACGCTATCAAATGACCCCGCAGGGCGCCCCGCAGAGATGGTGGCTGCTGGCCCTGGCCCTCATGGCGGCCGTCATCGTCGCCGGCCTGGCGGCCTTCACCGTCAAGTTCGTTTCGCGGCCCCGGCCAGTAGAGATAAAGCTGGCCCGGGCCGTTTCCGCTTCCCCGATTGATGTCTACCTCGGCGGCGCCGTGGACCAGGAAGGGATCTACAGCGTGGACAGCGACACCTCCCTGGAGGAAGTGCTGCGGCGGGCCGGTATCCACCTGGACGCCGAAGGTCTGCTGCGCCTCAAGGTGTGCGTGCTGAGCGACGGTGAGGAGGCCTCCGCCGAGGGGGCCGGTGAGGGCCAGCCCGGGCGGATCAACGTCAACACGGCCGCCGCCAGCGAGCTGGAATCGCTGCCGGGCATCGGGCCGGCCAAAGCCCAGGCCATCATCGACCACCGCAGCCGGAACGGGCCGTTCCGCACCATCGACGACCTCCTGAGCGTCCCGGGCATCGGGCCCGGGACCCTGGAAAGCATCAGGGACCTGGTCACCGTCATCGGATAGGCCGGTCACCTGGCGCGTTCTGCGCTCAGGTGGTCCATTCGTTGCGTCCTCCGCTCCGGTAGCCCCCTGCCTTTCTGCGCACAGGTAGCCCATCAATGCCCTCTGCGCTCGGGTAGCCCATCAACGCCTTCTGCGCTCGGGTAGCCCTTGCATTTTCCGTGGCAGGCTGGCCAGATGCCGTCCGCCGGCCGGGGATTCGTGCCTTGTGGGAAAGGATTAACTCTGGTACGATAATAACCTATAAGAGAAAGCTCTGATACGCCAGGAGCGTGCAGGTGGTGAAGCTCTTCCGGCTGTCCGTGGCCTGGGTCATGGGGGTGCACCTGGGCTCGATAGTCCCGCTCCCGCTCCCATTCTTCCTGGGAACGGCGGCGCTCCTTTCGGGGGCGGGACTGCTGCTGCGCCGGCGGCGGCCGGGGTGGATGGGGATTGCGCTGTCGCTGGCGGTGCTGGGCGCAGGCATGGCGTGGTACCCGCTGAGGGTGCACCCGCCCGGGCTGGCGGAGCTCGCCGGCCGGTTCATGGTGATGGAGGGGAAGGTGGCCCGGGGCACCGAGTACGGCCAGGGCGGGGCCTGGCTGTGGTTTGAGGCGCAGCGGGTGACGGTGGACGGCTGCTGGAAAGCGATCTCCGGCCGCGTGGTGGTGTACACCGGGCCGTTCCCGGCGTACAGCCAGGGGGATGTGCTGAGGATCACCGGCCAGATCCGGCCGCTCTCCGGCATTGCCAACGAGGGCTACCGCGATTTTCTGAAGGGCCAGGGGTTTGCCGGCACCGTGGATGATTCAGCCGGCATCCAGCTTCTCCGCAGGAGCTGGCTCTTCAGCTTCAGGGAACGGCTGGCGGGGTCCCTGCGCCAGGCTCTGGCGGAGCCCCAGGCCTCGCTGGCTGAGGGCCTGCTGCTGGGCCTGCGCAGCCGGATTTCCCGGGAGCTGGAGGATGACTTTGCCCGGACCGGCACCTCTCACCTTCTGGCCATCTCCGGCTTCAACCTGGCCGTAATTGGAGGGGTGGTGCTGGCCGCGGCCGCCTGGCTCCTGGGGCGGCGCAGCCCACTGTACCTGGCGGTCACCGCGGTGATCGTCTGGATGTACTCGGCGCTGACCGGGATGCAGCCGCCGGTCCTGCGGGCGGCCATCATGTTCAGCCTGCTCCTGGGCGGGCTGTGGCTGGGTCGACCGGGGAGCGGGCTCACCGCGCTGTCCCTGGCCGCGGCGGTCATGGCCGGCCTCAACCCGCAGGTGCTCAGGGACGCCTCCTTCCAGCTGAGCTTCGCGGCCGTGGCCGGGCTGACGGTCATCCAGCCCCCACTGCAACGCTGGGGGGAGCGGGCCATTCCGGCCGGGCACTGGGTCGGGCCCGCCGTCCGGCCGGTCTTGAACAGCGTGGCCGCCAGCCTGGCGGCCATCGCGGCCGCTTTGCCGCTCCTGGTTTATCACTTCCAGTCAGTGTCGCTGGTGGGACTGCCGGCCACCGTCGTGGCCTCCCTGCTGGTGACCGCCGCCACCCTGACGGCGGGACTTAGCGCCCTGATGGGCCTGGTCTGGGCCCCGGCGGCCTGGGCCGCCGGGCTGCCGGCGTCCCTATTCCTGATGTGCATGGTGGGCGTGGTGGAGGCCTTCGCCCGCCTCCCGTGGGCCTCGGTGCCGACCGGAGCGGTGCCTGCGGCGGCGGTGTGGTGCGCCTACCTGCTGATGATGGGCATGGCGGGCCGGCGGCAGGTGCGGGCGGCCGCGGGCGCGGCTCTGGACGGCGCCCGGGGCCTGCTTCGCCGCCTGGCTGACCTGGCCTGGCGGCTGCCCCGGAAGCGCACGGCCGGCGTCCTGGTCCTGGCCGCGGGCCTGTCCTGGGCCGGGTTTGCCGCCCTCCCGGGCACGCAGCTCCAGGTTAGCTTCCTGGATGTGGGTCAAGGGGACGCCGTGCTCATCACCACTCCGGCGGGGCAGCAGATCCTGGTGGACGGAGGGCCGGACCCGGGTGTGGCCTGCCAGCGGGTGGGGGGGGGAGCTGCCCTTCTGGGACAAGAGCCTGGACCTGGTGGTGCTGACGCACTGCCATGACGACCACCTGGCAGGGCTGATCGGCATCCTGCAGCAGTACCGCGTTGGCCGGGTGATGGAGTCCGGCTGGGGAGGGGGGCCGCTCTATCAGGAATGGCTGGCCATGATGACGGACAGGCAGATTCCGGTGTCTGCCGCCAGGGCTGGCGAAGAGATCGATCTGGGCCAGGGGATAGTGCTGCAGGTCATCTCCCCCCTCGACAAGCCTCTGGAGGGCACGGAGTCGGAGGCCAACAGCAACTCCCTGGTGCTGCGGCTCACCTGGAAGGAGGTGAGCTTTCTTCTGGCGGGCGATGCCGACACGGAGGCGGAGAAGCGGATGCTGTACGAAGGACCGGCCTCAGGCCTGCGTAGCGACGTGCTCAAGGTGGGCCACCACGGCAGCAGCTCGTCGACCTCGGCCGCCTTCCTGGCTGCGGTTGACCCTGAGGCCGCGGTCATCTCGGCGGGCGCCGGCAACCTGTTCGGCCATCCGGCTGAGGCCACCCTGGCCGCCCTGGGTGAAGCGGACGCCGAGGTCTACCGCACGGACCTGCAGGGCACCATCACCTTCACCACCGACGGCGAGAGGCTGTGGGTGAGGACCGCCCGAGGCCCTACTCCCCGATGATCTTCACCAGGACCCGCTTGCGGCGGCGGCCGTCGAACTCGCCGTAGAAGATCTGCTCCCAGGGCCCGAAGTCCAGGCGGCCATTGGTGATGGCCACCACCACCTCCCGCCCCATGACCTGCCGCTTCAGGTGGGCGTCCGCGTTGTCCTCGCCGGTCTCGTTGTGCTGCCACCGGCTGCGGGCATAGGGCGCCAGCTGCTCCAGCCACTCCTCGAAGTCGTGGTGCAGGCCCCGCTCATCGTCATTGATGAACACCGACGCCGTGATGTGCATGGCGTTGACCAGGGCCAGCCCTTCCCTGATGCCGCTCTCCTCCAGGCAGTCGACCACCTGGCGGGTGATGTTGATGAATGCCCGGCGCTGGCCGGTGTTGAACCACAGCTCTTTGCGGTAAGACTTCATGACGATTCAGTGGTCTTCCAGGACGATCAGTGGTCTTCCAGGGAATAGCGCACGTGGCGCTCGGCGGGCGCCACCTCGGTCTCGGCCGTGGCCCCGCCAGGCAGTGTCGGTGAGAACTCGAAACCGGACTCCGAGAAGGCGGCGATGCAGGCGCTGGCCACCGCCGGGTCGTACAGCACGCCGCTGTTCCTGGCTATCTCATCGAGGGCCTTGTCAGCCCCGATGGACGGCCGGTACGGCCGGTGCGACGACATGGCCTCCATGACGTCCGCCACGGCCAGTATCCGGGCTTCCAGCAGGATGTCCTCGCCGCGAATGCCATAGGGATAGCCGGAGCCGTCCCAGCGCTCGTGGTGCTGCAGCACCGTCCGGGCCACGGGCCACGGGAACTCGATCTTCTTCAGGATGTTGTAGCCGATCTTGGGATGGGTCTTGATCATCTCGTACTCCACCTCGTTGAGCAAGCCCGGCTTGCTGAGTATCTCGGTGGGCACGGCGATCTTCCCGATGTCGTGAAGCAGCCCCGCCACGCGTATCCCCTCAATCTTGGTGGGCGGGACCTGCATCACCCTGGCGATGGCGCAGGCCAGGTCGGTCACGCGCATCTGGTGGCCGGTGGTATAGGGGTCCCGGGTCTCGATGGTGGTGGTTATGGCTTCGATGGTGGACTCCATGGTCTTCTCCAGCCGCCTCAGGCTGCGCTGCAGCTCCTGCTCCACCTTCTTCCTTTCGGTGATGTCACGATTGATGCCGCGGTACCCGGCCAGGCGCCCGGTGCTGTCCATGATGGGCACGGCACTGCTCTCCAGCACCACCGCCCGCCCATCCTTGTGGATGGCGGTGTTCTCCAGCAGCGAGAAGGGCAGGCGCTCGGAGGCAAAGCGCCGCATGATCTTGGAGACCCGGCGGCCCTCCCTCTGGTGCATGAACTCGAAGGGGGTGTGGCCCAGGAGGTCCCGTGGATCATGGCCCAGGATATCGCCCACCTTGGGGCTGACGTAGGTGTACCGGTTGCCGGGATCGATCTCCCAGACCCAGTCGCTGGACGTCTCTACCAGGCTGCGGAAGCGCTCCTCGCTGCGGCGGAGCGAGTCCTCCGCCTTCTTGCGCTCGCTGATGTCCTTCATGACGCCCAGCATGGCTACCGGCTTCCCGTCCGCGCCCCTGATGTAGCTGAAGTTGGCCGCCGTCCAGACGGTGGAGCCATCAGCGCGGATGAACTCCAGGTCGAGGGGCGGGGTGTCCCAGAGCTTTCCCGGCTCCTCAGACTCCCGGGACAGGGCCTTGGAAAAGGCCTTCAGGGCCACCCGGGCCGAATCCCGGGTCAGCATGGACTCCAGCGAGCCGTCCATGAGCTGCCCGCCGGCGTAGCCCAGCATGCGCTGCGCGGAGGGGCTGACATAGGTCGGCTTGAGGTTCATGTCGGTGACCCAGATGACGTCCGAGACGTTCTCGGCCAGCAGGCGGTAGCGCTCCTCGCTCTCCCTGACCGCCTGCTCCGCCTTGACGCGCTCGGTGATGTCGCGGAAGTTGGCCACGATGCCATCGATCCTGGGGTCGTGGAGCATGTTGCGCACCATGGCCTCCAGGGTATGCCAGGTGCCGTCTTCGTGCTTGTAGCGGATTTTGAGGTCCTCGATGATGGCCCCCGGCTTCTGCAGCACATCCTCCAGGAGGGGCGCCATCCGGGCCAGGTCATCCGGATGCAGGCGCCAGTCGGCCATCTCGCGCTGCTCCCAGTCTTCGGAATGGTAGCCGGTGGCGCGGGCGATAGAGGGGCTGTAGTACTTCACCCTGGCGTCCGCGCCTATGATGATGATGGCGTCGCTGGCCTTCTCGATGAGGGCCCGGAAACGCTCTTCGCTGTCCCTGAGGGCCTGCTCCGCCTTCACCCGCTCGGTTACGTCGCTGAACATGGACAGCGTGGCCGGCCGGTCTTCCCAGGTTAACCGGACCGAGCTGACCTGCAGCCACCTTGTCTGGCCGCGACGGTCTATGATGCGGAACTGGTAGTTGTTGGGGGCCGGGATGCCGGCCACCCGGTTCATGTAGTTGAGCGCCACCATGTCCCGGTCCTCGGCCGGGATGAGTTGCACCAGGGAGACACGGTAGAGCTCTTCTTCAGTGCAGCCGGTGAGCTCTATCAGCCGGCGGTTGAAGAACTTGGTGTCGCCATCCTGGATGACGGCGATGGCCTCGGCCGCGTTTTCGATCAGCAGGCGGTTCTTCTCCTCCGACTCCCGCAGCTTGGTCTCCGCCTCGCGCATGGCGGTGACGTCGATCATGGAAACCAGGATGGCCTGGCGGCCGTGATACTGGATCGAGGAGGCTGTGGCGGTGAGCCAGACCACCCGGCTGTCCACCGTGCCGGACCTGACGGTGGCCACATCGCGCTTCCCGGGGACGATGGCCGCCGCCATCTGCTCCGCCACCCACTCCCGGTCCTCAGGGAGGATGTAGTCCATGGGGTTGATGCCGATGGCCTCCTCGGCGGAGCCCAGGCCGAATATCCTGGCCACGGCGCTGTTGGCCAGCACTACCCTGCCCGTCTCCGCATCGATGACCTCGGTGCCGAGCAGGGTGGCTTCAAACAGGTTCTTGTAGTTGGTCTCGCTGGCCAGCAGGGCCTCCTGGGATTTCACGCGCTCGGTGATATCGCGGTAGTTGATGACCAGGCCGCCCACCTTCGGGTCATGAAGGAGATTGCGCACCGTGGCTTCCAGGGTGTGCCAGGTGCCGTCGGCGTGCTTGAAGCGGGCGGTCAGGCCGGACATGGTGGCATTGGGCTCCCTGAGGACGCTCTCGTAGGCCGTGGCTATGGACAGGATATCGTCGGGATGAAGGAACCAGTCCTCGACGGGGCTGCCGCTCCAGTCCTCCGGCCGGTAGCCGGTGACCTGCCCCATGGAGGGGCTCTGGTAGAGGACCTTGCCGGAGGCATCCAGCAGGGCGATGGCGTCGGTGGACTCCTCGATGAGGGTGCGGAAGCGCTCCTCGCTGGCCTTCAGGGCCTCTTCGATGGTCTTGCGCTCGGTGATGATGTTCATCAGCAGCAGGGTGGCCAGCCGGCCGTCCCATATGAGGAGGGCCACGTTGGCCTCGGCCCAGCCGGTGTTGCCCGATTTGTCCACGAACCGGAACTGGTAGGAGCTGGGGGCTTCACGGCCGCGCTGCTTGGTGACATAGTAGTCGGCCACCATCTTGCGGTCGTCGGGATGGACCAGCTCCAGGAAGGGCTTGAGGGTCAGCTCGGCGACGCTGTAGCCCGAGACGGCGGCCGTCTTGGGGTTGGCGTACTTGATCACGCCATCCTGAAGCACCGCGATGGCCTCGCTGGCGGTCTCCACCACCTTGCGGTACCTCTCTTCGGAGGCCAGCAGCCTCTCCTCGGCCGATTTCCTCTCGGTGATGTCAGCGATGTTGCCCACTATCCGGACGGTGCGGTCACCGTCACGTATGGCCTTGGCGGTGGTGCGGACCCAGCGGCGGTTGCCTTTGAAGGTCATGAAGGGCAGCACCAGGTCGAAGGGCACGCCGTCATCCAGGCATCGCTGGAAGGCCTCAATGAGTGCCTGTCGGTCCATGGGGGGGTAGCACTTGCGGCTCTCAGCCGGGTGATCGATGTCGGGCAGGTTCGGTAGTTCGTGAATGCGGTACGTTTCGTCGGTCCAGTGGCTCTGCTTCGTCTCCACGTCGTAGTCCCATCCGCCCACCATGGCCAGGTCCTGGGTGCTCCGGAGCAGGGCCTCGCTCTGCCGGAGCGACTCCTCCGCCTCCCTGGCCTCGGTGATATCGCGGAAGTTGCAGACGATCCCCCGCAGCCTGGGGTCATGCAGCAGGTTGGTGGCGCTGGCCTCCATCCATCTCCAGGCGCCGTCCTTGCGCTGGATACGCATGCGGACGTTGCTCACGGTCGAGCCGGGCTGCTCCTTGATGGCGTCCAGGGTGTGCAGCACCAGCGGGACGTCGTCGGGGTGAATGGGCCACTGGCCCGGCGGGGCCTCCGTCCACTCCACGGGCGCGTAGCCCGTGATCCGCTGCAGCGTGGGGCTCTCGAAAACGACCCGGAACTCCTCGTCGAAGACGACCACGCCGTCCCAGGCGTTCTCCACCACGGCGCGGAGCAGCGCCTCCCGGCTCTTGAGGGCTTCCTCCGCCTTCTGCCTCTCGGTGATATCCCGGAAATTGATCACCATCCCGTTGACCTTGGGGTCGTCGAGGAGGTTGCGACCGGCGGCCTCCATGTTGCGCCAGGATCCGTCCCGGTGCCGGTAGCGGATGACGACATCCTGAATGACGGCGCCGGGGCGGCTGCGCAGCAACTCCAGCTGGGCCATCATGTGCTGGAGGTCATCGGGGTGGACCTGGAACTTGTCGGGAGTGATCCCTGACCACTCCTCGGAGAAGTAGCCCGTCATCTTGGCCAGCGAAGGGCTCTCGAACATGACCCGGAAGTCCTGGTCGAAGATGGCCACCCCGTCCCAGGCGTTTTCCATGATGGCCCGGAGGCGCTCTTCCTCGTGTCTCAGCGACTGCTCCGCCAGTATCCTGTCGGTCACGTCCGAGATCAGGGACATGATGGCCGGCCGGCCCTGCCAGGAGTATGGGATCTCCTGGATGTTGGCCCACCTGGCCTGTCCCCGGGCGTCCATGCCCTTCACCGTGGTCAGCCCGGGGAAGAACTGCCCGGCGCTGATCTTCTCGTACCTTTCGACGACCTGCTGCCGGCTGTCCGGATGGACCAGGTCCACGAAGGGCAGCCCCACCAGGTCTTCCTGGGGCAGGCCGGCCCCCCTGGCGCCGGCGGGGTTGACGTAAGCGATCTTTCCGTCCTGGAGGATGTAGATGGCCTCGCTGGCGGCCTCGATGAGCTGCATCTTGCTCTCTTCGGCCACCCTGAGCGCGGCGTCCTTGGCCTTCTCGGCGGTGATGTCCCTCATGGTGGTGATGACCGCCGACCGGCCGTCGTGATGGAACTCGGTGGCGGTGGCGGAGACCCAGATGAGGCGCTTGTCCCTGGTCATGACCTGCAGCTCGGCGGGGTCTTTGTGCTTGCCTTCGATATTGGTGGCGATCATGTTGACAATGCGGCTGCGGTCTTCCTCGGGGATGAAGTCCAGGGGGTTCTGGCCCACCATATCCTCGGGCCTGTCGAACCCGAACATGCGGGCCGCGGCCCTGTTGGCCAGGGCCACCTGGAAGGTGGCGATGTCCAGGACCAGGGCGCCGTCGAGCATGCCATCGAAGAGGCGGTGATAGCGTTGCTCCACCTCTATGAGGACGCTGTCCCTGGCCTTCTCGGCGGTGATATCCCTGAAGGTGGCCAGAAAGGCCTTCCGGCCCTGATGCTCGATAGCCGCGGCGTGCACCGAGACCCGGGCCTCCTTCTGGTCCGCCGTGACCAGATTCACCTCGATGGGGGAGTCGAGGGGCCGATCGGCGCTCTCGGCCAGGAGCCCGCTGGCGCGAGCCCGGTCCGGCGCCGGTACGTAGTCCAGGGGGTCGAGGCCGACCAGCGCATCGGCTGAAGCGAATCCGAAGATACGGGCGGCGCCCCCATTGGCCAGCACCACCCGGCGCGTGGTGGCGTCCACCACCACGGCGCCGTCGAGCATCGTCTCAAAGAGACGCCTGTATGGATCCGAATCTGCCCCGCGACCCATGTCCCCCTCACCGCATCAATAGCCCTCTACCGGCCACCGGCCGTGTTGCGAGGGATCCAGCAGAAACCGCCAGCTCAGCAAGACACCCGCGCCCGAACACGGGCACCGCCCGCTGCAGGCCTCCTGGCCCGAGACACAAGAATGCAGTGCCGTAGGCAGGTACATTATACGGCCCGTGTCAATGGAAATATCTCCTGGGCCCATCACGCCCGAACCCCTCGTGGAGAGCGCGGGCCGGCTTTACGGACATGGTATAGTAGGTGCAGGAGCGAACGAGATGGAGTGTCCGGCCTGCAAGGGCGTCGTGGCGGTAGTTGAGTACGAGCGGATCGAGCTTGACTACTGCACCAATTGCTCCGGCATCTGGTTTGACGCCGGCGAGCTGGAGCTCCTGGCGGAGCGCCTCTCGCTCGACGGCGAAGCCGTCTCGCTGCCGGATATCATGGGCCTCCCGGAGGCCACGGTGCGCGAGAAGACCAGGAGATGCCCCGTCTGCCGCCGCAAGATGAAGAAGGTCCAGGCCGGCAGCGACCCGGTGGTGCTGCTGGACGTCTGCCCCGGGCAGGACGGGATCTGGTTCGACAGCGGAGAGGTCAGCCAGCTGCTGCGCCAGCTCCGCAGCAAAGGGGCCATGGCCGGCAAGCAGGGCCGGGTGATCAACTTCCTGGGAGAGGCCTTCCAGGCGAAGTAGCGGTAAGCGACTGGCTAGGAGGTGACTATGGGCGTGGCATTGATTGTGATCATCATCGTAGCAGTCCTCTTGGTGATCTTCGTGGTCTGGCTGTTCATGACCTACAACGGCCTGGTGCGGCTGCGCAACCAGGCCAAGAACGCCTGGGCCCAGATAGACGTCCAGCTCAAGCGAAGGCACGACCTCATTCCCAACCTGGTGGAGACGGTGAAGGGCTACGCCGCGCACGAGCGGCAGACGCTGGAGGCGGTCACCCAGGCCCGCAACATCGCCGTGGGCGCCGTGGGGAAGGGGGTAGGCGAGCAGGCCAGGGCCGAGGGTGAGCTCGGCGGGGCGCTGTCCAGGCTGCTGGCGGTGGTGGAGAGATACCCGGACCTGAAGGCCAACCAGAACTTCCTGGCCCTGCAGGAAGAGCTGACCTCCACCGAGAACAAGATCAGCTTCTCCCGGCAGTTCTACAACGACGCGGTGCTCAACTACAACAACAAGATCCAGATGGCGCCTTCCAACATCGTGGCCGGCATCTTCGGCTTCAAGACTGAGGAGTTCTTCGAGGTCAAGACCGAGGCGGAGAGGGAGGTTCCCAAGGTAAGCTTCAAGTAGGCTGAAGCAGCCCGCCTATGTGGGAACAGATACGGTCTAACCAGATCAAGTCAGTGCTGCTGGTGGCAGGGCTGGCATTGGTGCTGCTGCTGCTGGGGTACATGCTGGGCTGGGCGTTTGCCGACAATGGCCTGGCCGGCCTGATAGTGGCCCTGGTGATCTGGTTCTTCATGAACCTGCTGGCCTACTTCCAGGGCGGCAACATGGTCCTGGCCATCTCCGGGGCCAGGAAGATAGGCCCGGACGATCACCCCCGGCTGTGGAACGTGGTGGA
Source organism: uncultured Dehalococcoidia bacterium (assembly GCA_964423835.1). Classification (GTDB taxonomy): domain Bacteria; phylum Chloroflexota; class Dehalococcoidia; order UBA2247; family RBG-13-53-26; genus JAFGCL01. The sequence goes on along the minus strand of CAYRGJ010000015.1, from coordinate 54,489 downwards.
GGAGATGAAGATCGCCTCCGGCCTGGAGAAGATGCCGGATGTGTACATCATCGATGATCCGGCGCTCAACGCCTTCGCCACCGGCCGGGATCCGAAACACGCGGCGGTCACCGTCACCTCCGGCCTGCTGCAGAAGATGAACCGGGACGAGCTGCAGGGCGTGGTGGCCCACGAGATATCCCATATCAAGAACCGGGACGTGCTGCTGATGACCCTCTGCAGCGTGACCCTGGGCACCGTGGTCATCCTGGCCTGGTACGGCACCCGCATCCTTATCTTCGGCGGCGGCGGCCGCCGGCGTGACGGGGGTGGAGGCGGCGCGGCCATCATCATACTGGTGGCCATCGTCCTGGCCATCGTGGCGCCCATACTGGCGCAGCTGATCTACTTCGCCGTTTCCCGAAAGAGGGAGTACCTGGCGGATGCCTCTGGGGCGCTGTACACCCGCTACCCGGAGGGCCTGGCGTCGGCACTGGAGAAGATAGGCGGCTCCACCGTGGAGTTGAAGTCAGCCAACGCCGCCTTCGCGCCCATGTACACCGCCAACCCGTTCCGCAAGAAAGGGCGGCAGGCCGAGGACCTGACCAGCACCCACCCGCCCATTAGCGAGAGGGTCCGGATCCTGCGCAGCATGGGAGGCGCTTCGCTGGCGGCCTACAATGAAGCCTTCAGCCAGGTAACCCGGAGCAGCAAGGGCGTGGTGCCCCGCTCGGCGATGGCCGGAGCGCCGGCGGCCGTAGCGGCCAGGCAGGCCTCCGCCGTCGAGGCGGAGCCGGAGAAGATCGAGCGCGTCAGGGACACCTCGGACCTGATGTGGAAGATGAGCCGCTACGGTGAGGTGGACTGCCAGTGCGGCTCCAAGATCCGGGTGCCCCCCAACTACCGGGCCGGCACCATCCGGTGCCCCCACTGCGGCACCGTTAATTCGGTTCCGCGCAGGTGATGCGTCAACCACGCACCGGGGCATTGACGTGTCAATCGGGCACTGGGCATTGATGCGTCAATCAAGCACCGGGGCATTGACGCGTCAATCAGGCACCGGGCATTGACGCGTCGAGCGATCCCCCTCCGTGACCCGGGCGGCCTGTCCGGATGACAATTGCCCCGGGAGTGGTCATAATCAAATCATGGAGCGCATCGAGGAGTTTCTCCGGGCGACGCAGCTCTGCGACTTTGACACCAGCAGCGCCATCCGGGACCGGGCGGCCCGGCTGGTTCGGGAATGCTCCGACAACCAGCGGAAGTTCGAGAGGATCTTCGATTTCGTCCGGGAGCTGCCCTACGGCCTGGAGGACTGGGATGTTAAGGCCTCCATCACCCTGGCCAAGGGTTGGGGCATGTGCTCCGGCAAGACCAACCTGCTGGTGGCCATGTCCCGGGCGCTGTCGATACCGGCCAGGTACCGCATATTCAAGATCAAGGCGGAACGGCGCCTCCTGAAGCAGGTGATGGGCCAGAACCGAGCCCTGGCGGCCCAGTTCGGCAGCATTCCCCCGGTGCAGGACCACGTTCAGTGCGAGGCCTACCTGGGGGGCTGGCGGGTGTACGATCCCTCACGGGACACCTGTTTTGAGAACGGCCTGCGGAAGCTGGGCATACCCCTGGAGCGGGTCCCGGTGGCCGATGCCCGGGGCGCGGTGCACTATGACATCCTGGCCTCCATCGACGAATGGGCCAGGGAACGGCAGGAGGGCCGCCGGGTACGGGAGGACCGGGACCTGATCTTCGCCCGGGCGAACGTTGAGCTGGACAAGGTGAGGCGCCTGGGCCGTCATCCGTAGGCAAACCATGGACCTTTTCGAGCATCAGCGCCAGGCTCTGTTACGGCAGGAGGCGCCGCTGGCAGCCAGGATGCGGCCGCGCACCCTGGCGGAGTTCGTCGGCCAGGAGCACCTGGTGGGCGAGGGCCGGGTGCTGCGCAAGAGCATCGAGTCCGACCAGCTGTCGTCCATGGTCCTCTGGGGCCCGCCGGGCAGCGGCAAGACCACCCTGGCCAATGTCATCGCCGCCGTCACCAGGTCGCACTTCAGCCCGGTTTCGGCGGTCAGCTCCGGCGTGGCCGACCTGCGGCGGGTGATCGAAGAGGCGAAGCAGCGGCGGGGGATGGAGCGGAAGCGGACCGTCCTTTTCATCGACGAGATACACCGTTTCAACAAGGCCCAGCAGGATGCCATCCTGCCGTACGTGGAGGACGGGACCATCACCCTCATCGGCGCCACCACGGAAAACCCCTCCTTCGAGGTCATCGCGCCGCTGCTCTCCCGCTGCCGGGTGTTCACCCTGAAGGCGTTGTCGGCCGACCAGGTGGGCATCCTGGTGAAGCGGGCGCTGGAGGACCCGGAGCGGGGTCTGGCCAGGCTGAGCGTCGATCTGGATGAGGACGCCCTGGCGCACCTGCTGGCGGTCTCCAATGGCGATGCCCGGATCGCGCTCAACGCCCTGGAGCTGGCCGCCCTGACCACGCGTCCGGACGGAGGCGGGAGGAGGCGGATCACGCTGGCGGCCATGGAGGATGCCCTGCAGCACCGGGCCCTGCAGTACGACCGCTCCGGCGAGGAGCATTTCAACCAGATCTCCGCCCTGCACAAGTCACTGCGGGGATCTGATCCGGATGCGGCCCTTTACTGGCTGGGGCGGATGCTGGAAGCGGGGGAGGACCCCCTGTACATCGTCCGCCGCTTGATCCGGTTCGCTTCCGAGGACGTCGGCCTGGCCGATCCGCGGGCGCTGCAGGTGGCGGTGGCGGCGCAGCAGGCGGTGCATTTCGTGGGCCTGCCGGAAGGAAACCTGGCCCTGGCCGAGGCCGTGGTCTACCTGGCCACCGCGCCCAAGAGCAACTCACTGTACCGGGCCTACTCGGAGGTGCAGGAGGAGATCAGGCGCAGCGGCTACCAGCCGGTGCCGCTGCACCTGCGCAATCCGGAGACGGCGCTGATGCGCGACGTGGGGTACGGCCAGGGCTACAAGTACGCTCACGACTACGAGGGGCACTTCGTGGAGCAGCAGAACCTGCCGGACGCGCTGCGGGGCCGGGTGTACTATCATCCCGGGGACCTGGGCTTCGAGAAGGAGATCGCGGCCCGGATCCGAGAGTGGTGGAAGGGCCGGAAGTAGCCTGCGGCAGACAAGCTGCCGGCGGCAGGCAAGTCGCCGGGGGCGAACAAGCTGCCGGCGGCAGGCAAGTCGCCGGGGGCGAACGTCAAATGACGAAACGGGTCTTGATTACGGGAGGGACTGGACTCATCGGGCGGGCCCTGAGCGCCGGGCTGGCCCGGGATGGGTACGAGGTGGTGTTGCTCAGCCGCAGCCCGGAGAACGCCGGCGGCCTGCCGCCGGGTGTGCGGGTGGAGCGCTGGGACGCGCGCACCGCCCACGGCTGGGGCGCGCTGGCCGATGGCGCCCTGGCTGTAGTCAACCTGGCTGGCGAAGGGATCGCCGCTGGCCGCTGGACCGCCGGGCGGAAGCGCCGGATAAGGGACAGCCGGCTCGATGCCGGGCGGGCCGTAGTGGAGGCCATCACTGCCGCCAGGGACAGGCCGGCAGTCGTAGTGCAGGCCTCAGGCGTGGGCTACTACGGACCGTGCGGAGATGAAGATATCACCGAGGACGCTCCCCCGGGACAGGACTTCCTGGGCCGCCTGGCCCAGGAATGGGAGGCGGGCACGGCAGCGGTGGAGGCCATGGGAGTGCGGCGGGTGGTGGTGCGCACGGGGATCGTGCTGAGCCCAAGCGGCGGCGCGCTGCCCCGGATGATGCTCCCCTTCCGCCTGTTCGCCGGTGGGCGGCTGGGGACCGGCCGTCAATGGGTGCCGTGGGTACACATTGCCGACGAGGCCGGGGCCATCCGGTTCCTCATGGAGAGCGAGACGGCTGCCGGGGCCTTTAACCTGGCAGCGCCGCACCCCGTGACCGGCGCCCGTTTTGCCCGGTCCCTGGGAAGGGCCATGGGCCGCCCGGCCCTGGTGCCGGCCCCGGCGTGGCTGCTGCGGCTGGCCCTGGGCGAGATGTCGGACATGCTGCTGGCCGGGCAGAAGGCGGTCCCTGGCCGGCTCCTTCAGGCGAGATATGCCTTTCACTTCGCTGACCTGGAGGCAGCCCTGTCAGATATCCTGCATTGAGAGGGAGGTCGCGAACGAGACATGACCGAGAGGGCCAAGTCGGTGCAGAGCCAGGTGAGGTTCCCCGCGTCCGGCATTGTGCTGGAGGGGATCCTCGAGAAGCCGGAGTCCGGGGGGCCGTTTCCGGCGGTGGCCGTGTGCCATCCGCACCCGCTCTACGGCGGGGACATGCACAACAACGTGGTGGCGGCCATCTGCCAGGCCCTGGCCGCCAGGTCCATCGCCACCCTGCGGTTCAACTTCCGCGGGGTAGGCCGGAGCGAGGGCAGCCACGAAGACGGGATAGGGGAGCAGGATGACGTACGGGGGGCCCTGGACTTCCTGGAGTCGGCTGACGGTGTCGACCCGGCGCGCCTGGGGCTGGCGGGCTACTCCTTCGGTACCAGGGTGGCGGCGCCGGTGGCGCTGCGGGACAAGCGAGTGAAGGCCCTGGCCCTGGTTTCGCCCTTCCTGGATGATGCCGACTGGGAGATGATGAAGGCCTGGACGGCCCCCAGGCTGTTCATCTGCGGCGCCGAGGACAGCTTCATCTCCCACCACAAGGTGAAGCGCCTGGCCGGTGAGGCCGGGCCCCCGGCCCGGTGCGAGGTGATCTTCGGGGCTGACCATTTCTGGTGGGGGTTTGAGGGGAAGATCGCCCCCCTGGTGTCGGATTTCTTCGGGGAGGCGTTCGCCGGACAGGCCGGGCGCCGTGGCGCAGGCTGATCCGGAATATCAGGCGCCCAGGCCCTCCCTTCAGCCATGGGGGGGAAGTCAAGACAAACGAGAACAGGAGCCGTATGACAGAGAAACCCGCTACGCCGCCCGCAGACAGAGAGCAGGACCAGCGCCGGCTGCAGATGCTGTTCACCCCCATCAGGGTGGGCCGGTTGGAGCTGAAGAACCGCATGATCATGCCGCCCATGATCGAGCGGCTGGCCACCGCCGGCGTCCCCAACGACGCCGTGAAGGACTTCTACGCCGCCCGGGCCCGCGGGGGGCTGGCGCTCATCGTCCTCACCCCCGGCATCGTGGACGTCAGCATGGCCTCCCCCATTCAGCTGGGCATATATGACGACAGCTTCATTCCCGGCTTCCGGGAGTTCACCGATCTCATCCACTCCTGCGGGGCCCGGATGGGCATCCAGCTGATGCACCTGGGGCGCCAGGGCGGGGAGATACAGGGCTACCGGCCGGTGGCCCCCTCCCCGATCCCGCTCACCCCCCGGGACGAGGTCCCGCACCAGCTGACCGCCGGAGAGGTGGATGGGCTGGTGGAGAAGTTCGCGGACGCCGCCTGCCGGGCCCGTGACGCCGGCTTCGATATGGTCGAGCTGCACGGGTGCCACGGCTACCTGCTGAGCAGCTTTCTGTCGCCCCTGACCAACCGTCGGGAGGACAGGTACGGCGGGAGCGTGGCCAACCGGGCCCGCTTCGTGATGGATATCGTGGGGCTGATCAAGGAGCGGGCGGGGAGGGATTTCCCGGTGAGCGTCCGGATGAACGGCTCCGACTACATGCCGGGCGGGACCACCGTGGACATGGCCCGGGAAACGGCCGCCCTGCTGGTGCAGGCGGGGGCCGACATGATCGGGGTCTCGGGGGGCGCCTACGGGTCCTATCCGGTTATCGTTCCCCCCTACGACCAGCCCCGGGGCTGCAATGTGCCCCTGGCGGCGGCCATCAAGGAGGCGGTGAAGGTCCCGGTTTCTGTGGCCGGCCGCCTGGACGATCCCCTGATCGCCGATCGGGTCCTGGTGTCGGGCCAGGCTGACCTGATCGCGGTCGCCCGGGGAGTCCTGGCCGACCCGGAGCTGCCCAACAAGGCGGCCCGGGGCGACTTTGGAGCGATACGGCGCTGCATCGCCTGCAACGTCTGCATCGACGGCGACCCCAGCCCGGTATCGCCCATCACCTGCACCGTCAACCCTGAGGCCGGGCGGGAGCGGGAGATGGCCATTACCCCGGCGGCGCGGCCGCGGAGGGTGATGGTGGTGGGGGCAGGCCTGGCCGGCCTGGAGGCGGCGCGGGTAGCCGCGGCCCGGGGCCACCGGGTGACAGTCTACGAGGAGAAGGCGGAGCCGGGCGGCCAGTGGCGGCTGGCGGCGAAACCTCTGCACAAGGAGGACCACCTGCTGCTGCTCTCCTACCTGGCGGGCCAGGCGGGCCGCCTCGGCGTGGAGATCCGCTGCGGCGTGAAAGTGACGCCCGCCCTGGTGGCCGAGGCCCGGCCCGATGTGGTGCTGGTGGCCACGGGGGCGCAGCCGGCGGCGCCGCCCATTCCCGGCATCGATCAGCCGGGGGTGATCACCGCCTGGGACGTGCTGGGGGGCGCGGAGGCGGGGCCACGGGTGCTGGTGGCCGGCGGGGGCCTGACCGGCCTGGAAACGGCGGAGCTCCTGGCCGGAAGGGGCCGCGAGGTGGTGGTGGTGGAGATGCTGCAGCGGGTGGGGGCCGACATGGGGGGCACCGTCCGCTGGCACCTGATGAACCGGACGAAGGGCCTGAACATAAAGACCTTCGTGTCCACCCGGATCAGGGAGATCCGGCCCGGAGGAATGGTGACGGTCTCCCGGAACGGGGCCGACGAGGTTCTGGGGCCGTTCGACACCATCGTGCTGGCCTGCGGCGTGAGGCCCAGGGCCGAGCTGTCGCCGCAGCTGGCGGCCTTGGGCTTCGAGGTGCACGTGATCGGCGACGCCGCCCGGGCGCGCCGGGGGCTGGAGGCCATCCGCAGCGGGGCTGAGGCCGGGCGGGGGCTATAGACAGGGCCCCCCCAATCGTGCATAATGTGGGGCGGACCGCGAAGGAAAATGGTATAATTAGGAGCACATGGTAGATCGTCCCGCGGAAAGCGACAGCACCCTCAACGGCAGCTCCAGGTATACGGCTGAAGATATCCAGGTCCTCAAGGGGCTGGAGGCGGTCCGCCGCCGCCCCGGGATGTACATCGGCAGCACCGACCACGTTGGCCTTCACCACCTCATTTTCGAGATCGTCTACAACAGCATCGACGAGGCCATGGCGGGCTGGTGCACCAGTATCGAGGTCACCATCCAGGAGGGGGGCAAGGTCCAGGTCCGGGACGATGGCCGGGGCATCCCGGTCGACATCCACCCCGAATCCGGCGTCTCCGCCCTGGAGACGGTGATGACCATCCTCCACGCCGGGGCCAAGTTCGGCGGGAAGAGCTACCGGGTGTCCAGCGGTCTGCACGGCGTCGGCGCCTCGGTGGTGAATGCCCTCTCGTCCTGGATGAGGGTGGTCAGCGAGCGGGAAGGCACGCGCTATGTCCAGGAGTACATCTGCGGGGTGCCGCAGGGTCCGGTGAGGGAGGACGGCCCGGCGGAGGGCAATGGCACCGTCACCGAGTTCATACCGGACAAGAGCATCTTCGGGGACTGGGACTACGACTTCGACTACGTGGCCCAGAGGCTGCGCGAGCTGGCCTACCTGCAGCCGAACTGCCAGATCGCCATACACGACGAGCGCACGGGCCAGGACTCGGCGTTCTACTTCGAGGGCGGCATAGCCTCGTTCGTCCGCTACATGAACCGGAGCCGGGCCACCGTCCATCCCGGCGTCATCTACATGGGGCAGAAGGTGGACAGCACCAGCGTTGAAGTGGCCATGCAGTACAACGACGGCTTCAACGAGCTCATCGTCTCCTTCGCCAACTGCGCCAACACCATCGACGGCGGCAGCCACCTCACCGGCTTCCGATCGGCGCTGACCAGGGTCCTGAACGACTTCGTCCACAAGATCAAGCAGGACAAGAACAACGAGCTGAGCCTGGTGGGGGAGGATGTGCGGGGCGGCCTGACGGCGGTGATCAGCGTCAGGCTGAACGAGCCCCAGTTCGAAGGCCAGACCAAGGGCCGGCTGGGCAATCCCGAGACCAGGGGCCACGTGGAGTCGGTGGTGGCCGAGCAGCTGCAGTTCTATCTGGAGCAGCACCCCAACGAGGCCAAGTCCATCATCGAGAAGTGCCTCACGTCGGCCAAGGCCAGGGAGGCCGCCCGCCGGGCCCGGGAGCTGATACTGAAGAAGGGCCAGCTCGAGGGCTTCACCCTGCCGGGCAAGCTCGCCGAGTGCGCCGAGAAGGACCCGGCCCAGTCCGAGCTGTTCATCGTAGAGGGCGACTCCGCGGGCGGCTCGGCCAAGCAGGGCCGGGACCGCCGCTTCCAGGCCATCCTGCCCCTCAAAGGCAAGATCCTCAACGTGGAGAAGGCCTCGTATGACAAGATGCTGTCCCACGAGGAGATACGGGCCCTCATCACCAGCCTGGGCGCTGGCATCGCGGACCAGTTTGACCTGAACAAGGTCAGGTACCACCGCGTCATCATCATGACCGATGCCGACGTGGACGGCTCCCACATCCGGACGCTCCTGCTCACCTTCTTCTTCCGCCACATGCATGAAGTCATATGCCAGGGTTACCTCTACATTGCCCAGCCCCCCCTGTACCGGGTGCAGGGAGGAAAAGAGCAGCACTGGGTCTACTCCGATCGGGAGAAGGACGAGCTGGTGCAGCGGCTCAAGAGCAAGAAGGTAGAGGTGCAGCGGTACAAGGGCCTGGGGGAGATGAGCCCGCAGCAGCTGTGGGAGACGACCATGGATCCGGCCACCCGCACCGTGCTCCAGGTGAAGATAGAGGACGCGGCCCGGGCCGATGAGGTCTTCCGCATGCTCATGGGGGAAGAGGTGCCTCCCCGCAAGGCCTTCATCCAGGCCCACGCCAAGAGCGTCCGCAACCTGGACGTCTAGCCGGGCACATTCCCGGGAGGCGGCGGAAGGAGGGTCGATGAAACGCCTGCGCAGCGGCTCACCAATTTGCCTCGTATTCCTCTTCTTGCTGGCCGCGGTCCTGCTGTTGGCGGGGTGCGGCGACGGCGGAGGAGAGCCCACCGTCCTGGCCATGATCAGGAAGGTCCCCGGGGATGCCAGCGGCTTCACCTTCATCGACCTGGCGGCGCTGCGCGATGACGCTGACCTGGAGGGGCTGTACCGCAGCGCGGCCGGGCAGCTGGACGAGGCGGACAGGGCCGGCATACCTACTGACAACGTGGACCGCATGGCGCAGGCCAGCTACCTGACCGTCCTGGAAGGGCATTTCGACCTGGCATCGCTGAAGTCGCTGCTGGAAGGCGGCGGGTACCAGGAGGTCAGCCCGGAAGGGACGCCTGTCTGGGAAGGGCCCTTCTCCACGGTGGCCCTGGTGAGCTCCGGCTGCCTGGTGACCGGGCCGGATGCGGAGCGGGTGAAGCAGTGCGTCGATGCCATCAATGGCGCCGCGGAATCGCTGTACAATGATGAAGAGGTCAGGGGCCTGGCGGAGAGGCTGCCGGCGGGCTTTGCCACCATGGTGTTCGCCGGCGGGGAGGAGTTCGGCCAGGTCTACCAGGGGGTCCGGGCCATCGGCTACTCGCTGGCCAAGGAATCCTCGGAGACCGTCCGGATGACAGTGATCTTCGCCTTTGAGGACGAGGCCGCGGCCGCGAAGGCGGAGGGCAACGTGGCCGAGATGCTTACCTACGGGGGTGGCCAGGGCGGCGTCAGCGACATCTCTGTGACCCGGGCCGGCCGGCACGTGACGGCCAGGGCCCGTATGCCGATACAGCAGGCGCTGGAGTAGACGTCGGGGGAAGGGAGTGGTGGATGCCTGTTGAAGACAAGCTGGGCCGGCTCAGGCAGGGGGTTGCCGGCCTGGGGAGCGTGGCGGTGGCCTTCTCCGGGGGGGTGGACAGCGCCTTCCTGCTGGAAGTGTGCCGGGAGGTGCTGGGCGACCGGGTGCTGGCGGTCACCGCCGGATCCGCGGTCCAGCCGGCCGGGGACCTGGAGGACGCGGTGAAGGAGGCCGGCCGGCTGAAGGTCAAACACCTGGTGGTCCGCACCGCCCAGATGGATGACCCTCGTTTCACCTCCAACCCCCCGGACCGCTGCTATCACTGCAAGAGGGCGCTGTTCCGGGAGATGGGGGAGATAGCCGCGGTGCACGGAATCCGCTGCGTGGCGGAGGGCTCCAACCTGGATGATCAGCAGGACTGCCGCCCTGGCGCCAGGGCGGCGCTGGAGATGGGTGTGCGCCAGCCGCTGTGCGAGGCGGGGCTGACCAAGGCCGAGATACGGCAGGCTGCCCGGGAGGCCGGCCTGCCCGGCTGGGGCCGGCCCGCTGAGTCCTGCCTGGCGACGCGCATCCCGTGCGGCAACCCCATAACGCCGGAGGCCCTGGCCGCCATCGATGCCGCGGAGACCTTCATCAGGGGGCTGGGGGCCAGGCAGGTCCGGGTGCGCCACTACGGCCGCATGGCCCGCATAGAGGTGGAGCCCTCGGACATTGAGAAGCTGGCGGATGAGGCGGTACGGGCCCGGATCATCAGTCATTTCGGCGGGCTGGGCTACCGCCACATCGCCCTGGACCTGGCGGGCTACCGCACCGGAAGCATGAACGAGGGGTGGCTGGCGTGAACTCCGGGGACGTGCGCCGCCTGCTGGAGATGGTGAAGTCGGGCGAGATCGGCGTGGCCGAAGCACTGGACCGGCTGAAGTTCCTGCCTTACGAGGACATCGGCTTTGCCAGGCTGGACCATCACCGGCAGCTGCGGAGGGGTTTCGCCGAGGTCATCCTCTGCCGGGGAAAGACCCCGGAGCAGGTGGCCGGCATCGTGGAGCGGATGGCGGCCTCCCCGGGCACTACCCTGGCCACCAAGGCCACCCCGGATGTCTTCGAGGCGGTGCGGCGGGTGGCGCCGGGAGCCCGCTACCACCAGCCGGCCGGAATGATCGTGATCGGCGAGCCCGCCCCCGCCACGGCCGCGGGATACGTTCTGGTGGTCACCGCCGGCACCGGGGACATCCCGGTGGCCGAGGAGTCCGCAGTGACGGCCCAGACCGTCGGGAGCCGGGTGGAGAAGGCCTACGACGTGGGCGTGGCCGGGCTGCATCGCCTGCTGGATTGCAGGGAGCAGCTCCTGGGGGCCAGCGTGGTGGTGGCCGTGGCCGGGATGGAGGGGGCCCTGGCCAGCGTGGTCTCCGGTCTGGTGGAGGCGCCGGTCATCGCCGTCCCCACCAGCGTGGGGTACGGGGCCAGCTTCCAGGGGCTGGCGGCGCTGCTGGGCATGCTCAACTGCTGCTCACCGGGGGTGGCGGTGGTGAATATCGACAACGGCTTCGGGGCGGGCTACATGGCCAGCCTGATACACCAGCGGGCCGGGGGCGACCGGTGAGGCTGGCCTACCTCGATTGCTTCTCCGGGATCAGCGGCAACATGGTCCTGGGGGCCCTGGTGGACCTGGGGCTGGACCTGGAGCGTTTGAAGAGCGAGCTGGGCCGGCTGCCGCTGGGCGGCTATGGCATCCAGGCGGCCGCGGTGAGCAAGCAGGGGATCAGGGCGACGCACCTGGAGGTGGTCACGTCTGGCCCGGAGCCGCCCCGCAGCCTGGGAGACATCCGCCAGCTGATCGAGCGCAGCAGCCTGGATGAGGGCCTGAAGCGCCGGGGGGAAGACATCTTCACCCGCCTGGCCGGGGCGGAAGCGAAGGTCCACGGCCGGGAGATGGAGGCGGTCCACCTCCATGAGGTGGGGGCCACTGACACCCTGGTGGACGTCTTCGGCAGCCTGATCGGGCTGGCGGCGCTGGGCGTGGAGGAGGTGCAGTGCTCCCCGCTGAACCTGGGCCGGGGCCTGGTGCAGTGCCGGCACGGGTGGTTGCCCGTACCGGCCCCGATCACGGCGGAGCTGGTCCGTGGCGTGCCGGCCTATGCCGGCGAGGACGAAGGCGAGCTGACCACGCCGACCGGCGCGGCCATCGCCACCGCCGTGGCGGCTGCTTTCGGCGGCATGCCGTTGATGAGGGTGGAGGCAGTGGGGTACGGCGCCGGCCGGCTCGATTTGCGGTTCCCCAACGCGCTGCGGGTCTTCATCGGAGAGGGCGCCGCCGGGGGCGGCGCGGCGGGCTTGGCGTCGGAGACGGTGACGGTGCTGGAGACCAACATCGACGACATGAACCCGCAGTTCTATGATCATGTCATGGACCGCCTACTGGGGGCCGGCGCCCTGGACGTCTTCCTGGCGCCGGTGCAGATGAAGAAGAACCGCCCGGGGGTGCTGCTCTCCGCCATCTGCCGCCGGGAGAGCGCCGGGGGCCTGGTGGCCCTCATCATGCGAGAGACCACCACCCTGGGAGTGAGGGTCACCGAGACGCGGAGGGTCTACCTGCCCCGCGCCGGGGGCGCGGTGGACACCAGGTTCGGGCGAATCAGGGTCAAGGTCGCCGCCAGGAGCGGCGGCGCCGGCACCATGACCCCGGAGTATGACGACTGCCGCCAGGCGGCGCGGCAGCACAACGTGCCCCTGAGCGAGGTCTACGCCGAGGCCCGCCGGGCCTGGGCGGAGTCGGGCCTGCGCCCGGACGGCGGCACCGCGGCGCCGCCCTGACCCGGCCGGCGGCAGAGTGTGAGGGATCTGCCGGCAGGGTTTGCCGGCCATGGCCCGCCTGCAATGCAGCGCCGCGGCACTTACCTGACCGGAGAGGAGGGATTATGTCCACGGTGGCGTTTCTGGACTACTCCAAAGAGGAGGACGTCCTTCCCGGCATCGAGAAGCTGTGCCACCGGTCCGGCATCCTGAAGGCGGTGCGCCGGGGCGACGCGGTGGCGGTCAAGCTCCACATGGGCGAGCTGGGCAACGTCACCTACCTTCGACCGGCCTTCGCGCGGAAGGTGGTGGACCTGGCCAGGAAGCGGGGTGGGCGGCCCTTCGTCACCGATACCGTGTCCCTCTACCCGGGGGGGCGGGACACCCGGAGCGGCTACCTGTCCACCGCGGCATTCAACGGCTTCGCGGCTGAGACCATGGGGGCGCCCGTCGTGATCGCCGACGGGGACGGGGATGAAAGCCAGGCAGTCACCCTGCCGAAAACGGTCCGCGACTGCGGCCTGCGGCGGGTGGAGGTGGCCGCCGGGATATGGCGGGCCGATGCCCTGCTGGCCCTGTCGCATGTCAAGGGGCACCTGATCACCGGCTTCGGCGGGGCGGTGAAGAACCTGGGCATGGGCTGCGTCGCCAGGCGGTCGAAGCGTGAGGTGCACCTGGTTAACCCGCCGCTGCTGGATGAGTCCCGGTGCGACGGCTGCGCCGGCTGCCTGGAGGCGTGCCCGGACCAGGCGCTGGCCATGGTCGAGGGGCGGCCGCAGCGCGACCGGGAGCGCTGCCGCTACTGCAGCTCCTGCCTGTTTGCCTGCGGGCGCCGGGCCATCTGGTGGGACCGGCGCAACAAGGAGCGCTTCCAGGTCTACCTGGCCCACGCCGCGGCGGCGGCCCTCAGCCGCTTCGGGGGGAAGATGGGCTTTATCAACTTCATTCAGGACGTGACGCAGCACTGTGACTGCGCCGCCCCCGCCGGCCGGGCGCTGTTCCCGGACATAGGCATACTGGCTTCCACTGACCCGGTGGCCGTGGACAAGGCCTCGCTGGACCTCATGGACCGCGCCCGCCTGTCTAAAGGCGGCCGGCGCATCACCGGCCGGGACAAGCTGGGCCAGTGGCACGACGTCGACAGCCTGGTGCAGCTTCAGACTGCCGCCGAGCTGGGCCTGGGCAGCCTGGAGTACGATCTGGTGGCTCTTTGACACTGGACCCAGGCGGCACTACCATGATTGATACATCGGATTCCGAGGTGTGCCTGCTCCCTGAGCTGAAGCGGGCCGCCCCCCGGGATGCCTCTGTGAATCATGGGACGCGCGCCGGTCAGACGGGTAGCCATCGTCGCGGACAGCATCGGGTGTATCCCCGGTGACCTGGTCCGGGATTACGGCATCGAGATAGTAGCCCCCAACATCTACTGGAAAGGCGCGGTGTACCGCGACTGGCTGGACATCACGCCGCGGCAGGCCTACGAGCTGCTGCAGAAGGACCCCGACGCCTTCTCCACGGCATCGCCATCGCCGGGGGACCTGGCGGAAACCTATCGCCGCGCCGGCCGGACGGCGCGAAGCATCCTCTGCATCACCCTCTCGGCGAAGGCCAGCACACTACATGACGCGGCGGTGGCGGCCGCGGCCCTGGTCAGGGACGATCTGCCCGGAACGAAGGTGGAGGTGCTCGATTCGGGGACCTGCACTGGCGCTGAGGGCTTCGTGGTCATGGCCGCGGCCCGGGCGGCGCGGGAGGGGCGGAGCCTGGAGGGATGCCTGGAGGCCGCGCGCAGCGTGCGTGACCGGGTGGACCTGCTGTTTATGCTGGACACCGTCAGGCATGCCTACCGCACCGGCCGGGTGCCGAGGCTGGCCTCACGGGTGGGCTCCATGCTGGAGGTGAAACCGGTGCTGGGGTGGTCGGAAGGGGCGGCCCGGCTGCTGGGGGTGACCCGGAAGCGGGAAAAGGGCGTGGAGCGGATCGTGGACCTGATGCGGGCGCGCGTGGGCGCAGCGCCCATACACGTGGCCGTCCATCACACCGACGCCCTGGAGGAGGGGGAGAGGCTCCGGGACAGGGTGGCGCGGGAGTTCCACTGCGTGGAGCTGTGGCTCACGGAGTTCAGCCCGATCATGGGCTATTCGGCCGGCAGGGGAGCGCTGGGTCTTGCATTCTATGCCGATTAATGAGATTCTAGGGTGGAATCAGGGGCAGGCCCTGAAGAACACTAGGGGGGGAGCGTATCATGGAGTGCGGCAAGGAACTGCTTAAGGGGAGCACCGATACCCTTCTGCTCTCTCTGCTGAGGGCGCAGCCCATGTATGGCTATCAGATCATCAAGGAGATGGACAGCCGGAGCCGGGGCTACTTCAAGTTCCGGGAGGGGACGCTGTACCCGGCGCTGCACCGCCTGGAGGGGGCGGGGCTGGTCAGCGGGAGCTGGCGCCGGCTGGCATCCGGCAAGGAAAGGCGCTATTACCAGCTGACGGAGAAGGGTCAACGCCTGCTGGAGCAGAAGCTGGCCGAGTGGCAGGGCTTCTCTTCGGCGGTGAACCTTATCATGCGGCCGGCCGCCTGAGGACATAAGCGATATGCTCGTTGGAGTCAGGGACTGCCTGAACGCCGTCAGGATGCAGCTTCGGCTGGACCCGGCATCGGAGAACGAGATCCTGTCCGAGCTCTACACCCATTTCGAGGACCGGGTGGAGGACCTGCGGCAGTCGGGCATGGGGGAGGAGGAGGCGGTGCGGGTGGCCTCACAGGAGTTCGGGCCCTCGCGGGGCGTGGCCCTGCGGCTGCACGAGGAGCACAGCGTCAGCAACTGGCCGCAAGCCCTGATGGCGGCCCTGCCACACGTGCTGTTCGGCCTGCTCTTCGCCTTCCGCCAGGCGAACAATGCCTTCTGGCTGTCGATCATCATCATCTCCGTTGTGGGGGCGGTGGCCTACGGGTGGGGGCACCACAAGCCCACCTGGTTCTTCACCTGGCTGGGCTACGCCCTGACGCCTCTGCTGGTAGTGGGGCTGCTGCTGGTGGACCGGGCCCTGGGCTCGCGGGCCCTGTCCGGATCGTGGTGGTGGTGGTGGTCCTGCACCGTGACCCACTTCTCCGTGGTGGGAGCGGCGTACGGCATCATACTGGCCCACTCCTGGAGGAGGGACTGGCTGCTGGGGTCCCTTTCGGTATTGCCCGTCCTGGCCGTAGTCGGCTGGGTCACCGCCGACCGGTGGGACGGCGGGCTGGCCCCGGAGGGCGGCCTGCTGGGCATTGAGCCCTGGGTGGCCCTGAGCTTCCTGGCCCTGGCCGGCATCGTCATCATCTTCACCCGGCTGAAGAAGCGGTGGCTGAAGGTAGGCGTGCTGCTGGCCGCGGCGCTGGTGGTGCTGACCATGATGGCCTTCTCCGCTGGCCGCGACATCAACATCGGCACCCTGGCGGCTGTGGCCATTGCCTCTCTGGTCCTGGTCCTGGCCCCGGCGCTGCTCGATCGCCGCCTGGGCGCCCGGGAGCGGGACGGCTGGATAGACTCGGTGGAGAGGCGTCTTCGCCGCTAGGGCTGCCGTGCACGAAAGCTCCGGACTGGGCCCCCGATGCTGATCAGCATACTGTGGATCGTGGCCGCCTACCTGTACGGGTCGGTGCCCGTGGTCTATCTCATCGGCCGCCTCAGGGGCGTGGACCTCTCACACGAAGAGGACATGCACATATCGCTGTGGCGGCAGGTAGGCCGCCGCGAAGGCTTCGTGGGCATAGTCTGGGACCTGGTCAAGGGCGCCGTGGCGGTCCTGATCGTCGACCGGGGCCTGCACCTGGAAGACTGGGCGGTGGCCGCGGTGGGGCTGGCGGTGGTCCTGGGTGAGCTGTGGCCGGTCTTCCTGCGGTTCCGGGGCGAGAAGTCCAATACCACGGGGATGGGCGTGGATGCGGCCCTGGTGTGGCAGGCCATCCCTTTCCTGATGGGCCCTATCATCATCGGGGCCCTGGTGCGCACGGCCCCCCGGCTGATCAAGCGCGGCCAGAGCCTGGATGAGCGCATGAAGCTGGGCGGCCCTCCCAGCCTGAGCCTGCCGCTGGGGATGTTCTTTGGGTTCGGCCTGTTCCCCCTGGGGTGCTGGGTCATGGGGGCGCCGTGGGAGAGGATGGTGGCTGGCATCGTCCTCTTCGCCTTGATCGTCTGCAAGCGGGTGGTCTTCGGCCTGGGAGAGGAGATCCGGACGGAAGGGCTCCATCCCGGCATGGTGATCTCCCGCATGCTCTTCGATCGCAGCCGCATCTGAGGTGTATAATCATCCTTGATGGAGGCCAGGCCCCCCGGCGATGACGTCGGCATACTGAAACAGGGTCTGCCGCCGCTGCCGGAGCCGGCGGCCAATCCGGCTCTCATCGTGGTCAGCGGGCTGCCGGGGACGGGCAAGTCGCACTTCTGCCGCCGGCTGGCGGAGAGGGTGGACCTGGTGATCCTGGAGAGCGATACCCTGCGCCAGCGGCTGTTCCGCGCCCCCTCCTATGCCCGGGAGGAAAGCGCCAGGCTCTTCCGGGCCTGTCACAGCCTGGTGGAGGAGCTGCTACGGAAGGGTATCAGTGTGGCGCTGGATGCCACCAACCTGGAGGAGCACAACCGGGAGCGGCTGTACCACATCGCGGAGCAGTCTGGGGCCAGGCTGGTCATCGTCCGGATGGATGCGCCGGCGGAGGTGGTGCGGCAGCGGCTGGAGCGTCGATCGCGGAAAGAGGAGCAGGCAGACCACTCGGAGGCGGACTGGGGCGTCTATTCCAGGATGAAGCCGACGGTGGAGAAGATAGGCCGGAACCATTTCGCCGTGGACAGCTCGAAGGACATCACCCCGGTCATTGACAAGATCGTGCGCCTGGTGAATCGGTAGCCGGGCGCTCTGACCGCGGGCGGAGAGGAGACCGGAACTGGAAGTCAAGGTAGTCATTGGCGATTGCACCAAGCTGGATGCTGATGCCCTGATCGTGAACCTCTTCGAGGGGGTGGCTCAGCCGGGAGGGGCCACCGGCGTGGTGGACCGGGCGCTGGACGGCGCCATCACGCAGCTGATCACCGCCGGCGAGATCAAAGGGAAGGCAGGCGAGCTGACGCTGGTGCACAGCCTGGGCCGGATACCCGCCAGCCGGGTGATCGTGGCCGGGCTGGGGAAGCAGGCCGAGTTCAGCGCGGATTGCGTGCGGCGCGTCAGCGCCGAGGCCAGCCGCTTCGCCCGCAGCCGGGCGGCCCGGAGGGTGGCCACCATCGTGCACGGCGCCGGGGCCGGCGGCCTCCCGCCGGACCGGTCGGCCCAGGCCATCACCGAGGGAGCCATCCTGGGGCTGTACCGCTTCCGCCGCCACATATCGAAGGAGCCGGAGAACGGGGACATTGAGCAGCTGCTGATCGTTGAGAAGGATGAAGCGCAGCGCGGCCCGCTGGATAAGGGCTGCGCCGCGGGCCGGATCACAGCGGAGGCGGTCAACTTCGCCCGGGACATGATAAACGAGCCGGCCAATTTCATGACGCCCAACACCATGGCCGAGCTGGCCCGCGATCTGGCCCGGGACTGCGGCCTGGGGCTGACGGTGCTGGAGCGGGCGCAGATGAGGGAGCTGGGCATGGGCGGGCTGCTGGGGGTATCCCAGGGCAGCCACCAGGACCCCAAGTTCATCGTCCTCTCCTATCGCGGCGACCCGGCCTCAGCGGAGGCCGTGGGGCTGGTGGGGAAGGGCATCACCTTCGACTCGGGCGGCATCTCCCTGAAGCCGTCGGAGGACATGGGCGACATGAAGGGCGACATGGCGGGAGGAGCCACCGTGATGGCCGCCATCCGGGCCCTGGCCGGGCTGAAGCCGGCCATCAACGTGACCGCCGTCGTGCCGGCGACGGAGAACCTGCCCGGAGGCAGCGCCCTGAAGCCGGGGGACGTGATCACGGCCATGGGCGGGAAGACCATCGAGATCATCAGCACCGATGCCGAAGGGCGGCTGATCCTGGCCGACGCCCTGTCCTACGCGGTGAAGAACGGGCTGTCCCCGGTGCTGGACGTGGCCACGCTCACCGGGGCCGTGCGGGTGGCGCTGGGGGACGTGACGGTGGGCGTTTTCAGCAACAACGAGGAGCTGGCCGGGAAGGTCATGGCCGCGGCGGCGCAGGCCGGCGAGCGTATGTGGCAGATGCCCATGTTCGAGGAATACCGGGAGCAGTACAAGAGCGACGTGGCCGACGTCAAGAATACCGGCGGGCGGTACGGCGGGGCCATCACTGCGGCCCAGTTCGTGGGTGAGTTCGCCGGCGACACGCCCTGGGTGCACCTGGACATAGCCGGGACCTCGCTCTCCCGCAAGGAGAAGGGGCCTGTGGTGAAGGGGGCCACCGGCGTCGCGGTGCGGACCCTGATCAGCCTGGTCACGGACATGGCGGCGGCGCGGGCGCGAAAGGAGGGCCAGGCATGAAGATCAAGTGGCTGGGGCATGCCTCATTCTTGATCACCTCCGACGGCGGGGTGAAGGTGATCACCGACCCCTACGCCCGGGGCGGCGGCATCAACTACGGGCCGATCCAGGAATCCGCGGACGTGGTGACCGTGAGCCACAAGCACCCCGATCACGACAACAGCGGCGCGGTCAAGGGCCGGCCGGTGGTGTTGGACAAGCCAGGGACGAAGACCGCAAAGGGGATCGAGTTCACCGGGGTCCCCTGCTACCACGACGAAGCCAGGGGAGCCCAGCGGGGCGCCAATATCATCTTCTGTTTCACCATGGATGGGGTGCGCGTCTGCCACCTGGGCGACCTGGGGCACCAGCTCGACGCGGACCAGGTGCAGCAGATAGGCCCGTTGGATGTGCTGCTGGTGCCGGTGGGCGGCCTCTACACCATCGATTGCCGGCAGGCAGCCGCGGTGACCGCGGCCCTCCGGCCGCGGGTGGTGGTCCCCATGCACGTCAGGACCGCCGGGTGCGACTACCCCATAGCCCCCGCCGAGGATTTCCTGAAGGGCAGGAGCAACACCAGGCGGGTGAATGGCAGCGAGGTAGAAATAAAGAAGGACAGCCTGCCGGCGGAGACCGAGACCATTGTCCTGCGCCCTGCTCTCTGAGACATGGCCCGCCATGCACTGTGAGACATGGCGCGCCATGCACTGTGGGACATGGCGCCTGGCGCCCCTCTTCGGCGGGGCGCCGCGGTGAGAGGCGGGCGGCGCGGAAGGAAGCACATTGAAGATAGTCAGTGACCTGAAGGAGGCCAGGCGGACCCTGCTGCGGCGGGCGGCGCCGCAACTGGAGGAAGCGCCGCCATGGCTCCGCGAGCGGATAGCCGCGGCCTTCGGCCGGCCAATGGGCCTGCAGGAGGTGGTGGAGTATGTCCTCTCGGAGGTGCGGGAGAGGGGCGATGAGGCCCTGCTGGACCTCGAAGAGCGGCTGGATGGCGTGCGGCTGAAGCGTCTGGAGATCACGGCGAGAGAGAGGTCGGCGGCGCGGTCCAGAGTGGACTCCGGGCTGGCCGCCGCGCTGGAGCTGGCGGCGGAGAGGATAAGGTCCTTCCACGCGAAGTGCCGGCGGCAGAGCTGGGTGGACTTCGCCGAGGGCGGCCTGGGGCAATGGGTGCGGCCCCTTGAGCGGGTGGGCGTCTATGTCCCGGGCGGGAGGGCCAGCTACCCCTCCACCCTGCTGATGACGGCCATACCGGCCAGGGTGGCCGGCGTGAGGGAGATAGTGGTCACCACCCCACCGGGCGCGGACGGGTCCGTGGCCCCGGCCACTCTGCTGGCCGCAGAGATAGCCGGAGCGGACCGGGTGTTCAAGCTGGGAGGGGCGCAGGCGGTGGCCGCCATGGCCTACGGGACCCGCACCGTCCCACGGGTGGACAAGATCTGCGGCCCGGGAAACATCTTCGTGCAGCTGGCCAAGCGGGCCGTGTACGGCACGGTGGGCCTGGACGGGTTCTTCGGGCCCACGGAGACCATCGTAGTGGCCGATGAGACGGCCGATGCCGCCTGCTGCGCGGCCGATCTTCTGGCCCAGGCCGAGCACGACGCCATGGCCTCCGCCATTCTGATCACCACGTCGCCCCGGCAGGCGGAGGCAGTGAGCCGGGAGGTGGAGCGCCAGACGGCGGTGGCGAAGAGGAGCTCCGTCATCCGGCAGGCGCTGGACGAGCGGGGCGGGATCGTGGTGGTGCCGGACCTGGACACGGCCGTCGACCTGGTCAGCGAGTACGCTCCGGAGCATGTTTCGCTGATGGTGGAGGATGCCTGGGCCTGGGCGGAGAAGGTGAGAAACGCGGGCGGCGTCTTCGTGGGCGAGGACTCGCCGGAGGTGGTGGGCGACTATGTGGCCGGCCCCAGCCATGTTATGCCCACGGGCGGCACGGCGCGCTTCAGCTCGCCGGTGACGCTGGATGATTTCCTCAAGGTGACCAGTGTTGTGGGTATTGACCGGAAGACGCTGCGGGCGATAGGCCCGGCCGCGGCCACCATGGCCGCGGCGGAAGGACTCGAGGCGCATGCGAGGGCGGTGGAGGTGAGGTTGGGACGGAGACGAAGGAAGAGGCACGATGGAGATGGAACGTCCGCCTGAAGGCGGTATTACTGATAGCGGGGCCAGGGACCTCCCGCCGGCGGGGGGCCCGCCCGCAGACGGCCCGCGGCCCGGAAACCCGCCGGAGGAGAGGCCTACGGCTGAGACAGCGGCGGCGCAGCCAGCGGCGGCCCAAACAGCAGCGCAGGCAACTCCGGAAGGGACAGCTGGCCCCCAGGGGCCCGCCTCCGGAGAGGCTGCGCCTGCGGCGCCTGCGCCTGCGGAGGCCAGGCCCGACGAGCCCAGAGAGGTGGTCGGGGTGCGCTTCCAGCGGGCGGGGAGGGTGTACTACTTCGCCCCCGATGAGATGGACCTGCGGGTCAACGACCAGATCGTGGCCGAGACGGAGCGCGGTCTCAGGCTGGGGCGGGTGGTCATCGCGCCCAGGCAGGTGATGTCCAGCCAGCTGACGGAGCCCCTGAAGCCGGTGCTTCGCCTGGCGAGCCCGGAGGACCTGGCCCGGCTGGAGAGCGTTCGGGACAAGGAGCGCGAAGCCCTGGCCAGGTGCACCGAGCTGGTCACCAGGCTCAAGCTGCCGATCAAGGTGCTGACCGCCGATGCCAGCCTCGATTGCGGCCACGTCACGGTGTTCTTCAGCGCCGAGGGCAGGGTGGACTTCCGGCAGCTGGTCCGGGAGCTGGCGGCAGCCATCCGGGCCCGCGTCGAGCTGCGCCAGGTGGGCCCCCGGGACGAGGCCAAGCTGATGGGTGGCGTGGGGCGCTGCGGCTTCGCGCTGTGCTGCTCCACGTTCCTGACGGAGTTCAATCCCCTCTCCATCAAGACCGCCAAGGAGCAGGGGCTGTCCCTGGAGCCGGCCAAGATCTCCGGCACCTGCGGCCGGCTCCTGTGCTGCCTGGGGTACGAGGCGGATTTCTACCGCTCCATGAAGGGCAAGCTGCCCGGCATGGGCAAGCAGGTAACCACGCCTGTGGGCGATGGCATCGTGGTGGGGGTGAATGCCTTGAAGGAAACGGTCATGGTCCAGATGGAGAGCCAGGCCGCGGTGGAGCTGCCGGCCAGCAAGGTCAGCCTCAAGCCTCACGGCGAGGTCCAGAAGCAGGGAAAGCCCAGGCCCCGCCGGCGCTAGCCGGGCGCCCGGCGGAGGGCCAACCGATCTTCCGCAGTGTCGTGCCTGGAAGCGGCCGGCAGCCATCTCTCCCACTGTCCAGGCTGCCTGATCAGCCGTGCCCAAAGGTCCTGGCTCATCCCGAATTCCCGAACAGAACCCCTCTAGGCCGGACTGCTGGGCCTGTGCTAAAATGACGAGAGTTGGGTCAGAGGCCGGCGACAGCGAACCTGCACAGCGCCATCGCCGTCCTCATCTGAAGAAAGGGGTAAGAATCAATGGCAAGTCGAGTCGCCCGAGTGGGCATCCTGGTCTT
Source organism: uncultured Dehalococcoidia bacterium (assembly GCA_964423835.1). Lineage (GTDB taxonomy): Bacteria > Chloroflexota > Dehalococcoidia > UBA2247 > RBG-13-53-26 > JAFGCL01. Next base: position 32,023 of record CAYRGJ010000015.1, on the reverse strand, counting down.
ACTGGGTATTCTGCTGAGCCTGGCACCCGTGCTCATAGGCTGCGGGGGGTCGGACGAGGAGGCAGAGGATGTTGTTTTCACCATCGGGCTGCTGACGGACTTCAGTGGAGGGTCTGCCAGTGCCGTGGTGCCGACGATGACGGCGTTCGAAGAGTCCATACTGTACTACCAGGAGCAGGACCCTATCGATGGGCTAACCATCGAGTTCCAGCGCTTTGACCACCAGTTCGACTATTCCAAGACGGTCGCGGGCTACCAGGACCTGCAGTCGCGCGGGATGGATCTGCTGTACGCCATAGGCCCCACCGAGAGGGACATGCTGCAGTCCTACCTCACCGATGACCATATGCCCTGCATCGGGAGCTCCGGCCGCGCGGATGCTCTCAGCTTCCCCTGGATATGGAACGTGGTGCCCACCTACTCCTGGCAGGTGGAGTGCGCGCTGCAGTTCATCGCCGACACCTGGGACTACAGCGGGGGCCTGCCGAAGGTGGCCCACCAGGGCTGGACCCTGGCCATGACCGACCAGTATCAGGCGGCCATCGACAGTGTTCTCGCCAACCCTGCCTGGTCTGGCAAGTTCGACTGGGTGGGTATCGAAAAGGCCACGCTGACCCAGGTAACCTGGGGCGTGTCCTATGACAAGTTCAAGGGCTGCGACTTCATCATCTGCTCCAATGTGGCCAACTCAGTCGCCACATTCGTCGGTCAGATGCGGGCCCTTGGCTATACAGGCTCGTTCATAACCGGCACCGACCAGTTCACCGGCTACTGGCAGCTGGTGCAGAGCAACGCGCCGGCCGCCAGCCTGTACGGCTGCTACTACACGTGGTGGGGGCCGGTTGTCCTCTCTGACTCGGACGCCGACTGGTTCCAGGACATGACCACCGTCACCAAGGACAAGCACAGCGACTGGGCCACCCGTCTGGCCGTTACCGGCCCGATTACCGGGTGGTTCACGGGGGCCTTCGTGTTCGACGCAATCGCCAGGGCCGCCAAGGATGCCGGCCCGGCCAATCTGGACGGCGATGCCCTGAAGGCGTCTCTCGATGCCACTGACATCGACTTCGACGAGACCGGCAACAACTTCCACTTCCCTCAGGGCTGCAACACCGGCCTGTGGACGATGCGGGTAGCCAATTGGAACGTGGATGCATCCAAGTGGCAGCCGGCGAATGACAAGTGGTACGAAGCCCTCTCGGCGCCCGAGTAGGGCAACGGCCCTGGCGCCGGCCCGGGACACCTGCCGGTACCTGGAGGTTGTGCGTTACTCACTGATTGCCTGACCCGGACGTAGCCAGAACAGATGCCGGCAGCCAGGCGCCGGTCTCCCGGCTGGGAGGTACGGCAGTCTGGCCCAGCGGCTAGCCGGCCTGCGCCACGAACTTGCGCCACTCGGCGTGGGCGCGCAGGTAGTGGTAGGGGACGGAGAAGGTGGACGGGGGAGGCGGAAGCGGGGGCCGGAGCAGCTTCATGCCCGCCTCGGCCGGCGTCTGGCCGGCCTTCCGCAGGTTGCAGGGGAAGCAGCAGCCGACCACATTGTCCCACTCATGGCCGCCGCCGCGGCTCTTGGGGATGATGTGGTCCAGGGTGATGTCCCGGCCTTCCCGCCCGCAGTACTGGCACGTGTACCGGTCGCGGTTGAATACCTCAAACCGGGTGAGGCGTTTTTGAAGGCGCGGCCGCTTCACGAACTGGGTGAGCCGGACCACCGACGGGATGGGCACGCGGACGTTCATGGCGTGCAGCTCGCCGCGGCCGTCCTCGATCACCTCCGCCTTGCCCCGGATGACCAGGATGACGGCCCTTCTGACGCGGCAGATGTTCAGCGCTTCGTAGTTCTGGTTCAGCACCAGCACTGGGACGTTGGTCAGATCCGCTGACGCCATATCTCCTGCTCACGTGGCACCCGGTGGGGCAGGGTATCCTGGCGAGCAACCGTGCCCCGGCCGCGACGGGTGTCTCTCAAGATTGAGTCATTTTACCCAAAGGTATTTCTCAATGCAAACCGCCGCTTTCAGATCACTTTCGCCGTCCAGACGAAGGTGGCCGCGGCGTCCCCCGGGTCAGCATCGACAGCTATCCGGAATGTGGTGGGCCCGGGGTCCGAGATCCAGTACTTCGTGGCCAGCCCCAGGCTGTTCGTCGGTGTCACCCCGATGGCGTCAATCGGCGGAGGCGCTCCCAGGCCGTGCTCGACATCCACGTGCGTCGAGCCGCCCGGAATCGTGGCCGTTCCATGGTTCTCCACGCCCGCGCCGCCCAGGCTGCCGGCCCCGATCGACCCGATGCCGGCCAGTGTGGTCACCGCGCCCAGCGTCAGCGATCCGAACTCGACTCCGCCGGCCGCGCCAGCGCAGTCCAGGTCTTGCGCCGTGTTGTTCCAGCTCTCCAGCCGGGGCACGTTGATGCCAGACGCGTTCGGGCCCTCGATCCGAAAGCCGGTGCCGTTCCGGGTGACGGACACGCAACCCAGATGAATGCGAGAGACATGGCTCTTGATATGCACGCCGTGGCCGGCGTTCAGCCAGCAGTACAGCTGGTTGATGAACACCCCGTCGGCCAGGGGATTCTCGGGGTCGCCACAGACCACCAGGCCGTCACCGCCGGAGCTGGCCCACACTGTGTCAAAGAACAGCCTCTCGCAGTCGCCCAGGATCGTGATCCCCTCATTCCTGGGGTTGTCCACCAGCACCGTGCCGAACCACACCTCGCTGGCTCCGGGCAGGTTCAACCCCTTGCCCATGTCGATCAGCTGCAGCTCGTCGACGGAGTTGCCGCCTTTCGTCCCCGTGCAGGCCATGTAGAAGCCGTTACCGGTCGAGTGCCCGCAGGCGTACGGAGACGGCCCCTTGATGAAGACCTGCTTGAAATGGTTGTCGTGGCACTGGCTGGCAAAGGTCAGCCCGTCGTTCCGGACCTGGCCGTAGATGGTGTCGAAGTCGTTCTCGCGGGTCCCGTCAGTCCCGGCAAAGCGGATGGCGTCGAAGTAGTCCCTGATCCAGATGCTCTGGGCGTGGGAGAACTCCAGGTCATCGACCACAATGGCCGCGGCCGTCGACGTTCTGTGTACAGAGAGCCGGGTCGCCACCGGGGTGGTGGTGCAGGAGACCACCTCCGTGACCCTCCACCGGATCCAGTACTGGCCGTCAATAGCGCCCCAGGTCGCCGGCACGTCCTTGAAGAACACGTAGCCCGTGCCACTCTTGCTGAAGGGGCTGGCGGACTCGCTGCGGGAGTCATCCCTGACGTCGGCCAGGGCCATCCAGGTTGAGGCGGTCTCATCCCAGTACTCGAAGGCCACCGCGTAATCACCGGCACCGGGCGTGGCGATGTTGAGCTTGACGCAGTTGAACCTGGTCGTGTACCCGACCCTGCCGCAGTCGCCGGCCTGCGGAGAGTCCGGCAACAGCCGGCAATCGTTCGCCTCGTCGTCGTTGGCCTGTTCCGTCAGGTCTGTCTCTGCACGGCCATCCGCCAGGGCATACGCGGACACGTCGGTCGCCGGGTCAACGCACCGGAGCGTACCTTCCATGTTGAACTGCTCCACGTTCTGGATGGACAGGATGCCGCTGTCTCCCTCGGGCTTGAACTCGGCGCCGGACGTCAAGACCCAGGCCTGATGGCTCCCGGGCCGCAAAGGGGTCGACAGGACGAACTCGCCGGACTTGAACTCGAACCGGCCGCGGCCGGTGGCGTCCAGCGCGGCCTGAATTACCGTTGAGGCGTCGGGCCCGGAGTACTCGATGGCTTTCTTGCCGGTGTTGTAGGCGTAGCACATCCCGGCGTCGGTCCAGAACGTGTAGTCGCCGGGCAGGACAACCATGGTCTCTCCGATACCGGGCGCATCATCTCCTCTATCACACCCGCACACAGCCAGGGCGCCCAGAAGCAGGCAACATACGATCTTCTTCCACATACATCGCAGTATAGCATGGGAGAGCCGGCGCGGCTCTACAGGCAGAGTCCGGCCGCGGACGAGGCGTCCGGCGGGATTTGAACAATAGCCAACGTTATCGTAATATCTAGTGTCAATGTGGCAGCCTGTTCGTGCCGCGGGCCTGTATGCCGCGCCCCGGAGGGCCGCCATCCGGCACGCCGGGCGGCGCTCCCGGTGGTGCTTCCTTCAGGCCCCGGGCGTGCTCTGACGGTAGAAGAACGTGGACTGGGACCAACTGAGAGACGCTGGCATACTCATCGGGGTGGGCATGGCCGTGGTGTTCGTGGCGCTGCTCCTCCTGATGGTGTCCATCATGGTAGTGAACCGGCTGGCCCCGGAGAGGGCCAGGAAGGCGGAAGGACCAACGGTGCTCGAAGGCATTGCGGCAGAGGAATCAGAGAGACAGGCAGTGGCGGTGATGGCCGTGGCTCTGGCCAGGGCCATGCAGCAGAATGATGTGGCGGCCCAGCCGGCCGCCGGCGCCGCGGAATGGGCCGGCGCGCCCAGCCGGTGGGCCATGGCCGGCCGGGAGCAGGTGATGCGATCCAGGGGAAAGGCGGGACGGCAATGGGGAAGACGTTCAGACTGACCGTCAATGATAAGACGTACGACGTTGAGGTGGGCGACCTGGGCCGGGCTGAGGTTGAGGTGCTGGTCGATGGCGAGAAGTTCAACGTGCGGGTGGAGGACGCCCTGGCCGCCGACCGCGGGCCGGACCCGGTGATGTCCATCGCGGTCAGCCCCTTCGTCCCCCCGCCTCCGCCACCGCCCGCCCCCCGGGCGGCGCGGCCGGCCGGTCCGGCGGCGGCCGGCGACGGCAAGACCCTCTGCGCCCCCATGCCGGGCGTGGTCCTGGCGGTGAGGGTGAAGGTGGGGGACAGGGTGAAGCGGGGCCAGGAGGTCTGCCTCCTGGAGTCCATGAAGATGGAGCTGAACATACTGGCCAGTGCCGACGGCGTGGTGAAGAACGTCTCGGTGACCCAGGGGCAGAACGTGGCCCACGGGGCCATACTGGTTGAGTTCGACTAGAATCATCGTCAAGGGGGGTACTGCGTGGACTGGAGCAGCCTCCGCAAGGTCTTCGAAGGCTTCGAGGGGATAAGCGACGAGTGGCAGATCCTGGGCATGATGGCCATAGGCTGCGTCCTCATCTATCTGGGCATCGCCCGCAAGTTCGAGCCGCTGCTGCTGGTGGGAATTGGCTTCGGCATCCTGGTGGCCAACCTCCCGCTTCACGAGTTCGTCCATATCGGGGGTGACGTGGGCGGGGAGCCGGGCACGGCCACCGGCGTGCTCTACTACTTCCGCAAGTACCTGGTGGACACCGAGATCATTCCGCTGCTCATCTTCCTGGGCCTGGGGGCTATGACCGACTTCGAGCCCATGCTGAACTACCCCTACACCATCCTGCTGGGCGCGGCAGCCCAGTTCGGCGTGTTCGTGGCCCTGATGGGGGCGGTGGCCCTGGGCTTTAACCTGAAAGAGGCGGCCTCCATCGGCATGATCGGGGGCGCCGACGGCCCCACCTCCATCTACATCGCCACCAGGCTGGCGCCGGACCTGCTGGCCAGAGTGGCGGTGGCCGCCTACTCCTACATGGCCCTGGTGCCGGTCATCCAGCCGCCGGTCATCAGGCTGATGACCAGCAGGAAGGAGAGGCTGGTGAGGATGCCCTATGCCCCCCGGCGGGCATCAAGGGTGGCCAAGATCCTGTTTCCCATCATCATGGCCGTGGCGGGAGGCGTCCTGGTCCCCCGGGCGGCGCCCCTCATCGGCATGTTCGCCTTCGGCAACCTGCTGCGGGAGTGCCTGGTGGTGGAGAGGCTCGCCGAGACGGCGCAGAACGCCCTGATGAACAGCGTGGTCATCATCCTGGGGATCACCGTGGGCTCCACCCTGACGGCGGAGGCCTTCTTCGAGTGGGAGACCATCCTCATCTTCGTGCTGGGCTGTGTGGCCTTCATCTTCGCCACCGCGGGCGGCCTGGTCCTGGGCAAGATCATGTACTGGGTGTCCGGGGGCAAGGTCAACCCGGTCATCGGGGCCGCCGGGGTCTCGGCGGTGCCCATGTCGGCCCGGGTATGCCAGAAGGAAGTCCAGAGGGAGGACCCCAGCAACTTCGTGCTCATGCATGCCATGGGGCCCAACGTGGCCGGCGTCATCGGGACCGCGATGGCCGCCGGCGTGCTGCTGGCCCTGGTGCCCGGGATGATGGACTAGGGAATTGGAGACAAGAAGGCGATCGACCGCGTGGATGAGCATCGCTGGCATAGCCTCAGCGTAGAAGAGGCCCTGGCCGCCCAGAACACCAAGAGAGAAGGACTCAGCCGCGACGAGGCGCGCCGCCGGCTGGAGCGCTTCGGCCCCAACGAGCTGCGCAAGGAGAAGACCATCTCCTGGTGGATGATTCTGCTGGGGCAGTTCCAGAACGCCCTCATCCTCATCCTTCTGGCCGCCTCCGCCATCTCCCTGGTCCTGTACCTGGTCCGGCAGGAGGGAAAGCTGTGGGACCCCATCATCATCGTGGCGGTGGTCCTGATCTCGGTCCTGCTCGGTTTCGTGCAGCAGTTCCGCGCGGAGAGAGCCCTGCAGGCTCTCAAGGAGATGATCGCGCCGTCCTCCGCCGTCATCCGGGACGGCGAGGAGACCATGGAGCCGTCGCGGGAGCTGGTCCCCGGCGACATCATCGTCCTTCGGACGGGAGACCGGGTGGTCGCCGATGCCCGGCTGCTGGAGACCGCCCAGCTGAAGATGGACGAGGCGGCGCTGACGGGGGAGTCGGTGGCGGTGCTGAAGGGCCTGGAGCCTGTGCCCGCGGAGCTGGGGCCGGCGGACCGCACCAACATGGTATTCGCCGGGACCACCGTGGCCTACGGCAAGGGCCGGGCGGTGGTGACCGCCACCGCCATGTCCACCGAGTTCGGGAAGATCGCGGCCATGCTCCAGGAAGTGGAGGAGCCCCGGACGCCGCTGCAGGAGAAGCTGGACCGGTTCGGCAAGACCATGGCCATGGCCCTGGTAGCCGTGACGGCCCTGGTGGCCGTCCTCATCCTGCTGCGCACCGACCGGGGCGTCATGGAGATCTTCCTGTGGGGCCTGAGCCTGGCCATAGTGGTGGTCCCGGAGTCCCTGCCGGCCATTGTGACGGTGACCCTGGCCTTCGGGGTCTACCGGATGGCGCGCAAGCACGCCCTGATCCGCAAGCTCCACGCGGTGGAGACGCTGGGCTCCACCACCTTCATATGCTCCGACAAGACCGGCACCCTGACCCAGAACCAGATGACCGTCCGCAAGATCTTCGTTGACGGCCTGATGCTGGAGGTCAGCGGGTCCGGCTACGAGCCCGGTGGGGAGTTCCGCAGCCGCGATGGTATGGTCGTTCCCGGCCCCGGCTCCACCCTGCTGCGGGCGCTGCAGATAGGATCGCTGTGCAATGACGCCGGGCTGTCGTCGAGCAACGGCCTGTGGAGCATAAGGGGGGACCCCACCGAGGGGGCCCTGCTGGTGGCTGCGGCCAAGGCCGGGCTGGACAACGAGGGGCTGGCGGCGTCCTGGCGCCGGGTGAGCGAGATACCTTTCTCCTCCGAGCGCATGCAGATGACGACCATACACCAGGGGCCGGAGGGGCGCCTGGCCCTGTGCAAGGGGGCGGTGGAGGTTGTCATCGGCTCCTGCAGCCGCATAGTCCTCAATGGACAGGAGAGGGACATGGAGCCGGCCGATCGCGATCAGATCCTGGAGGCCAACCGGCTGATGGGCGAGGACGGGCTGAGGGTGCTGGCGCTGGCCTGCAAGGCCGCGCCCGAAGCCGCGAACGACCAGGATGCCGAGCGGGACATGGTCTTCGTAGGGCTGGCGGGCATGATCGATCCGCCGCGGGAGGAGGTGAAGGAGGCCATACGGCAGTGCCAGAAGGCCGGCATCAAGGCGGTGATGATCACCGGCGACCACAAGATCACGGCCATGGCCATAGCCCGGGAGCTGGGGCTGTTGAAGGACGGGCTGGCCATGGGCGGCGACGAGCTGGAGAAGATCGATGACGCTGAGCTGGAGCGCGTCGTGGAGAGCATCGAGGTCTACGCCAGGGTATCGCCGGCCCACAAGCTGCGGGTGGTGCAGGCGCTGCAGAGGAAGGGCCACGTGGTGGCCATGACCGGCGATGGGGTCAATGACGCCCCGGCCCTGAAGAGGGCGGACATAGGCGTGGCCATGGGCATCACCGGGACGGATGTCTCCAAGGAGGCCTCCCACATGGTGCTGACCGACGACAACTTCGCCTCCATCGTGGCCGCGGTGAAGGAAGGCCGGCACATCTTCGGGAACATCAAGAAGTGCCTCATGTACCTGCTGTCGGCCCACATCGGTGAGCTGGTGCTGATGATAGCCGCGGTGCTGGTCGACCCCCGGTACCTGCCCCTGGTGGCCGTACAGCTGCTGTGGCTGAACATAGCGGTCGACGGCCCCACGGCGCTGGCCCTGGCCTTTGACCCGCCGGACCCGGACCTGATGGAGCAGCCCCCCCGGCGCCGGCGCACCAGCATCTTCACTCCGGTGGTGCTGGGGTTCATCGCTGTGGCCGCCGTCTGGTCCGGCCTGGCCACCTTCGGGGTGTTCAAGTGGGCGCTCGTTTCCGGCCGCTCGGAGCAGGAGGCCCAGGCCCTCTGCTTCCTGACGCTGATGATCGTGGGGGAGTTCACGGCGCTGGCCTCGCGGTCGGAGAGGATGCCGCTGCCGCGGATGGGACTCTTGAAGAACAAGTGGTTGCTGGTGGCCATGGTCGGCACCGTGTCCGCCACCCTGCCCATCATCTACGTGCCGGCCCTGCAGGAGTATTTCCACACGTACACCCTGAGCTGGGCGGACTGGGGTATTGCCATACTGGCCGGCCTTACGCTATTCTTGGCGACGGATGTTTACAAGGTCCTGCTGTCCCGGGCGGAGGTGAGAAGGAAGACCCTGTAGATGATCGCCATCAACCGTCTGACCAGAGTCTACACTGTGGGCAAGGTCGAGGTCCAGGCCCTGATGGATGTGTCCCTGACCCTCGAGGACGGGGATGTCACCTGCGTCATGGGGAAGAGCGGCTCCGGCAAGTCCACGCTGCTGCGGCAGCTGGGGCTCATCGACCGGCCCACCTCCGGGCAGATCCTGCTTGACGGGCAGGACGTAACGCAGCTCTCCGATGGCGCCAGGGCCAGGATGCGGCTCACCCGGCTGGGATACATCTTCCAGGAGTTCGCCCTGCTGTCCGAGCTGACGGCGCACGAGAACGTCTATCTGCCGGGCATGATGCTGGGCGGCCGCGATTCCGCCCATGAGAGAAGGGCGGCCGAGCTGCTGGGGATGGTGGGCCTGGGGGACCGGACACGGCACAGGCCCAAGGAGCTCTCGGGCGGGGAGCAGCAGCGGGTGGCCATTGCCCGGGCCCTGATCAACAACCCCCGGGTCCTGTTCGCCGACGAGCCCTGCGCCAACCTGGACAGCATCTCGTCCGAGGTGGTCATGGAGACCCTGCTGAAGCTCAACCGGGAGATGGGCGTCACCATCGTCTTCGTCTCCCACGACCCGGACGACAAGATATACGCCAAGAGGCTCATCTTTCTCAAGGACGGGAGGCTGGCGCCCGAGTACCTGTAGTCTCGGAAGGGCGCCGGATTCTACAGTGAGCTCACTGAAGGTGGCGGTGTTCATGGCCCTGAAGTCGCTGAGAAGGGGCGACTGGCGGGTGGTGCTGCTGACGGTCACCATGCTCATCCTGGTCTACGTCAACCTGGTCTTCACCCCGTCCCTGCTGGCCGGCGCGGTGCAGCGGATACACCAGCGGACCAGGGACACACTGTCGGCGGACCTGGTGTTCCAGGCTGCGGGCGATGTCCCCGTTATCACCGGGTCGCAGATGATGGTCAGCGGCATCGAGCTGCTCGACGGCGTTGAGGCAGCCTGCGCCCGGAACAGCGTCGGGGGCGAGATACGGTACGAGGGGGAGCGCTTCACCTCGGCGGTCTACGCCATCGACCCGGTTAGAGATGCCAGGGTGTTCAGCATCTACCAGAATACCATTGATGGCAGCTACCTGGAGCAGGGCGATACCGGCCAGGTCTACCTGGGGGTGCAGGTGGCCGGCGCCGGGAGGACCGGTCTCGAGCTGTACCCCACCTCCTTGAAGACGGTCCGCGCCGGCAGCACGGTGACCATCCTCTTTGTCAACGGCGTGGAGAAGGAATACGCGGTCAAGGGCATATTCTATACGGAGTTCGTCCAGGGCGATATCAGGGCCTACATCACCGAGGCGGACTATCACGCCGTGGTCCGGTCGCAGCCGTGGGACACCGCCATGAGCGTGCACGTGAAGCTGGCGGACGGGGCCGACCGTGATCTGGTGATAGGCGAAGTAATGGCCGCCAGGCCGGGCCTGAAGTACCAGACCTGGGAGGATGCCCTGGGCGTCCTCAAGAGCATGACCAGCAGCTTCGATCAGATCATCAACATACTGCGGGCCACGGCCCTGGTGGTGGCGGCCATCACCATCTTCATCGTGACCTATGTGGACCTGGTGAACAAGAGGCGCCAGATCGGCATCGAGCGCGCCATCGGCATCACGGCGCCGGCCATCGTGCTCTCGTACATCATCCGGGCCGTGGTCTACGCCGTGGTCGGCATCGCCGCGGCCGTGCTCGTCTTCCTCTACGTGATGGTCCCCCTGGAAGCCCGCTATCCCTTCCACTTCTCCTTCGGGGACGTGCTGCTGGCGCTGGATGCCTCGATGCTGACATCGTCGGCCCTGATACTGTCGGCGGTGGCCGTCGTTTCCGCCTTTGTGCCTGCCTACCAGACCATCCGCACCAAGATCGTGGATGCCATCTGGTACAGCTAGGGGGCGGCCGGCTTTGGGCCCGGCCCGGCCCCCGCGTCTAGGACGCTCCGGCCAGCCTGGCTATCTGGTACACCGCTATGGCCAGGGAGAAGGACACCACCAGCTGGAGCCCCACGGAGAACGCCACCCAGCGCCAGCCCCCGGTCTCGTGCTTGATGCAGGCCACCGTGGCCGCACAGGGTATGAAGAGGACCTGGGCCACCAGGAAGGCTACGCCGGCGGCCGGCGACAGGATCAGGCGCAGTGTTTCGGTGAGGCTGGCGCCCTCCTGGCCCAGCAGCACTCCCAGGGTGGCGATGGTGTTCTCCTTGGCCACGAAGCTGGTGAGCAGGGCCACCAGCGCCTCCCAGCCCAACCCCATGAGCCGGCCGGCGGGCTCCAGCCACCTCCCGATCTTGGACAGGAAGCTGCTCTCAATGCTGCCGCCCGGGAAGTACGAGAGGAGCCACACCACCACCGAGACGGCCAGGATCACCGTGCCGGCGCGCTTGATGAAGGACACCGTGCGTTGCCATGCGCCGAGACCGATGGTGCGTGGGTTGGGCGCGTGGTACAGGGGCAGCTCCATGATCAGGGCCGCCCTGGTGCCGCCGAGGACAAAGCGGTTCATGAAAAGGCCCAGGAGCGCCAGGACCAGCAGGCTGAAGGCCACCATGCCCACTATCACCACCATGGCCCACCCCCCGAACAGGGCGCCGGCGACGACGGCGATGACCGCCATTCTGCCGGTGCAGGGTATCAGCGGCGCCACCAGGATGGTCAGAATCCGGGCCCGCCTGGACTCGATGATCCGGGTGCCCATCACCGCCGGCACGTTGCAGCCGAACCCCAGGAGCAGCGGCAGCGAGGACTTGCCGTGCAGGCCGATGGCGTGCATGTACCGGTCGGTGACGAAGGCCACCCGGGCGGTGTAGCCCACATCCTCCAGGAGTCCCCAGACCACGAAGAAGAGGAAGAGTATGGGCACAAAGGTGAGCACCATCCCGGCGCCCCCGATGACGCCGTCGCCCAGCAGGCCCTGGAGCCAGTCCGGCAGGAATGTCATGTGGTCGAAGACGGCGCCCTGTATTCTCTCGATGACGCTGGCCTGGAGAAAACGCTGGAGCGGGATGCCGGCGCCGTAGACCGCGGCGAAGGCCATCCCTATCACCACCAGGAATATCACCAGCCCCAGGATGGGATGGGTGGCGGCCCGGTCCAGCCTCTCGGTCAGAGAGACCTGGCCCAGGGGACGTTTCTGCTGGCAGGTGGAGAGGACCCTTCTCACCCAGTCGAAGCGCAGCCCGGCGATGGCTATGGGCGCTGCCTCCTTGCTGGTGAGGACGGAGTCGATGGCGGACCAGCGGCCTTCCGGCACACGCTCCCGCAGGAGCCTGTTGATCTGGTCGTCGCCCTCCAGCAGCTTGGTGGCCGCCCAGTGCCGGGGGTACGGGGCGGTGTCTTCCCCGGTCAGGAGCTGCATGACCTCGGCGATCTGGGCCTCGATGCCGGTGCCCGACTCGATATGCTTCGGAGCCCGCGCCTCCCCGGGCGAGCCCAGCTCCTGGGCCATCACCCCTACCAGGTCCAGCACCCCCTGGTTCCGGCTGGCTACCATGGGAACGACCCGGATGCCCAGGGCCGCCTCCAGTGAGCCGGCGTCGACCCTGGTGTGCTCCCGCTGCGCCACGTCCACCATGTTCAGGGCGATCACCAGCCGCGGCGCCAGCTCGATCAGCTCCGCCACCAGGTACAGGCTGCGCTCCATGCTGGCCGCATTGAGCACGGCCACCACCAGGTCCGGCTTCTCCTGGACCAGGAAGTCCCTGGCCACCTGCTCCTCGACGGAGTTCGCCGTCAGGCTGTACGCGCCCGGCAGATCGACCAGCTGAATGGCGAGGCCGTCGTGCCGCATTACGCCGGTCTTCTGCTCGATGGTCTTCCCCGGCCAGTTGCCCACGTGCTGGGAAAGGCCCGTCAGCAGGTTGAACACGGTGCTCTTGCCAACATTGGGCAACCCGGCCAGGGCCACCACGGGCGCCTTCTGGGGTGAAGCGTCCGGCAGCATCAGACCCGTTTCGTCACCATGATCTTGCCGGCTATCTCCCTCCCCAGCGCTACCTCAGAGTCGCAGACGTTCACCAGCACCGGCCCCCTGCCATAGTTCTCCAGCATCCTGACCGTGCTGCCGGGGGTGAAGCCCATCGACAGGCATCGCCCCAGCATCGCCTTTCCGCCGGAATAGGACTTCACCTGCGCCGTTTCCCCTGCTTTGAGGCCGCTGAGGGGGACCGGCTCATCGCCGGCGGCCGCGGGCCCCTTCTTCTGCAGCCTGGCCAGAAGGTCCGCCGCGATATCCCGGTCGAGGACCACGCGGCCGCGTTCCAGCTTCAGCGCCACGGACCCGTCCGTCCCCTTCTCTTCAATGCGGGCCACAGTCCCCGGCTTCAGGCCCCACTTCTCCACTCGCCGCAGCAGGAGGGGGTCCTCCCTGCCTATGGCGGAGATGCAGACCGACTGCCCCGGGGCGAAATCCGAGAGGCTCCGCAGCCGGTGCTCCGCCAGGTGGCCGTCGCGGTCCGGGATGGGGTGCCCGTGGGGGCAGGTCCGGGCCTGGCCTATCATGGAAGCCAGCCTCTCCTCGGTCTCGGGCGATGTGGCGTGCTCCAGGCGGCAGGCCTCGTCGTGCACCCTGTCCCATTTCAGGCCCATGATATCGGTCAGAAAGCGCTCCCACAGGCGGTGCCGCCGGATGGTGGTCATGGCCGCCCGGCGGCCCTCCGGAGTGAGGATGGCGCCCTTGTTGGGCTGGTAGTCTATGAGGCCCATGGCCGACAGCCGCCGCATCATGTCCGTTACGGCGGGCAGCGATACCCCCAGGTCTTCTGCGAGTGATGAGTTGGTGACGGGGGATTCCGTCCGCTGCCTCTTGGAGATGGCCTCCAGGTACTCTTCGGTGCGTTCGCCCTTCATGCCTTCCTCCCGCCGTCGCTTAAGGCGACTTAAATTAAGCCACCCTAATCATACCACGGGACGGGAGAGGACGGCTTCGGATGCCGGCTGACGAGCTCCGGGGGCTGGCTGCCTGACGGGGGGACTTCCGGCCCGATGGCGGCATAAGCTTCTGGCCCGATGCCGGCAGAAGCCTCTGGCCCGATGCCGGCAGAAGCCTCTGGCCCGATGCCGGCAGAAGCCTCTGGCCCGATGCCGGCAGAAGTCTCAAGCCTCCGCGGTGGCAGAAGGCTTCTAGCCTCCGCGGCGGTAGAAGCCCCGGACCGGGGAGCGGGACGGCGCGAAGTGGCGGCCCCGGGACTTGGAGGGGCGGGTGGCCGGGCCGCCCGCGGTGGCGGCCGGGACCGGCGTGTAGATCAGCGATGGCGCCTGGCCGTGGTCGAAGCCGTCCAGCGTCTGGCGCGACAGCGTCAGGCCCATGGTCTTCTCCAGGGTCCACACCGTCTCCCAGTCGCTGGGGGTGGCCAGGGTGAAGGCGTCGCCGGTGTGCTCGGCCCGCCCGGTGCGCCCGATACGGTGCAGGTACGCATCCGCGGTGTCCGGCATGTCGTAGTTGATGACGTGTGAGATGCCCTCCACGTCCAGCCCCCTGGCGGCGATGTCGGTGGCCACCAGGACGTGGTACTTGCCGGCCCTGAAGCCGCTGAGGGCCTCCTCGCGCTGGCTCTGGGAGCGATCGCCATGCAGGCTGGCCACCCTGAATCCCGCGCGGGCGACCTGCCGGGTGATCCTCTCGGCCCTCCGCCGGGTGCGGGCGAAGACCAGCACCGACCTGGTGTCGACGGATTTCAGCAGCGCCAGCAGCAGGGGCATCTTGCGGTCTTCCTCGACCGGATAGAGGGCGTGGGAGACGGTCTCCACGGGGCGCATGAGCCCTATGGCAATGCGCTGAGCGTGGCTCGAAATCTGGGCGGCCAGCTGCTCGATCTCGCGGGGGAACGTGGCTGAGAAGAGCATCGTCTGCCGCCTGGCCGGCACGTGCCCCAGGATCTGGCGCACGGAGGGCAGGAAGCCCATGTCCATCATGCGGTCGGCTTCATCGATGACCAGCACCTCGACGGAGTCGAACCGTCCGCAGCCCTGCCCGATGAGGTCCAGCAGCCGCCCCGGACAGGCCACGATGATCTCGGTGCCCTGCTTCAGGGCCTTGATCTGGGCCGGGTATCGCACCCCCCCGTAGATGGCGGCGCTGCGGATGCCGGTCCCGTCGCCCAGGGCGCAGATGGTCTCATGCGTCTGCTCGGCGAGCTCGCGGGTGGGCGAAAGGATGAGCGCCCGCGTCCGGCCCCGGGGGCCGGCCAGCAGCCGTTGCAGGATGGGCAGCACGAAGGCGGCGGTCTTGCCGGTGCCGGTCTGGGCGGTGCCTATGAGGTCCTGCCCCTCCAGGGCCGGAGGGATGGCTGCCTCCTGTATCGGCGTGGGTGTGGTGTAGCCGGCGCGCACGACGGATGCCAGCAGGCGAGAGTCCAGTTTGAAATCCGGGAAGCTCACGATTCTCCTTGTCTTCAGAAGCCCGGCGGATGTCAAGGAGATCGCGGCGGGATCAGACGGTGACACGGGCGGTGACTGCTGAAATGATTTGATGTGACATAATGCTACTGGTCCATACCTTACGCCGCTTCAGGAAAAATGTCAAGCGCGATTAGTCCTGGAGAAGTTGACGTAACATACGCACGGGTCTATCATCTGGGCGCGGGCCGTCTGGGAGCGCCCTGCCGCCCGCCTGTTGGGGCCATGATGGACGAAGTCGTGGAAGCCGGGGATCGCCGTTCGCCTTCCCTGCCGCAGCGCTACCGCATCCTGGCGGAAGGCGACACCGATTTCGTCTGGATCATGGACATGGATTTCAACGTCATAAGCCTGACGGCCTCCGCGTGGCGGCTCCTGGGATACACTGGGAAGGACCCCGACTGGCGGACGGGACGGCTTATCACCCCGCGGACCCTGGCCCTTTGCCAGCAGGTGTTCCCGGAGATACTCCAGTACGCCCGCAGGCACCCGCGCGATGCCTCTCGGTCCTGGGCCCTCGAGATGGAGTTCATCCGCCGGGACGGCGGGGTGGTTCCGGTGTTGACCACGGTGAGCCTGATGTACGGGCATGATGGCAGCCCCAGCGGGATGGTGTGCGTCGCCCGGGACTACTCCCAGCCGAAGCGCAAGCGGTCCGAGGAAGGCCTCAGACGGTCAGAGGCCCAGCTGCGGCTACTGACGCAGCGGATGCTGGAGATCCAGGAAACGGAGCGGGCCCGGTTCGCCCGGGACCTCCACGATGAGCTGGGGCAGGACCTGGTCTTCCTCAAGATGCAGGCCCGGACCCTGGCCAACGGCCTGGCCGGCGCCACACAGCTGCAGGAGAAGGCGATGGAGATCGCCGACATAGCTGACCGGCTGAAGACCGCGTCCAGCCGGATCGCCGCCAGCATCGGGCCGGGCATACTGGACGGCCTCGGCCTGGTGCGGGCCGTCGAGTGGTGCGCGGAGGACTTCGAGCGGCGCACCGGGCTCTCATGCCCCGTGGACACGCCGATAGGCGATATCGCCATGCCCAAGTCGACTGCCACGGCGGCCTACCGTATCCTGCAGGAGGCGCTGACCAACGTCTGGCGGCACGCCGGGGCCTCCCAGGTCGAGGTGAAGCTGGAGAAGGACGGGGACTGGGTGGTGCTGACCGTGGCTGACGACGGCGTGGGCATCAGCACCGGCCTGCTGTCGGGCAAATCCACCCTGGGCTTCCTGGGCATGCACGAGCGGGCCAGGCTGGCCGGCGGCGTGCTGAATGTGATGAGCGGATCGGGTCGGGGCACGCAGATCGTGGTCCAGCTGCCCTCCACGGACGCGCCGGCGAATGCCCCCCGGAGGACATCGGTGCCGCGGGCATGATCAACGTGCTGATAGCGGATGACCACGCCCTGGTGAGGCAGGGCCTGAAGAGGCTCCTGGAGGAGGATCCCGAGATCCAGGTGGTGGCTGAGGCCGCGGACGGCCTGTGCGCGGAGCGCGAGTACCAGCGGGTCCATCCCGACGTGGCTGTGCTGGACATCGCCATGCCGGTTTGCGACGGCCTGGAGACCATCAGGCGGATCCTGTCCATCGACCCCGGCGCCCGGATACTGATGCTCACCGTGTACCCGGAAGAGCAGTTCGCGGTCCGGACTCTGAAGGCGGGGGCCCTGGGCTACATCACCAAGGGCAACTGCACGGCGGAGCTGCACCGTGCCGTCCGCACCGTCAGGTTGGGGAAGAGATACCTCTCGGACCAGGGAGAGAACGCGGTCGACCTGCAGCTGCTGGCTGATCGTTCAGACAAGACCCCCGTGGGGTCACTGTCCAACCGCGAGCTCCAGGTGCTCTGCCTCATCGCCCGGGGCTACAAGTCGAGCAAGATATCGGCCGAGCTGGGTCTGTCCACCAAGACCATCGAAACCTACCGCTCCCGCCTCATGCAGAAGCTGTGCCTCCGCAGCGATGCGGACATCTGCCGCTTCGCCTACGACAACAAGCTGGTCGGGGCGGCCGCGCCGGCGGCCGGGGCGGGCGAGCCGTCCGGTCCGGTTGACTGAGCCTGCGCGGTATCAGCCGCAATCCAGGTCAAGAAGATGATGCTGGCCCGGCGTATGCGGCGGGGTACTCCCCGTGGCACTCCGCCAGGCTCTTCAAGGAGATGACCGGCCAGACGCCGTTCGAGTACATCAGGGCGGCGCGGCTCTCGCAGGCAGCCGTCAGGCTGAGAGGCGGGGACAAAGTGGTCGACGTGGCGTTTGACTTCGTCTTCGGCTCGCATGAAGGCTTCACGCGGGCATTCTCCAGGCAGTTCGGCATGACCCCGAGGGACTACTGCCGGACCGCGCCCGCGGCGCCGCTCTTTATGCCCGCCCGTGTCCAGGATTACTACCTCAAGCTGCAGAACGGAGGTCAGAACATGCCCAGAAAGGCCAAGACGAAGACGGTTTTTGTGCAGGTGGTGGAACGGCCGGCCAGGAAGCTCATTCTGAAGCGCGGGGTGAAAGCGACCCACTACTTCGAGTACTGCGAAGAGGTGGGCTGCGACGTGTGGGATGTCCTTTCGGCAGTCAAGGAGGCCCTGTACGAGCCCATCGGCATGTGGCTCCCGAGGAACCTGCGCCGGCCCGGGACGTCGGCATATGCCCAGGGGGTGGAGGTCCCGGCCGACTACGCGGGCGCGGTGCCGGAGGGGTTCGACCTCGTAGACCTGCCCCCGTGCCAGATGATGGTGTTCCAGGGACCGCCCTTCGAGGACGAGGAGTTCGAGTCGGCCATAGGAGAGATCTGGGACGTGATGAAGAGCTACAAGCCCGAGATATACGGCTTCAAGTGGGCGGACAGGGACGGGCCCAGATTCCAACTGGTGCCCCTGGGGTACAGGGGGTACATCGAGGCCAGGCCCGTCAGGCAGGTCGGCAGGTCTAGCCGAGGAACTCGAGGACGGCCCGGTTGAACTCGTCAGCGGTGGCCGGGGTGAAGCCGTGGCCGCCGCCTTCCAGCACCTGAAGCCTGGCCCCCGGGATGCGGCCGGCCAGCTCCTCGGACAGGGAGAAGGGCACGAAGCTGTCTTCCCGGCCGGCCAGGACCAGGGTCGGCGAGGCAATGAGGCCGATACGGTCGCGGGCGTCATGCTCCACGCAGGCGGTCATCTGCCGGGCCAGGACGTGGGGCGGGGCGGCCGCATGGGGGGCGATGGCGGCCAGGAACATCTCCAGCACCCCGGGCTGCTCGAAGTACCGGTCGTTGAACATGAAGGGGATCATGATCTGGAAGAGGCTCTCAGGCGCCAGGCCGGGGACAGCGCCGCGGAGCCACTCCTCCAGGATGGACGTCTTCAGCAGGTAGGGCCCCACGCTGGTTGTGGCCAGCACCAGGCCGGCCACCCGGGCGGGCCAGGCCAGCGCCAGCTCCTGCGCAATGTACCCGCCCATGGAGACCCCCAGGACGTGGGCCCGGTCCAGGCCCAGGGCGTCGAGCAGGCCGGCGGCGTCGCGGGCCATCATCCGGATGGTGAGGGGCCCGTCCGGGGCTGCCGTCCGCCCCGAGCCACGGTTGTCGAAGGCGACAACGCGGTAGCGGCGGGACAGCCCGGGGAGCTGGCGGGACCAGACGCTGAGGTCATTCCCCAGCCCGGCTATGAGCAGCAGCGGCCGGCCTTCGCCGTGGACCTCGTAGTAGACCTGCAGGTCGCCGACAGGGGCGTACGGGATGGCGGCACCTCCGTGGCCCGGCGCCGCAGGCGCCGGGACTTCGGATTGAAGTATACTACCCTGGAGAGGGCGGTACGAGCTGTGGAAACCCGTTACCTGGTATCGGCCGTGGTCCTGGCCGGGCTCTTCTGCCTGGCCATCCTGGTGACCGCGCTGCTGTGGAAGAAGGACCGGACAAAATCGGGGAAGCGCCCGTCCTACCGGGTGTTCCTCATCATGGGCGCAGTCATGGCCTCCGTGGGGCTGATAGAGACGCTGGCGTTCTGGCGCCAGGACCTGCCGCTGGTGATCCCCCTGCCGCTGCTGGGCATCGGGCTGCTCTTCCTGGCCATCGGCCTGGCCAACATGGGCCGGGGCAGGGGCGGGTAAGCGGCCACCCGGGCCGCCTGGCGGGGCCGCGGCTCTACGGCGGGACGGCAGGCATCTTTCCCAGCCGGAGGTCCGAGGCTCCGTGGATTCGTCACCGACGCTCCCTTATGATGGATGGGTCACGCGGCGGAGCTGTCGCTGTTCCCGGGCAACTGGCTCAGCTGGCCCTTGCTCTGGAAGTAGATGAGGTACCCGCCCACCAGGATCTCCAGGTCCGCCCTGGCCGGCCGCTGGCCGAAGCGGCGGTTGACGTCATCCGTCACCAGCTCCATGATCCCTTCCTGGGAAGCGCCTCGCCGCGCTGCCTCCAGGATCATGGCGGAGTAGACCCGGGCGCTCTCCAGCGCCCGGGACATGGCGCGGCCGGCGTCCCTCTCCACCGTTTCGTGAGAGAAGAACAGCAGGTCCGGCTGCAGCCGCATCAGGCGCTCGATGGTGCTGACGTAGATATCCTGCTCAGAGCTGTACGGCGCCACGGCTGGGAGCCGGCACGTGGACAGCCCCAGCGCTTCGCCGCAAAAGAGGCCGTTGATATGGCGGTCCAGTATCGCGATGTGATTGGGTGAGTGCCCCAGGGCGTGAATCACCTGCAGCTCCCGGCCTCCCAGAGGAACGATCTGCCCATCCCCGGCCACCAGCAGGCGGGGCTCCGGCACGGGCTGGATGGGGCCGAGCTGCCTCTCGAAGTCCTGCCCCCAGACCAGCCTGGTGCTCTCGATCAGGCGTTGGGGAGAGACCAGGTGCTTGGCTCCCCGGGGGTGCACTACCACCGCCGCGCCCGGGAACATCTCCGAGAGCGTCCCGGCGCCGCCGGCGTGGTCAACGTGAATGTGCGTGGGGATGATGAGCGACAGGCCCTTCATCCCCAGCTGGGCCATGGCCTGGCGGATGGAGGGCGCGCTGGCCGCCGGGCCTGGCTCGATCAGCGCGCCGCCGGCGAAATTGATGAGGTAGGTCACGGGCACCTTGGGCATCCCGGCCACCGGTGCCTCAAAGCGGTAGATGTCCGGCGCCACCTCGGTTATGTCAGGCATGCAGGCCTGTCCTCCTCCGGCTGGCGCGCTCCCGGGCAGGACGCGCCAGAAGGCGCGGGGTCCGCCAGGCGCTCGCCGTGGCCGGCGGGTTCATTTGCGCTCCCTGGTGATGCGGAGCTTCTCTATCTTGAGATTGCGCATCTCCTTCACGGTGAACTTCAGGTCATGGTACCGGAACTGCTCGCCTTCCCTGGGGACGTGACCCAGGCGGTTGAGGACCAGGCCGGCGATGGTCTCGTAGTCCCCGCCGGGCAGGCTCAGCCCCAGCTCCTCGTTCACCTCTTCGACCCGCATGTTGCCGTCGATTTCGTAGGTGTACTCATCGATGGCCTGGAACTCCTGGGGCTCCCGGTCGAACTCGTCGCCGAAGCGGCCCACCAGCTGCGACAGCAGCTCTCTGAGGGTCACCACGCCGGCGATCCCGCCGTACTCATCGACCACCACCGCCATCTGATTGTTGGAGGACTGCATCTCCCGGAAGAGGGCCCCGATGCGCTTGGACTCCGGGGCGAAGATGACAGGCCGGGTGATGGAGTCGATGGTGGACTCGTCGGTGATCTCTCCCTTTGCCTGCGCTAGCAGCACGTCCTTGATGAAGATGCCGCCCACCGTGTTGTCCGGGCTGTCCTCGTAGACCGGGAAGCGGGTGTGCGGCGTGTCGGCGTAGATCTTGAGGAAGTCCGCCATGGTGGTGCCCTTCTCGATCCAGACCACAGACGTGCGGGGGAGCATGGCCTCGCGGACCGGGTCGTCGCCGAACTGGAACACCTTGTCCAGCATCCTGGCCTCGGCCTCGGCCACCACCCCTTCCTCCTTTCCCACGTTGATCATGGTGCGGATCTCCTCCTCGGTCACCAGGGTCCTCTGGGTGGGCTTGCCGCCGATGAGCTTGCTGACGGCGGTGCCGATGCGGCCCAGGATGGCGGTGAAAGGGGTGAGGATCCACGCCAGCAGCGATACCGGGGTGACGAAAGACCGGGCCACCCTCTCGCTGTGCTGTGACGCCACTATCTTGGGGACCACCTCCCCGACCACCAGGAGGACCATGGTCACGATGACCGTGGCCATCAGCACGGCCAGCTCCGGGTTGGATTGCCACAGGTTAAGGACGACGGCTGTGCCCAGGGACGCCGCGGCCGTGTTGACGAAGTTGTTGCCCAGGAGGACGGTGGTGATGAACTTCTCCGGCTTCTCCAGCAGGCGGGCGATCCGGCCACCCTTGTCCCCTCCCGAGTTCTCCATGTGCTTCACCCTGATCTTCTGAAGCGAGATGAAGGCCGTCTCCGAGCTGGAGAAGAACGCCGAAGCCATTACGCAGATAACGAACAGGACCAGGTACATCACGTGTAATGTATCCATGGCTCCTTACCTCCCGCCGCAATCCGGCACGGGTGGCGCGGCTTCCCGGACACCCTGGTTTGGCTGCCGTTGCTTCATCATCGCCATTTTCCTACGTTCCCCTGCCGCGCGCAAGCGTGAGCGCGGACAGGCGGCCCCGGCCGGCCGGGGCCGCCTGTTTGATGGCTGGTGGCGCGGGGCGCGGTCCGGTGGCGCGGGGCGCCGTCCGGCGGAGTGGCGGACCGCCTGGCCCGGCGCGGGCCGGAATTGACTTGGGGCCCGGCCCGCTATAGAATCTGGGTCCAAGGGGGGAGGTGCACCTTGAGCACTGGCGCCGGCCAGAAGATCGGAGAGATCATTATCACTGCCCTGTGGCCCGTTATCTGGGTCTTCTATGTCCTGGTGAGCGCGGTGGTCTTCCTGGAGACGGCCGCCGTGTACCTCAGCTGGGGCATCGTGATGCGCCTGGAACGGCTGCGCCGGCCCCGTGCGCCGAAGCCCAGCCCGGGGACTGCCGGCTGAGGATCTGATCCCGGACAGATGGTCAAGTACGTCTTCCTGGTGCGGCCGCCGCAGGCGGTGACCCTGTCCGCTCTGAAAGGGCGGGTCCTGGGAGAACTGGCGCCGCGGCTGCTCCGGATGGGGCCGGACC
The DNA here is from genome assembly GCA_964423835.1 of uncultured Dehalococcoidia bacterium. Classification (GTDB taxonomy): domain Bacteria; phylum Chloroflexota; class Dehalococcoidia; order UBA2247; family RBG-13-53-26; genus JAFGCL01. Next base: position 9,612 of record CAYRGJ010000015.1, on the reverse strand, counting down.
GTCTAAAGATCCATCTGACTGAGCCCCCGCGCCCCCGCCTTACCGTCCTCCCGCTGACGAAGCAGGACCTGGCTATGATCTCGGTGTGGGATGGCGAGGCCGGCCGGGCCGGCGATTGGCAGGGGGCGATGGCTGCTCCGGGATGGGCCGTGGCCGGATACCGGGTGACCGAATCCACCCCGCGGGCCTACCGGAAGGACTGGCCAGACGGCGAGGCATCGCCTGGAATCGTCATGCTGACGCTGATGACCCGAAACCCGCGCCTGAGCCAGGAGCAGTTCATGCACGAGTGGTTCGAGTATCACACCCCCCGGATCGCCCTCAAGGTGCACCCGCTGTGGAACTACGTCCGCAACGTGGTGGAAGCCGGCCTGGGCGAGGGATGCCCCCGCCTGGACGGGATCGTGGAGGAGCACTGCCGGGCGCGCGGCGATGTCACCAACCCGGTGCGCTACTTCGGCGGGCCGCTGGCGATGTTCCCCAACATGGTCCGGGTGGGGCTGCATGCCAACAAGTTCCTCCAGATCTCCGCCGTGGAGAACTACCTCCTCACCGAGTACCATATCCGCAGCTAGCCACCTGTCCGGGTAATCGGGCGCCGTGCCCGCAGCCGGCGGAAGCGGCCCCGCCCCGCGGGGCTGTGGCGGCCGAAATCCCGCAGTCTTGCGCCTGGAGACGCCGGCCCCAGCGGCCTTTTCGGGGCACTGTAGGCGAAACCCCTACACGAGATGGCCGGGACGCCGGACAGACAGCGAGGCCGGCAGAGGCTATGTTGGAGAATCACGCTGCCAACATGCCAACCCCGGCTGGAGGGACGAGGCTGACAGGTCCGGCGGGCGGATAGCGCCACCGCCGGTTTGGCCATGCCGGGCTCCCATGTCCGCACTTCACACTTAGCATCTGCTGATCCCAAATAGTAGTGCATATTGTGTGTCGGGCTCGAGAATATGGTGTGCACTTTGCCCGTTTGGGAGGACTGGGTCTTGACAGATTGCCTGAGTGATGCAATACTCGGGGCAGCACGCATTCGAAGGGGGGCCCTGGAATTGGACTTGATCCGGGCGTGGTATCGGATTAGCCGGAGAAGCCGCTGCGGCGGGTGCGGGTCAGGGAGGCGGGGGATATGAGGCGCAGGTCTTCAGCGGCTCCTGGCGGCGAGGCCAGACGGGCCGGCGGGCATCGCGCCCTGTCGCTGGACGAGTACGACCTGGGCATCATCACCCGCATGGAGGATGACTCTCGGTGCGGGGTGGGCGAGATGGCGGATGAGCTGGGCATCCACCGCAACACGGTGACCACCAAGCTCAACCGGCTGATGCGGGCCCGGGTGATCAGGCCGGCGATCTACGTTGACCCCCGCACCCTGGGGTACCGGGCCCCGGCCATAATCGGCATCAAGGCGGTGCCGGGCGAGATCGAGAGGGTGGCCGCCCGCGTGGCCGCTCTGCCCAACATCCATCACGTGCACATCTGCGTGGGCCGGTATGACATCATCCTGGCCGGGAGCCTGTTCCGGGATGAGGATGAGCTGCTGGCGTTTGTCACAGACGAGGTGAGCCGGACCCCGGGGGTCACCGGCGTCGAGACCATGATTACGGTCGGCCTGAGCAAGGTGAATTTTGCGGTGGTGGACGAGACGCCGGCGGACAGGCCGTCGACCCGGGACAGGGAGGCCATCGGCACCACTCTCGACGAGGGCGACTACGCCATTATCCGGGAGCTGCAGCGCGATGCCCGGCAGCCGGTCTTCGCCCTGGCGGCGGCCCTGGGGATGAACCGGAACACCGTGGCGGCCAAGCTGCGCCGCCTCCTCGACGAGGGCATCGTCCGGGCGGTGGCGGTGGCGGACCCGGCCCTGCTGGGATACCGGGTGATGGCCATGCTGGGGATGTCCGTGCTGCCGGGGCAGACCGATGCCGTCCTGGCCCGGCTCAGGGGGATGAGGCACCTCCAGACCGCGATCCTATGCATCGGGCGCTACAGCATGGTGGTGTGGTGCCTTTGCCGTGATCTTGAGGACCTGTTCACCACGCTGACCGTTGGCCTGGCCGACATTCCTGGCCTGCGGGAAGTGGAGACCATGGTAATACTGCGGACCAAAAAGGTGACACTCGATTACCTGCAGCCGGAGCTGCAGGCAGCGAGGACCTAGAAGGGAAGTGCAGATGCTGCGTCGAATGAGCCCCAAACAACTGGCCGCCCTCTATGACGAACCGGCGGAAAAGAAGCCACCGGCCCAGAGACAGGCCTGGCTGGACGGGAGGCTGGCGAAGCAGATCGCGTTTGCCTACAGGCACGCCCCGGCCGCCAGGAAGAAGCTGGATGCCGCCGGTGTGTCGCCGCGACAGATCAAGACCGTGAAGGACCTGGAGCGGCTGCCGGTCACCACCAAGGACGAGCTGGTGAAGCTGCAGGCAGCCGATCCGCCTTTCGGGGGATACCTGGCCGTGCCGGTGAATACTCTGAACCGGGTCTATGTCTCCCCGGGGCCCATCTACGATGCCTGGGGGCCCGAGCGCGTCATAGCCAACGTCAGGGGCCTGGTGCGCCAGGGCATGCCGAAGCCGGGTGACGTGGTGATGGTCTCCAACGCCTATCACATGGTGCCGGCCGGGCTCTGCCTGACGGACGCCCTGGACGTGATGGGCTGCACGGTGGTGCCGGCCGGCGTGGGCCAGACCGATCTGCAGGTGAAGGTCATGCATGACCTGCGGGTCAGCGCCATCTTCGCCTTTCCCAGCTTCACCATGAGCCTGCTCAAGAGGGCGGAGGAGATGGGGTACAACTTCAGAAGGGACTTCAACCTGAAGTACTGCTCCGGCGGCGGGGAGAGGCACATCCAGGTGCTGCGGAAGGTCTTCGAGAACGACTACGGCCTGACCGTGGGCGACGGCTATGGCACGGCGGACCTGGGCGGGGTGGCCTACGACTGCGGGATGGGCGAGGGCTACCACTACGATGACGATGTCTGCATCATCGAGATCGTGGACCCGAGGACGGGGAAGCAGGTCCAGCCGCTGGAGGAAGGCGAGGTGGTGGTGACGCTCCTCTCCAAGGTCTACCCGCTGGTGAGGTTCGGCACCGGGGACCTGGCCTCCTACACCGACCAGACCTGCCGCTGCGGCCGGACGTCGCACCGCATTACCCGCATCCTGGGGATGGTGGGCGACCACGTGAGGGTCAAGGGGATGTTCGTGCACCAGAGGGAGATGGATGAGGCCTTCTCCAAGCTGCCGGAGGTGGCCCGGTTCCAGATGGTGCTCAAGCTGGTGGACCAGCGGGACCGGATAGCCCTCAACGTGGAGACGGATCCGGGAGTGGACCGCAAGGCGCTCACCGAGGCCATCAATAAGCGGACCCAGGAGGTCTTCAAGCTCAAGATGGACGAGATCAACTTCCTGGCCCGCGGCGCGCTGCCCGCGGAGGCCAAGAAGGTTGTGGACACCAGATGGTGACGTCAGCTATCTCCGGCAAACGGGGCAAGAACGGTCATATGGACACGGCGATGGCCCCTGAGAAGGACCAGACCGCGGCCAAGCTGCTGCTGGCCAACCGCACCAGGTGGGGCAACAAGGTCTGGATGCGGAAGAAGGAGCTGGGCTTCTGGCGGGAGTACACCTGGGAGGAAGGCTACCAGCGGGTCAAGAACTTCTCCCTGGGGCTGAAGAGCCTGGGATTCCAGCGCGGAGACCTGATGGCCATCATTGGCGACAATGACCCCCACTGGTTCTGGGCGGAGCTGGCGGCGCAGGCGCTGGGCGGGGCTATCACCGGCGTCTTCTCCAGCGGCGGGCCCAACGAAGTCAAGTACTTCCTGCAGCTCACGGATGCCAAGTTCGTGATAGCCGAGGACCAGGAGCAGGTGGACAAGGTGCTGAGCATCAAGGCGGAGATGCCGCTGGTGAAGAAGGTGATCTACTGGGACGGCAAAGGCCTGAAAGGGTATGACGAGCCCCTGCTGGCCAGCTTCGAGGCTATCTCCGAGGTGGGCCTCCAGTACGAGAAGGAGCACCCCGGCTTCTTCGAGGAGGAGATCGCCAAGGGTAAGGGCACGGACATGATCATGATCATCGGCACCTCCGGGACCACCGGACTGCCCAAGGGCGGGGTCTTCACCAACGACTCGCTCTTCTCCAGCAACCACATCTTCTACGCCCTCAACCCCATGGACGAAAACGACGAGTGGGTCTCCTTCATTCTCCCCGGCTGGATGGCGGAGCAGGGCATGGGCTTTCTGGGGAGCCTGGCCCGGGGGGTCAGGATGAACTTCTGCGAGTCCCAGGATACGGTGCAGGAGAACATCCGGGAGATCGGGGCCAGCGTGCTGCTGTACCAGTCCCGGCTGTGGGAGAACCTGGCCTCCAGTATCCAGAACAAGATCTCCGAGTCCACGCTGCTCAAGCGCTGGATCTACCAGGCCTTCATGCCGGTGGGCTACAAAGTAGCCGACGCCGGGTTCAAGGGGGAGAAGCCGGCGCTTATCTGGCGGCTGCTCCATCCGCTGGCCCGGGTGATGCTCTTCGATCCTCTCAAGGACAAGCTGGGTTTCACGCGCCTGAAGTACGGTTTCACCACCGGGGCTCTGCTGGGGCCGGACGTGTTCCGCATGATCACCGCCATCGGCGTGGACATCAGGCAGCTCTATGGCAGCAGCGAGACGGGCGTCTCCATGCATATGAAAGGAGACATCAAGTTCGACACCGTGGGCCGGGTTCAGCCAGAGACCACCATACGGATAATGGATGACGACCACATCCTGGTCCGGGGCCATGCCTCCGCGCAGGGATACTACAAGAACCCGGAGGCCACGGAGAAGGCCTTCGCCGGAGGGTGGTTCCACACCGGCGACGCCGGCTACCTGGACCAGTTCGGGCACGTCTATTACCTCGACCGCCTGGAGTACATGAGCACCCTGGCCGACGGCACTCGGTACGCTCCGCAGTACATCGAGGCCCGGCTGAAGTTCAGCCCCTACATCAAGGATGCCTTCGTGGTGGGCGACCAGAAGCATGATTTCGTGGGGGCGGTGATCAACATCAACTACGACAACGTGGGGCACTGGGCCGAGAACAGGCAGATCCCCTATACCACCTTCGCCGACCTCTCCCAGAAGCCCCAGGTGGTCCAGCTTATCGGGGATGAGATCAAGAAGCTGAACAAGCGGCTCCCGAAGAAGCAGAGCATCCGCCGCTTCCTCAACATGCCCAAGGAGCTCGACCCGGACGAGTCGGAGCTGACCCGGACCATGAAGCTGCGGAGGCGATTCGTGGAGGACCGCTACAAGGAATTCGTCGGCGCCCTCTATGGCGATCAGGAGAGCGCCGCGGTGGAGGTGCCGGTGGTCTACCGGGACGGGAGGCAGGGCGTGATCAGGGCGGACATCAGGGTGAATCGGGTTGATTGAGGTGCATGCATGCTGAATGTTCTCGTTGAAGGGGTGCTGCTGGGTGGGGTTTATGGCCTTATCGCCCTGGGCTTTGTAATCGTTTTCAAGTCGAGCCATGTCCTCAACATGGCCTATGGCTGGATCATCGCCGTCATCAGCTTCCTGATGTTTCAGCTGATGGAGCCCTGGGGGCTCTCCGCGTATGCCGCCGTCCCTGTCATGATGCTGGCCGGGGCTGTGCTCGGGGTGCTGATCGAGAGGCTGGCGGTGCGTCCGCTGGTGGGCCAGTCGGTGCTGGCCATACTGATGATGACGCTGGCGGTGGGCTTCGTCCTGCACGGCCTGATCGTGCTGTTCTGGCCGGGCAGGATATGGACCATTCCCTTCAAGCCGGTGGGCCTGTGGAGCATCGCCGGCATCAAGGTCATGCCTGATGCAGCCATAGCCTTTCTGGTGGCCACCGCGGTGTTCCTGGTGCTGGTGGCATTCTTCCGCTTCACCACGGTGGGCTTGTCCATGCGGGTGGTGGCGGCCGACCACGAGGTGGCCCAGAGCCTGGGCATCCGGGTCAACCGCATATTCTCGCTATCTTGGGCCATCAGCGGCGCCTTTGGCGCCATCTGCGGGGTCCTGGCGGGGATGGTGTTCACCGTCACCGTGGAGAATGGAGATTTGCTGCTGGGGAAGGGTATGACCATACTGCTCGTTGGCGGTCTGACCTCGATCCCGGGAGCCTACGTCGGCGGGCTGCTGATCGGCGCCGTTGAATCGCTGGGAGCCTACTGGCTGACGGGGCTGAAGGACGTCACGCCGTGGATCTTCATGCTGATCGTACTGCTCATAAGGCCTCATGGGCTATTTGGCCAGAAGAGGATAGAAAGGATCTAGCCTATGCTGCCCTGTGGAGTGTTCAACCGCAACCCCCAGCAGGACATGGCCATCGTGCGCACCAAGACGCAGTGGCTGCTCCTGATACTGGCGGTCGCCTTCATGGCGGTCGTTGTGATCTGGTTGTCGCCTGAGTGGCAAACATGGCTAATCACGGCCGGGGTCTATACCGTGGCGGTGATGGGGCTCCACATCACCACGGGTCTGTGTGGCCAGTTCGCCATGGGCCATGCCGCTTTCATGGCGGTGGGAGCGTACGCCACCGCGGTGTTGACCGGCAACTACGGCTGGTCCCCGTGGCTGACGCTGCCGCTCTCGGGCTTGATGGCCGGGCTCATCGGGATGCTGTTCGGCATCCCGGCCCTGCGCATCAAGGGCCTGTACCTGGTCATGGCCACCATCGCCGCCCAGTTCGTCATCGTGTTCGTCATTAAGCAGCCCGAGTCGTGGGGCCAGGGGGTGGGCCTGCACGTGCCGCAGCTCAGCGCGGGTGGCTCCGTCTTCACCAAGGTCCAGTTCTGGTGGTTGACGCTGGCCATCGTCCTGGCCGCGGTGTTCTACGCCAAGAACATACAGAGGACTTCGCCGGGGCGGAAGATGGTGGCGGTCAGGGACAACGACCTGGCGGCCGAGGTGATGGGCATCAACCTTTTCCGCACCAAGCTCCTGGCCTTCTTTCTGGGGTGCTTTCTTGCCGGGATTTCCGGCTGGCTCATGGCGCACAACCTCCGCTACCTCCATCCGGACATCTTCAGCTTCAACCTGTCGCTCATCCTGCTGGGTATGGTCATCATCGGCGGCATGGGCAGCACATCTGGCGCTATTATGGGAGTGGTATTCATGCAGATCCTGGACAAGCTGACCGCCAGGTACCTGGCTCCGGCGGTGATGGATTGGATGCCATCCGGGACCTCGAGCAGCGTGGGTCCCGCTCTTCAGCTGGTGGTCTATGGACTGGTCATCGTCGTTTTTCTGCTCTTCGAGCCGCGAGGAATGCAGCACCGCCTGGAGAAGGTCAAGCTCTACTACCGCCTGCGGCCATTCAGCTACTGAGGGAGGTGGGAAGATGTGGAGATCATGAGCGCAGCCCCCGGCAGACAGCTCCTCAATGCGGGGCTGGGGCAGTACGATAATCGATGGGAAAGGAGAGTGTCATGATCTGGAAACGAGTGAGACTGGCGACCCTGGTCATTCTGGGGCTGGTGTTGGCGCTGACGCCGGCGCTCATCGGCTGCGGAGGTGATGAGGAGGAGACCACCGAGGCCGAGCTTACCGTAGGGATACTGGCGGACTTCAGCGGCGCGGCGGCATTCGCCGTGGTGCCCACGGTGGAGGCGTTCAAGGAGGGCCTGAACTACTACCTGGCCCAGGACCCGATTGAGGGCGTGACCGTAAAGTACGTGCAGTACGACCACCGGCTGGACTACTCCAAGTCTGTGGAAGGCTACCAGTCCCTCATGGCGCAGGGAATGGACATCTTCTACGCCATGGGCCGCACGGAGCCGGACCAGCTGTCCTCGTACCTGGTGGATGACCAGATGCCTACTATCAGCACCACCGGCCGGACAGACAAGCTGGACTTCCCATGGCTCTGGAATCCGGTGCCGGCCATGACCTGGACCACCGAAGAGATCATGCAATGGATCGCGGATGACTGGGACGGGTACCCGACGAAGCCAAAGGTTGGCCACCAGGGCTGGACCCTGGCCACCACCGATGAGTTTCAGGCCGGGATAGACAACGTCATGAATGACGCTGAGTGGAAAGACAAGTTCGAGTGGGTCGGGGTGGACAGGGCCACCCTGACGAACGTGACCTGGAGCGCTTCCTATGACAAGTTCAAGGACTGCGACTACATCGTCTGCTCGGCGGTGGCCAACTCGCTGGCCACGTTCGTCAGCCAGATGAGGGCCCTGGGCTACGATGGCAAGTTCGTCTGCGGCACCGACCAGTTCAGCGGGTACTGGGCGCTGGTGCAGAACAACACCCCGGCCGCCGACCTCTACGGCTGCTACTACACCTGGTGGGGGCCGGTGATTGGCCAGGACACCGATTGCGACTGGATCAACGAGTTGTACACCTACATCGACCAGAACCACCCCAGCGACGCGGCCGCGCGCAAGGCCAGCACCGGCCCGGTCTCGGGTTGGTCGACCGGCCTGCTGGTGTACGAAGCCATCGCCAAGGCTGCCAAGGATGTTGGGGCGGAGAGGACCAAGATCGACGGCCTGGCCATGCAGGCAGCCTTCAATAGCCTGGAGGTGGACCTGTGTGAGACGGGCAACGTCATAAGCTTCAGCCCGGACTGCAACACCGGGCTGAAGACGTGCCGCCTGGTTGAATGGGACGTGGCTGCCTCCAAGTGGAAGCTGGCGTCAGAGGAGTGGTACGAACCCCTGATCGGCTGCTAGCCGGCGGCGTGTACTGTTGAAGAGAGGGCGTCTTCCTGGAGGGTGTAGAAACCCTCCAGGAAGCCCTGCCCCGGCGTGCGGCGCCGGGGGGGTTGCGGAATTGTGGTGCGCGAGGCGTAGAGGAAATGGCGAACGATAACGTTGAGCTTAAGGTGGAAGGCCTGGGGCTGGCCTTCGGCGGGGTGCAGGCCCTGGCCGACATCAGCTTCCAGGTCAAAAGGGGACAGATCGTCTCCATCATCGGCCCTAACGGCGCCGGGAAGACCAGCACCCTGAACTGTGTCAGCGGGTTCTACCGGCCGCAGAGGGGCGACGTGTACTTCAGGGACAGGAAGATCACCCGGATGCCGCCTGACAGGGTGGCCCGGCTGGGCATCAGCCGCACCTTCCAGAACATCCAGCTCTACGCCGGGCTCAGCGTGGTGGACAACCTGATGTCGGCCCGGCACTTCTTCATGAAGGCCACCTGGGTGGAAAGCGGGCTGTTCTACGGGCGGGCGCATCGAGAAGAGGTGAAGCACCGCTGGGCGGTGGAGGAGATAATCGATTTCCTGGACCTGCAGAAGTACCGGAAGGCGGTGGTGGGCACGCTGCCGTACGGCATCCGCAAGCGCATAGACCTGGGCCGGGCCCTCTCTCAGGAGCCCCAGGTCCTGCTGCTGGACGAGCCCATGGCGGGGATGAACATGGAGGAGAAAGAGGACATGGCCCGCTTCATCCTGGACGTTCAGGAGGAGAAAGGCATCACCATCGTCCTCATCGAGCACGACATGGGGGTGGTCATGGACATCACCGACAACGTCGTGGTGCTGGATTTCGGGCGCAAGATCGCGGAGGGCCCGCCCGAGGCCATCAAGCAGGACCCGGTGGTTATCAAGGCCTACCTGGGTGAGCAAGAGAGAGCCGCGGTTTGAGGGGGTGAGCGAT
>CAYRGJ010000014.1:0-78254 GCA_964423835.1 uncultured Dehalococcoidia bacterium | reverse complement strand
GCAAATCGCTCAAACACGGAAAGCAGGATTCCGCCGACTAAGGGTTGACAGTTACACCGCCTGACCCAACGTTGAAGCGGCTGGACAAAGCCTGTAAAATAAGGTTCAAGGTGCTGGGAAGGTACCCGCAGCGTAGAGCCGTCAGCCTTTCACTCGTACCTGGAGCACCAAGGCCATCGCCCGGCGAGCACTGGTGGCTCAAGGGGAAGCAAGCGGAAGTAGTTCAGCGGTTAGAATGCCTCCTTGCCAAGGAGGAGGTCGAGGGTTCGAATCCCTTCTTCCGCTCCAGCCGAAGTGGCGGAATAGGCAGACGCGACAGTCTCAAAAACTGTTGGGGGGCAACTCCCGTGCTGGTTCGAGCCCGGCCTTCGGCACTGCCTCAATCTTCGTCAGAATGCCTGCCGCGAGCGGCGCCGCCTCGAACAAATGCTTCATCGTCATGAGTTCGACCTGCCGCCGCGATCATCGATGAAAGCCACGTCCCGGCATTGGAACGGAGACCCGCTGCGTGAATGAGCCCAACCCCGGTTCTGAGCGCCCCGTGAATGAGCCCGGCCGCCGGCCGTGGTTCCAGCTCACCGCCGAGGAAGCGCTGGCGGCGCTGGGCTCCCGGCCCTCCGGCCTCACCGCCGAAGAGGCCAGGGCGCAGCGGCAGCGGGTCGGCCCGAATGAGCTTCCGCGTAAGAAGAAGACCTCCCCGGTCATCGCCTTCCTCAAGCAGTTCATGAGCCCCCTGATCTATGTGCTCCTGGCCGCAGGGGTGGTGACAGTGGCGGTGGGCGAGTACCTGGATGCGGCCGTTATCTTCGTGGCCCTGCTCCTCAACGCCGCCATCGGCTACATACAGGAGGCCCGCGCTGAAGCAGCCATGGAAGCCCTGATGCAGATGGCCGCCCCCCAGGCCAAGGTCAAGCGCAACGGAGCCGCCGGCCTGGTCCCGGCCCGGGACATAGTGCCGGGCGATATCATCATGCTGGAGGGCGGGGACCGGGTGCCCGCTGATGCTCTGCTCATGGAGGCCAGCGAGCTCAAGGTGAACGAATCGGCTCTCACCGGTGAATCCCTGCCGGCCGCCAAGCGCGCCGGGCCCATGCGCCGGGAGGCCGCGCTGGCCGAGCGTCGAAACATGGCCTTCATGGGGACCATCGTCAGCATCGGGCGGGGCACGGCCGTAGTCACCGCCACCGGCACCTCCACCGAGATGGGCCGGATCGCCCAGGCCATCAAGGACGTGGAGGTGGAGAAGACCCCCCTCCAGAAAAGCATCGGGCGCCTGAGCCAGTTCCTGGTGGTGACGCTGCTGGCCGTCTGCGCCCTGCTGGTGGTGGTAGGCCTGCTGCAGGGCCTGGACAGGCTGGAGATCTTCCTCCTGGCGGTGGCGGCGGCGGTCTCCGCCATTCCGGAGGGCCTGCCGGCCGTGGTGACGGTGGTGCTGGCCCTCGGCATGCGCGCCATGGCCCGGCGCCACGCCATCATCCGCCGGCTGATGGCCGTCGAGTCTCTGGGCTCCGCCACCGTCATCTGCACCGACAAGACCGGCACCCTGACCGAGAACCGCATGACGGTGAGGCGGATCGTGATCGGCGGCCAGACCATCGAGGTCAGCGGGGACCCCGGCCAGCCGCGGGGCGAGTTCCGGGCGAACGGGCAGGCCGTGCCGCCGCAGAGCATCCCCGGGCTGTCGCTGCTGTTGAAGATCGGGGCCCTGTGCAATGACGCCGTGGTGTCGGCCGGCGACGGCCAGGGGATCAGCTTCCTGGGCGACCCCACCGAAGGGGCCCTGGTGGCAGTGGCGGCCAAGGCCGGGCTGGACAAGGAGAAGCTGCAGGCGGACCAGCCCCGCGTGGACGAGATACCCTTCCAGAGCGAGAAGCTCTTCATGGTCACCATGCATCCGCACGATGGAAAGCGCGTGGCCTACATCAAGGGCGCCACGGAGAGGCTCCTCTCGCTGAGCTGCCACTACCTCCAGGACGGCCAGCCGGTGCCGCTGACCGAAGATCATGCCCGGGCGGTGAGGGACGCCAACCACGCCATGGCCTCCGAGGCCATCCGGGTGATCGCCATGGCCTACATGGAGCTGCCGGCGGACACCGTGGAGCTGGACGACGTTGACCTGGCCGGGAACCTGGTCTTCGTGGGCATGGCCGGCATGGATGACCCGCCCCGGCAGGAGGCCGTCAGGGCCATCGCCCAGTGCCGGGAGGCCGGAATCAAGGTGATCATGATCACCGGTGATAACCGGGTCACGGCGGAGTCGGTGGCCCGCCAGCTGGGCCTGCCGCCGGGGAAAGCCATACTGGGCTCGGAGCTCTCGCAGATGAGCGACCAGGAGCTGGAGAGCGCGGTGGAGGACGTGGCCATATTCGCCCGGGTGGAGCCCCTGCACAAGCTGAGGATCGTCACCGCCCTGAAGAAGCGGGGTCACGTGGTGGCCATGACCGGGGATGGAGTCAATGACGCCCCGGCGCTGCGGGCGGCCAACATCGGGGTAGCCATGGGCATCACCGGGACGGACGTGGCCAAGGAGGCCTCCGACATGGTGCTGGCGGACGACAACTTCGCCTCCATCGTGGCCGCCGTGGACGAAGGGCGCTCTATCTTCACCGGCCTGCGCAACGTGATCTTCTTCCTCATCAGCACCAACATCGGGGAGCTCCTGATACTCCTCCTGGCCCTCATCTTCATCGGCCAGCCCCCCCTGCTGGCAGTGCAGATCATCTGGGCCAACCTGATGACAGACACGGCCGTGGCCCTGCCCCTGGGATTCGAGCCCAAGGTGGGGGACGAGCTGAAGCAGCCGCCGCGCCACCCCAGGGTGGGCCTGATCTATCCGGGCCTGATCGGCAGGATTGCCTTCCTGTCGATCCTGATGAGCGTCGGGGCCTTCGGCATCTTCGCCTGGGCCTACCATGTCCGGGACCCCGAGCACCTGGCCAGGGCCCAGACCATGGCCTTCTGCGCCCTGGTGTCATTCCAGTGGTGGAGCGCCTTCAACGCCCGGTCAGACGAGCATACGGTCTGGCACCTGGGCCTGCTGCGCAACCGCTACCTGCTGATGTGCATCGCGCTGGCGGTGGCGCTGCAGATGGCCGTGGTCTACATCCCGTTCCTGCAGCGGGCCTTCAAGACGGTGCCGCTGAACGGCTGGGAATGGCTGCTGGTCCTGGGGGCCGGAGCGGCCCTCTTCCTCGTCGAGGAAGCCCGGAAGACGGCGGCGCCGAAGCTCTTCAGCCGGGGCAAGTGGACACCGGGGTCCAGCCAGTCCCGCCGGGTCCCTGGCTAGGGCTAGCCGGTGCTGCGGGGTCCCTGGCTAGCTACAGATCGGCCGGTGCTGCGGGGTCCCTGGCCAGCTGGCCAGCCGCGCTATGTGATCCACGGCTAGCTGACGGCGTTCTTGATCAGGGTGGTGCGGGCCACCTGGCCGGCCCGGTCCACCTCCACCGCCACCACGTCGATCCGCCAGTCCCGGGGCAGGCCCCGGCGGGACTGGACGTAGGTCAGGGCCAGGGCCGCCAGCTGGCGCTGCTTGGCGGCCGTCACCGACTCCTCCGGAGTGCCGAAGCCGGGGCCGCTGCGGGTGCGCACCTCCACGAAGACCAGGCAGTCACCGTCCCGGGCCACGATGTCCACCTCACCCTTGCGGCAGCGGAAGTTGGTCTCGAGGATCTGATAGGCCTGTTTCGCCAGGTACTCCCTGGCCCATCGCTCCCCCAGGTCGCCGAGCTCTTTGCGGTTCATTCCTGCGACGGCCCCCTGACGGGGGCAAAAGACCGGCGGTGTATGGCGCAGGGGCCCAGCCTGTCCAGGCACTCCAGGTGCTGCCGGGTGCCGTAACCCTTGTGGCTGGCCAGGCCGTAGCCGGGATAGACCCGGTCCAGTCTCGCCATCTCCCGGTCACGAGTAACCTTGGCCACGATAGAGGCGCAGGCAATGGAGATAGAGAGCTGGTCCCCCCGAATGATGCCTTTAAAGGGAAGGCCGGGCTCCGGCAGCGGGAAGGCGTCTATCAGGAGGTAGTCCGGCTGGCTGGGCAGGGCCTTCACGGCCTGGGCCATGGCTACCCTGGTGGCCCGGGCAATGCCCACTTCATCGATCACGGTAGACTGCGCCGCGCCCAGGCCAAAGGCAATGCCGTCCCTTCTCACCAGGGCAAGAAGGCGCTCCCTTTCACGGGGCGGAAGCTGCTTGCTGTCCCTCACCCGTCGCAGCCAGGCAAACCGGGCTCCGGGAGGGAAAATCACCGCCGCCGCCATCACCGGCCCAGCCAGGGCGCCGCGGCCGACCTCATCCACGCCGGCCACCAGCCGGTAGCCCTCAGAGTGCAGGGCAGCCTCATAGTCAAAGGTGGGCTTGTCCATCATGGTGTTGGCCTTTCGATGATACCACCACCCAGCACCTCCTCACCATGGTAGAAGACGATCGCCTGGCCGGGGGCCACGGCCCGCTGCGGCTGCTCGAAGGTGACTTCGGCCTCCTCGGTGAAGATCCGCAGACGCGCCGCCACCTCCGGAGAGCGGAAACGGATCCTGGCGTTCACCTCCAGGGCCCGCTGGGGCTTGACGCGGACGAAGCTCAGGTCCCGGGCTACCAGCCCGGAGGCCACCGGGCCCGGCTCCGGGCCCACCACCACGGTGTTGGCGGCGGGGTCCAGCTTAAGCACGAAGAGGCGGCGGCCAGCGGCCGTGCCCAGGCCGGCTCTCTGCCCCACCGTGTAGAAGGCGAGGCCCCGGTGCCGGCCCAGCACTCTCCCCTGCCGGTCCACAATGTCGCCGGGCACGGCGGCAATGCGCCGCCGCAGGAAGTCACCATGGCGCCCATCGGGCACGAAGCACAGGTCCTGGCTTTTCGGCTTGCGGGCCACGGGCAGGCCGCGCTCCTCCGCCAGCCGGCGCACCTCGGCCTTTCCGCAGGCGCCCAGCGGAAAGAGCAGCCGCGCCAGGGCGCTCTCTTTCAGGGTGTAGAGGAAATAGGACTGGTCCACCGAGCCATCGACGGCCTTCAGCAGGCTGTATCCGCCAGTTGACGGGACGATCCGGGCGTAGTGCCCGGTGGCCAGGCATTCGGCCCCCAGGCCCTCAACCGCCCGCAGCAGCAGGTCGAACTTGATGAGGCGGTTGCAGGCCACGCAGGGGTTGGGGGTCCGGCCCAGGGCATACTCGCGGCAGAAGTAGTCCACCACCTGCCGCTGGAACTGCGACGAGAAATCCAGGCAGTGGAACGGGATGCCCAGGGCGCGGCAGACGGCGCGCGCATCCTCCCGACCGTCATTCGCGCTGCGGGAGGCGTCCTCCCGGCCGTCATTCGCGCTGCGGGAGGCATCCTCCCGGCCGTCGTTCGCACTGCGGGAGGCGTCCCGCGGGCTCCCGCTGCCATCTGCAGCGTCCTCCGGTCGAGAGCGGGGCGGCCACAGCTCCATGTGGACGCCGAAGACCTCGTGCCCCTGCTCCAGAAGCAGGGCGGCCGCCACCGCGGAATCAACTCCGCCGCTGAGGGCCACCGCCACCCGGCGGCGCGGCCCGGGCGCAGAGGCGCTCCCCCCGCGCAGGCACCGAGTGTCCCCGGGCGCGCCATCGCGCGCCGGCCGTGGGCCCACGGACATCACCCCCGGCGCCCCACGCCGGTAAGGCCGCGGACCCTCTCCTGGATAGCGTCCCGGATGGCCTTCCGCGGCAGACGCCCGTCCAACACCAGCCACCGGTCCGCATCAGCCCGGGCCATCTCCAGGTAGCCCTTCCGCACCCTGGTGTGGAAGGCCAGGCCCTGGCTCTCGAAGCGGTCGCCGTCCCGGCCTTTCTTCCGCCCCAGGCCGGCCCGGGGCGGCATGTCCAGCAGCACGACCAGGTCAGGAGATAGGCCGCCCGTGGCCGCGCTGTTGGCCGCCCGAATGGTTTCGAGGTCCACCCCCCGCCCGTGCCCCTGGTAGGCCAGCGTCGAATAGAAATAGCGATCGCAGACAACCGTGGCGCCCGCTTCCAGGGCCGGGGAGATGACCTCCTCCACCAGCTGCGCCCGGGCCGCCGCGAACAGGAAGAGCTCCGCCAGCGGCGCGATCGGCGTCCGGCCGGGTTTCTTGAGGCTGCGCCGCACGCGCTCGCCGAGGCTGGTGCCGCCCGGCTCGCGGGTCAGCACGGCCGTCTGCCCGGTCCGGACCAGCCACCGGTGGAGGGCCCTGGCCTGTGTGCTCTTGCCACAGCCCTCGCCGCCTTCAAAGACGACGAACATGCCCCGAGCCCGCCTCAGATGACCCGGAATATCTCCACCCCACGCTGCGGGTCCCTGCCCGTGCTCCGGGAGGCCAGGTTGGACCGCTCCGCCATGAGGTGCTGCAGCCGCCGCACGTATGAGCTCCGAGGGCTGAGCTGGACCGAATCCTTCCCGTTCATGACCTCGCTGATGGCCTCCTCGGCCTCCTTCAGGGCCACGCCCACGTCATCGGTGCGGCGGCGGTTCGAAAGCAGCGACTCCAGGAACTGCCTCATCTCGCCGATGGTGTT
Source organism: uncultured Dehalococcoidia bacterium (assembly GCA_964423835.1). Taxonomy (GTDB): domain Bacteria; phylum Chloroflexota; class Dehalococcoidia; order UBA2247; family RBG-13-53-26; genus JAFGCL01. The sequence goes on along the minus strand of CAYRGJ010000014.1, from coordinate 71,757 downwards.
GTTCTTCAGCACGTACACCGGTATCCCGGCCAGCTCGGCGTCCCTTACAGCCTGGGGCTTGCGGCGGTAGAAGGCCTTGCAGGTGACGAAGACCGTGGCCTCCCTCAGCGTGGAGACGATCCTGATCTCGGCCGGCCTCTCCCGGGCGGCCTGCTCCAGCTTGGGCCGGTTGATGCCGAAGAGGTATATCCGAGGCACCGTCCCGTTCGCCCGGGCCTCCTTGATCCTGGGAGCCGTTCCCTTCTCCTCGGAGCTGAATGACAGCACCTTCTCCGTCTTCCTCTGGAGGGTCCAGTTCTCGTCCAGCCAGCGGGATTCCCGGGAAACCCGCTGCCCTCTGAGGAAGAGGTCGACGGCCTCGGCCACGTCGGCGTGGACCGCCACCCGATGGAAGTCCTGTATCTCCACCACCACGTCAAACGTGGGGGGCGCCTTGCGCTCCAGGATCGACTTCTGGGTGCCCCGGTGCCGGGCCTCCTCATCCCCCAGGGTGACCGACTGCACCCCACCGACGAGGTCGGATAGCGTGGGGTTGAGCACCAGGTTCTCCAGTGTGTTGCCGTGGGCGGTGCCCACCAGCTGGACCCCGCGCTCGGCGATGGTGCGCGCGGCCGCTGCCTCCAGCTCGGTGCCTATCTCGTCTATGATGATGGCCTGGGGCATGTGGTTCTCCACCGCCTCGATCATAACGGCATGCTGCATGGTGGGCGTCGCCACCTGCATGCGCCGCGCATGGCCGATGGCCGGATGAGGGATATCGCCGTCACCGGCGATCTCGTTGGAGGTGTCGACCACCACCACCCGTTTCTTCAGCTCATCCGCCAGCACCCGCGCCACCTCTCTCAGCATGGTGGTCTTGCCGATGCCGGGACGGCCCAGGAGCAGGATGCTCTTTCCCGACTGGACCAGGTCTTCGATGAAGTGCACCGTGCCGTAGACGGCCCGGCCCACGCGACAGGTGAGGCCCACTATGCGGCCGCGGCGATTGCGGATGGCCGATATGCGGTGCAGTGTGCGTTCGATGCCGGCCCGGTTGTCGTCACCGAAGGCGCCTATGCGGGAGACAACGTAGTCCAGGTCCTCCTGCGTGATGTCCTTGTCGCTCAGCGGCACCTCGATGGTGATGAACCTGGCCTCGGGACGCCGGCCCAGGTCCATCACTACCTCCAGGAGATCGGCCAGATCCTCCCTGCGCCGCAGGGTGTCCGAGATGCCCGGCGGCAGGATATTCAGCAGGGCATCCAGGTCATCCACGATTCTTCTCTGCATGGTCCTTCGTTCCTCAGGCCGGGACTACCGGCATGGCGTATGGCTCGACCACCCGCACCAGCAGTTCCTTCACCAGCGCCGAGCAGATCGTTATCCGGGTGAACCCTCGATCCTCCAGCAGCCGCTGCAGGCCCGTGTCCGAATCCGGCACCGGGCAGCAGACCCTCTGGGAGCCTCCCAGGGCCGCCAGGCCGTAGTCCAGGACCGCAGGCATGTCTTCCCTGGCCACCGCCGGGATTTCCAGCAGCCCGCCATAGCGGCCGCCGGCAGTGGCGGCCCAGCCCACGATACCGCCGTCCTTCTCAAATACCCACTCCTGGCCCAGCCTCCGCCGCCGGTTGGCCTGCCACTCTGTATAGGTAGTGCCCTCGGCCCGGCGGATCGGCGCCGGCGCGCACATCAGATAGAGCTCAAACAGGCGGTAGTCATCATCGGCCTTCTTGCGGCGGGGGAGCAGCCCGGGCGGCGCCCGGCCGTCGGCGGGGATCCCATTGGAACTCTCCCGGCAGTAGACGTACACCGAAGTGTACGGCAGGAACCCGGTCTCCTCCGCGGGCCTGAGAAGGGAGCTCTCCGCCGGAAGGCTGAGGAATATGCGGCCGATCCGCTGCTGGCCGGCGGCCAGGCTGACGAACTCCAGCAGCTTCAGGCAGGACGTGTCGTCCTGGTCGGCTACCATGAGCCGGTTCACATCCCAGGACCGCGGGCTACAGCGGTGGTTCACCGAGGCCAGGCCCTTCAGGCTCAGCCCCTCCGTGTAGACCCAGGCGCTGGACCTCTGCCGGGGGTTGAACCAGCCGAAGACCATGTTGGCCAGGTCCGGGAATCTCGCCTCCTTCCCGCTCAGGCTCTCCCTGGTCCAGGCCTTGTTGGTAAGCGCCTTGCCGGCCACCAGAAGGTCCACAACGTCCAAAGGCATGAAGGAGCGAATCATACCGGTTGCCCTACCAACCTCTCGTCGCCAGCAGATCCTCCTTGGCGATGGCCTTTATGTCCAATCCAGGCATGGCCTCGCCCAGTCCCCTGGAGACTTCGGCAATTATCCGGGGGTCCTGGTAGTGGGCGGTGGCCTTCACCACGGCCACGGCCCGGGCAGCGGGGTTCTTGGACTTGAATATGCCCGAGCCCACGAATACGCCCTCGGCCCCCAGCTGCATCATCAGCGCCGCGTCGGCCGGGGTGGCCACGCCTCCCGCGGCGAAGTTGACTACGGGCAGCTTGCCGTTCTTCTGCACCTCGAGCAGCAACTCCAGGGGCGCCCCCATGGCCTTGGCCTCGGCCACTAGCTCCTCCTTCGGCATGTTGCCCAGCCTGCGGATGGCGTCCATCACCGCCCGCATGTGCCGCACCGCTTCCACGATGTTGCCAGTGCCGGCCTCGCCCTTGGTGCGGACCATGGCTGCCCCCTCCGAGATGCGGCGCAGGGCCTCCCCCAGGTCGCGGCAACCGCAGACAAAGGGCACCCCGAAATCGTGCTTCCAGACGTGGCATGACTCGTCGGCCGGGGTCAGCACCTCGGACTCATCTATGAAATCCACCCCGAGGGCCTCCAGGACCTGGGCCTCGACGAAGTGCCCGATGCGGCACTTGGCCATGACGGGAATCGTCACCGCCTTCTTGATGGCCAGGATGACATCCGGGTCGGCCATGCGGGCCACCCCTCCGGCGGCCCTGATATCGGCCGGCACCCTCTCCAGCGCCATCACCGCGCAGGCCCCGGCCTCCTCTGCAATCCTGGCGTGCTCCGGGGTCACCACGTCCATGATGACGCCGCCCTTCAGCATCTGCGCCAGGCCGGACTTCGCTGTCCAGGTCCCTTTCTCCATCCAGTCCTCCCTGGTCTCCTCGCCGAAAGTGGGCCCAGAGGCACACCCCTCGGCGCCGCGGGCTCGCGAGAAAACGGCCGAAAACCGCCGCGCCGCACGCGTCGGTCTCGCAGTCTTATTCTATAGTCGCCATACCCGATTATCAAGAGGATGGACCCTGCCGCGGCTGAGCGCCCGCGGGTCGGATGCGGATGGCAGGCAGCAAGTGGCGGAACGCAGATGCGGGTTGACAGCAGCCTTTCTCGCCCGGCTATTCGACCGGGGGCAGACCGACTCTATGCCTCAGCTGCGCGGCCACGGCGTGGGCATCTTGCGATGGCGTCAGCGTTACCAACCTCGTCGTGCCGCCCCCCTTTTCTGTCATCTCGATATCGTAGCGCCAGCCCTTTCCGGGCATTTCCGCTCGACTGGTGAAGCCAAAGGGGACCAGGGCGGAATCGCCGCCCGGCCACATCCCGGCCCGGCTCCACCATGACTCCCGGGCCACCACCCCCAGGCGGGCCACGCGCGAGAATGGCACCCTCCTGACGACCGGCAACAGCACCCCCAGGAGCATGTACCGCAGCCGGACCTCCTGCCTGGCGCCGTCGGCCGTGGTCTGCCAGCCGGTCCCCAGGCGGGGCCGGATGACCAGGTCCCCTGTTTCCCCCGCGTGCGCTGCGCTCACCATATCACCCCCCCTGTCGCTCCAGACTGACTGGCTCTGACACGCCATATTATAGCACGCTCATTTCGAGGGCGATGAAGCGGCCCGGTCCCGGCGCTCACGGCAGGCGGAGCGTCAGGCCCACCGGGCAGTGGTCGGACCCGGTCACTGAGGGCTGGATGAAGGAGGCGGTCACCGACTTCAAGAGCGGCTTGCTGACGAAGAAGTAGTCGATCCTCCAGCCCACGTTACGCTGCCGGGCCCCGGTCTTCAGGTCCCACCAGGTGTACTGGCCAGGCTCCTGGTTGAAATGGCGGAAGGTGTCCACGTAGCCGTGGGTCACGAACTTGTCCATCCAGGCCCTCTCCATGGGCAGGAAGCCGGAGATCTTCTGGTTCTCCCTGGGGCGCGCCAGGTCGATCTCCTTGTGGGCCGTGTTGAAGTCGCCGCAGACGACGATGTTGGGGGACTCCTTCCTCAGGGAGTCCACGAAGCGCAGGAAGGCTTGGTAGAAGTCCATCTTGTACTTGAGGCGGGCCTCGTCCTTCTTGCCGTTGGGGAAGTAGATGTTCAGCAGGGCGAAGCCGGGATACCGCGTCAGGATCATCCGGCCCTCCACGTCGAAGGCGACGCCCTGGCTGGAGAAGTCGGTCTCGATGCGCAGCGGCTTCTCCCGGGTGTAGGTGGCCACGCCCCCATAGCCCTTCATTTCCGAATGGGCCCAGGAGGCGTGATACCCCTCCGGTTCACGCAGCGCCTGAGGCAACTGATCGGGCCGGGCCCTGGTCTCCTGGAGGCACATCACGTCGGGGTCCTCCCGGTGCAGCCACTCCAGGAACCCCTTGTTGGCCACTGCCCTCAGGCCATTGACGTTCCAGCACAGCAGTTTCAGGTCTTTCACTGCCCCGGGACCTGCCTCCCTCCACGGCGCAAAGGCCAACGGTAGTATAGGCCGGCCTCGATCGGCGCTGCAACCCGCAGAATCCCGGCGCAGGCTATCGCTCTGGCCGCCGAATCCCGGCCGCGCCGTCTGCCGGGCCCCGGGCGGCCCCGGATCCGATCTGTGCTACCATTAGGCAGCTCAGGTCGGGGGAAGAGGATTGTACGACGCTATCGTAGTGGGCGCCGGCCCCTCCGGAAGCCATGTCGCGGCGGAGCTGGCCCGCCGGGGGCGCCGAGTGGCGCTCCTGGAGCAGCACGACCACCCCGGCAAGAAGGGCTGCTGCACCGGCATCGTGGGGCGGGAGTGCCTCGAGGCCTTCCCCGTGGCCAGGCAGGCCGTGGTCCGGGAGGCCAGGGGAGCCAGGTTCTTCTCGCCCTCCGACGCATCCCTGGAACTCCAGAAAACGGCAGCGCCGGCATTCATCCTGGACCGGCAGACCTTCGATGAAGCCATGGTGGCCAACGCCGCACAACAGGGGGTGGAGTGCCTCCTGGGCACCAGGGTGAAGGCGGTCCTCACGGGCGGCGAGGCCGCCCGGGTCGAGGCGGAAGCCGGCGGCCGGGCCCTGGCCTGCGAAGCCCAGGCGGTGGTCCTGGCCTGCGGCTTCGGCTCGCCCCTGCCCGCTGCCATGGGCTTCGGCCGGGCCGGCGACCACGCCGCCGGCGCCCAGGCCGAGGTGGACTCGGGCGTGGACCAGGTGGAGGTTTACCTGGGCCACCGGCATGCCCCCGGGTTCTTCGCCTGGCTGGTGCCGGGCCGCGGCGGGAAGGCCCTGGCCGGGCTGCTCACCCGGAGGAACGCCCGGGCCCTGCTGGAGGGCTTCCTGCGCTACCTGGAGGACGAACGGAGGATAGCCGCCAGCGCGGCACTGCCCCGATTCGGGGGCGTCCCATTGAAGCCCCTCGGGCGCACCAGCGCCGCCAGCGTGATCGTGGTGGGAGACGCCGCGGGCCAGGTCAAGCCCATAACCGGCGGCGGCATCTACTACGGGCTGCTGTGCGCCGGGATGGCCGCGGACGTCCTGCACCAGGCCATGGAGGGCGGAGACTGCTCCGCCCGGGCCCTGTCGGAGTATGACCGGAGATGGCACCGCCTGCTGGCCAGGGAGCTGCGCATCGGGCGCTGGGCCCGCCGCGCCTTCGAGAGGCTGAGCGACCGTCAGATCGAGCGGCTGCTGGACGTGGCGCAGGATGGCCGCGCCACGGAATCGATCCTGAATGACCCGGGCTTCTCCTTCGACTGGCACGGGCGCCTGATACTCAGGGCGCTGCCGCGCCTGGGGCCGCGGGCGGCGCTGGCCATGCTCCGGCCCTGAGGTATATCCTTATCAGATCATGCGCAAGGAAACTCGGACGCTGTCCTGGTTCGGCCGGCTCCGCCTCTGGTGGCTTCCGGAGACCACTCCCCCCCGTATCCTGCTGTACTTCGTGGGCACGGGCATGTTCGTTATCGTCTCTGCGCTCTGGGCGCTCTTCGTCGCCTTCCCGGCGGCGCGCAACGCTGGGCTGGCCGTCTGCATCGTGGCTCTGTCAGCCGGCGCCCTGGCTCTGACCCTGATGATGACCATGCCCGGTACCGACCGGAGACTGCGCAACCACCGCCGCGATTTGCTGGCGGCCGTGAAGCCGCTGTCGGTGATCCTGGTAACCTGCTCGCTGATCGTGGCCGTGCCCATGGTCCCGTGGATATATGTCGAGGGAAACGTGTCTCTTTTCGGCCAGGTTGAGATCCCGCCCTCCGCCAGCGATGCCATCGCCATGACGCACCAGGCCAACCAGATCCTCCTCGATGGCGAAAACCCCTACGGCCGGACCAATGTGGTAACGGCCATGGAGGACTTCACCGCGGTGGCCCCGACCATCCTGCGCCAGGGCGCGTTCGCCGACGCCTACCCCGCGCCAACCCAGGAGCAGGTGGACGAGGTGCTGGCCGCTGCGCAAGCCCATCCCGATGTGCTGGCGCCGGAGTTTGAGTCCACCCTGTCCTACCCCGCCGGGGCCTTCCTCCTTCGACTGCCCACGGACGCCCTGGGCCTTCGGCCGCAGTGGTTCTACCTGATGTGCGTGGCGCTGATATGGGCCCTCATCGTCTGGAGGGCGCCGGCCCGCCTGCGCCCCGTGGCCATAGTCGGCGGGGCCGGCAGCATCCTGGCCTGGGACTCCCACTTCGGCGGCGGCACCGACGCCCTGTACCTGCTGTTCATCCTGCTGGGATGGACCCTGCGCCGCAGGCCCTGGCTGGCCGCCGCCATGATCGGCGTGGCCTGCTCCTGCAAGCAGACGGCCTGGTTCTTCGTCCCGTTCTTCCTGGTGCTCGTTCTGCGCGAGGCGGGCTGGCGCCGCGCCGCACCCTCCCTGGCCGTGATCGGCGCCGTCTTCCTCCTGTTCAATGCCCCGTTCATTGCCGCCGGCCCGGGGGCCTGGATCACGGGCATGCTGGCGCCCATGACCCACCCCCTGTTCCCGTACGGCATCGGCGTGGTCTCCTTCGCCATGCTGAGCCACACGCCGGTCCCGCCGGCCATATTCACGGCGCTGGAGGCGGTGGCCCTGGCCGCCACCCTGTGCTGGTACTACCGCCACTGCCGGCAGGCGCCCGAAGCCGGGCTGGTACTGGCCGCGGTTCCCCTCTTCTTTGCCTGGCGCAGCCTGATCGCCTATTTCGTGACCGTCCCGCTGGCGGCCTTCGGAGCCGCGCTGGCCGGGGAGGCCGGACGGGAGACGGCGCCGTCACCGGCCGTGGCCACGGTGCCCCGGAACGGCTGAGGCCGGCTCATGGCCGGGTGGCTTATGGACCATCTTGACTTTCAGCGGCAACGCGTCCAATATGTAGACGCATGCGACAGACAGGGAACCGCGAACAGGGCCGCAAGGGCATTGTGGCCAGGGCCAGCCTGGTCAAGATGGGGAGCTCGCGGGGCGTCCGGCTGCCGCGCCTGTTCCTGGAGGAGGCCCAGCTCGACGAGGAGGTCGAGATGGAGGTGCAGGAAGGCCAGGTGATCATCCGCCTGGTGCCCCGGCCCCGCCGCAACTGGGAGAAGGGGTTCGACGGGATGACCGCCCGCCGCGACGACCGGCTGCTGGACCCCAGGGCCTTCACCCTGACGGCCTGGGACGAGGAGAAGTGGGAATGGTAGTCAAGCGCTTTGAGGTGTACGCCGTCAACGTAGACCCGGTGCCCGGACCCGAGCCCCGAAAGACCCGCCCCTGCGCCATCCTCTCTCCCGACGAGACCAACCGCTTCATCGACACCGTCATCGTGGCCCCCATCTCCAGCAAGGGGCACCGCTATCCAACCCGCATCCCCTGCACGCTGGACGGCAAGAAGGGCCAGGTGATCCTGGACCAGATCCGCACCGTGGACAAGGCGCGGCTGGTCAACCGGATGGGGCGGCTGGACCGGCCGACACAGAAAGCGGTGCTGGACGTGCTGGCCGAGATGTTCGCGGAGTGATCCGGCTAGATCTTGACGGCCGGCGCCTCGCGCTCCAGGGCGGACGATATCTCGAAGTACTCGCGCTCCCTGAAGCCGAAGGGGCGGGCGATCAGGGCTGACGGGATGACCTGCACCCGGTTGTTGTAGTCCCTCACGTTGGCGTTGTAGAAGCGTCGCGCCCTCTGGATGCGGTCCTCGGTCTCCACCAGCTGCTTCTGCAGGTTGAGGAACTGGTCGCTGGCCTTCAGGTCGGGGTAGCTTTCCACCACCGCCAGCAGCCTCTTGAGGCCGTCCACCAGCACGTTCTCGTCCCTGGCCTGCGCCGCCGGCGATCCCTGGCTGGCCACGGCCGCATTGCGGGCCCGGGTGACCACTTCCAGGGTCTCCCTCTCGTGGGCGGCGTAGCCCTTGACGGTGGCCACCAGGTTGGGGATCAGGTCGTAGCGCCGTTTGAGCTCGGTGTCGATGCCGGACCAGGACTCGTCGCAGTGGTTGCGGCCCCGCACCAGCGCGTTGTACAGGAAGGCCACCCACAGGACCAGGAGCACCAGTACGCTGACGACCACAATGACGGCGATGGACCATGAGCTCATGCCGGTTTACCTCCCGAGTAGTTGGCCCGCAGCTCCTCCACCACCCCCGGCGGCAGGAGATCGAGCATTTCAGTCACCACCTTGAGCGCTGAGTTGAAATCCCCCGGGGAGAAGGTCTTGTTGGCGTGGTAGGCCATCACCTGGTTTCCCTGGAGCTCGATGTGGAACCTGGGGTACAGCAGCATCAGCTCCATGGTCTTCTGATGCAGGACGTCGAAGGCCCAGCGGCGGTCGGGCGCCTTGACGTGGAACTTCCGGCTGAACTCGGCGGACTCGAAATCGATGTCTTCGAAGCCCATGAACTCGGTCACCCTGTCGAAGAACCCCTCGGGGCGGATATAGAGCGGCTTGAGGGGAATGCCGGCATCTATCACCAGGGCCGAAAAATGGTGGTGATGGGTCTGGCGGTGGCCTTTGCTGTCGGTAGAGTGGGTCTCATAGTGGTAGTCGAAGCCGCAGGTCACCCGCTGGCCGATCGTCCCCAGGCAGATATTGTAGGCATAACGGTCGTCGCCTTTCTGCAGGCACTTGAAGGCCTGGTAGCGCAACCAGAGCGAGTGGTCTTTGGCGGGGAGGAACTTCAGGCCGTTGGCCTGGGCCCAGCCGGCTACCTCCTGGCGGCGCTTGCTCCGCATCCGGGCGGCCCATACGGCGGCCACGATGGCCACCGCGATGACCGCGACGATGATCAGTACGAATACCAGCGCAGGCGACATCCGTCCTCTTTAAGACCGGTGCCATTCTCTCACAGTGGCATTCCGATGACAATAGGGGGTCCACAGTCAACCGGACGTGCCGATACGTTGCCCGGCGGCTCACCGGATACGGAGTTCCAGTAGAGTATTATCGCTGGGCCCTGTGGCACGGGCTTGAAAGCTTCGGAGTATCATTGGGAGTCGGTTCGAAAGGAGGTTCGATGGACCTGAGACTCAGAGACAGGGTTGCTATCGTAACGGGAGCTGGTGGTGGTGCGATGGGTACCGGAGTCTGCCTCGAACTAGCCCGCGAGGGCGCCGTGGTCGTCACCAATGACATTGATCGATCCTGGGCGGACAAGGTAGCCGCGGAGGTAGAGAAGCTGGGCTCCAAGTCCATGCCTGCCTACGCCGACGTCACCAAGTTCGAGGACTGCAGGGAGATGGTTGATCGGACGGTGAGGGAGTTTGGCCGAGTGGACATCCTGATGGCTGTACCGGCCTGTGTGTTCATAAAGCCCTTTCACGAATGCACCGTGGAGGACATGCACAAGATGGTCGATGGGACGTTCTGGGGGGCGATCAACGCTATCAGGGCCGTGGTGGGCGTCATGATCAAACAGAAGTCCGGCAGTATCGTCTGTCTTGGCTCGGACGCTGGCAAGACCGGCGGCAAAGGGGAGATCATTTACGCCGCATCCAAGGGAGCGCTGATGACATTCGCGAAGGGTCTGACCAAGGAAGCCGGCCCTCACGGCGTCCGTATCAATGTGGTGAATGCGGCATTGACGAAAACGCCGGGTATGATGGCGTCAGGCTTCTTGTCACCAGAAAACGAGGCCGAACTGGTGAAGGAATACCCTCTGGGCAGGCTGGGGATGCCTCAGGACCTGGTCGATGCCATGGTCTTCCTGGCCTCCGACAGGGCCAGCTTCATCACCGGGCAGACACTGAGCGTTAGCGGCGGTCGAGTGTAAGCGCCTTTTCGAGTACGCCCCTAAGGCTGCTCTCTGAGCATCCCGGCGATCTTCGCCGGCAGCCCTTCGAGGGGCAGGGTCTGGCTCTCGCCCCCGCTGCGCCACTTGAGCTCGGCGCTCTGGGACTTGAGCGTGCGCTGGCTGACCACCACCCGCAGCGGCATCCCCAGCAGGTCGGCGTCGTTGAACCTGACGCCGGCCGATTCGGTCCGGTCGTCGAAGAGGACCTCCACCCCAGCTGCCGGCAGGTCGGCATAGAGCTTCTCCGCGGCCGCCGCCACCTCGGGCCGGTCCATGCCCAGGGCGCAGAGGTAGACGTGGTAGGGGGCCAGGGAGACCGGCCAGAGGATGCCCTTGTCGTCGTGGTTGCGCTCGATCACGGTGGCCAGGAGACGGCCGATGCCGATGCCGTAGCTCCCCATGACGATGGGCTGCTGCGCCCCGCCCTGGTCCAGGTACGAGGCCCCCATCTTCTCGCTGAAGACCGTGCCCAGCTTGAAGATGTGCCCCACCTCGATCCCGCGGGTGATGGCCAGCTCCTGCCCGCACTTCGGGCAGCCCTGGCCGGCCTGCGCTGAGGCGATGTCCAGCATCATGTCCACGGCAAAATCGCGCGGGTAGTTGAGGTTCCGGACGTGATAGTCGGGGCGGTTGGCCCCGGCCACGAAGTTGATGCCCTCCGCCACGGAGTCGTCGGCCACCGTCCTGATGCCCGAGAGCCCCAGTGGGGACGCCGCCCCGGCCACCAGGCCGGCGCCGGTCACCTCGCCCTCCGTGGCCAGGCGCAGGTCGGTGCACTTCAGGGCGTTCTTCAGCTTGATCTCGTTGACCTCCAGGTCGCCCCGGATGGCCACGAAGACGATCTGGCCGTCGGCGGCGTAGAAGACGGCCTTCAGAGTGCGGCTCTTGGGTACCTTCAGGAAGCCGGAGACCTCCTCGATGGACTTCATCCCCGGCGTGGACACCTCCTCCAGGGGCAGCGGCGCCTCCCGGGGCACCGCCGGCTTGACGCTCTGGGCCTTCTCCAGGTTGGCGGCGTACTGGCAGGCGGAGCAGTAGATGATCTGGTCTTCGCCGCTCTCGGTGATGGCCATGAACTCGTGGGAGTCCTTGCCGCCGATGGCCCCGCTGTCGGCCTCCACCATCATCACGGGCAGCCCGCAGCGCTGGTATATGCGGAGGTAGGCCCGCCTCACCTTCTGGTAGCTCACATCCAGGGCCTCCCAGTCGGCGTCGAAGCTGTAGAGGTCCATCATGTCGAACTCCCGGACCCGCAGCAGGCCGCCGCGGGGACGGGGCTCGTCCCGGAACTTGGTCTGCATCTGGTAGAGCAGCTGGGGCAGGTCCCGGTAGCTCTTCACCTGGTAGCGGGCCAGCTCGGTGACCACCTCCTCATGCGTCGGCCCCAGGAAGAGCTGGCGCTCCCGCCGGTCAACGACGCTGAACAGGATCTGGCCCATGGCCTGGTGCCGGCCGCTCTTCTCCCACAGCTCCACCGGCTGCAGGGCCGGCATCATCAGCTCCTGGCAGCCCTCGGCGTCCAGCTCCTCGCGGATGATCTGCTCCAGCTTGCGCAGCGACCGCCACCCCAGCGGCAGGTAGGCGTAGACCCCGGCGGCGATCTGGTGGATCATGCCTGATCGCAGCAGGAGCCGGTGGCTGGCGGTGTCCGCCTCGGCCGGGGTCTCCCTCAGGGTCCTGGTCATCATTTGAGATACACGCATGGCTCTTACCTCAGACTCCTTCTACTTCGCGCATCAGGCTCTCCAGGAAATCGGCCTCCGCCACGGTCCGCACCACCCGCCCCTTCCGGAAGATGGCCCCCTTCCCCCGGCCGCAGGCGATCCCCACGTCGGCGTCACGGGCCTCGCCGGGGCCGTTGACCACGCAGCCCATGACCGCCACCTTGACCGGGCGGTCGATGCCGGCCAGCCTGGCCTCGACGGACCGGGCCAGCCCGAACATGTCCACCTCGCACCGGCCGCAGGTGGGGCAGCTGACCAGGGTGGGGCCGTGCTCCCGCAGGTCCAGGCTCTTCAGGATCTCGTAGGCGGCCACCACCTCCTCCCGCGGGTCGGCGGTCAGCGAGACGCGCATGGTGTCGCCTATCCCTTCGTGCAGCAGGATGCCCAGGCCCACGGCGCTGCGGATGGCCCCCTCCCGGGGCAGGCCGGCCTCGGTGATGCCCAGGTGCAGCGGGTAGGCCGTCTTCCGGGCCATCAGGCGGTAGGCCTCGATGGTGGTGGGGACGTCGAAGGCCTTCAGCGAGATCTTGATCAGGCCGAAATCCAGGCTCTCCAGGAGCCTGATCTGCTCCAGGGCCGCCGCCACCATGCGCCGTGCCACACTGCCCTGGGGGCCAGCGGCCGGCCGGGGCAGGCTGCCGGCGTTGACCCCGATGCGGATGGGCACGCTGCGCTCCCGGGCCGATCGCACCACGGCCGCGATCTGGTCCGGATCGCTGATATTGCCCGGATTGAGCCGCAGGCCGTCCGCGCCGGCCTCCAGGGCGGCCAGGGCCAGGCGGTAGTCGAAATGGACATCGGCGATGAGCGGTACCCGGGCCCGGCGCTTGATGGCCCGCAGCGCCTTCGCGGCCTCCATGTCCGGCACGGCCAGCCGCACCAGCTCGCAGCCGCACTCGGCCAGGCCCTGGATCTGCCCGACGGTGGCCGCCACATCGCGGGTATCGGTCTTGGTCATGGACTGGACCACCACCGGCGCCGCTCCGCCGATGACCACGCCGCCGATGCTTATGGCCCTGGCGGCCCGGCGTTTCTTCATAGGCCGGGGAAGCCCTCGCCCCTGATGATACGGACAATGTCGCTGTAGAAGACGATCACGAAGAGCATGAGCATCAGCACCGTCCCCACCAGGTAGACCAGGCGCACCGCCTGCTGCGGCAACCGCCGGCCGCGGCGCAGGCCTTCGGACAGGGCCCTGAACATGCCCCCGATGCTCCGGGGACGCCGGGCCAGGGCCTGCTTCAGGCTGGAGGAGCCTCCCATCAGGCCTTCGATCAGGGCTATCAGCATGCCGCCGCCATCCAGCGGCGGGATAGGCAGGAAGTTGAACAGGGCCAGGCTGATGCTGATGAAGCCCCCCAGGAACAGGACGCTGGCCATGCCGCTCATCTTGACCACCTCCACCGCCAGCTGGGCCGCGCCCACCGGGCCCACGAAGGCCGAGCCGGGGTCCTCCCGCAGCATGGGCAGGGACTCCTTGACCAGGGAGGGCAGGTGGATGACAAAGCTCCCGGTCTCGGACATGGCCCCCCACAGGGAGCGTCTCTCCTCGGTGAGGCTGGCCCCATCGACCCACTGCATGGTCACCCCCGCCAGCGCACCGTCGCTCACCGCCGCGGCCGGCACCTTGAGCTCGAAATCGTTCAGGGAGCCATCCTCCTGGATGCGCTCCACCAGCAGGCTGAAGTCCTCCCCCGCGGATGAGGCCCGGTCCACGGCCTCGGAGAAGCTCCGGCGGTCATAGACCCATTCACCGTCAACCTGCAGCACCGCGTCCCCCGGATCCACGGCCCCCGCCAGCGGCGAGGCGGCATCCACCGCGGTGATAGTGTCCAGCCAGGACGACACCGACACCCCCAGGACGTACTTGTTCTGGGTTTCGCTGTATTGCGGCAACACCGAAACCGGCGGCAGCTCCACGCCGTCCCTCTGGACGACTATGCTCTTGGGCACCTGCGGGTCCACGTTCACTGCATCCCCCACGTCCCCCAGGTCCGACATCAGGGCTCCGTCCACGGTGACGATGACGTCCCCTGCCCGGATGCCGGCCTGCTCCGCCACGTAGCCGGGCGTCACCGAGCGCACCATGACCCCCTGGTTCCCGCTGATCTGCATGGTGGTGACGCTCATGAAGAAGGCCGTGATGAAGACAAAGGCCAGCAGCACGTTGACCAGTGGCCCGGTGGCATAGACGCCCATCCTGGTCCAGGGCCCCTTGCCCGCCAGCCCGCCCTCGACCGCCGGGTCGTCCTCCCCGACGGGCCTCACGAAGGCGCCCACCGGGATGAGGTTGATCGAGTAGGTGGTGTCCCCCCTCTTGACAGCCAACAGGCGCGGCGGGAAGCCGAAGCCGAACTCCTCGACCACGATGCCGGCCCGCCGCGACGCCAGGAAGTGCCCCAGCTCGTGGCAGGTGATCAGGAAGAACAACATGGCCACAAAGACGATGATGGTCAGAAAGACAGTCATGTTCTAGCGCCTTCTCCATTCCAGGGCGCGCTGCCTGGCCCAGGCGTCCGCCTCCAGCACCTCATCCAGCGTGGGGCGGGCCCGCCCCCGGTGGTGCTCCAGCGCGTCCGCCACCAGCCGGGCGATGTCCGGCAGCCCGATCCGGTGTGACAGGAACCGGTCCACCGCCACTTCGTCGGCGGCGCAGAGCACGGCCGGGTAGGTGCCACCCTTCTCTCCTGCCTCCCGGGCCAGGTCCAGGCAGGGGAACCTGGCCAGGTCCGGCGGCTCGAAGGTCAGGGCCAGCATCGCGTCCCACTCCATTATAGGCAGGTCGGGATTAAAGCGCCTGTCCGGGTACACCAGGGCGTACTGGATGGGCAGGCGCATGTCGGGCCGGCTCAGCTGGGCCTTGATGGAGCCATCGGCGAACTGCACCATGGAGTGCACCACGCTCTGGGGGTGGACCACCACGCTGATGCGGCGGTACGGCAGGCCGAACAGCCAGTGGGCCTCAATGACCTCCATGCCCTTGTTCATCAGGGTGGCCGAATCGATGGTCACCTTGCGCCCCATCTTCCAGGTGGGATGGCTGAGGGCCTGCTCCGGGGTGATGGACCGCAGCCTCCTCGCCGAGAGGCGCCGGAACGGCCCTCCGGAGGCCGTCAGCAGCAGCCGGTCGACCGTCCGCTTCCGCTCACCCCTCAGGCACTGCCAGATGGCGCTGTGCTCGCTGTCCACCGGCCTGATCTTGACGCCGTGCTTCCGGGCCTCGGCCATGACCATGGCGCCGGCCATCACCAGGACCTCCTTGTTGGCCAGGGCCACCTCCTTGCCCGCCCGGATCGCGGCCAGCGTCGGGGCCAGCCCGGCCTTGCCCGCTGTGGCGATCACCACCAGGTCCACATCCGGATGCGCCGCCATCTCGTCCAGGGCCAGGCTCTTCGGCGCTGTCCGGCCGCCGAGGGAAGGGAGGCTGGCCCGCAGCTGGGAGGGGGGCCCGGCAAACGAGACCAGCCCGGGGCGGAACTCCCCGACCTGGCTGGCCAGGAGCCCGGCGTTGCCGCCGGCCGCCAGTCCGACGACCGATAGCCTGTCAGAGAGGACCCGGGCTACGTCGAGTGTCTGCTGGCCAATGGACCCCGTGGAGCCAAGGATGGCAATCCTCTTCAATCCACCACCCATAGCACGAAATCTAGCCATAGCCAGTTCCAAGCATAGCACGAGGCATGCCCGAGTTGAAGCAGAATGGGCGTGGGTCGATGGCGGGCCCTCTGCTCTACTGGCGCCGGTGGACCAGCAGCCAGGTGGCCGCGAAGCCGGCCGCAAACCACGCTCCCACCACCCCGAAAGCCAGCCCCAGGTTCACCTCCACATCGGTGAGCGTGCCGCGCAAGAGGTCCGCCATGTACTGAACCGGCAACACCTGATGAACGGACCGCAGCCAGCCAGGCAGCTGTTCCGCCGGGTACATGATGGGCGAGAATAGCATCACGGCGAAGATGATGATCTGGGTCAGCACCTGCGCCAGCATCGGCTTCGGTACGGCAAACGCCATCGAGTAGCCCATGAAGGTGCTGCCCAGCGATATCATGATGACTGCCGGGATGGCCAGCGGGCTGAGATCCAGGTTGAAGTTGAAATAGGAGGCGCCCAGCGCCACGGCCAGGGTGGCGCCCGGGAGCGTGGTCCCGAACAGGTTTGTGGCATCCGCGGCAATGTAGACCATGCGTGGCACGGGCAGCGACCACACATAGTCGAATGTCCCCTCGGTGCGCATACTCGCCACCATCTGCGGCGCCATCACCAGCCCAACGGTGATGAGTATGATCGTCGGCGCGCCGGCGGTCAGGTACTTGGCGGTCTCGGGGGTGATCGACGGGTAGAAGAAGCTGATGCCGTAGATGAACCCGACGGCAATCATCACCTGCACGGCGATATTCAGCGAGAGCCAAGTCCGGTTGCTCAAGAACACCCACTTGAGCATCAGCCAGTAGCTTCTCAGATGTCGCGCTGTCATTGGCTCTTCCCCTTGGCCCCCGTACCGTTGGGGTCGCGCACCATCCGTATGTAGAAGTCCTCCATCGTGGCCGGTCCCAGCAGGAACTCCTCGATGGCGCCGCTTTCCTTCAGGGCGCGCGCCCAGGCTATGGCCGCGGAGATGTGGGACAGGCTGACTTCCCCCAGTACGCGCCGGTTCAGGACCACCGGATGCTGCAGGAAATCAGGGAGGTCGGGCGCCGCCGCCCCCGGCTCCAGCGTGAGCTCCAGCCGCATGGCGTCGCCCGCAGACTCCTTCAGGCTGGCCGGTGTGCCCGTGCTTATGACCCTGCCGGAGTCCATGATGGCCAGCCGGTCGACAACTCGCTCGGCTTCCAGGATGTTGTGGGTAACGAGCAGGACCGCCGACCCATCGCGCGCCAGGCTCTGCACCTCTTGCCAGATGGCCCGCCGCCGCAGAGGGTCAACGTCATTCGTCGGCTCGTCGAGGATCACCACCTTTCCCGGCACCACCGCGGCCATGCAGAAGGCAACCAGACGCCGGACACCCCCGGATATGGTGGCGCCCATCGTCTTTCTCCATTCGCCCAGCTCCAGCCGGTCGATGAGGCCCATGGCCCGTTCGTGGACCTCACGGTACCGGCCACCCCGGATCTGCCCCGCCAGCTCTATGGCCTCGAGCGTGCTGAGCCCCGAGATCGGCGCCTGGACCTGCACCTGGAAGGAGCATGCCTGTCGGGCGTAGCCGGGATTGGCCACCACGTCGACGCCGTCAATCGCTATGCGGCCGGAGTCGGGCTTCGCCAGGCCGATCACCTGCTTGACGAAAGTCGTCTTGCCGGCCCCATTGGGACCCAGCAGTCCGAAGATTTCACCGCGGCTCAGAGAAAGGGACACGTGGTCATTCACCAGCACGCCCTTGACATAGGACTTGCACAGGTTTTCCGCTCTCAGCACTGTATCCTGCTGCACTCCGTCACCCCCTCGCCGGCCGGCCTGATGCGTCTCCGCCGTTGGTCAGCGGTAGACTCCGGTGGCGTTGTACTCCAGAGCGGTGATCTCCAGCCGGATATACGAGAGGTCCCCGCTGCTCATCCTCCAGACAGCCTCCCCTTCGACCGGGAGCCTGAGACCATTGAATTCACCATAGCGGGTCATGGGTGTTTCCCAGGTGTCCTTCACATACTCTCCGTCCACTTCATGGTATCTCTCGCCGGTGAAGGTAGTCAGGGCCACCTGCCACATTCTAGATCTCATCATAGCTGATTCGCCTCCATCTGCTTCCAGCATAGAACGAAACCCTGCCATCGGCACCATGAGTTGGGAGAGGGCTTCACCTGGAGTCCCTGAGAGACCCTGGCCTGGTAGTCAGGCGGGGTCGGGGAGTCAACCGGCGGCCCGGTGGAGCCAGGGGGTCACGGCGCATACCAAATCACGAAGTAGTAGACGATAACCCCGGTGAACACCAGGCTGTCGATCCGGTCCAGCAGGCCGCCGTGGCCGGGCAGCAGGGCCCCGGAGTCCTTCACCCCGGCCCGCCGCTTGAGGAGGGACTCCGCCAGGTCCCCCAGCTGCGACACCACGCCGATGAGGGCGCCCAGCCCCGCCGCCTCCGGGTAGGAGAGCGGTAGCGACCAGCCGCCCAGATTGAGGAGGTAGCGCAGCGCCACCGCCGCGGCCACCGCCCCGGCCAGGCCGGCAGCCGCGCCCTCCCACGTCTTGTTGGGGCTGATCCGGGGCGTCATCCGGCGCCGGCCCCAGGCCCGGCCCACGAAGTAGGCGGCGGTGTCACAGGCAAACGTGCTGAAGACGGCCATGATGACCAGCTCCCGGCCGTCATCGAGCTGGCGAAGCATGACCCAGTGGCCCATCATCCATCCCGCATAGAGGATGCCGGCCACTGTCCAGGACCAGCTCTCCAGGGCCACCTCCCGCCGGAAGATGGTCAGCCACACCAGCGGAAGGGCGACGGACGCCGCCAGCAGGGCCGCGATGCCCCAGTCAACATGCCTGGCCGCATCCGGGCTGGACGCCCGCTCCCCATTGAAGAGGGCCGCTACCACGAAGAGGACCGCGCAGACGGCTCCGAAGGCCGCCATCGGCCGGGCCCCGGAGTGGCTGCCCAGGCGAAAGAACTCCCACGCCCCCAGGGCCGCGGCGGCGCCCACCAGCAGCGCCAGCAGCGGTACCCGGTCGAACCAGGAGGTCTCCCAGCCGAAATCGAAGTAGATGAAGGCCAGGAGAAGCGGTATGCCGACCACCGCCGTGAGGACTCTAAGCTTCATCGCCTTTTGGTTACGCGCCGAAGTTGCGGGCCCTCTGGCTGAAGGCCAGGAGAGCCTTGCGAACCTCTTCCGCGTCGAAGTCCGGCCAGTAGACCGGGGTGAAGTAGTACTCGCTGTACGCAGACTGCCACAGCAGGAAGTTGGAGAGCCGCATCTCGCCGGCGGTCCGGATGATCAGGTCCGGGTCCGGCAGGTCTGCCGTGTAGAGGTGGCGGCTGAAGACGCCTTCGTCCACCGCGTCCGGGTCGGCCTTCTCGCGGAGGAGGCGCCGGGCGGCCTCCACTATCTCGGCCCGGCCCCCGTAGTCGAAGGCCACGCTCAAGGTCATCCGGTCGTTGTTCCGGGTCAGCTCGATGGATTTGGCCACCTCTTCCTGCAGCCTGGCGGGCAGCCGGTCCAGCCTCCCCAGGTGGCGCAGCCTGATGCCCCGGCGGTGCATCTCCTTCGTCTCGCGGCCGATGACGCTGGCCAGGATCTGCAGGAGCTCGTTTACCTCGCTCCTGGGGCGCTGCCAGTTCTCGGTGGAGAAGGCATACAGGGTGAGGTACCGAACGCCGCTGCGGCCGAAGGCCTCCACCACCCGCCGGATGTTCTCGGTCCCGGCGCGGTGCCCCTTGAGGCGAGACAGGTGCCGGGCCTGGGCCCACCGGACATTGCCGTCCATGATTATGGCCACATGGGCGGGAATGGGGCTGATGGGGGCCGTTGCTGTCTCTGCCTGGACCATGCTGCTGCTCAAGATGCGGTCTGACCGGGGGCCCGGCCGGAGGGCCCGGCTAGACCTCCATTATCTCCGCCTCTTTGTCCGCCCCCACCCTGGAGACGTCCGCGATGAACCGGTCGGTCAGCTTCTGCAGCCGGTCCGTGGCCCGGGCATTGTCATCCCGGGAGACCTTCTTGTCCTTCTCCAGCTTCCGCAGCTCCTCCAGCGCGTCCCGCCGCACGTTGCGCACGGCGATTTTGGCGTCCTCGACCCTCTTGTGCACCACCTTGACCAGCTCCTTCCGCCGCTCTTCCGTGGGCGGAGGAATCACCAGGCGGATGACCTCTCCGTCGCTCTGCGGGTTGAGGCCCAGATCGGACTTCTGGATGGCCTTCTGCACCGCGCCCACGATGCTGCGGTCCCAGGGCTGTATCATCAGCAGCCTGGCCTCCGGCACGGAGATGTTCGCCAGCTGCGGCAACGGGGTGCTGGTGCCATAGGCCTCCACCATGATCTGGTCCACCAGGGCCGCGGTGGCCCGGCCGGACCTGATGGTCTCCAGCTCCCTCTTGAGGACCTGTACCGTCTTCTGCATCTTGCCGTCGGCTGCCTTCAGTGCGTCGTCAATCATCCTTTCACCCCCGAAGACACCAGGGTCCCGATGTGCTCCCTGGCAACTGCTCTCTTGATGCTGTTCGCGGCATGGAGATCGAACACCACGATGGGCAGGTTGTTCTCCATGCACAAGGAAAAGGCGGTGGCGTCCATGACATTGAGACCCATCTTGAGGGCCTCGCGGTGATTGAGCTGCTCGAACTTGCGGGCCGAGGGGTCCTTGTTGGGATCGGCGGAGTACACGCCGTCCACCTTGTTCTTGGCCATCAGCACCACCTCGGCCTTGATCTCGATGGCCCGCAGCGCGGCCGCGGTATCGGTGGTCATGTACGGGTTCCCCGTCCCGGCGGCGAAGATCACCACCCGCCCCTTCTCCAGGTGGCGTACCGCCCGCAGGCGGATGTACGGCTCAGCCACGGACTGGATGGGGATGGCCGTCTGGGTGCGGGCTACCAGGCCCTGCTTCTCCAGGGCATCGTGCAGCGCCAGCGCGTTCATCACCGTGGCCAGCATGCCGGCGTAATCGGCCGTGGCCCGGTCCATGCCCCGGGCGGCGGCATCGGCCCCGCGCCAGATGTTGCCCCCGCCCACCACGATGGCCACCTGGACCCCGCCCTCCACCACGCTCTTGACCTGCCTGGCCACCATCTTCAGGATGGAGTCATCGATCCCGTACTCGCGCTTGCCCATGAGGGCTTCCCCGCTCAGCTTGAGCAGGACCCGCCTGTAGCCACTGGCCGGCTCATTCATTGACCCGCAGTCCCCTCCTGTTCGCAGATTGGACGGGCCCTCAGCCCGGGAAGGTGAGCCCGCCGGTGATGCTGAAGGTCTGCCCCGTGATCTGGTTCGATTCATCCGAGGCCAGGAACAGCGCCATGTGGGCGATATCATCCGGCCGGTTCATGCCGAAGGGCATTCGCTCCTCGGCCTTCTTGAAGATCTCGGCCATGCGGCTGCCCTGGGCCAACGTGGCCATGTCGTACCCCGGCGTGTCCTTCGTGACCGTGGTGCAGATGGTGTTGATGCGTATCCTGGAGCGGGCCAGCTCCATGGCCAGCGCCTTGGTCATCAGCACCACCGCCGCCGCCGCGCCTCCGATCAGCGACTCCCCCCTGGTGGGCGTTCTTCCGGCGTCCGTCGTCACCAGGATGATTTTACCAGACTGTCGCGCCATCATGTCGTCCAGCGCCGCCCTCACCACGTAGAGCCTGGTGAAGAGGTGGCTGCTGATGCAGTCAACGTACAGCGCCGGGTCAATCTGGTGGAACGGCTGAGGAGGGGGCCCGGCGGCCGCGCCGGTAGCCACGGCGATATCGACGCGCCCGAACCGCCGCACGGCATTCTCGAAGAGGCGCTTCACGTCCTGGTATACGAAGAGGTCCGCCGGCTCGAAGACCGCCTCCCGGCCCATGGCCCGGACCTGCTCCACCAACTCCAGCGCCGGACCGGGCGTCCTAGAGTTTATGACAAGTGAGGCGCCGTTCTCAGCCAGCCTGACAGCTATGGCCCGACCGATGCCTCTGCCGGAACCGGTCACCACCGCTATCCTGCCGCTAAGGTCAGCCTCCACAATCAGTCGTACTCCGACGAAGTGAGCGCCACCGCGGGCCTGCGCTCACGACGCTACTTGCCCAGCTCGAACCTGGCGTACCGGCGCACCGCCACCTTCTCGCCCATCTTGGCCGAGACATCGGCCACGATGTCGGAGATCTTCCGGGCGGGATCGCGGATGAACGGCTGTGACAGGAGACAGGCCTCCTCCGGGTTGACCTTCTCCTTCTCCTCCTCGGGGACATCCTCGGATGAAAGGAAACGAGGATCAGTGGCCGCTATCTGCAGCGCCAGGTCATGGACCAGGGCCTTGAACTCATCGGTGTGGGCCACGAAATCGGTCTCGCAGTTCAGCTCCACCATGGAGCCGATGCGGCCCCCTCCGTGGACATAGACCTCGACCAGCCCCTGGGACGCCGTCCGGCCGGCCTTCTTCTCGGCGCGGGCCAACCCCTGCTCCCGCAGTAAGTCGCAGGCCCGGTCGATGTTGCCCTCGGCCTCCTGCAGCGCCCGCTTGCACTCCATCACCCCGGCGCTGGTCTTGTCCCTAAGCTCCTTTATTAGCGTCGTCGAAATCTCCACCGCGCTTCTCCTCCTCAGGACTGAATGACAGCGACTCCAGGCTGTCGATGGCTTCCTTGCCGGCTATCTCCGCACTCTCCCGCTCGGCCTTCTCCAGGATCCTCTTCCCTTCCAGCACGGCATCGGCCATCTTGGTGCACATCAGCCTGACTGCCCTCACGGCATCGTCATTGCCTGGAATCGGGTAGTCGATCTCGTCCGGATTGCAGTTGGTGTCGACCACGGCCACGATGGGCACACCCAGGTGCCTGGCCTCGGCCACCGCCAGCCGCTCCTTGGACGGGTCCACGATGAAGAGCGCACTGGGGAACTTGGTCATCTCCTTGAAGCTGCCCATCTGGTGGTTGAGCCTCTGGATCTTCCGCTCCAGCCTCAGCACTTCCTTCTTGGGCAAGCGGTGGAAGAACCCCCGGGTCCGCTGGTCCTCAAGATGGACCAGGTAGTCCACGCGCGACTGTATCACGTTGAAGTTGGTGAGCATGCCGCCGATCCACCGCTGGTTGACGTAGGGCATGCCGCACTTCTTGGCCTCCTGCTCGATGGCCTCCTGGGCCTGCTTCTTGGTGCCCACGAAGAGGATGTCCCCTCCCTGGGCCACCGTCTCCGTCACGTACCTCGAGGCCTTGTCCAGCAGGTTTATGGTCTGCTCCAGGTTGATGATGTGGATTCCGTTGCGTTCGATGAAGATGTACCTCTTCATCTTCGGGTTCCACCGGCCAATCTGGTGCCCGAAGTGCGCTCCCGCCTCCAGGAGCAGCTTCACCGATACAACGCTGCTAGTAGGGGCCACCTGTTCCGTCATTTCACCTCACAATATATATCGGCTCAGATTCTCGTCCTTGACCAAGCTTCCCACCTGTCGCGAGACGTAATCGGCGTCGATCACGACCCGCTCTCCCTTCCGCTCCGACGCGGTGAAGCTTAAGTCCTCCACTAGTTTCTCTATTATGGTGAAAAGCCTCCGAGCGCCGATATTCTCCATCCGTTCGTTCATGAGCACCGCCAGGCGGGCTATCTCCCGAATCCCATCGGGGGCAAACCGGAGCGCAACACCCTCGGTAGCCATCAGCGCCTTGTACTGGTTGGTCAGCGAGTTTCGCGGCTCCGTCAGTATCTTCTCGAAGTCCTCCCGGGTCAGCGGGTTGAGCTCCACCCGCAGCGGAAAACGCCCCTGCAGCTCCGGGATCAGGTCCGAAGGCTTGTTCTGCGAGAAGGTCCCGGCGGCGATGAACAGTATATGCTCCGTGTTCAGCGGCCCGTAGCGGGTCATGACCGTCGCCCCCTCCAGCAGCGGCAGCATGTCCCGCTGCACGCCCTCGCCGGAGACGTCCCGGCCGATGTCCATCTTCGGCCCGCAGAGCTTGTCGATCTCATCAATGAAGACCAGCCCGTTTTCCTCTGTGTCGGCCACGGCCCGGTCCACCACCTGGTCGAAATCCAGGAGCTTGTTGGCCTCTTCCCGGACCAGTATGCGGCGGGCCTCCCGGACGCGAACCTTCTTCTTCCGCTGGCTCCGGCCCCCGCCACCGCGGCACGGCTCCTCCAACCACATCGGGTCTCCGTCCAGCTCCATGTCCAGGCGGGGATCGAAGAACATCCCGCCCCCATCCGCATCGGAGACCTCGATCTCCACGAAATGGTCTTCCAGCTTGTTGCTGGCCAGCAGCTTGGCCAGCCGCTCCCGGGTCACGGCCGATAGCTGGCCGCCCCCGGTCAGCGCCGCCGGGCCCTTGGCCATCCTGGCGGCGCCCCGCGGCGCCGGCTGCCCCTTCTCCACCACCTTCCGGCCCCGGCCGGTCATCTGCTGGTACAGGTAGCCCACGATGCGGTCGGTGGCCAGCCGCTGGGCGCTGCTCTCCACCTGCTTCAGTTGCTCGTGGTACACCTTCCGGGCGCTCATCTCCACCAGGTCGTGGATGATGGACTCGGCGTCGCGGCCCACGTAGCCCACCTCGGTGAACCGGGTGGCTTCCACCTTGATGAAGGGCGCGTCGATCATGGCCGCCAGGCGGCGCGCGATCTCGGTCTTGCCCACGCCCGTCGGTCCGATCATCAGGATATTCTTGGGAATGACATCCGACCGGATCTCGGCCGGGAGCCGGCGGCGCCTCTCCCGGTTGGACAGCGCGATGGCTACCGCCTTCTTGGCTTCCTTCTGGCCGACAATATATCTATCTAGTTCTTCAACGATAGTTCTGGGTGTAAAATCGCCCATCCCGACCTCCTGGAGGCGGGTCTACGCCACGGTAGAGTCTAACATAACGGGGGGTCCGAGGCAAGGAAAAAGAGGGCCCGGCCCTGAGGCGGCCAGCGCGTCAGACCCGTTGACTTGCCGCAGGACCTGTGCTAGTATCGCTCGGGGTCAGATAGGCGTGTCGGCATTAAGCGATCTTAACCGGGAAATAGCCAACTGCCGGCAATGTGAGCTCGCCCGGCAGCGTACCAAGGTCGTGCCCGGCGAGGGCGCCGAGGATGCTGCCATCGCCTTTATCGGGGAGGCGCCGGGGTGGCACGAAGACCAGCAGGGGCGCCCCTTCGTCGGCCCGGCGGGGCAGTTCCTGGACCAGCTGCTGGCCTCCATCGGCCTCAAGAGGTCGCAGGTCTACATCTGTAATGTGCTGAAGTGCCGGCCCCCCGGCAACCGGGACCCCCAGCCCGCGGAGATCGCCACCTGCCAGCAGTGGCTTGACCGCCAGCTCCAGCTGCTGCGTCCCAGGATGATCGTCTCGCTGGGTAGGTACTCCATGGCCAGGTTCTTCCCGGGGCAGACCATCTCCCGGGTGCACGGCCAGGCCCGCCGGGAGGGCGGGCTGGTCTATTTCGCCATGTACCACCCGGCCGCGGCCCTGCACCAGCAGAAGCTCCGGGAGACCATCCAGGCTGACATGCTGAAGATACCAGCGCTGCTGGCCGAGGCGGAGGAGGCCTCCAGGGACAAGCCGGCTGAAGCCAAGCCGCAGCAGCTCAGCTTGCTCTGAGTGCAGGCGTCCCGGAAGAAGGTTGCCCTGCCGTGGAGGCCTCGCCTCCGGCGGCCCGGCAGCAGAGACGATGGAGGTCAGGCAGGCAGGATATGCCACGTAGAGCGGGATCCGGCGGCTCCGCCGGAAACGGGGTAGTAACCACCGAGGGCTGGCTGCTGCGGGCCACCTGGCTGGTGTTCGTCAGCATCCTCCTGTTCGTGGCCTGGAACCCCTTGACCAGGGCCTTCGGTCTGGGCGCCCTCCTGGTCCCAGTCCTGGTCGTCGGCCTGACCATGATGTACTGGACCCAGCGGCTGGGCCTGCTGCTGGAGCGCTGGAACTTCTGGCTGGGCCTGCTGGTATTCGCCGCGGCCCTGCTGGGGGCGCTGGCCTTCTTCCATCCCTCCGGGCGGTACCTGGGCGAGACCTACATCGGCCAGGCACCGGACCTGGGTGAAGTCAGCCTGGGAGGCCTGACCGGCCACGTCATCATCGGCATCAGGGACCTCAGTAGCTCGGGGCTGACCGCACTGGCCGTGCTCCGAGTCTGCGGGCTGGCGCTGCTGGGCACGGCCCTGGTGGCCCCGCACTGGGTGTGGAGCCGGCTGGGCAGCGGGCTGTCCGGCATCATCCGCCTCATGGGGCAGGCCGGCCAGAGAGCCTGGGAGGGCGTCTCGGGGATGGCCGCCCGCCTGGCCCAGAACCCCCCCCATCAAAGGGCCATCGGCTGGCTGCGGGAGCGCCGCCACGCGCAGGTCTCGAAGGCCCCTCCGGCGGCCGTGGAGAGGCTCGCGAAGGACCGCAAGAAGCGCCCGGCGCGCCCCGCGCGGGCGCCGTTGGCGGCGGCAGCCGCCGGCCCGTCCGGGACAGCCGCCACGCCTTCCGCTACCGTGCCAGAGGGCGCGGCCGCGGTCCCGGGCCAGTGGCGGCTGCCAGACGTGACGATGCTGGACGAGACCGCCAACGCGGAGCTCAGCAGGGCCGATGTGGACCGGAGGGCCCGGCTGATCGAAGAGTCCCTGGCCAGCTACGGCGTTGACGCCAAGGTGAAAGAGAAGAACGTCGGCCCGGCCGTCACCCAGTTCGAGGTGGAGCCCGGCTGGGACATCCGGTACAAGGAGATCAAGGAGAAGGACCGCAACGGCAACCCCAGGGTGCGGAAAGAGGAGGTCTCCCGGACCCGGGTCAAGGTGGACCGCATCACCGCCCTGCAGAATGACCTGGCCCTGGCCCTTTCAGCCTCCAGCATCAGGATGGAGGCCCCCGTGCCGGGCAAGGCCGTGGTGGGCATCGAGGTGCCCAATACCTCCTCCGGCCTGGTGTCGGTCCGCGAGGTGCTGGAGAGCCCCGCCTTCCGGCGGCTGGCTGCCAAGTCGCCGCTGGCGATAGCCCTGGGCAAGGGGACCGCCGGCGACATGGCCGTGGCCGACCTGGCCAAGATGCCGCACGTGCTGATCGCCGGGGCCACCGGCAGCGGCAAGACCGTGTGCCTGGACTCCACCATCCTCTCCCTGCTCATGGGCAACACGCCCCGCGAGGTCCGGTTCATCATGATCGATCCCAAGCGGGTGGAGCTCATCGCCTTCGACGGCATACCTCACCTGATGACGCCGGTCATCACCGAGGCCGAAAAGGCCGTTGAGATACTGCAGTGGCTGACCCACGAGATGGATGGCCGCTACCGCCGGCTGGCCCAGGTGAAGGTGCACAACATCGACACCTACAACCGCAGCGGCAAGGCGCCCAAGCCGATGCCCTTCATAGTGCTTATCGTGGACGAGCTGGCTGACCTGATGATGGCCAAGGCCGATGAGATCGAGCCCCTTTTCTGCCGGCTGGCGCAGATGGGCCGGGCGGTGGGCATACACTGCGTGCTGGCCACCCAGCGGCCGTCGGTGGATGTGATCACCGGGCTGATCAAGGCCAATTTCCCCACGCGCATCAGCTTTGCCGTGGCCCAGCTGGTCGACTCCCGCACCATCCTGGACACCCCCGGCGCCGAGAAGCTGCTGGGGCGGGGCGACATGCTGTACCTCTCCGCGGAGCTGTCCAAGCCCCGGCGCCTGCAGGGGTGCTTTGCCTCGCAGCAGGAGATCGAGAGGGTAACGCGCTTCTGGGCCGACCAGGCCCGCTCCCAGCCCATTGAGGTCCTGGCCTACTCCGGCGAGCAGAGCGTCAAGGACCCCCTGCTGGAGCAGGCGCGGCAGCTGGCCAGGGACCACAAGCAGGTATCGGCCTCCTACCTGCAGAGGCAGCTGCGCATTGGCCTGGGACGGGCGGAGGAGCTGCTGCGGCAGCTGCAGGAAGCAGATGCCGCAGACCCGAGCGGTCAGCGAGCCGCGGATCTGGGCAGTCAGCTGGCCGCCAACCTGGGCGGTCCGCAGGTCGCGGACCCAGGCGGTCCGCGGGCGACCGACGTGGCCAGGCCCCCGGAGACCAAGTAGCGTAAGGCCATCCAGCCCCGGTCTCCCCTGGAGAAGAAGCTGCGCGAAGCGGCTATCCGCGGCGAGCCCTGCGGTGGATTCGCGCCGGGACTATCCGCGCCCCCCAGTATGGTGGAAGTCGCGCCGGGACTATCCGCGCCCCGGTATTGTGGAAGTCGCGCCGGGACTATCCGCGCCCCCCAGTATGGTGGAAGTCGCGCCGGGTCCGCCCGCACGCTAAAATATAGACAGTATGGTTTTTCAGGAGGCTTATCGGTGGAAAAGGTTCTGACGGGCATCAGGGTCCTCGACTTCTCCCGGTGGTTTGCCGGCCCCTACGCCGCCACGCTGCTGGCCGCCATGGGCGCCGACGTCATACGCGTGGAGCGGCCCACCGGTGAAGAGGAGCGGAACTTCGGGCCTTTCGC
The DNA here is from genome assembly GCA_964423835.1 of uncultured Dehalococcoidia bacterium. GTDB lineage: Bacteria > Chloroflexota > Dehalococcoidia > UBA2247 > RBG-13-53-26 > JAFGCL01. Next base: position 43,632 of record CAYRGJ010000014.1, on the reverse strand, counting down.
CCCCAACGGGGAGAGCATGCTCACCATGGTCACCCTGGCCAATCGCCGGGGGGTGACCCTCGACCCTCTGTGCGAGAAGGGCCAGGAGATCGTCAAGGAGCTGGTGAAGAAGAGCGACGTGGTGCTGCACAGCTACGTCAGCGGATCGCGGGAGGAGCAGCTCCTCAGCTTTGACGCCCTCAAGCAAATCAACCCCGGTATCATCGTGGCCCAGGTGTCCGGCTTCGGCTCGTGGGGCCCCTACAAGCAGCGCCCCTGCTTTGACACCATCGCCCAGGCCCTCTCCGGGGCCATGAGCTACACCGGCTTCCCGGATACCGCCCCCACCCGCTCCGGCTATGCCTGGGTGGATTTCTCCACCGGCACCCATTGCGCCCTGGGCATCATGTTCGCCCTGTTTCAGCGGCAGAAGACCGGCCGGGGCCAGTACGTGGATGTGGCCCTCCTGGACACGGCGGTAGCCTGCGTCTCCGGGTTGGCGGTGGCCGCCGAGGCCAAGGTGGGAGGCATGATCCGGGAGCGCCAGGGCAATACCAGCTACTACAACTTCACCGATTGCCTTCAGGCCCGGGACGGCTTCGTGATGATCGGCTGCGCCGGCAACCCCATCTGGAGGCGCTTCTGCCGGGCCATCGGCCGGGAGGAGCTCAAGGACGACCCCCGGTTCAAGAGCGACCAGTCCCGCTTCGAGAACCGCCACGCCATCCAGGCCATCGCCAAGGAGTGGGTGAAGGACAAGACCGCGGTGGAGACCATGAAGATCCTGGAGGCCGCCAGGGTACCCTGCGCCAAGGTGCAGAACACCCTGGAGGCGGCCAATGACCCGCAGGTGGCGGCCCGGGAGATGCTGGTGGACATCGAGTACCCCAGGGTGGGCAAGATCCCCGTTCCCGGCGTGGTGATCAAGATGTCGGAGACCCCGGGGGCCATCGAGCGGCCGGGGCCCACGGCGGGGCAGCACAACCAGGAGGTCTACACCGGCATCCTGGGGCTGTCCCCGGAGAAGCTGGCTGAGCTCAAGTCCGAGGGCGTTATCTAAAGAGGCGGACGCGTTCCCCTGCCCGGGACGGAGGGGCAGGGGAACGGTAGCCCGGAGGACCAGGCTGCCCGGGCGCCAGGCTTGACATTCGAGGCCGATTTCTGGTAACTTGAATAAGCCATCGACCGATATGGCGGTGAGCACCGGCAAGCTCAGAGAACTTAACAACAAGATCGCTTGGATCGGCAACGACCGAGACGGTAAATAGGGTAGAAACTCCGAAAGCCTTCTTGGCCACGCCGAGAAGGCTTTCTTGTTTTGGCCGGGGGGCAGAGTGCCAAACGCAGGCTTCATTGGCGCCGGGACAGTCGGGACCGCCCTTGCCGTCCGACTCGGAGGGAAGGGCTACGGCGTCGTAGCCGTTTCCAGCCGCACCCGGGCCTCTGCCGAGAGGCTGGCCGGAATGGTCGATGGCTGCCGGGTCTGCGACAGCGCCCAGGCCGTGGCAGATGCCGCCGACCTGGTCTTCATCACTACCCCCGATGGCGTCATACCCCAGGTGGCCGGGCAGGTGAAGTGGCGCCCCGGCCAGGGCGTGGTGCACTGCAGCGGCGCCGACTCCCTGGACATCCTGGCCGCCGCCGCCCAATGCGGCGCCCTCAGGGGCGGGTTCCACCCCCTGCAGACCTTCGCCACCGTGGCCTATGCCATCGAGAACATCCCGGGCTCGACCTTCGCCCTGGAGGCCGACGGCGCCCTGCTGGCCACATTGAAGGAGATGGCCGCCGCCCTGGGCGGGCACTGGATCGAGCTGCGGCCCGGCGACAAGGTGGCCTATCACGCCGCCGCCGTGATCGCCTGCAACTACATGATCACCCTGGTCAAGCTGGCCACCGACCTGTGGAAGACCTTCGGCGTTTCCACGCCGGAGGCCACGCAGGCCCTGCTGCCCCTGCTCAGGGGCTCGCTGAACAACCTGGACAACGTCGGTCTGCCCAACTCGCTCACCGGGCCCATCGCCCGGGGCGATGCCGGGACCGTGCGGAAGCACCTGGCCGCCCTTCGGGACAGGGCGCCGGAGCTGCTGCCGGCCTACGAGGAGCTGGGGCGCCAGACCATTCCCATCGCCTTGGCCAAAGGAAGAATCGACAAAGAGAAAGCCGGAGAACTGAATGCGATCCTGAGCCAGCCCCGCGGGTGACCGGCAGGACGCAAACAGAGGAGGTACAAACATGAGGACGATGCTGCGAAGCAAGATACACCGGGCCAGAGTCACGGGAGGAAACGTCGGCTACGAGGGGAGCATCACCATCGACAGGCTGCTGCTGGAGGCAGCGGACATACTGCCGTACGAGATGGTGCACATCCTTGACGTCAACAACGGCAATCGCTTCCAGACCTACGCCATAGAGGGGGAAGCCGGCTCGGGTGATATCGTCCTCAACGGGGCCGCCGCCCGCATGGTGGCCAGGGGCGACATCGTCATCATCCTCACCTACAGCACGGTCACGGACGAAGAGGCCAAGCACGTTCAGCCGCGGCTGGTCTACGTCGACGCCAACAACGCCATCCGCGAGCAGAAGATCGGCGGGCACGGTTGGATGGACGACCTGACTGAGACCCTGAAGGCCCTCTAGGCGCCCGCCGCAGCCCCCCGGCCCCGGCCTCCACCGGACCGGGGCGTGGTATCATAGGGCGGCCGGAGGCCGGGGCCCCATCAGTGTGCCGGATTGGGCCCCATCTGCCCCGAGGAACCGGGCCCACTGGCCCCGGGTATCGGGCTCCACCGGCTGGAAGGATGGGGGCCGATCTGCCGCACACCTCCGGCCCCACAAAGGAGGAATGGATGCGGACCAGTATTCTCCAGATCAAAGAGATGAAGCAGAAGGGGAAGAAGATCCCCATGCTCACCGCCTACGACTACGCCACCGCCAAGCTGGTCGACGCCGCCGGCATCCCGCTCATCCTGGTGGGAGACAGCCTGGGGACGGTCATCCTGGGCTACGACTCCACCATCCCGGTGACCATGGACGTGATGATCCATCACACGAAGGCCGTGGTGCGCGGCACGGAGCAGGCCCTGGTCATCGGCGACATGCCCTTCATGACCTATGCCAGCGTCGGAGAGGCCCTTCACAATGCGGCCCGTTTCATGCAGGAGGCCGGCGCCCAGGCGGTGAAGCTGGAGGGCGGGGTGACCATGGCCGACACGGTGCGCCGCATAGTAGACTGTGGCATACCGGTCATGGGCCACATCGGGCTGACGCCGCAGTCGGTCCATCAGCTGGGCGGGTTCAAGGTGCAGGGAAAGACCCCGGAGTCCGCCCTTCGCCTGGTGAAGGACGCCTGCGCCCTGGATGAGGCCGGCGCCTTCGCCATCGTGCTGGAGGCCGTGCCTACCCCCCTGGCCAGGATCATCACCAGGAAGGTCAGCGTCCCCACCATCGGCATCGGCGCCGGGCCTTTCTGCGACGGCCAGGTGCAGGTCATCAGCGACATGCTGGGCCTCTTCACCGATTTCGTGCCCAAACATGCCAAGCAGTACGTCAAGCTGGCCGACGCCATCAAGCAGGCGGTGGGGGAGTACGCCAGCGAAGTCCAGGCCGGGACCTTCCCCACGGACAAGCAGAGCTTCACCATGGACGAGAGCCTCCTCGCCGGTCTGGAGGACAAGTGATGGCCCGGCTGCCTGCCCCCAGGAAGAAAGGAACATACACCCTTGAGGAGGTGCTGGAGCGAAGGAGGTCCAAGCGCGCCTTCCTGCCCAAGCGCCTCAGCGTGGAGCAGATAGCGCAGCTGCTGTGGGCCGCCCAGGGCACCTTTCCCAGGGGCCGGCGGACCGTGCCCTCCGCCGGGGGCATCTACCCCCTGGAGGTCTACCTGGTGACCAGGGAGGGCGTCCAGCACTACGTGCCGCAGGACCACGAGCTGGTGGAGACGCTGCGCGGTGACGTGGTGTCGAAGCTGTCGGAGGCCGCCGCCGGGCAGGAGTTCATCGGGGATGCTCCCGCCAGCATCGTCATCGCCGCCGACCATGGCGCCATGGAAGGTCGCTACGGCGACCGGGCGGAGCGCTACATCTGCATGGAGGTGGGCCACGCCGCCCAGAACATCCACCTGCAGGCGGTGGCCATGGGCCTGGGCTCGGTCCCCGTGGGCGCCTTCAACGATGAGCGGGTGCACGCGGCGCTGAAGCTGCCGGAGGAGCACTGGCCGCTCTACATCATCCCCGTCGGGTACGCGGCCGAATGAAGGTCATAACCACGGTCGCCGGCTTCAGGGAGGCCCGCCGCCAGGCGGGGGGCACGCTGGGCTTTGTGCCCACCATGGGCTACCTCCATGAAGGCCACCTGTATCTGGCGCGAAGGGCCAAAGCCGAGAACGACCTCTGCGCCGTGAGCATCTTCGTCAATCCCACCCAGTTCGGGCCGAAGGAGGACTTCGCCCGCTATCCCCGCGACCCCGACCGCGACCTGGCCCTCCTGGAGAAGGAGAGGACCGACCTGGTGCTCATCCCTCCGGTGGAGGAGATCTACCCCCCCGGCGCCGGCACCTGGGTGGACGTCGAGGGCGTGACCGGCGTGCTGGAAGGGGCCGCCCGCCCGGGGCACTTCCGGGGAGTGGCCACGGTGGTGGCCAAGCTGTTCAATATCGTGGAGCCCACCCGGGCCTACTTCGGGCAGAAGGACGCCCAGCAGGTGGTGGTCATCCAGAAGATGGTCCGGGACCTGAACATGAACCTGCAGGTGGTGGTGGTGCCCACCCAGCGCGAGCCGGATGGGCTGGCCATGAGCAGCCGGAATGTATACCTCAATCCGGAGGAGCGCCGGGCGGCCGTGGTCCTGTGGAGATCCATGAATCTGGCCCGAGGCCTCTGGGAAGAGGGAGAGCGGGACGCCGGGAGGATCCGCCGCGAGATGCTGGAGTGCATCGGGAAGGAGCCCCTGGCGCGCATAGATTATGTCAGCATAGCCGATCCCGCCACGCTGCAGGAGCTGTCGATGATGGAGGGGCCGGCGCTGATCTCAATGGCGGTGTACCTGGGCAAGACCAGGCTGATCGACAACACTACCCTGGGCGGATAGGGGAGGAAGGACATGGCCGAGTTCAATCCTGAGGAGTTCGCCCGGGCGGCAGAGCGCATCCGGGACGCCGCGGCCGCGGACGGCCGTCTGCTGGTGAACCCGGCCGACCAGGAGCTGGGGGCCCTGGTGGAGAAGGAGCCGGAGGTCCGCAAGACCATCTACGGCAGCTTCGTGGCCCGGAGCGAGCCCATGTCCCGGGCCGCCATGTTCACCCACAACAGCGTGGACCACCCCTTCGGCGCCAAAGAGCGCAAGCTGCTGGCCCAGTGCGAGAGCGTGCTATCCACCAAGCGGCTGATCGAGGTGGACCGGACCGTGGGCAACGAATCCAGCCCCACCGTGGTCCGGCTGCTGGTCCCCGAGGAGTTCGCCCACGTGGCGTACGGCGGACGCAGCCTCTTCCTGCCGGTCCGGCACTCTTTCAAGCGGCCGGACTACACCATCATCATGTTTGCCGACGATGCCTTTGAGGCCAACAGATCGAAACCGCTGCCCCAGAAGGACATCACCATCCGCCTGGCCATGCTCGGCGACGGCCGGGTGATCAAGATCGTGCGCAACTCCAACTACATCGGCGAGTACAAGAAAGGGGTCTTCGCGGCGGAGGACTGGTCGGCCAAGACCCGTAAGGGCGGCATCTTCCTGCACGCCGGCTGCCGCGAGGACTACCTGCAGTCATCGCGGGGCGACTATCGCACCACCCGGACCCTGCTGGCCTCGCTGTCCGCCAACGGCAAGACGACCACCTCGGGCAAGGTGCTGGCCCGCAAGGGCAAGGAGAAGTCCTGGCTGGTGCAGGACGACGGCGGCACCCTGATGCCCGACGGGTCGTTCATGGGGTTCGAGGCCGGGGGCGTATTCGTGAAGACCGAGGGCGTCAACCCCGGCGAGCAGGCCGAGATCTACTACGGGCTGCTGAACCCGGAGACCTTCGGCGAGAACATCCACGTCACCCCGGAAGGGGACCTCGACTTCTACAACCTCAGCCTGACCTCCAACGGCCGGGCCGTGGTCCCCCGGAGGGACTTCATGCACGCCAGCCGCCACGTCGATGTCGACCGGGTGGATAACCTGATCCTGCTCACCCGGGGGCCCCTGATCCCGGCCATATCCCGGCTCACCCGCGAGCAGGCAGTGGCCCTCATGATCCTGGGGCAGGCCATGGAGTCGTCGGCCGGAGACCCCACCAGGGCCGGCCGGATCCGGACAGAGTTCTTCTATGACCCCTTCATGGCCGGCGACAAGGCGGGGCACGCCAATCTCCTCTATGAGCTGGTGGAAGGCCTGCCTCACCTGCAGTACTACCTGCTCAATACCGGCGGCATCGGCGCCGGGGAGGAGTACCGGCAGATCCGGCTGGAGCACACGCTGGCCATCCTGGACTCGCTGCTCCGGGGCGGGCTGGAGAACTGGGTTGATTCAGCATCCGGCTTCCAGGTTCCGGCCGCCGTGAGGGCCGTGGATGACATCTACTTCCACCCGGAGATGCTCTACTCGGGCAACCGGTTCCAGACCCTGCAGAGGGACCTCAACCGCCTCAGGCACGAGACCATCGAGCAGGTGGGCGGGCGCCTGCACCCCAGCATCCGGAGCGTGTTCTAGCCGCGGCGCGCATGGCCCGCCAGGCGCGGCCGAGGGCCAGCCCCGGAGCGCCTAGTCGAGCTTGAAGACGGACACCGACTGCTCCATCTCCTCCGACATGTCGGTCAGGGACTGGGCGGCGGCCAGCGTCTCTTCCACCTGGGCCGACATCTGCTCCGTCGAGGCCGATACCTCCTGGGCGGCAGCGCTGTTTTCGGAGGCGATCTCGGCCGAGTTGGCGACCGCCGAGGAGACGGCCCTCGAGCCCTGGGTCATCTGCTGGGTGGCGGCCGCATTCTGCTCCACCACCCTGTTGATCCCGTCGATGGCCTCCACCATCTCGGCGCTGAAGTCGTTGAGCACCTTGGCCGCGATGGATATGTGCTCCACCTGCTTGGCCACGGACTGCGATTTCTCCATGATGGCATCCAGTGAAGCCCCGGCATCGGCGGCCAGGGAATAGCCGCTCTCCACGTCCTTGCTGCCCTGCCGCATGGCGTCCACGGCCTCCTGCAGGCTGGTTTGAATCCCGCCCACCAGCGTGGCTATCTCCCCGGTGGCCAGCGATGATCGCTCCGCCAGCTTCCGGACCTCGTCAGCGACCACGGCAAAGCCGCGGCCCTGCTCGCCGGCCCGGGCCGCTTCGATGGCGGCGTTGAGGGCCAGGAGGTTGGTCTGGGCAGCGATATCGTCGATGGTGGCCACGATCTTCCCGATCTCCTGCGACCTCCCGCCCAGGTCGCTGACCTTGGCCGAAACCTGGTCCATGGCCTTCTTGATCTGGACCATCCCCTGCACCGTCTCGTGTGTCTTGCGCGCGCCTTCAGCGGCAGAGGCGGCCGTGGCCCCCCAGGACTCGTTGCCCGCCTCGGCGTTGGCGGAGACCTCCGCGATGGCCACGGACACCTCCCTCACCAGCCGCGTGGCGTCCTCCACCCCTTTGGCCTGAACCTGGGAGCCCTCGGCTATGAGGGCGATGGCATCGGTCAGCTGCTCCACCCCCTGGGTCGTCTGCTGCAGCGACATCGACTGCTCATTGGCGCCCCTGGCCACGGTCTGAATGGTGGCCGTTATCTGCTGCGTGGCCTGGGCCGTCTGCTCCGAGGCCTTGGTCAGCTGCTTGCTGGCCTCGGCCACATTGGCGGCGGCGGTCTTCGTCTTGCCGATCAGCTCGCGCTGCCTGGCCACCAGCCGGGCCTGGGCGTGGCCCAGCACGTCCCTCTCCGACCTGGGCCGGATGCTCGTGGTCAGGTCGCCGTCGGCCACCCTGCTGGTGGCTTCCGCCACCTCCTTCATGTAGTCGATCACCCGGGAGTAAGCCGCGGCCAGGTCACCCACTTCATCATTGGATCTGACGCTGACCATGTTATCCACGTCGCCTTCGGCCAGGGCCTTCGAGGTCTTCACCATTGACGCCAGCGGCCGGGTCAGGGTGACCCGGACGGTCAGCCAGAACAGGAACAGGGACACGAAGCATATGGCACCGAGCGTCCAGCCCAGGGCATCTCTCCAGGACCGGTACTCGGATACCAGGGTCTCCACATCGGGCCCGTTGGTGCCCACCACCCATCCCCAGGGCTCCAGTGACTTCACGTATGCCATCCTGGTGACCGCGCGGCCCCGGGCATCGGCCATGGGATACCGGTAGGCCCCCTCGCCCTGGCTCCTGGCCAGGGAGGTCAGATCGCGGTAGACGGCGCGGCCATCGCGGTCCAGGATACCTGAGACGTCAGTGCCCACCAGCTCCGGGTTCTCGGCATCCAGTAGCATGACGGGCTGGTAGCTCTGCACCCAGAAGGAGCCCTGGCCGAAGCCAGTGTCCCAGCGCAGGCTGCCCACCGCCACCAGCGCGTAGCTCTGGGCCATGTCAGAGGCAATCAACCCCTGCTGCTCCATCTGAGCCACGAAATCCACGGCACCGCAAGCCAGCTCTACGGCATTCCGGGTCTTGTCTTCCGCATCCTGCATCTTGTCCGACTGGAACTTGGGCAGGGCCCAGTAGCCCCAGAAGCACGCAAACGCCGCGACGACCAGCAGAAACACCGCCAGCAGCTTGCCCAGGATGCTGATCCTGATCTGCCTGCCTCCTATCCTCATTTCCCTTCCCCCTTTCGTCGCGTGGAGAGGCGTGCCTGGCGCACTCGATACAGTCCAGTGCAGTCTAAAGGCCGCCGCTCACCGGCGCGTCACGCCGCGTTGTGGAGAGGTCTCGCTTACCTCTCGGCCCGCGTCCGGGCAGTCACACTCGGGTCTCAGCCCGGCAGGCGGGCCCGCCGGACCGGCCCGAAGCCGGCGATGTCCTCCTCAGCCGGGGCACCCTGATAGCGCCCTCCCCCGTCATGCCGTCCGCCGCCTGGAGGCGGTGGAAGTGACACATCGGTGAAGGGCGCGGGCGCTATCGAGACGCAGTTGAGAGGCCGGCGGTGCATAATGGCCGGATAGCCCGGACCCCGGACGGGAGCGGGCTGGAAAAGGGGATGGCCGAGAGAACGTAAGTGTAGTCCTGCGAGGAGGTCGAGCCGTGGGCCTTGAAGAACGCGACTACATGAGAGAAGAGCACTACCCCAGTTGCACCTGCGTCGCGTGCTGCCGGAGGCGCTACGAGAGAGCGGCCCGATTGAACTGGTGTGACCGGCACGACCGGTCCATGGGCCCGTCCGGCTGCCAGCTGTGCCGGATGGAGGGCCTGACCGAGGAGGGCCCGGACGGCGCAGGCGACCCGCCCGCCCTGGCCGGGAAGCCCGCCGGCTATAGCTGGGGCCAGCGCAGCGCCAGGCTGGGGTACACGCTCCGGGGCATCCTGAGCAGGAAGCAGCCCGGTTAACCGCCTGGCACCGCCGCCTCGCCCGCGCACCCGCAAGAACGGAGGGGAATCATGATGGATTTGGACGAGCTTCTGCAGCTGATGGTGGAGAAAGGCGCCTCTGACCTGCACCTGACGGTGCCCAGCCCTCCCATCATGCGTATCGACGGCTCGCTGGTGCCCGTAGCGGACCAGCCGCCGCTGGACTCCGCGGACATGACCAAACTGTTCAAGCAGGCCACCATCACCAAGCAGAGGACCGCCTTCAAGAAGGAGAAGGAGCTGGATTTTGCCTACAGCCTGGAAGGCGTGGCCCGCTTCCGGGTGAATGCGCTGCTGCAGAGAGGCTCGGTGAGCCTGGCCTTCCGGCGGGTGCTGGTGGACATACCCACCGTTGATGGGCTGGGGCTGCCCGCCATCCTGAAGGACGTCATCATGAAGCCGCGGGGCCTGGTCCTGGTTACCGGGCCGGCCAACAGCGGCAAATCAACCACCCTGGCGGCCATGATCAGGCACCTCAACGAGCACGCCGCCAGGAACGTGATCACCATCGAGGACCCGGTGGAGTACCTCTTCCCCAATGACAGGTGCATCATCCGCCAGCGCGACCTGGGGGACGACACCCTGTCCTTTCACGCCGCCCTGGTGCATGCCCTGCGGCATGACCCGGATGTGGTTATCATCGGCGAGATGCGCGACCTGGACACCATAAGCACGGCCATGACCGCGGCGGAGACCGGCCACCTGGTGCTGGGCACGCTGCACACCGTGGACGCCGCCCAGTCCATAGACCGCGTGATCGACATGTATCCCTACGGCCAGCAGCAGCAGGTGAGGCTGCAGCTCTCTCAGGTCGTCGAGGCGGTGGTCTCCCAGGCCCTCCTGGCCCGTACCGGTGGGGGGCGGGTGGCCGCCGTCGAGATCATGCTGGCCAACAACGTTATCCGGCGGCTGATCCGCGATCACAAGATCTTCGAGATACCGCCCAACATCGAGATGGGCAGCCGGGAAGGCATGCAGACGCTGGACATGGCCATGGCCGACCTGGTGAAGAAAAGCGTGGTCACCCAGGAGGCCGCCATGGCCAAGAGCAGCAACCCTGCCCGGCTCAACGAGCTGCTCTACAAGGCCCCGGCGGTCACCCGGGATTCCGGGCTGGCGGGCATACCGCGCGACCCCTTTGCCGGCCGAGGCGCACGGGGCTAAGCCAGCGGAGCTCCGCGCTACTTCGGCGGGAAGCGCACGGCGCCGTCCAGCCGGATGGTGTCCCCGTTCAGGAAGGCGTTCTCCACTATCTGCTGGACCAGGCTGGCGAACTCGTCCGGCCGGCCGAAGCGCTTGGGGAACGGGATGTGCTGGGTGATGCCGTCCTTCATCTCCTGCGGCATGAGGGCCGTGAGCGGGGTGTCAAACGTCCCCGGGGCAATGGTGCAGCACCTTATGCCGCTGCGGGCCAGGTCCCGCGCTACCGCCAGGGTCATGCCCACCACGCCCGCCTTGGAAGCGCAGTAGGCCACCTGCCCCATCTGCGGCTCGAGGGCGGCCACGGAGGCGGTGTTGATGATCACCCCCCGCTCGCCATCGGCATCAGGCTCGTTCTTCTGCATGTGAAAGGCCGCCCAGCGGGTGCAGTCGAAGGTCCCGATCAGGTTCAGCTCGACGATCTTCTTGAACGCATCCAGGTCATGCGGCCCGTTCTTGTCCGCCGTCTTTCCTACCCAGCCGCTGCCGGCGCAGTTCACCAGGATGTGGATGGCGCCGAACGCCTTCAGGGCGGCCTCGATGCCGGCCTTGACCGTCTCCGTCTTGGTCACATCGAGCTCAGCAACGGCCGTCCTGGCCCCCAGCTGCTGGCACAGCTTCTCCGCGTTCTGGCGGTTGAAATCGGCGATCACGACATTGGCCCCGGCGGCGTGCAGCCGCCTGGCGGTGGCCTCCCCCAGCCCGCTGGCGCCTCCGGTCACAAACGCGGTCTTCCCCTTGACGTCCATTCAATCCCTCCTGTCTCAAGTGATAGGCCTGTCAGAATAGGATACCCGATCGCCGGGTTTGGCGACAGGCGGGGCCGCTCCGCGTGACCCGGCTATCATCCGGCGGACGCCATTCATCGCCGGAAGCGAAGGCCGGGACGAAGGCTGCCGCCGGGCCCGCGGCGGGGTGCGCCGCCGGGATGTTGACCGGGCCCGCCCGCCCTTGTAGACTCGAGTCCGGGAGGCGGCTTCAGGGCCCGTCCTCGGCCTTCCTGGCATTGTGAATGAACGGAGGTAGAGAGACGATGGACATCACCGAGGTCATCCAGAAGAGACAGAGCATTCGCGCCTTCAAGCCGGACCCCGTCCCGCGCGACATCCTGAACAGGATAGCGGAGATGGCCCTGCGCGCCCCCTCATGGGCCAACACTCAGCCCTGGGAGCTGGTCATCGTGTCCGGGGCCCGGCTGGAGGCCATCAAGCAGGCCTTCGTCACCCAGCGCGGCTCCAAGGCCCAGCCGGACTTCCGGGGCCCGGACCACTTCCCGGCTCTGTACAAGGCCCGGTTCAAGGTTCTGGCCGCCCGCATGACCGAGGCCGCCGGAAGAGCCAAACCGGACAGGGACTCGGAGTCATGGTACCTCCAGGGGCCGCGGCTGTACGGCGCCCCGGCGGCAATCTATATCCTGGTCGACAGATCTTTGTATGAGCAGGCCGGCGGGCTGAACGTGTGGCCGGTGTTCGACTGCGGCCTGGTGGCGCAGAACATCATGCTCCTGGCCACCCACTTCGGGCTGGGCACCATCGTTCAGGCGCAGGCCGTCCACTACCCTAACGTGCTGCGGCAGATGCTGGGCCTTCCCGCCTCCAAGCTGGTCCTGGTGGGCATGGCCATCGGGTACCCGGACTGGGACAACCCCATAAACCAGGTCCGGTCCGAAAGGGAGGCGGTGGAGAGCGTGGTGAAGTGGTACGGGTTTGACTGAAGCGCCGGGGCCTGATTTGTCTATGAGCGCGGGCATCGGATATACTATTCGTTGACTACGCGTGGGAGGTGGTTTGTGGAGCAATTCAGTCTACCCAAATGCCAGAAGTGCAGTGCAGGCGATCTGGTGCCCCTGTCGGACTTCGGCAGCCAGGGAGCGCCAATTCACTATAAGGCATGGGTGTGCACTAATCCCAACTGCGGCTTCAACCTCAAGATCAGAAACGGTGACGTCTACATCAACGAGCCAGTTATCAGCGGCGCAATGCACAATGCCCGGGTGCGCTAGACGTTGATCAGTATCAACAGAAGACGGGTACTAACGGCCCGGCTGGACCAGGTCAAGGCCAAGCTCATCGATTTCCTCTACCCACCGCGGTGCGTTGGCTGTGGAAACGAGGGGTCTTTCGTCTGCGCCTGCTGCGAGGCCTCCCTCCCCCGGCTCACCTCTCCGTTGTGCTCGAGCTGCGGCCAGCCGCTGGCCGGCAGCGACCGGTGCCCGCAGTGCCGCACGTGGCGGCCGGAGACGGACGGCATACGATCGCCATTCGCCTTTGACGGCGTCCTGCGCCAGGCCATATACCAGTTCAAGTACGGGCACTTCAAGGCCCTGGCCGCCCCCCTGGGGCAGCTGCTGGGAAGCTACCTGCAGAAGGAGCCGCTCCCGGTCGACGTCGTGGTGCCGGTGCCCCTGCACTCCAGCCGCGAGCGGGACCGGGGCTACAACCAGGCCGCCCTGCTGGCGGCCGAGCTGGGGAGGGAATGCGGCCTGCCCGTGGTCGGCGATTGCCTGGTCAGGCTGCGCCACACCAGGCCGCAGGTCCGGACGGCGGGCGCCCTGGAGAGGCAGCACAACCTGGCCGGCGCCTTCGGCTGCCTGGACCAGAGGCTGGAGGGGCAGCGGGTGCTGCTGGTCGACGATGTCTGCACCACCGGAGCGACGTTGAGCTCCTGCGCCGCCGCCCTGAAGAAGGCCGGGGCCTCCCTGGTGTGGGGGCTGGCGCTGGCGAGGGAGACATGAGCTACGTATCCGACAGGGACCCGGAGATCGCGGAGGTCATCCGCCGGGAAGAGGAGCGCCAGCGGCTCAAGCTGGTGCTGATCGCCTCCGAGAACTACGCCAGCCGGGCGGTGATGGAAGCCCAGGGCTCGGTGCTGACCAACAAGTATGCCGAAGGGTACCCGGGCCGCCGGTACTACGGCAGCTGCGAGTGGGTGGACGAGGCGGAGAGGATAGCCATAGAGCGGGTCAAACGCCTCTTCGGGGCGGAGTACGCCAATGTCCAGCCCCACAGCGGCAGCCAGGCCAATGCGGCGGTGTACCTGGCCCTGCTGAAGCCGGGCGATACCGTCCTGGCCATGAGCCTGGCCCACGGCGGGCACCTCACCCACGGCAGCCCTGCCAGCTTCTCGGGGAAGCTCTACAATTTCGTGCACTACGGGGTCAATCGCGAGACCGAGCTCCTGGACTACGAGGAGATGGAGCAACTGGCCCGGGAGCACCGGCCGAAGCTCATCGTGGCCGGGGCCAGCTCCTACCCCCGGAGCATGGACTTCGAGAGGATACGGCGCCTGGCGGATGAGGTGGGGGCCACGGTGATGGTGGACATCGCCCACCCGGCGGGCCTCATCGCCGTGGGCATTCACCCGTCGCCGCTGCCCTGGGCCCAGGTGGTGACCGCCACCACGCAGAAGACGCTGCGAGGGCCGCGGGGCGGCTTCATCCTGGCCACCGAGGAGCTGGCCAAGAGACTGGACTCGGCCGTCTTCCCGGGCACCCAGGGCGGGCCGCTGATGCATGTCATAGCCGCCAAGGCGGTCTGCTTCCACGAGGCGCTGCAGCCCGATTTCGTGGACTACCAGAGGAACCTGGCGGAGAACGCCAAGACCCTCTCCGCCGAGCTGGCCCGGCTGGGCCTGCGCATCGTGACCGGAGGCACGGACAACCACCTGCTCCTGGTGGACCTGCGCGCCACGGGCATAACCGGCAAGGCGGCGGAGGAAGCGCTGGACTCCATCGGCATATCGGCCAACCGCAATGCCATACCCTTCGACCCGCTTCCGCCCAGGCAGGCCAGCGGGCTGAGGCTGGGGACGGCCGCGGCCACTACCAGGGGGTTGGGAAGGCTGGAGATGAAGCAGATCGCCCGGATAATCCACCAGGTGCTGACGAACCTCGGGGACGAGGCGCGCGCCCGCGACCTCGAGAAGCGCCTGGCCGGGGAGGTCCGGGACATCTGCGACAGGTTCCCGGTGCCGCAGGGTTGAGGCCTCTACCGCAGGGTAGAGGCCTCAGGCTTGAGGGGGCCGCCGCTTCTGTGCTATAGTTTTCCGGACAATAACGCGAGTTATTGTCTAGTCCTGTTGGAGGAGCTTCGAATTGCGTGACTACGAACTGACGGTGATCTACAGGCCCGAGATTGCGGAGGAGGAGATACCGGCTGAGATCGATAAGGTAACCCAGATGATCAGCCAGAAGGGAGGGGTGGTGGGAGAAGTCAATCGATGGGGCCGGAAGAGGCTGGCCTATCCCATAAAGCACTGCCGGGAAGGCAACTACGTGCTCACGCCGTTCAAGATGGACCCCACCACGGCACTGGAGCTGGACCGGAACCTGCGGGGCTCCGACCGGATTCTGCGGCACCTGCTGGTGAGACTGGGAGAATAGGGGGCCGGGGGACCTCCGAGGGGGCGGATGCGATGGCGAATCTGAACAAGGTAATGATCATAGGGCGCTTGGGGACCGATCCCGAGATGCGGTTCACGCCCAATGGTAATCCAGTGACCAGCTTCCGGATGGCCACCAGCCGGTACTTCACCGGCGCTGAGGGCGAGCGCAAGCAGGAGACGGAGTGGTTCACGGTCACGGCCTGGAGCAAGCTGGCGGAGCAATGCAACCAGTTCCTGGCCAAGGGCATGCGGGCCTACATAGAGGGGCGGCTGCGGAGCCGCGTCTGGGAGGGCCAGGACGGCCAGAAACGGACGCAGGTGGAGATAGTGGCGGAGAGGGTGCTGTTCCTCGATCGGCAGGCAGCGGCGGGCCCGGCGAGGGAAGGAAGCAAGGCTGATGAGGAGATCGAGGCAGAGGACCTGCCGTTCTAATTGAAGGGTGATGAAGAATGGTTAGTGGACCCAGGAGACCAGTACGGAGATCATCGAGGCCGAAGTACATCCCGAAACGGAAGGTTTGCGCCTTCTGCGCCGACAAGGTGAAGGAGATCAGCTATCGGGACATCGCCTTGCTGCGGCGCTACATCTCGGATCGGCACAAGATAGAGCCCCGGCGCCGCACCGGCAACTGCGCCAAGCACCAGCGGGCGCTGTCCCAGGCCATCAAGAGGGCCCGGCATATCGCCCTCATACCGCACACCCCGGCGCAGATGCGCAAGGCAGGAGTCAGCAGCCCGCGGTGATGCCCTGCTCGTTCGGCAGGTGAACCCGTCTGGAGCCACCGGCCTGCCGCCGAGTCTTCGTTCCTGGCAGGTCAGGCCATGAGTATGCTGGGAAGCTTTTTCAATCGGTCCAGCCAGAAGAAGCCCCGCCGTCCCCGCTCAAAGGCGGAGACGGAGAAGAGGCGGCGCATACTGATCGTCGGCCTGATCGTGCTGGCGGTGGTGGCCGCGGTGGCTACGGTCAGCTACGGCTACTACGACACCAACGTCAAGCCGTGGAGGCAGCCCATCCTCAAGGTAAACGGCACCACCTTCGACATGCGCTACTTCGTCAAGGCCATGACCTGGAATGGGGCCACCACCACCGAGGCCGCGGACATGGTGGTTGCCATCTTGGAAGAGAACGAGCTGAAGAAGCAGTACCTGGTGAGCGAGTTCGACGCGGACCTGCGAGCGGTCCTCTCTGATGAAGCGGTCACGGCCGAGATCGCCAAGCTGCTGGGGCTGTCGGACAACTACACCCAGGAGGAGTACGACGAGAAGCGTAACGCCATCGTGTCCCAGCTGGCAGAGTACGACCTGTCGGAGGCGGACCTGAAGGAGCTATACGCCCATCCGGTGCTTATCAACGCCGAGCTGCAGAAGCAGCTGGGCGACCGGAGCTACCCGGCGACGGACAACTACGAGCACGCCCGGGTGCAGGCCCTGCTGATCACCGGGGCGGACAACGCCTCCCTGATGAGGATCCGGTGGGAGAACGGCGCCACATTCGGGGCCCTGGCCGGGGAGGCCTGGGTATCCGACTCGGTCGCGGACACCGACACGGACAACGTCACACCGAATTGGGTGGCCAGGGGCATCCGGAGCGCCACCTTCGACAACTGCACCTTCAACCAGCCGCTGGCCATGATCGGCGATCCCATCCCCGATGGCGAGGGCTCGGAGGACTACTGGCTCATCGATGTCCTGGCCAGGGAGGCCAGGCAGCTCGGTGAGAGCGACCGCGACATCCTGATCAGCAACGATCTCCAGGAGCGGCTGGCTGAGGCCAGGACCTCGCCGGAGAACCTCATCGTGGACTACACCAAGCAAGAGGGTGGCACAGCCAAGCTGGTCTTTGCCATCGAGCACGTGCCGGCGGTGGCAGGTTGAGCCGGAGATGACCAGGAGCATCGGCGTCGGGTTGATGGGGCTGGGCACCATCGGCAGCGGCGTGTTCCGGGCCCTGGCAGAGAGGGTCGAGGCCATCGCCGGGGCCACCGGCGCCCCGGTCGTCCTGCGCAGGGTGCTAGAGAAGCGGCCAGTGGACATTGAGCCGTCCCTCCTGACCGCCGATTTCCAGCAGATACTGGACGACCCCGGGATCGACATCGTCATCGAGCTCCTCGGCGGCGAGCACCCGGCAGTGGATTTCATCCGGCAGTGCCTGGCGGCGGGCAAGCACGTGGTCACCGCCAACAAGGAGGTCATCGCCAAGCACGGGGCGGAGCTGCTGGCCCTGGCCGGCGACAAAGGCGTGGCGCTGCAGTTCGAGGCCAGCGTGGGAGGCGGCATCCCGCTGCTGCTGCCCCTGCAGCACGGCCTGCTGGCCAACGAAGTATCCACCATCTACGGCATTATCAACGGCACCACCAACTACATCCTCAGCCGGATGTCGCAGGAGCGCACCGGGTTCGGTGAGGCGCTGAAGAAGGCGCAGGAGCTGGGCTACGCCGAGGCCGATCCCTCCAATGATGTCGAAGGCCGGGACGCGGTCTACAAGCTGGCCATACTGGCCAGCGTCGCCTTCCACACTACGGTCCGCCCGGAGGACATATACTGCGAGGGGATCTCGCGCCTGGCCGGGCCGGACTTCCTCTACGCCAGGGAGCTGGGCTACGAGATCAAGCTGCTGGCCATCGCCAAGCAGGCGGGCGACCAGATCGAGGCCCGGGTGCACCCGGTGTTCATTCCGCAGGACTTCCTCCTGGCCAAGGTCGGCGGGGTCTACAACGCCGTCCAGGTCGAGGGCGATCTGGTGGGCCAGCTGATCTTCTACGGGCGGGGGGCCGGGGCGCAGCCCACATCGAGCGCGGTGGTCTCGGACGTGATTGCCATAGGCCAGGCCATCGCCTGCGGCAAGAAGGTCCCCTCCGTGACGCGGCCGTCCAGGGCCCGGGCCGTTAAGCCGATGTCCGATCTGCGGACGCGGTACTACCTCAGGATCAGCCTGGCCGACAGGCCCGGCGTGCTGGGCCAGATCGCCCGGATACTGGGGGATGCCGGGATCAGCATCGCCTCCGTGATCCAGAAGGAAACGGACGAGACCAACCAGACGGCCGTCATCGTCATTATGACCCATACCGCGCGGGAGGAGTCCCTGCAGTCGGCCCTGGCGGACATGAGGAAGCTCCCGGCGGTCAAGAGAATAGGCAATGTCATCAGGGTTGAAGAATAGGCGGTGTTGAAATGACTTGGATTGCGGGCCTGATTGCCACCGGCGAGGTGAAGTGCGACGGGTGCGAGAAGATGATGAGGCATCCGGATCGCTACGCCTACGTGGCCGAGGAGGGCCAGCCGCCGCTGCGGCTGTGCGAGAAGTGCTCCGAAGCCCGCGGCTACATCAGAAAGAGAAAGGACGAGAAGGGGCGAGAGTCCGCCTCCTTCCTGTAGTCTGCCGGGATGGGCCTGGGAGTCCTGCCGAGATACGGGCAGTACCTGCCGGTGACCGCGGCCACGCCCATGGTGAACCTGGGCGAGGGCGACACACCGCTGGTGCGGTCGCAATCCCTGGAGAAGGAGCTGGGCTGCGGCGAGCTCTATTTCAAGCTCGAGGGCTGCAACCCGACGGGGTCCTTCAAGGACCGGGGCATGGTGGTGGCGGTGGCCAAGGCCATGGAGGCCGGCAGCCGGGCCATCATCTGCGCCTCGACGGGCAACACCAGCGCCTCGGCGGCCGCCTACGGGGCACGGTGCGGGCTCAAGACCATCATCGTCATCCCCAAGGGCAAGATCGCCCTGGGCAAGCTGGCCCAGGCCATCGTGTACGGCGCCCGGATCGTGGCCATAGGGGGCAATTTCGACCAGGCGCTGGACATCGTGAGGCAGCTGTCTGACCAGTACCCGGTGACCCTGGTCAACTCCGTCAACCCCTTCCGCATCGAAGGGCAGAAGACGGGGGCCTTCGAGGTGGTGGACGTCCTGGGCGACGCGCCGGACTACCACTTCATCCCGGTAGGCAACGCCGGCAACATCACGGCCTACTGGAAGGGGTACGTGGAGTACCACCGGCTGGGCAAGGCCGGCCGGACCCCGAAGATGATGGGGTTCCAGGCCGAGGGCGCGGCGCCCATCGTCAGGGGGCACAAGATCGACAAGCCGGAGACCGTGGCCACCGCCATACGCATCGGCAACCCGGCCAGCTGGAAGGGGGCCGAGTCGGCCCGGGACCAGTCCGGGGGCATCATCGACTGCGTCAGCGACGCGGAGATCCTGGCGGCCTACCACCGCCTGGCGACGGCGGAGGGCGTCTTTGGCGAGCCGGCCTCGGCGGCCTCGGTAGCCGGGCTCATGAAGCACGCCCCGCGCCTGGACCTGGCGGGCAAGCGGGTGGTCTGTGTCATCACCGGCAGCGGGCTCAAGGACCCGGACAACGCCATGAAGGACGCGCCGTCCATCACCGAGCTCCCGGCGGACCTGGACCAGGTGGCCCGGGCCCTCGGGCTAACTTGATCATCTGGAGGCGGCCGTGTCTCCTCAGCGGGCCAAGGTCATCGTCAACCCCGCTTCTGGGGCCAGGTCGGCGGAGCGCCGATGGCCCCAGATCAAGGCGCTTCTGGCAGACGCCGGCCTGGTCTTCGACTTCGTACTGACCGAGGGGCCCATGCACGCCACCATACTGGCCGGCGAGGCCGCCGACCAGGGCTACGACCTGGTGGTGGCAGTGGGGGGCGACGGGACCGTCAACGAGGTAGTCAACGGCCTGGTCGGCCCGCAGGGCAAGGCCACGGTGGACTTGGGCATCATCTTCACCGGAACCGCCAACGATTTCGCCCGCAACCTGGACCTGCCCCGCAACCTGGAGCGCAACTGCGGCCTCATGGTCTCGCCCCGGCGCATGGACGTGGACGTGGGCCTGGTTGAGTGCACCCGGGAAGGGCAGCTCAAGCGGCGGTATTTCGTCAACGTCTCCGGGGCCGGGTTTGACGCCGACTGGATGGAGGAGGCCAGGAAGATAGTGCTGCCCCTGGGCCCCAAAGGCAATTACCTGGCGGCCTTCCTGCGGATGGCCCCGACTTACGAGCCCAAGGACTTCACCCTGGACTTCGGAGAGCGGCAGGAGGCGCACCGGGCCTACACCGTTCTCTTCAGCAACGGCAAGTACTCCGGGCGCATCCCCTTCAATCCGCAGGGGGACCTGTCCGACGGGCGCTTCGAGGTCATGGCCCTGGACCTGCCCACCTTCGTTGAGGCCGTGGCTTCGACCATGTTCCCCCGCACGGAGAGGGATCCCCGGAACGAATGGCCCAGGGCCAGCGCCTTGCGGCTGGACTCCGGCCAGCGACTGTCGGTGCAGGCGGACGGGGAGGTGCTGGGGGAGCTGCCGGCCCGCTTCCAGGTCCTGCCCGGGGCCCTGCGGGTGGTCTCCCGGCACTGGCCGAGCACGGAATCGCCAGGCTAGGCGCCCACCAGGCCCCGCACCTTAGACTGTGGCAGGGAGGATGCAGATGGTTGACCAGGCCAAGATCAGACAGGCGGTGGCCCTCATTATCGAGGCCATCGGAGAGGACCCGGAGCGCGAGGGCCTGCAGAGGACCCCGGAGCGCGTGGCCGAGATGTATGCCGAGCTCTTCAGCGGCCTGGGCCAGGACCCAAGGGAGGAGCTGGCCACGGGGTTCGGGGAGGGGCACCGGGAGATGGTGGTGGTGAAGGACATACCGTTCTACTCCATGTGCGAGCACCACCTCCTGCCGTTCTACGGGCTGGCCCACGTGGGGTACATACCCAACGTGAACGGCCGGGTGGTCGGCGCCAGCAAGCTGGCGCGGGTGGTGGAGATCGTGGCCCATCGCCCCCAGCTCCAGGAGCGGATGACCACCCAGATCGCCGAGGCCATGGTGGAGGCCCTCAACCCCGACGGCGTGGCCGTGGTGATCGAGGCCGAGCACCTCTGCATGACCATGCGCGGCATCAAGAAGCCGGGGAGCAATATCGTGACCTCGGCCAACCGGGGGGTGTTCCGCAAGAGCGCCGCCACCAGGGCGGAGTTCCTGTCGCTGATATCCCGGAAGCAGTAGCGCCGCAGGCCATGGCGGCCCGGGCAGCTCCCGCACCGGCGCCGCGGGCCGGTGCGCCGGACTCTTGATGGCTAAGCCTCCGGGCTACTTGACGCTGGCCAGCTCCCGCTTGTACTCGTCCAGCAGCTGGTTGTACTGGGCATCCATCTGGGACAGGGTCATGTGCCACTCTTCCTGGAACTGGGGCTGGCTCTCCACGTTGATCCTGGTGTTCGGCGGTATGCCCTGCTGGCGCATGGCCTGCTGCAGCTTGACCTGGAAATCCTGCTTGAGCATTTCGTAGGCCTGCTGGCGCTGCTGCTCCCCTTCATTGGTGTAGTGATCGAAGACCCGCCTCATCTTGGTGAAGACATTCTCGACCGCGGTCTTGTCCTTCTTGACAGACTTGATGGCCTCCATGGCCCGCTTGTTGTTCTTCCGGGCGGTGTCGTGGATGGGCAGGATGATGTTCCGCAGCAGGACCTCCTCCGCCCCCCTGGACACATAGTGCCGCTCATCATCCTTGAACTTGGAAAGCTCGGTGGACAGGTTGAGCTCCTCCTTGAGGAAGCGCGCGGCCAGCTTCTCCCCCTCGGGAACGAACTTCCAGGTCAGGACCTCCTCCTTCGAGGGCTCCTCCAAATCCTTAATCCGCTCCATGGCTCTCTCGTAGGCGCTCTTCATCTCTTCGGCCATCAGAATCCTCCGGCAAAACGGGCATTGGATGTGTCTATTATATACCCGTCACCCGGTTCCGGCACCCGGGCCTGAGGCGCATCCGGCATGGCCAGGGCCCGCAGCATTGGAGCCTGGCCGGCATCCGGCGCTGGCAGCACCGGCGACAGGCCCGCACCCGCGCCCGACCGGAATCCGTGCTTGACTGGCAGATGCGGAATCTGCTAGGTTGTTCAGAGGGGCGGTTAGCTCAGTGGTTTAGAGCGCTGCGTTGACATCGCAGAGGTCATTGGTTCAAATCCATTACCGCCCACCATTTGTCTCTACTTGAATCTGCGGGCCTTCCCCAACCAGATACGGCGCGGCTGTTCCGCCCGGTCAGCTGCCTTTGCTGGACAACACGATGTTCTGCCGCGTCAGCAAGCGCGAGAGCCACAGGACGACCGCCCACGCCAGGACCGTTCCAGCCAGGTACCAGAGGGCGAAGGACCACGAAGAGATATCTACGGTGCCGGTCAGGAGTCCGACAGGCATTCCGATCATCAGCCCGAACCCGATGAGGAACGACGGGGCAATCGCGATATCCGGGTTATTGGCCAGGGAATAGAGGATAATGAACAAGAGCATTCCCAGAAACAGCAGCGGGTTGATCACCAGGCCGTTCACCAGTGCCGGCGCCGGCAGGGCAAAGGTGTCCCACCCCGGCCGGACAACGGAGACGTTCACCGCCAGCACCACGATGCCTGAGCTGATGACCGAGAGGACATATGCAGGAAGGAAGACGGCGAGTCCCTTGCCTAACCAGAGAGCTTTGGGACTGAGCGGCGTGGCCAGAAGACACTCGATGTTGCCGTTGACCTTCTCCTTGATGACCGGAAGACTGGCAAAAGACCAGATGAACGCGATAAGCACGGCAAACGGCACGAAATAGGCAACCAGCCCCAGGATCAGATCGACGGCTGGCCTGGCATCCGCTTCTGCGAACCACCACTGCAGGCGCAGCACGATCGAAATCCCAATAGAAGCGCCAATGGTGACCAGCACCGCCATGGCCAGCAGAATTCGGAAAGCCACCGTCGAACGCATTTCGCGGCAGTCCCGGCGGATGACCAGCAGGATTCCTTTCGTAACAGACCCCTAGAGCGACAGGATTATCCTCTCGGCGGTAAGCTTCCGACGAAGCATGAGGACCAAGATGCCCATCACAGCCGCGGCACTCAGCAGAATGACCGCGAAGAGCAACGAGCCGGCGTTCGGCACCTCCCGGATCGCGAGGTTGATCATCAGAGCAGTCATGACCGGCATGAAGACCTGGGCGACGACATTGGCGGTCATCGGCTTGCCAATCAGTCCCACCAGGTGCACCAGCAGGCTCAGTGCCAAGTAGACCAGCGGCACCGCCACAAAGGTGCTGATGATCATCCAGGGGGTGACGACGAAGCCGATGTCCGGCACGAAGTAGACGTGGTTGATGGCCAGCAGCGCCGCTATCGTCATCACCACGGCGAATGCCAGTCCCGGCAGGAAGACGCCCAGGCTCTTCCCCAGCCAGATATCTTGGGGGGCGAGCGGTGTAGCCAGCAGTGCCTGGACGCTGCCGCGGGCCTTTTCCCGCGTCAATGACTGGAACGCCAGGGCGCTGGTGTGGATGCCAGCGGAGAGAAAGCTGGTGATGAACATTATCAGGCCGAGGTAGTTCTCCAGGACAGACCGGTCCAGAACCGTCTTGTTGACCTCCGGGCCGATGAACTGGGTGCCAAACAGCACTGCCAGCCCGATGACACAAATGAAGACCACCCCCACAGTGACAGCAGTGACCGCCCGCAACCTGAGGACGCTCTTCATGGTAGAGCTCATCACCAGAGCAGTGTACTTCACGCCTGCTCCACCTCTTTGAGTATGGACGAATAGAGGTCTTCCAGGGAAGCTTCCTGCCGCCCGGCCCGTTCTATCTTGACGCCATGTCCAGCGAGGAAGCCGATGATATCGGAGACTTCGGCAGCCCCTTCGCCACCGTCAAAGAAGAGACTCGCTCCGCTGACATCCCGGAAACCGAGTTTCGGTTGTCTCTTCAGGTCCTCCAGGACAGAGTCCGGAACACCACCGCCAGCTTCAACGACCACCCCGCCACGTCCCATTCTCTGCCGGAGGTCGTCCAGTACTCCGTAGAGCTTGATCTCCCCCCGGTCGATCAGGGCGATGCGGTTGCAGATACGCTGGACCTCATCCAGGTTGTGGGAGCTAAGCAGAACAGTCTTGTTTTCGGCGCGGGCGATGTCCAGCAGGGTCCTCCGGATCTCAATCTGGCCGGTGGGGTCAACGCCGGCAGTCGGCTCATCAAGAATAAGCACGTCCGGGTTATGTACCATAGCGCGTGCCAGCGAAAGCCGCTGCCGCATGCCTTTGGAGTAGGTACCGACCTGGTCGCCGGCGCGGTCGGCCAGTCCCACAAGTCGCAGAACCTTATCGATCTGTATCCCGGCATCCGAGACGCTGTAGATATCGGCATAGAACTTAAGGTTCTCGATGGCCGTCATGGTATCGTAGAGGCCGTCGGGATCCAGGGCAAACCCGATCCTCATACGGGTCTCGGCAAGGCTGACATCCCTCCCGAGAACATCGAGTCTTCCAGAATCCGCCCGCAGCAGGCCGAGGAGTATCCTGATGGTAGTTGTCTTCCCAGCGCCGTTAGGGCCAAGATAGCCGAAGATGTCCCCCGCTTCTACATCGAAGGAGACCCCCTTCAGCACCTCCCGGGCCCCGAGCCTCTTCTTGACATTGTCAATGTGTATCGCTGCGCTCATTTGGCGACCTCGCTCCTTCAACGTTCTTCGACGTCCAGGAATGAGACGTCACTCTTTCGAATGGGATCGGCTACCCGATGCCTGGCGCCCTGTAGAGGGTGACGCCCCCGCTATCCGCGCTGGTGACTTCCCCGCGTCCCTGCAGCAGGCGCAGGTGGGCCAGGGTCTCCAGCATGGCCAGCAGCCGGTCGGTGCCGCTCATGCTGTCCCAGAGGCCCACCACCCACTCCACCTGTGAGGCCACCTCCCGGACGCTTGAAGCCCCGCCGCGAACCGAGGCCAGGACCTGGTCCAGGCGCTTCTCGTGGTGGGCCAGAAGCTGGTCTACCCGCTGACCCAGGTGGGCGAAGGGCCTCTCATGCGCCGGCAGGACCAGGTCCACGTCCAGGCCCCCTATGCGGCGAAGCGACCTCAGGTACTCGCCCAGCTGATCGTCATCGCCGGTGATGCCGGGAGCGATGTGCGTGGTGATCTCCACCAGTACATGGTCGCCGCTGAATACCATCTTCCTGGCATCGTCATAGAGGCAGATGTGGCCCGGGCTGTGGCCCGGCGTCAGGATGGCTCTCAGGTGGCCGGTGTCCCCGACGGGCTCGTCGCTCCCGGCGAGTAGCACATCGGGCTCAACGTCAGAGGGAAAGAGCCTGCTGCCGGAGTTTACCACCTGGCGGTATCCATCCAGCTCCGACTTCTCGACGCCCAGCGACCTGACCCATCCGGCCAGCTCCCCTTCCGACCAGTCTCGGACCGCCCCGACCGCCAGCTGGACCACTCTCCAGTCCCTCTGGTGCATGACCAGGGCGGCCCCCGAGGCGGCCGCGATTCGCGCCGCCAGCCCCAGGTGGTCCGGGTGAAAGTGGGTGACCACCAGCCAGCGGATGTCCTTCAGAGGGATGCCCAGGGCGCCCAGCTGGCGGCAGAGCGAGTCGAAGCCGGCCTGATGGTTCATACCGGCGTCCACCATCAGCCAGCCGTTCCGCTGCCTGACCAGGTAGCACAGGGTGGCCATGGGGGACTCGGGTGCGAACCAGCCCTCGGGAAAGGGGATGGCCAAGAGATAGACCCCCTCCGCTATCCTGGCGGGGCCCTGGGTGAAATCACTCATTTGCCCGGGCCCCGTCTGCGGCAGACAAACATGATGCATCTTACCACAGGGACCGGCCCCCGACCTCCTCACGCCGAGCGGATGGCGACCTTCGGCCGCCCTACCTGGCCTTGTATCCCTTCAGCACCTCAATGAACTCGTCGATTCTCTTGTGGATCCCCGCCTCGCTGTAATTGCGCGCGTCCACCATGTCGCTTTCCAGGAGCAGCACGGGCTTGTCGGTATACTTCTTCAACTGGTTCATCTGGTCCAGCTGGCCGGTATGGATGGTGCGGCAGGTCATCGCCTGGTGGAACACCACTCCGTCCAGCTGGTACCCTTCGATCAGGTCCAGGAACCACTCCACATTGGGGTCGCCGGTGTGCCCCTGAGCCCGCTGGTGAAAGCGGGTCCAGGCCCTCCAGAATCGCCGCGCTATGCGTTCAATTGGGTTGCCCATCTGCTTCGGCAGGTCCACGATGGGCGGAGGATGATAGACGCATTCAATGGGGAAGACCGCTCCCTGGCTCTCGAAGTAGTTGAACAGCGACAGCGCGTACCAGGGAGGGAGGCTGAGCGCCCACAGGAGGCGGTATTTCTCGTCGGGGATGACGCCCATCCTGTGGTCCACGCGGTGCTTGACCTCGTTGTACAGCTCCTGGTAGAAGTCCAGAGCGAACTGCGTCCCCAGCAGAAAGCAGCCGGGCACCATGGCATTGATGGCATCCTCCGTTGGCATCGGGGCCGGAACGGTCTTGCGCAGCTGATAGGCTTCGTTCCACACCTTGATGGTGCGTTCACTGAGATCCACGATGGCGCTCAGCCGGTCACGGTCCAGCTTCCGCCCGGTTTGCTTCTCCAGGAAGACCACCAGGTCCTCGAGCTCCTCCACCAGGTAAGCGACGTAGTAGTCCTCCATCTCCTCGAGGCCGGCGTGAGTGTAGTGGGCCGGCGGGTTCAGGAGCCCCAGGACATGAACAGGGGCATTGGTATACCGCTGCGATGACTGGTACCACTTGTACCGGGGATCGCAGATCATCATCCCGGTGCCCAGCATCATGGTAGGCAGTTCCATGCCTCCGTCGGGGGAGTCGGGAGGCATGGCGCCCAGGTCCCGGCGCAGGGCGTCGAAGCCCAGCCCGCAGGTGGCATAGCTGCAGAGATGCCGGGCATATCCTTCGTCCTCCGCCTTCGACAGGAAACGCTCGGCGCTCATCTTTGAGGCGCACAGGCCGGCGAAGTTCTCAGTGCCGATAGTGGTTATGTCCATGGCGCGCAGGATCTCGTCATATGAGCTGCTTATGAAGAGGTAAGCTATGGGCTCGCCCCTGGCCCGGGCATCGTGCGCCTTCTGGGCCTGGTCCTTAATGATGCGGCGGACCTTCTTGGCCGTCTCGGTGGACTTCTCGGCCGTGGTCTTCTCTTTCGGTGCTTCCATCATTCGCCTCTTCTACGCCATGGTCTCCAGGAACGCCTGCGCCTGCGTCCTCAGCTTGCCCAGGCTCACCGTGGGGTAGCCTTCCTCGATAAACAAAACGGGCAGCCCCTGGCTTCGGAGGTACTCCTTGAGATCAGGCGCATCAAAGGCGTGGGTATCGCAGTAGATGAGGCGATAGGCGATTACGCCATCCACCTCGAATTCGTGCGCCAGGCGGCGGATGTAGCCGAACCTGTTCTCCAGGTCGGCCTGGTGGGTGCCCGGGCTCTCGCGGTAGGTGCGGGGGCAATTGACCTTGTCCAGATAGCTCCTGGCCAGCCCGGCCAGCGGTCTGGCCGTGAGGTCAACATCGTACCAGTAGGGCTTGGTACCGATGCACAGATCGTCAACGACGACATTGGCTCCCAACTCCTCGATGGCTTCCACGAACGTGGCATCGTCGTTGCCGGCGCCTGTGATCATCAGCCGGGCCCTACTAGGGCCACGCGTGTTCTCCCTGGCGTTCACCTCCGAGATCAGCTCCTGCAGCAGGCTGTTGGCTTCCGCAGCCGGAAGGCTGACCACGGCCAGCATGGCTTTGATCATCTCTCCGCCGGAAATGAGAGGCGGGTCAATCCGGCGCAGTCCGTAGAGATGCCGCACCAGCTGCCTTTGTGCGCCATGCAGAGCCACCGCTTCGCGGATGGCATCGTCGCTGATCTCGCCTCCGGTGTAGCGCTCCAGGCTTCTGCGGAAGAGGGCCAGCTCCGCCTCGAAGAACTTGAAGGACGGAGCGGACAGGGTATGCGGCACGTTGATGAAATGGGCATAGCGGTGGTCCGCATTGTGGCCCACGATATCGTACAGCTTGACTATGTTGTCGCACGCGTGAGGGGAGACGAAACCATCCAGGAAGTCGTATTTCCCCTTCAGCACCATGTCCAGGATGCTGCGGGTGAAGGGGCAGGCAATCACCTCCAGGTGCTGGTCAGCAACGGTGATGGGTTCATTCCGGCCGCCCAGGATCCTGTAAGGCACGAGGCCCGCCGCCGTGATCAGCTCCACCGGCGTCAGGGAGCAGAGATACCCCACGATCTTTTCTCCCCCGGCCTTCAGCTCCCGGGCCCTCACGGCGCGGTCCCGGTAGAGGTCTTCGATTCTGGTTGAGGGTACGGTCATCTGGCTCTCTCTCCTTGTCTCATCAGGCCGGCCCGGTCTGCGGGCCGCGGCCCACCACCAGGCAGCTTACCATGCAGGCCGTTGTATCCGCACCACACCTGCAACCTTGCGGCCGGCCCGGCCGGCGATGATATACTTCATGGTACACGACTGGTGCCGTGGGGCCTGAAAGCCCATCGACAGCGTAGCGGTAGGACGGAGTCCGATGAGAGTCCAGGTGGTCACGGACAGCACTGCCGATCTGCCACCCCAGGTGGCCGCAGAGCTGGGCATAACCGTTGTCCCCGCCGTGGTGCAGTGGGACGACGAGACGTTCCGCGATGGTATCGACCTGACCAGCGACGAGTTCTACCGCCGGTTGCGCGCCAGCAGCACCCTGCCCAAGACCTCGGCGGCCCCCGTGGCCACCTTCAAGGAGACCTATCAGGCCCTCTCACGCGAAGGCGATGCCATCATCTCCATTCACGTATCGGCGAAGCTCAGCGGCACCTGTGACGCCGCCCGGATAGCCAGCGCCGGTCTTCGCACTCCCCTGGTCATCATTGATTCCCAGACGGCTTCCATGGCCTGCGGCCTCCTAGCCATAGTCGCGGCCAGGGCGGCCCGGGAGGGCGCCCCGCTGAAGGAGATTGAAGCGCTGGTGCGGCAAGCGGTGCCGCAGACAATCACCTTCGGCGTTTTTGGCACCCTGCAGTACCTGGCCAAAGGCGGGCGCATCGGCAAAGCCCAGGCCTTCCTGGGCAACGCCCTGAAGATCCATCCCATTCTGGCCATCAGGAAGGGCGAGGTGGTCCCGGTGGAAAGGGTGCGCACCCGCGCCCGGGCCGTGGAGCGCATGTGCCGCGTGGTGGAGGGCCTGGGCCGCCCCAGAGAGATGGCCGTCATGCGCACCACAGACCCCGGGGAGGCGGAAAAGCTGGCCCGGCGCCTGTCATCCATCTTTCCTGTTGAGCGCATGTACCGGGCCAGCATCGGCCCGTCAATGGGCACCCAGGTCGGGCCGGACGCTCTGGGTGTGGCCCTGATCACGGAGAGCCCTTCCATGGAATAGCCGCGCCGGCAGACTGAAACGAAGGAGGGATGACCATGGCCAGTGAACAGGTAGTCCTGCTGATCATCAACATCATCGGGGGAGCCGCCGTGATCGCCAGCTATGTTTTCGGTCTCAGGGGACAGGCCGGCGGGGCGGATGTCCTGTGGGGAGGGGTCCCGCCGAGCATCAGGCCAGTCTACGGCATATCCATGATCCTGTCCGCGTTGGGCTATTTCGCCTTCATCTACTTCATCCTGGGGCGCCTGGTTCCGGACGATGTGCGGATTGGGCGGTTCGGCTTCAGCATCTTCTTCGCCATCTTCTTGCTCATCCTGGTCCCATCCGCTTTCTGGATGCCTCTCACCAACCAGTATGTTCAGAGCCCGGGCACCGGCCTCTGGATTGCCGTGCGCACCGTGCTGGCCGTGGTGGGGCTGGCCTCCATTGGGCTGGTGTGGGCCCTGCTGGCCCTGGAGCCCAGGGGCCACGGCGCCGCCTACTGGCTGGCGGTGGCGGGCAGCGCTTACTTCGCCTTCCATACCGCCATCCTGGACGCCATTATCTGGGCCGCCCTCTTCAGGCGATAGGCCGGACGGAGCACGGCTCGTCCGCCAGGGCGGCGGCCGCCGTGCACGGGCTTTCTCTCCTGAGAGGTGCCCCGGCCCAGTGGAGGCAGCAGCCGTCCGGCGGGCTTGCATTCTGTCGGCCAGAAAGGGAGCACATCCCGGACTGCTCATGCTCCTTTTTGTGATGTCGAGCCGTTGCTGTGACACACTTCTCCATCCAGGCACCGTATTATTGACACTATTGCCAATTGCGGGGTAGAATGCTGCACAGGCCCAGGGAACCATCGACGGCACTGGAGAGGAGTCCGCTATGAGCGCAGAGATCACCAGCACAGCTCTCAAGAAGGCCTGCCGGCCCAGCACCCCGCGTACCCGGAAGCTGAAAGAGACCTATATGGGCCACAAGCCGGCCCTCTGCGCTGAGCGCAGCGTGCTGGTCACGGAATCGTACCGGGAGACGGAAGCCCTGCCCCCGGTGCTGAGGCAGGCGCTGGCCTTCGACAAGGTGCTGAGCCAGATGCCGGTCTGGATCCAGGACGGCGAGCTCATCGTGGCCAACATTGCCTCCAGGCCCAGAGGGGCCTTCCTGTTCCCGGAGTACGACCATGCCTGGCTGATGAAGGAGCTGGACCGCATCTCCACCAGGAAGGTCGATCCCTGGCTGTTGAGCGACGACGACAAGGCCCGGCTCAAGGGCTGCAAGGATTACTGGCAGGGGAAGTCCCTGGCCGCCATGGCTGACGCCCTCACGGTGGATGAGGTCAGGCAGGCCGAGAGGAACACCTTCATGGACATCCGGATGGCCAAGCAGGGCGGCATCGGCCACATCGCTCCGGACATCGAAGGGGTCATCACCCGCGGCCTGAGCTCGTTCATCCAGTCCGCGGAAGAGCACATCAGGCGCCTGGACCTGTCCCGCCCTGACGACTACGCCAGGCTGCCCTTCCTCAGAGCGGTGGTGATCGCGGACAAGGCCGTGATCAAGTGGGCCGGGAGGTTCGCCGCCCTGGCCCGGGAGAAGGCGGCCGCCGAGCCGGATGCGGCCAGGAGGCGGGAGCTGGAGCAGATCGCCGAGACCTGCGAGTGGGTGCCGGCCAACCCGGCCCGCAGCTTCCGGGAGGCCCTGCAGGTGGTGGCCCTCATCATGGCCTCGGTGCAGATCGAGACCAACGGGGTCTCCATCGGGACGGGGCGGCTGGACCAGTACTGCTACCCCTACTACCAGAGAGACATCAGCAGCGGCGCCCTGACGAAGGCGGAAGCGCTGGAGCTCCTGGAGTGCCTGTGGCTCAAGCTGGCGGAGTCCAACATCGTCTCCATGGAGGTCCTCACCTTTGCCCACAACGGCTATCCCTTCTGGATACAGGTGCCTATCGGCGGGCAGACGGCCGACGGCTACGATGCCACCAACGAGCTGTCCTATCTCCTCCTGGACGTCTCCAGCAACATGCAGCTTCACGAGCCCACGGTGTCGGCCAGGATACACAAGCGCACGCCGGACAGGTTCCTGATCCAGTGCTGCGAGGCCATCAAGAGCCATGGCGGAGGGCACCCGGCCCTCTTCAATGACGAGGTGATCATTCCCAGCCAGCTGGCCTATGTGCCGGGCATGACCAAAGAGGATGCCTACAACTACAGCGTCATCGGCTGCTCAGAGATCGGCTTCGGCGGGAAGGGCACGGAGGGGATCGCCCAGCACGCCATGAGCCTGGGCCGGGTGGTGGAGCTGATGCTGCAGGGGACCAGCCCCATAACCGGGCGGCCGCTGGAAACCGGCCCCGGCGGCATGCTGAGCTGGAGCGGCCCCGAGGACATGATGCGGGCCTACTGGGAGCAGGTCAAGCACTGGTCCCGCATCTCCTTCCTGCAGTCACTGCCCCTGATAGAGGCGCACAACAGGTACCGGCCGTGCCCGTACCTCTCTTCGCTCACCCGGGACTGCATCGGCCGGGGCACCAGCTACTACGACGGCGGGGCCCTGTTCGGAAACCGGATGACCAACATCTGCATCGTGGGCATCGCCACGCTGGCCAACTCGCTGGCCGCCATCCGGAAGCTGGTCTTCGACGACCGGGCCATCACCATGGCCCAGCTCAAGCACGCCCTGGAGACCAATTTCGAGGACGTCTCCACCAGCCCCACCGGCCCGGCGATCCAGGACATGTGCCGCCGCGCCCCGAAGTACGGCAATGACGACCCTTATGTCGACAACCTGGCCAAGGACTGCCTGAACCTGTTGCTCAAGGAGCTGCGCCAGTACCAGACCCTGCCGGGGCAGGGCCAGGGGGCCACCATATCCCCGGTGGGGGCCCACATCACCTACGGGCTCCTGTGCGGGGCCACTCCGGACGGCCGCAAAGCCACCACTCCGCTCTCCGATGCCTGCTCCCCGGCCCAGGGCACGGATGTCAACGGGCCGACGGCCACCATCAAGTCGGTGTCCACCCTGGAGCACATCAACCTGGTGCAGGGAACCATCTTCAACATGAAGATGCACCCGGGCGCCCTGCAGACCCGGGCCGGCATGCAGAAGTGGGCGGACCTGGTCCGGACCTATTTCGACCTGGGCGGGTGGGAGATCCAGTTCAACGTGGTGAGCGCGGACACGCTCAAGGAGGCCCAGGAGCACCCCGAGGAGCACCAGGACCTGGTGGTCCGCGTGGTGGGATACAGCGCCTTCTTCGTGGAGCTGGACAAGGCGGTGCAGGACGACATCATCGCCAGGACCGAGCACGGCATCTGATCCGCCCGCCGAAGGCATCATGACCGGGAAACTCAAAGGCCGAATCTTCAACATCCAGCGCTACTCCATCCACGACGGCGGCGGCATCCGGACGCTGGTGTTCCTCAAGGGCTGCCCGCTGCGGTGCCTCTGGTGCTGCAACCCCGAGTCCCAGAGGAGCGGGCCGGAGCTGGGCTTCATCGAGTCCCGCTGCGTGGGGGAGGGCGCCTGCGGCGCGCCCTGCGCGCCCGCCTGCCCCTCCGGGGCCATCCGCCTGGATGAGCGGGGCCACCCGGTCATCGACAGGAGGGCTTGCGATGCCTGCGGCCGGTGCGCCGAGGCCTGCGGCAAGGAGGCCCTGAAGGCGGTCGGCCGGGACATGACCGTAGCCGAAGTGATGGCGGA
Source organism: uncultured Dehalococcoidia bacterium (assembly GCA_964423835.1). Taxonomy (GTDB): domain Bacteria; phylum Chloroflexota; class Dehalococcoidia; order UBA2247; family RBG-13-53-26; genus JAFGCL01. The sequence continues at coordinate 10,697 of CAYRGJ010000014.1, read as the reverse complement.
GGTGGAGAAGGACCGGCCCTTCTTCCGCCGCTCGGGCGGGGGCGTGACACTGGGCGGCGGAGAGCCCCTGGCCCAGCCCGGGTTCGCGGCGGAGCTGCTGAGAGCCGCCCAGGAAGCCTGCCTGCACACGGCACTGGAGACATCGGGGTATGCATCGTGGGGTCACCTGGAGGCAGTGCTCCGGCACGTTGACCTGCTGCAGTTCGACCTGAAGCACCTGGACCCCGCCAGGCACCGGGAGCTCACGGGGCAGTCGAATGATCTGATCTTGAGCAACCTGGGGAAGGTGCTCTCGGTGAAGTCCCCCGGGGACGTCATCGTCAGGATCCCGGTGGTCCCCGGGTGCAATGACGCGCCGGCGGATATCAGGGAGATGGCCCGGTTCATCGCCGCGGCCGGCTTCACCCGGGCGGAGCTCATTCCCTACCACAGGCTGGGGGTCTCCAAGTACGCCCAGTACGGCCTGGCCTACCCGCTGGATGGCTGCCAGCCGGCGCCCCAGGACGACATGGACAGGCTCCGGAGGATCGTCAGGGAGTCCGGGCTGACCGAGATGGCCGGCAGCATCTGAGGCGTCCCGCCCCGCTCAAGCCTGCCTGACCCCTGAACCCATGCCCGAGCGTGCCCCACTCCGGCAGCGCGCTGCCCACACTCCGCTTTGTCATTCGCATCAGACCATTGACGAAACGGAGCGGCCTGGCATATAGTGTCTGCACGTTATGGCAGGCATGGCCTCATCTGATGTGCGAAATGGATACCTTGACTAGCCCGTGAGATCGTTGTGACGGGAGGTTGGACCCGCCGCCATGAATGAACCCCTATCCGCCCGGAGCCATCCCCGGCCTGAAGACTCCGATCTCAGGATCATCGACCTCCTGGACTCCGATCCGCGCATGACCTACACCGAGGTGGCCGCGCATATGGGGGTCAGCAGGGCTACGGCCAAGGCCGTGGTGGATCGCCTCTATAAGAGGGGGGCCAGGACCATCTGCTACGTGGACGAGTGGGTGCGGGGCTACACCAGCTACGTCACCTTCTGCATCAACACCGATCCGGCCGGGCTGTTCGAGGTAGCCAACGGGCTGGCCGCCATGGATGAGGTCCAATCGGTGATGCTTTTTGCCGGGCCGTTCGATATCATGGCCGTCGCTGTGTTCAAGGGGCAGCAGGAGATTCCCCGTTTTGTGTCAGATAAGCTGGGGAGACTGCGCGGAATAGTGCGCCACGAATCCATTGTCTATCACGAGATCAAGCCGGGCCACCCGGCTCGTTCGAAGGGGCAGGGGGACGGGGCCGACCTGAGCACATCGCTGGACGATCTGGACATCGCTTTGATCCTGGAACTGGAGAAGAATGCGCGGGAATCGGCCACGGCCCTGGCGGCGAAGCTGCGGACCACCAGGACCACCATCGTCCGCCGCATGAACAGGCTGGTCCAGGAGCGGGTCCTGACCTTCCAGACCATCCTGGGCAACTACGCGCAGGGGTACCGGGGCGTGGCCTTCGCCGGCATGAAGGTGACCCCTTCTCGAATCAGGAAGGTGGGCCTGGCGCTGGCCGGCCACGCGCGCATCCGCAGCGTCTTTCTGTGCAACGGCCGCTATGACGTCATGGCCTGGATTACCTACGAAGACCAGGAGGACCTGATCGATTTCCTGGATGGCGAAGTGGGACGGATGCCGGGGATAACCGGGGTGGAATCGGGCATCGCTCTGAGTCTGGTCAAGTACGAGAGCGGGCGCCTGCAGGTCTCATCGTCGCGTTCCTAGGGAGCAGGCCCGGTACGTTTGCGGCATTCGGTCCGAATGAAGGGGGTATCCGGTAATGAAGGGTCCGCTAGAAGGTCTCCGCGTCATCGACTGCAGCTGGTGGCTGCAGGGCCCAGCCGCGGCCTGCATCCTGGGGGAGCTAGGCGCCGATGTGATCAAGGTGGAAGAACGCATAACCGGCGATCCGCTCCTGGGGCTCACGGGCGCTTTCTATGAGGGCAGGCGAAACGTCACCTACGAGGTGGTCAACCGCAACAAGCGCGGCATGACCCTGAACCTGAAGAGGCCGGAGGCCAGGAACATCATTGGCGACATGGTGAAGAGGTCCGATATCTTCATACACAGCTTCCGCTCGGGGCCGGCGGCCAGGCTGGGCCTGGACTACGGCAGCCTCTCGGCCATCAACCCCGGGCTGATCTATGGCCAGGCGTCCACCTGGGGGCCGGCGGGACCTGACGCCGAGCAGCCCGGCTTCGACGCCGCAGCCATGGCCCGGGCCGGCCTCATGTACACGCTAACCATGGGCACGGAAAAGCCCGTGGAGCCTCCGCCGATCGGTTTTGCCGACATGTCGGGGGCGGTCTTCCTGGCAATAGGTATCCTGGCGGCGCTCAATGCCAGGGGCCAGACGGGGAAAGGGCAGCGGATCGACACCTCCATATTCGGCTCGAGCATCTCCATGTCCAGGTATGCCGTCAGCTACGCCCTGTCAAACGGGGTGGACCCAGCCAACGATCCGGCCAACCAGTGGATGCAGAACCCGCTCTACTACTTCTACGAGTGCCAGGACGGCCTTTGGCTCTACCTGGCGATGAACCAGTACGACCGCTTCTGGCCCGCCTTCTGTGACTGCGCGCAGGTGGAGGACAGCGTGCGAAATGATCCCCGGTTCAAGGACCTGTTCACCGTCATCCAGAAGACACCGGAGGTCCTGCCCATCATGCGCCGGATCATGCTCCGGAAGACCAGGGCGGAGTGGGTGGCGCTCCTGAAGAAGGCCGGGCTGGCGCACGCCGAGGTGCAGAGGCTGCCGGACCTGGCCGCCGACACCCAGGCCCGGGCCAACAGCTACATCATCGACTATGACAACCCCAGGTACGGCCCCGAAACGGTGGTGGGGATACCCTGGCGTTTCGGAGAGACCGGGGCCGCGCTCACCCGGCCCTGCCCCATACTGGGCGAGCACACGGAGGAGGTGCTCCTGGAGCTGGGTTATGAATGGGAGGACATAGCCGGACTCCGGGAGAGGGAGGTGATATAGGCCGGGTCTTATCGGCGCTTTTGGGGTGAGCAACGGGCACAAGAGTACCGTCGAAGAACATTTCGGAAAGAGAGGGGTACAGTAAGTGAAGAAGGCTAGCATAGTACTGGCATTGCTCCTGCTAGTGTCACTGGCCCTGGGAAGCATAGGGTGCGGCGGCGATGAGGGAGGGACCTCGACCGGTGTGGTCAAGATCGGCGCCGTGCTGCCGCTCAGCGGATACCTGGGCACGATTGGCACCCAGACCAGGAACGGGCTCCAGTTCGTGGTTGACGAAGTGAATGACGCCGGCGGGATAGAGGCCCTGGGCGGGGCCAGGCTGGAGCTCATCGTAGTGGACGACAAGGCCGATGCCACCATAACCGCCAGCGAGGTGGAGCGGCTGATCACCGAGGAGGGCGTGGCGGTAGTGGTCATAGGCTCGGACGAGGTCTCCCAGGCCCAGGCGGCGCCGCTGGCCGAACAGCACAAGGTGCCCGTCATCGCCACGGGAAGCTATGACAGCGCCGTCACCGCCATGGGCTACGACTACTTCTGGGGGGGAGGCTCGACGTCCAGCTATCCCGGCATGGGGCAGACCTTCGAGCGCTTCCTGACCAGGCTTATCGATGATTGGGGGAAGGATCCCAAGACCGTGGGCCTTCTGACCTACCAGGCCACTGACATGCTGAAGAATAAGAGCGACGTCATCCTGCCGGCCGTCACGGCCAGGGGACTGACGGTGGTCTTTGATGAAACACACTCCTTCGGCGTCAGCTCCTGGGACAGCTATGCCCTGAAGCTCAAGCAGGCCAACCCCGACTTGCTCCTGGCCTCCACGGACCCATACTCCGAGGTGGACCTGCTCAAGGCCCTGGACCGCCTGAACTACATGCCAAAGTACGGGCTGTGGCTGGCCCTGAACTGGCAGAGCAACATAGACATGATAGGGGCGGACATTGCCGGGAGGACCCTCCAGAGGGGCGGCCAGTTCACCACTGCCTCCATCGTGTACACCTGCGGCTTCCAGAACACCATCGACTTCAGGGAGAAGTACGAAGCGGTCAACGGGGCGGGCTCCTACGGCCTGGCCATCGTGGGCGGCCAGGCGGGGTACCTGATCCTCAAGGCCATCTCCGATGCCAAGTCCGGAGAACCGGAGAAGATCAACGATGCCCTGGGCAGCCTGGAGCTCAAGGAAGCGGATGCCGGGCTCGTCATGCCCGGCTTCGCGCCGAACCTGACGTTCAATGATAAGAACGATCCGGTCAACCAGGAGTTCTTCATTGCCCAGTGGCAGGACGGCAATTGCCACGTGGTGGCCCCGGAGAATTTCAGCACCTCCACGGCCCGGTTCTAGTGGAACACGAACAGTATGGCGAACGAAGGCTCTGCTGGGTAAAGCGAATGCACGAAAGCTTGGAGAGAGGGTAAGTGAATGAAGAAGGCGAGCATAGTACTGGCATTGCTCCTGCTAGTGTCACTGGCCCTGGGAAGCATCGGGTGCGGCGGTGACGACGAAGGGTCGTCGACTGAGGTGGTCAAGATCGGCGCCGTGCTGCCGCTGAGCGGATACCTGGGCACGGTGGGCACTGAGACCAAAAAGGGGCTCGAGTTCGTGGTTGACGAGGTGAATGACGCCGGCGGGATAAAGGCCCTGGGCGGGGCCACGCTGGAGCTCACCGTGGTGGATGACAAGGGCGACGCCACCATAACCGCCAGCGAGGTGGAGAGGCTGATCACCGAGGAGGGCGTGGCGGCGGTAGTCATAGGCTCGGACGAGGTCTCCCAGGCCCAGGCGGCGCCGCTGGCGGACCAGCTCAAGGTGCCCGTCATAGCCACGGGAAGCTATGACAGCGCCGTCACCGCCAAGGGCTACGACTACTTCTGGGCGGGCAACTCCAGCTCCAGCTATCCCGGCATGGGGGAGGCCTTCGTGCGCTTCCTGACCAGGCTTAAGGACGACTGGGGGAAGGACCCCAAGACCGTGGGGCTGCTGACCTACCAGGCCGCGGACATGCTGAAGAACAAGAGCGACATCCTTCTGCCGGCCTTCACGGCCAAGGGCCTGTCCCTGGTCTTTGATGAAACGCACACCTTCGGCGTCAGTTCATGGGACAGCTATGCCCTGAAGCTGAAACAGGCCAACCCGGATGTCTTCCTGGCTTTCACGGACCCATACTCCCAGACCGACCTGCTCAAGGCCCTGGACCGGCTGAACTACGTGCCGGAGTACGGACTGTGGCTGAACCTGAACTGGCAGTCCCACATAGACATGATCGGCGAGGACGTCGCCGGGAGGACCCTCAAGGCCGGCGGCCAGTTCACCACCTGCTCCATGGTCTACACCAGCGGCTTCCAGAACACCATCGACTTCAAGGACAAGTACGAAGCGGTTAACGGAGCGGGCTCCTACGGCCTGGCCATCGTGGGCGGCCAGGCGGGGTACCTGGTCCTCCGCGCCATCTCCGATGCCAAGTCGGGAGAGCCGGAGAAGATCAACGACGCCCTGTCCACGGTCAACCTCAAGGAAGACGATGCCGACCTGATCATGGCCAACTTCGCGCCGGGCCTGAGGTTCAACGACAGGCACGAGCCGGTCGACCAGGGCTACTTCATTGCACAGTGGCAGGCCGACGAGTGCCACGTGGTGGCCCCGGAGAGGTTCGACACATCCACGGCCCAGTTCAAGTAGTTGCGAGCAGTATGGCGAACGAAGGCTCTGCTGGGTAAAGCGAATGCTGTCAGTCGAGAATGTGACCAAGACCTTCGGCCAGGTGGTGGCCGTGGACGATGTCTCGTTCCGCGTCGCACCGGGCGAGATACTCGGCGTCATCGGCCCCAACGGCTCCGGCAAGTCGACGCTGTTCGAGGTGATCAGCGGCTTCTACCGGCCCCAGAAGGGCAAGGTGGTTTTCGATGGCAGGCGCATAGACGGCCTCAAGTGCCATCAGATAGCCAGGATGGGCCTGAGCCGGTCGTGCCAGAAGACAGAGTACTTCGCCGCCTTTACCGTGCACGAAAGCATTCTTCTGCCGCTGGTGTGCCACATGCCTATGGCTGAGGCACACCAGCGCGCGGACGAGATGCTGAAGACCCTGGGGCTCGAAGCCCTGGCGCACACTGTCATAACCGGGGTCTCCTTCGCGGACCAGCGGATGGTCGCCATCGGCCAGGCGATGGTGACCCGTCCCAAGATGCTGCTGCTGGACGAGCCGTTCACCGGCCTGTCCGCCGAGAGGATAAACCTCACGGCGCAGCTCGTCCTTCAGGCCCAGGCCGCCGGGACCACCACGGTGATCATCGAACACCGCCTGGGCCCTCTCTTCGGCCTCTGCGGCCGGGTTATCGTGCTGAGCTCGGGGGCCAAGATTGCCGAAGGGACGCCATGGGAGGTGCAGCACAATGAGCAGGTGCTGGAGATCTACCTGGGCAGGCGGGCAGATGGCTGACGCGGCAGGCGCCTTCCTGTCGGTCAGGGACCTGACCGTGTGCTACGGCTCGGTGCGGGCCGTCAACGGGGTCTCCCTGGGCGTCCCGCAGGGCAAGCTGGTGGCCCTCATCGGCCTCAACGGGGCCGGCAAGACCAGCGTGCTCCGGGCCATATCGGGGGTGGCCAGGCTCGCCGCCGGGGAATGCTGGTTCCAGGGCGAAAGGATAGACGGCCGCCCTCCCTGCCAGATCGCCCGCATGGGGCTGGTCCAGATCCCGGAGGGGCGGGGGCTCTTCGCGGACATGAGCGTCCTGGAGAACCTCCAGCTGGGCACCCTGATGCGCCGGGGGGACAGCCGGGACGAAAAGGAGAAGGACATCACTGCGATGCAGGAGAGGTTCCCCATATTGAAGACCAGGGAGCGCAACCTGGCGCGCCACTTAAGCGGCGGCGAGGCCTCGCTGCTGGCGGTGGCCCGTTCCCTGGTGGCCAAACCGAAGCTCCTGGTCATGGACGAGCCGTTGCAGGGGCTGGCGCCGCTGGCCATCGACAACGTGATGAGCATCGCCACAGACCTGCGCGACGGCGGGCTGTCCATCCTGCTCGTCGAGCACAACGTGGCGGCGGCGCTGGAGGTGGCCGACTGGGTCTACGTCATGGACCAGGGCCGGGTGATCCTGGAAGGGCCGCCCGCCGACATCAAGAGGTCAGATTTCGTGCAGAAGCGCTACCTGACCATCTGAGCGGCATGAGGGAGCAAGGGACTCGAGCGGTGATGGCAATGACGAAGAGGAGACCGGGTTGGAGCTGATCCAGATACTAATATTCGGCGTGGCGGTGGGAGGGGTGTACGCCCTGTTCGCCTCCGGGCTGACCCTGATCTACTCCGTGACCAAGGAGTTCCAGGTGGCCCACGGCGATTTCCTGGTGATCGCCCTGTTCGCCATGTACAGCATGCACCTCAGCCTGAAGCTGGACCCGTACGTGTCGATGCTCATCGTGGCGCCGGTCTTCTTCCTGGTGTCCATACCCATCTACCATTTCCTCTTCCGGCCCCTCATGATCTCCAGCGCCTCGGGGGTGTTCATGGGCTTCCTGGGGATATCCTGGATCATCGAGAGCAGCCTGGATGCCGTGTACGGCGCCGACTCGGTCTCGACGCCCTCGGTGGTGGGCGGCAAGTCCATCGCCGCCGGGGACCTGGTGATCCCAGTCTCCTACATCATCGCGGCGGCGGTCAGCGTGGTGGTGACGCTGGTGCTGCAGTTCGTGCTGACCAGGACCTCGTTTGGCCGCTCGGTGCGCGCCATCGCCGAGAACACCGAAATGGCCGGCCTGATGGGCATAGATGCCCGGAAGGTACAGGCCCTGGTCTTCGGGGTGGCTTTCGCGCTGGTGGCCATCGCCGCCGCCCTGATCGCGCCCATATGGTCCGTGGACGCGTTCAAGGGGTCGTCGCTGCTCCTGTTTGCCTTCGTGGTCTGCACGCTGGGAGGTCTGGGCAGCTTCGTGGGGTCGCTGGGGGCGGCCTTCATCATCGGGATCCTGCAGGCCGTCGGCGACTACTACCTGGGAGCGGCCATGGCCCCGGTCCTGCCGTACGCCGCCTTCATCGCCGTCCTGTTATTCAAACCGGAAGGGTTGTTCGCCAGAAGATGACTAAGAGAAGCATTATCTACGCCGCGGTTGGCGCCGCTTCTTTCGTGCTCCTGCTCGTGGCCCCCTACCTGGTGAGCACCTACTGGCTCAAGATGCTCATCTACATGCTGTGGATCATCTTCATGGGCTGCGCCTGGCACCTGCTGCTGCGCGGCCACCTGTTCTCGCTGATGCACGGGCTCTTCTTAGGGGCGGGCGCCTATACCTCGACCCTGCTCTGGCTCCACTACGGGATCAGCCCCTGGCTGGGGATGCTGGCCGGCATGGCCCTGACGGTCATCCTGGCCCTGCCCACCGGGTGGCTCATCCTGCGGGGGACGATCTCCTTCGTCTCCTTCGCGGCCATGACCCTGGCCTTCGCCATGATCGCCGTGTTCATCGTATCCTCCATCACCTCCATCGGCGGCTCCAGGGGGCTGTCCATCACGCCGCCCATGACCGACAACGCCTGGAACTACCAGTGGGTGAGCCCGCAGCCCTACTACTACATCATCCTGGCACTTGCCGCAGCCGCGATCCTGATCACGCACCTGGTCATGAAGTCCAGGCTGGGCCTGCGCCTGCGTTCCAGCGCCCAGAACGCCCGCCTGGCCTCGCTCTACGGCGTGAGCCTCCTGGGGACCAGGATGGCTGTCTTTGTCATCAGTGCCGTCCTGTTCTCCGTGGCGGGCACCTTCTGGGCCCAGTACTCTCACTACGTCAAGGCCATGCCGCTGATCGGCCCCGAGACCATCGTGCCCGTTTCCCTGATGGTTTACATCGGCGGGGTGGGGACCATCTGGGGACCGGTGGTGGGGCCGGCCATAATGATACCCCTGGTCTGGGTGGCCCGGCGGGAGTTCGGCTCCCAGTTCCCGGGGATCGAGATGCTGCTCTACGGCCTGGTGATGCTGCTGATGCTGCGCTTCGTCGGCGTCGGCATCCTGCTGTGGCCCCAGAAGTACCGGGCCTGGCGGGCCTCCAGGGCCGCGCCGCGTCCGCCGGCCGCCAGCGGGCCGGCCGCGGAAACCGAGGGAGCATGAAGGTGACCGGGCATATCCCGACACACCCGAATGGGAGAAGGAGTGAAAGCGAATGACCAAGCAGGAGATCACCCCGGAGCTCTGCAGGGAATGGGACGTGAAGTACTCCCTGCACCAGGTCTCCACGGTGAAGGAGCTGAGCAGAGCCATCCAGTACGTCGAGCGCGTGGACGAGAATTTCATCTACTACTCCGACGGCACCAGGATGCTGGACATGATGAGCGGGAACTTCTCGTGCATCAACGGGCTGCGCCACCCGAAGGTACTGGCGGCGGTGACACAGGCCTGCGCTGATTTCGGGTTCGTGGGCGAGGGCGGGACCACCAACCGGTACAAAGCCAGGGCGTCGAAGCTGCTGATCGAAGACATCCTGGGGCCGGACAACTGGGCCGGGGCCGTGCGCTGGGTGGGATCGGGCAGCGAAGCCTCTGAGCTGGCCCTGCAGATAGCCAGGCTGCATGCCAACCGGCCCAATGTGGGCACTCGCGAGTGGGAGTATCACGGCTGGACGGCCGGCGCGGACGCCTGCACCCGCATCCGCTTCTCGTCTCACAACCTGTGCTCGGCCGGCGAGCCCCTCTGGGTCCGGGATGTCCCGGGCAAGGGAGGTGCGACGTTTGTCGTCCCGGGCCACAACTGCTACCGGTGCAGCCTGGGGCAGAGGTATCCCGGCTGCAAGATGGCCGGCGGCAGACTGCCCTGCATCCATGCCGCTGAAAGCATCATCAGGTCCGTCGGCGTGGAGACTGTGGCGGCCATTATCACCGAGACCATGTACGGCACGGCGGCCATCGAACCCGCCCCCGAGTACTTCCCACAGCTGCGGCAGCTGACGCGGGAGCTGGGCATACTCTGGATCGATGACGAAGTCATGATGGGGATCGGCCGTCTGGGGTCCTGGTTCGGATACCAGGCGTACGGCGGGGCCACACCCGACATCATGGCCATCGGCAAGAGCGTCAGCAGCTCCCAGCTGCCGGTGGGCGGCGTGGTGGTCAGCAGGGAGATCGCGGACTTCTTCGGCCAGAGCCGCTGGAACACGGGCGGGACGTTCTTCGCCCACCCCCTGGTCATGGCCGCGGTGGAAGCCAATCTGGACAACATGCTGCAGGAAGGGTGCATCGAGAAGGCCATCGCCGTGGGGGAATACCTGCGCCCCAGGTTGAAGGACATGGAGAAACGGCACAAGTGCGTCGGCCAGATATCCGGCAGGGGGTGCTTCTGGGTGGTGGAGCTGGTCAAGAACCGGGAGACCCGCGAGCCGTTCATAAAGGCGGACCGGAATACGGAGAGCGCCGGGAGGCTGTGGGCCGGCTGGCCGTCTTTCACGATCACCCGCAAGGCAGCGGAGAAGGGCGTCAACATCGGGCCTTTCCCCCCCAATGCATCCATCATCGCCCCCAACTGCACCACCCCGAAGGAGCTGCTGGACATGGCCTGCGAAGCGCTGGACTACGGTCTGTCCGCGGTCGACCAGAGGTGTGACTAGGGCCTTATCGGCGACATGGTTGGGTACTCGGCAAACGCTGGGATACAGGAGGAAACGTAAACATGAGCCAGGACCCCGTACTCTC